>CANCAY010000003.1 GCA_947374225.1 Chitinophagaceae bacterium | reverse complement strand
CTACCTGGACCCTAGTTTTATTAAATCGTATTCTAGAAATTACAGGAAAGCAAACCATTAAAGAAGTATGGCCCGATTTTGAATTATATATTCATGGCGGCGTTTCTTTCACACCTTATAAAGCACAATTCGAAAAAATTATTGGCCCTGGTTGTAAATACCTAGAAATATATAATGCTAGTGAAGGTTTTTTTGCAGCACAAAATAATTTAGAGGAAGAAGGGATGTTATTATTATTACAACATGGCATTTTTTATGAATTCATGCCGGTGGAAGAATATGGAAAAGAATCACCAATAACTATTGGATTAGATAAAGTAGATATTGGTAAAAACTATGCAATTGTTATTAGTACCAATGGTGGCTTATGGAGATACCTGGTTGGGGATACTATTCAATTTGTAAACAAGTTCCCTTTTAAAATAAAAGTAAGTGGACGCCTTAAACAATTCATGAACGCTTTTGGAGAAGAAGTAATTGCAGACAATAGCGACAACGCCATAAGCCAAGCCTGTGCTACATTTGGCTTAATACTAAAAGAATATACCGCTGCACCTATCTATATGTCTGATAATAATTCAGGGGCCCATGAATGGTTAATTGAGTTTGAAGAAAACCCAATTAATATGGATGCTTTCACGGTTGAATTAGATAAAAACCTACAAGCTTTAAATAGTGATTATGAAGCAAAGCGTCATAAAAATATTGCACTAAGTTTGCCCAAAGTGACAGCCGTTAAAAAAGGCTGTTTTCATGAATGGCTTAAGCAAAAAGGTAAATTGGGAGGGCAACACAAAGTGCCTAGACTTTCCAATGAAAGAATTTATATAGAAGAACTAAAAGCAATTCATTTACAACAGAAATAATCCTGTTATATTTGTAAATATTAGCATTGTGTTAATGCATACTTATTGGTTTATTAAAAATAGAAAGTAATGAAATTATTAGCAGGTAAAGTATCTATAGTAACTGGCGCGGCAAGAGGAATTGGCGCAGCTATTGCATTAAAATTAGCAGAACAAGGAAGTCATATTGCCTTCACTTATGTAAGTGATAGCAGTGCTGAAAAAGCAGATAGCTTGGTGGCTGAAATTGAAAAATTAGGTGTTAGAGCAAAGGCTTATAAAGCAAATGCAGCGGACTATACCGCTTGTGAACTTTTCGTAAATAATGTGATGGAAGAATTTGGTGCTATTGATATTTGCGTTAACAATGCTGGTATTTCTAAAGACAATTTATTATTGCGCATGACCCCTGAACAATGGGATGTGGTAATGGACACGAATCTTAAGAGTGTTTTTAACATGACTAAGCAAGTGATTCGCCCTATGATGAAAGCAAGAGCTGGCAGTATCATTAATATGAGTTCTATTATTGGCATTCGTGGCAATGCGGGTCAAAGTAGTTATGCTGCAAGCAAAGCGGGTATTATTGGTTTTACAAAATCAATTGCTTTGGAAATTGGTAGCCGTAATATTAGATGTAACGCCATTGCACCAGGATTCGTAGAAACCGATATGACTCACTATTTAAACGAAGGGGAGGCCGGCAAAGCATTCTTAGACAAAATTCCTTTAGGGCGTTTTGGCAAGGCAGAAGAAATTGCAAACACCACTTTGTTCTTAGCAAGCGACTTGAGTAGTTATATTACTGGTCAAGTAATTAGCGCTTGTGGTGGATTAAATATCTAATTCTTGGTGATCAATAGATAAGGAACTTTTCCGTCTACATAAAAGCCTCGATCCTGCAGGGTTGGAAATGGAGGTATATGGTCTCCTACTATTAATATTTTATTCCAATCCTTGGATTCAATTTTTTGTGAGAAGTATTCCAACAGATTTTTAATATGAATTAGTTGGTACTTTGCATGGTCTGAAATAGCCATTTTTGAAATATCAAATTGCGCTGTTGGGCTATTGTCTTTGCCAATTGTATTATAAGGTAAATGCGAATTAACTGTTAAAAAGTAAACAAACTTCTTGGGCGTAGTCTTGGTTTTGTCTAATAGATAATCAAAAAACTTTTCGTCTTTAACAGACGGGAAATGCGCTTCCCCTGCAACTTCATTTACTTTTGAAATGTTTTCAAATAAATATTGGTCCCTAAAATATAAATTTTGAATGCCTAGATTTTTCCACCATACAGATCTTGAAAACATGCGCCCTGTAAATGGATGAAAGCCAAAGGTTTCATAGCCCTGGTTGTGTTTTACATCAAAAATGGATTTAAACGGTGTAACTGCCGACTTATGATTTAAATAGTAACTATACTCTCCCTTGGTATTGGTCATTTCTCTCAAGCCGGAGGCGGTGGTAGAACCATAATATTTGGAATCACCTGTACTCACACGATATCCCTTGACTTCAAATTTCTTAGCAATCCAGGACGCCAAACCTTGTTGCAATTTCGCGTCTTTTAATTCTCCCCAAGACTCCACCACAATTAACAATTGATTTCCAGTTGTGTCTTTTAAGAAAGCTTTAAAACCCATAGAACTGTCTTTCAATGTCTCCACTTTGCTGTTGCCTAGATCCGAAAAGGTTTTAAAATAATCATTCATTAAAGACGCTGCAATATTCTTTTTTGAAAAGTCCTGTTTTATAAAGCCTTCCGTTAACTTATTAGAGCCGCTTAACATATCCAAGCTTCCCATTATAAAATAGAATATCACTAATACTTTAATAAATGTCTTTTTATTCTGTTGAACTATTTTATGACTCCACTTTAATACATATCCTATCAAAAACAAATAGGAAAAAAACACCACCCCGATAAGAATTTGCTGAAATGAAAAATGATAAAATTTAATAAAAGACAAACTAGAGAAAAACTCGTCTAGTTGAAATAAAAACAAACTAGAAAATATACTGAATAAATCAAAAACGAATATCAGTATAAATAAAACAAAGGATGGCCAATATTTTTTAAATACGATCAGCGCCAATAAAACCAATAAATATTCTAAATAAAATAATGGCCTTGGCATAAATAAATATAAACCCACCAATCCAAACGCATTGATTATTAAAATAGGAATTAATCCTTTTATATATTGCTTAGATTGCGACAAAAAGTTCAATGGCATAGATCATTATTATGGTATAAAAAATAGCAATAAGGTCGTCTCCTAATACTCGTGTGGCTTTTCCAAAATTAGGGGTTTTCTCGAAAGCCTTAATACCAAAGGGCTTCACAATATCAAAAAAACGAAATAGTATAAAACATAGAAGCCAAATTTGTACACTATGGTATGGCATAAACCAACAAAATGCAATTGCAATTGTCTCGTCCAATGTATATTCACCTGGATCTTCTTTCTGTACCTGTTGGCTAAAAACCGGATAGATTAAATAATGGATAAGTATTAAAAATCCAGTAATGGCTATTTTAATTCCATATTCAATATGCTGAAAATAAAAAAACAAGGGAAATACAAACAGGGAACTAGAAGTTCCTGGCATCCATTTAAAAATATAAGCAGTGTAAAAACTAGAGCCCAATACTTTTGAAAACGCTTGATATATTTTTGTTCTAATTATTGCTAGTATAGAAATATAATACGAATAAAAACTGATTGCTAGTATTCCAATTTGAAATAGTATACTTATCCATTTTGCTTCTATCATTGTAAAAAAATGAAAGTAATTATTTCCGTATAATGCTGCAATTAAAACATAAACCAATACCGTTTTTACTTTTCCCCAGATATTTGAAGCGGATATATTTAAACCAATACTTCTTCCAATTAAAATAAGCCCCTCGCGTAGAAAAAATAATATTATAAACCAAATTGCTATTTGACCTCTTGTAAATAATTCGATAAAAAAATAAAGCGCGACAATCTTGTCTGCTATTTGATCCAGCTTAATACCAAAAGTGCTATTGCTTTTTAAACGTTTTGCTAAATAGCCATCTAAAAAATCAGATAGGCCACACCAGCTTGCAGCTATAAAAAGAAAAAATGGCGTAGGGTACAAATAGAGGAGTGGCAATAACAAGAGCCTGGAAAACGTAATACTATTTATTATGAGTCTATTCATATACAAGCAAAACTGAAAAAATTATTACAGTAAAAGCCGAATACTTATTTGACAAAAATTAGAGGGAATAGTTTACTCAAACTGGCTCAATAAATTACTGTTTATCAGAACAAATATATATTATTTTATTTATATATAGGTTATTATCTATGTAAAATATTATAAATATGTTTTTCGTTGACTATACATTATACTAGAACCAATTTGAATGAATCTTTGCTAATGGACTTTTAAATTCTGTGGTCTATCTCTTGCTTTAAATCGGCATAGATGGTTTCTACCGTTCCTTCGCCTTTAACATGTACTACTTTATTAAACTGATCGTAATAAGTTGCAACAGCGGTAGTTTTATCGTGATACTCTTTAATTCTAGCACGAATAATGGTCTCATTGGTATCATCGCTTCTGCCTGAAGTTAGGCCGCGACCCAATAATCTTTTAACCAATTCCGTTTCGCTTACTTCTAATGCCAAAACTATATTGATTTCGTTTCCGTTCTCTATTAATAATGCATCCAAGGCTACACATTGTGCTGTGGTTCTAGGAAAGCCGTCAAATAAAAATCCTTTCGCTGCCGGGCGAGCTTCCATAAAATTACGCACCATACCAATCACTACTTCGTCTGGCACTAATTGTCCTTGATCCATTAAACGCTTTGCTTCTATTCCTAATGGTGTCGAATTTCCAATTTCTTCTCTTAAAAGATTCCCGGTAGACAAGTGTTGCAAGCCATAAGCAGCAATAATGTTTTCACTTTGAGTACCTTTTCCGCTACCTGGAGGACCAAATAAGATTAAATTGAACATAGTATAGATTTGGAGTGCATTCAAAGATAAGCATCTACCCTAAATTATAGACATGAGATTTTTAAAAATCTAAACAAAATATTAGAATACTTGTTAGTATTTTTACAAGAGACCTCACATTATGTACAAACTACTGTTTCTCCTTATTAGCATTAGCCAATTCGCTTGCGCACAAGGCCCCAAGCCTGACAAAAATCATACTATGCCAAACAAGAACAACCCTTACTATTCTAAAAGCCAACAAGACAAAGTGGTAGTTCCCGATAGTGTTTGGAAACAGATCTTGTCGCCCGAAGTATATGCCATTGCTAGAGAGAAGGGTACAGAACGTCCATTTACCAGTATCTATGAAACGTCCAAGGAAATTGGAACCTACCATTGTGCTGCCTGTGGCAACGCGCTTTTTAAAAGTGATACCAAGTTTGATAGTGGTTGCGGATGGCCTAGTTTTTATGAGCCTATATCTAAGGCTGCCGTAATTTATACACCAGACAATACGCATGGAATGAACAGAACAGAAGTGCAATGCGGAAAATGCAAGGCACATTTAGGACATATTTTTGAAGACGGTCCTCCTCCAACAGGATTGCGTTATTGCATCAACGGAGTGGTTCTTGATTTTGATAAGAAATAATAAATGGAATAGAGTGTTATAAAAATGCCCACAAAAGAAAGTATCATTACGCTTTGTGAGAAAAATTGTGTCCATTGTATTTTCAACGTCATTCCTTCTTTTACCAGCATTACGCTTACGCTTCCTACATATCCCACCGAGTCTGCTACATAAATAAAGAATCCAACATTCCCTTTCATAGAAAACGCGGCAATCAGTCTATCAAAAAAGATAGAATTAAAGGGGATGTATACCAAGTATAAACCCAGTCCCACAAATAGCATCCACCAAAAAGGGTCTAGTTTGCCATGTGTGAAAAAATAAGTTGACAGTCCTGCAATAATAAATCCAAACAAAATAAACACATGCGCCACCATGAGTGCTTTAAAACTATTTTTAATAGCTACCACGGCCCCCATTAATATTAAAATAAAAATAGTGATGGGCGTTTCTGTTTCTGTAAAAACTGAAGGCCTAGACGCATAGCCCATTTCCTTCCACATGTCTGCAGAAAAATTATCTCGAATATCCCTAAAAATAGTTGCAAATAAATAAATAGCAACAAATGCAATTACGCCAGGTAAATATTGTTTTAATAAACTTTTTCTATCAGAAGAAGTCATTGGAACACGCGTGGTTCTGAGCAGTTCATCCTCCGCCGAAGGGGGTGGCACTTTTTCTAATCCATATACACATATCATAAGTGGAATTGCAAAAACCAAGCCAGTGCAAAATGGAACCCAAAATTCTGTAATATGAAAATTAAGTAATAACCATCCTCCAACAGACTTCACCCAACCCGCAGAAAAAATAAAACTTACTGCCAATGCTGCTCCTATGAAATCCGTGCTACGCCTACCTTCTACATAAGAGAACACAACCCCCCATAACATACCCAATGGAAAACCATTTAAAAATAAAAAGACCACATTATAAGGTGCGGGAATCAATGCAAATAATAACCAAGCCGCCCATGCAATCCCCGTTAATAAAAATATAGTTTTATATCTATTGGTTTTTTGCATTCCTGAAATAAAACGAATACCATAAAATTTGGCTAATAAATAACCTAACATTTGACTTATCACTAATGCTGTTTTATAAGCAATGGGGCCAAATGTTAAACCATCAAAAGTGCATACCGTAAACGATTTTCTAAAACCAAAAATAAATACATAAGTTCCAAAGGAAACCAGTGCTGCGTATAGTGCTATCGTTTTATCTTTTGACAAGAATGGCATGTTTATTCGTTTGAAACAAATTTAGTGTTTTATACAGGCAATAATTGACTAAATTTAGGTTTCATGAAGCCGCTTTCAATATGTATATCGCCTCTGGATTGGGGATTGGGACATGCCACAAGATGCATTCCCATTATTCATGCATTAAAGGAGTTGGGACATACCGTTTATATTGCCACAGAAGGACATCATGAAGTCATATTAAAAGAAGCTTTTCCCGACGCTCATTTTTTAGCGCTGCGTGGATACCATGTTCGATATACTAAAAATAGAAGCCTATTTTTTGCAAATATTTTTTTACAAGCTCCCAAGGTTTTATGGAGCATTATAAATGAATATTGGTGGCTTAAAAAAATGCAGGACCGTTATCATTTTGATTTAATCATTGCAGACAACCGTGTTGGTTTTTATCATAAAAAAGTGCCTAGTGTTTTTATAACACATCAATTGTATATGATTATGCCTTTTGGTTGGGCAAGTAATTGGTTTCAAAAATTACAATATGCATGGATGAAACGCTTTGACGCTTGTTGGGTACCTGATATGGAAGGGCCCAATAACCTATCCGGAAAACTAGGCAATCCGGTTTCGCAACCAACCATTCCCCTTTGGTATATGGGATGCTTGTCTAGATTACACAGTGCTGTTCGCAACCAAACCATTGACATTAACGCCGTACCCCTTCTTTTTTTAGGAATCGTATCGGGCCCAGAACCTCAAAGAACCATTTTAGAGCAGCTTTTATGGGAAGCGGGCAATACACAAGCGCAGCCCTTTGTGGTAGTAGCTGGCTTGCCTAAAAATGAGCAGTATCATAAAGCAACCGAGACCGGAACGCTATATCATCATTTATCGGGTGCAGCTTTAGCAAAGCAAATTGCCAATGCTGAATACATTATTTGCCGAGGTGGTTATACCAGTTTGATGGAACTAATTCCGTTTGAGAAAAAATTAATAATTATTCCAACACCAGGTCAAACCGAACAAGAGTATCTAGGAAAATATTGGCAGGAAAAAGGCTGGGCTATTTGTATTGCTCAACATGAATTTAATTTATCTACTGCATTACAAATGGCAAGGCAATTTAATTACAGCAATCCTCCTTTTTCTGAAATTAGTTGTGAATTGCTTGCAAGCCAATTAAAGCAGTTAACTTTGTCGTAATGGCTATTCAAAAAATCGAGATCAATGACTTTATTAATGCAGCACCTTTAGGTATTGTAATTGACGTAAGAAGTCCTGCCGAATTTGAACATGCACATATCAAAAATGCATTTTCACTTCCTTTGTTTAATAATGAAGAGCGCGTTTTAATAGGTACTACTTACAAACAAAAAAGTAGAGAAGATGCCATTAAAGCAGGGTTTCCAATTTTTGGAAATAAGATGCTAAACATGATTGAAACAGTGGAAGCTTGGGTAAAAGATTTTCAAAAACATAATGAAAAAAACAAACCAATTATTTATGTACACTGTTGGAGAGGCGGTATGCGTAGTGCTGCTGTTTGTTGGTTATTAGATTTATATGGATTTCAAGTTTGCCAATTAGCGGGCGGCTATAAAGCTTATAGGAACTGGGTTTTAGCACAGTTTGAAAAACCCTATGAATTAAAAGTGTTGGGTGGATACACTGGATCTGGCAAAACAGAAATATTGCTCGAGCTTAAAAAACAAAAGCAACCGGTAATAGACTTGGAAGGTTTGGCGCATCATAAAGGTTCTGCATTTGGAGCACTTGGTCAAGCTGAACAACCTTCACAAGAAATGTTTGAAAATGTTTTAGCAACCGAATTATATGCAGTCTCTTTATTACATTCCACCATTTGGATAGAAGACGAAAGTCAAAGAATTGGATTGGTTATGTTACCAACACCCTTCTTTAAATTATTACGTGCTAGTAAATGTTATTTTATTAAAATTCCGTTTGAATCAAGATTAGCATTTATTGTTGCTGGTTATGGAAAATTTAGTGCAGAAAATTTAATGGCAGCCACTTATCGAATTCAAAAAAGACTTGGTGGCTTAGAAACAAAAAATGCCATTAATCATATTTTAGAAAAGGAAATTAGTGCCGCCTTTAGTATTTTATTAAAGTACTATGATAAATGGTACGAAAAGGACCGAACCATTGTTCCTATAGATGCAGAAAAAGTAGATCCAATTTTGAATGCCGCTTTGCTTTTGAACCAATAAAAATTACAATATGAAACAACTACTTGTTTGGTGGTTTTTTACTGTTCGTGGCTGGAAAGTGGAAGGCGCTTTTCCTTATCATTTGAAAAAATCGGTTGTAATAGTAGCACCTCATACCCATAATATTGATTTCTTTTTAGGACTGGCTTTTAGAAAAAAGCTGCATTTGGAGTTTATACAGTTTCTAGGAAAGAAGGAATTATTTATTCCTCCATTTGGCTGGATCCTTAAATCACTTGGCGGACGTCCCGTGGACCGTTCTAAAAATAACAACTTAGTGGACCAGGTGGTAGCTTTATTTAATGAAAGGGAGTCCTTTCATATTGCCCTTTCTCCCGAGGGAACCAGAAAAAAAGTCACGAAGCTTAAAACCGGCTTTTACCATATCGCTAAAAACGCCCAAGTACCAATTGTCATGATTGCACTTGACTTTGCAAATAGAAAAGTGGTTTTTACAGCACCTTTTGAGCCATCTAATGATCAAACTGCAGATATGTTTAAAATTATTGAGTTTTTTAGTGCTTATAAAGGCCATATTCCTGAATTTGGAATTTCAAAGGACATAACTCGCTAATTCAAACAGAACGTTAAAGCTGCCCAAGCCCATAGAAAAATTTTTTGAGGTCCAAACTATATGCTTATTTTTGTTTAAGCCTTGGGCTACATTTATTCATTTAAATAAAAACAGATTAGTATGAAAAGTAAAATTTTTTTAGTGCTTGCAATAGTAAGTATAGGTGCCTATTCTTGTGTAAGTCCTAAGAAATTACAAGAAGCAGAAGCAAAGTATAGCCAATTAAATGGTGCATACGCTGACCTTCAAAGTAAATTACGTGACGCGCAAGATGCATTAGCAAAAAACAAATCAGAAGCTGAAAAGAACAGCGACAAAAACAAATCATTACAATCAACTATTGATGATTTAAACAAACAAATCGATTTTTTAAGAACTAACAATACAACGGTATTAAGTCAATTAAAAGACTTGTCCGTAGTAACTGGAGCTCAAGCAGAAAGCATTAAAAAATCTTTAGATAATATTGGTGCTAAAGATTTATATATTCAAGACTTACAAGGTTCTATGGCACGTAAAGATTCTATCAACATGGCGTTGGTAATGAATTTGAAAGGTGCTATCGGAGACTTAAACGACGAGGATATCAATATCAAAGTTGAGAAAGGAGTTGTATTTGTTGATATCTCTGATAAATTATTATTTAAAAGTGGAAGCTTTAATATCACAGACAAAGCAAATGTGGTATTAGGTAAAGTTGCTAAAGTTTTAGCTGCTCAACCAAATATTGAATTCATGGTAGAAGGTCATACAGACTCTAAGCAATTAATTGGAAACGATACTGTATTAGAAGACAACTGGGACTTGAGCGTTAAACGTGCAACTACTATTGTTAGAATTTTACAAGAAAAATATGGTTTAGATCCTAAGCGTATGACTGCTGCAGGAAGAGGAGAATATTCTCCTGTTGCTGACAATAACAATGCAACTAACAGAGCTAAGAATCGCAGAACAAGAATCGTGATCTTACCTCAATTAGATCAATTCTTTAAATTATTAGAGAAGAAATAGTTTCTCACTAATTTTTTTTAAAGCCCGATCAAATTGATCGGGCTTTTTGTTTTCCACCATCCCACTAAAATACTTGAACAGGTCGTATCTTTGCATAATGCAGCAAACCTATTTGGACGGATTAAATGAAAGGCAGAAAGAAGCCGTATTACACATTAAGGGCCCTTTGATGATTATTGCCGGAGCAGGCAGCGGAAAAACCAAAGTACTTACCAGTCGAATTGCACACTTGATTCATAGCGGTGTAGATTCCTTTAATATATTGGCGCTTACTTTTACCAATAAAGCAGCTAAGGAAATGAAAGAGCGTATCGAAAGAACGCTTGGCAATACCGAAGCCCGTAACTTATACATTGGTACCTTCCACAGTGTATTTGCACGTATTTTAAGAAGCGAGGCCGACAAGCTTGGCTACCCACAAAGCTTTACTATTTATGACACGGACGATTCTAGATCTGTTTTAAAGGCCGTTATTAACGAAATGGGCTTGGACGACAAGCATTATAAGCCGAATGTAGTGCACAACAGAATCTCTTCTGCTAAAAACGCGCTAGTGGGTCCTGCGGAATATTCAATTAATTCTACAATTCAGCAAGAAGACGCAAGAGCGAATCGACCTGCCATTGGAAATATTTATGCTAGCTATGCTGCACGTTGTTTTAAAAACGGTGCCATGGATTTTGATGACTTATTATTCAAAATGCATGAGCTATTACGTGACTTTCCAGAAGTATTACATAAGTATCAACACAAGTTTAAATATTTATTAATTGACGAGTATCAGGATACAAATCCGGTTCAGTATCAAATAGCAAAATTATTAGCAGCCGTTCACGAAAACATTTGCGTGGTAGGTGACGACGCGCAAAGTATTTATAGTTTCCGTGGAGCAACCATTGAAAATATTTTACAGTTTGAAAAAGACTATGATGACGTGAAAATGGTGAAGCTGGAACAAAACTATCGAAGCAGTTCTTCCATTATTGAAGTGGCTAATCATGTGATTAAAAATAATAAAGGACAAATCGCAAAAGATTTATGGACCGACAATGAAGCGGGAGAAAAAATCAAGCAGGTTCGCACAATGACGGACAATGACGAGGGTAAATTTGTTGCTGACGCGATTCAAGAATATAAATTAAGAAACCATTTTTATAATAATGATTTTGCAATTTTATACAGAACCAATGCACAAAGTAGATCCTTCGAGGAAAGCTTGAGACGAACAGGTATCCCTTATAAGATATATGGTGGGCTTAGCTTCTATCAAAGAAAGGAAGTAAAAGATTATATCGCTTATTTAAGAATTATTGCAAATACAAAAGACGAGGAAGGACTTAAAAGAATTATTAATTACCCCGTAAGAGGTATTGGTAAAACCACTGTTGAAAAATGTTTAGTAATTGCAAGTGAACAAAATATTACTTTTTTTGAAGTACTTGAAAAAGCAAAAGGATTTGGATTTAAGGCCGGTACGTTAACTGCAATTGAAGAGTTTGTAACCATGATTAAGTATTTTCAAAATCAATTGACTAAGCATAATGCTTACGAAGTGGCTACACAAGTTGGAAAACATACCAATATTGTTAAAGAATTATTTAATGATAAGTCTACAGAAGGTTTGGCGCGTTATGAGAACGTTCAAGAATTATTAAACTCCATTAAAGAGTGGACAGAGAGTCCAAGTAATGACGACGGAGAAGTAGGTGATAAAAGTTTAGGCTCTTATTTGCAACAAATTACTTTAATCACGGACGCTGATAATGATAAGAATGAATTTGATTCTGTAAAATTAATGACGGTGCACGCTGCAAAAGGTTTAGAGTTTGCCTGTGTATTTGTAGTGGGTTTAGAAGAGTCTCTTTTCCCAAGTGGAATGAGTGTAAACACAAGAGAGGAATTAGAAGAAGAGAGAAGATTATTTTACGTGGCGGTAACTAGAGCAAAAAAGCATTTATGGTTAAGTCACGCCAATTCAAGATATCGCTTTGGCCAATTGGTTCAAAATGACCCTAGCCGTTTTCTGGAAGAAATGCCAGAAGATAAGATTGATAAATCTAGTGCTGGTGGTGGCGCCCGCAACCAAAGTTCGGGCTGGGGCAATACCTATGACAGGATGCATGGCGGAAACAATAAGGGTTGGGCAGAACAAAAGCCTAAATCTGGAATTGCCCAGGCTGCAGCCAAGTCCACCACTCCAAGTAAACCAAGCTATTTACCAGTAAATCCGCCTACTTCAGTCAATAAAAACCATATTCCGTCGGCCAACTTTACAGCAGCAGACCCTTCTGCCTTAGAGGCGGGCATGAAAGTAGAACACCAAAAGTTTGGTTTTGGCATTATTAAAGAAATTGAAGGCTCGGCTCATAACCCCATTGCACAGATCCTTTTTGACCTAAATGGAGAAAAGAAAATCATGCTTAATTATGCTAAACTGAGCATTGTCCCTTAATAAATGGCCTTAAAGCCTTCCTCCTATATTTCGATATCGGAAAAATAACAGGCGCTAACCCCAAAAGGAGCTTAGCGCCTTTCTATTTTGTTTAATTTTGTACTCAATAAGCTACTAAAAGACATTTTATGATTACTACAGGAAATACAATTGTGAGCATCTATACCGAGATGACCCCGAATCCAGAAACAATGAAATTTGTTGCCAACAAATTATTGTACCCAGGAAAAAGCATTGACATTGCCGACGAAAGCTTGGCAACGCCTTCTCCTTTGGCTAAAGAATTATTCAGTTTCCCTTTTATTAAGAGTGTTTTTATTGCGAGCAATTTTATCACTTTGACTAAGAGTACTGAAACTGAAGACTGGCAGGATGTAATTCCTACTATCAAAACTTTCTTAAAAGAGTTTTTAGAAAACGGTGGCATGGTAGTAAACGAAGAAGAAGTTGCCAAGATCAAACAAGAAGCCACTAACACGGTACATGCAGACGATGATGATGTAGTAAAGCGTGTAAAAGAATTATTAGAAAATTATGTAAAGCCCGCAGTTGAAATGGACGGTGGTGCAATACAATTTAAAAGTTATAATGACGGAATCGTAAATTTGATGTTACAAGGTTCTTGTAGCGGATGTCCTTCTTCAATGGTTACATTGAAAGCAGGTATCGAAGGAATGATGAAGCGTATGATTCCAGAAGTAAAAGAAGTAGTGGCGGAAGCAGAATAGTTTAAGGATGGGTTAGAAATACAAAAAAAGCCTCGTAAATTTTACGAGGCTTTTTTATTTTGAATATCTATTTCGAAAAGAAAGAAGTTCGAAAAGCTTACAACTTTCCATAGAGTGCTCGTAGTTTCTCGCGGGTCATGATAGTTTCCCAGTCCTTGCCCAACGCGTTCTCCCATAAAGGTTTCATGCCCAATGTTACGTCCATCATGGTGTCAAATTGGTCTTCTGTTAAATTTGCACAAATCCCCGTAGGAATTTCAATATTGTTTTTCTCTACCATGAATTTAAATTCTTTCACACCGGCTGGATAAAATTCTTCTAAGTGATTCATAACAATACAGTTTCCAATACAATGTTTTGTACCCAATAAAAAACTTAATCCATAACTCACTGCGTGCGCAACACCTACTTGACTATAGGCAATACTCATTCCGCCTGCATAAGATGCCATCATTAATTGTTCATCGCTTTCTTCATCCCATTTATCTTTTTCTACAAATACCTTACGACATAAGTCCATTGCCTTCTCGCCATAGCTTCTGCTAAACTCGTTTATAAATGTGCCGTCTAAACTTTCAACACAATGGATATAACAATCCATACCCGTATAGAAACGTTGATTCGTTGGAGCGTTCTTGGTTAATTCTGGATCTAATACAATTTGATTAAATGGAGTAAAGTCCGAGTTCATACCTAATTTACGAACTGGACCCGTTAATACCGTTGTGCGGCTAACTTCTGCACCCGTTCCACTAAGTGTTGGAATACCTACTTTAAAAACGCCAGGCAGTTTTACCAAATCCCAACCCTGATAATCCGCAGAAGAACCTGGATTGGTCATCATTAAAGAGACTGCTTTTGCTAAATCCATAGTGGAACCTCCTCCAATACCTATAATACCACTCACTTCGCCGAACTCCGCCTTTAACTCTGCAGCTAATGCATCTACCTGCTTGGTTTTGGGCTCGAAGGTAACGTCTACGTATATAATTTTATCTTTTCCTCTTAATGGAATTCTAGAGGCCAAGGGCTTTCCAATAAAAAAATGATCTAGAAAGAATATCATTGGAAAACTATCCTTTCTTCTAGGAGCCAATATTTCATCTAACTGATTAAATGCACCACGACCATATACCACATAGTCGACAAGTTTTAAATTCTTAAATTGCATGATAAAAATTTTATTGAACTAATTTTTTTTGTAATTCCTCCAAAGATACGCCTTTTGTTTCTGGCACTTTTAACAAAATCCATACTAATTGTAATGCCATCATTACACAAAAGAAAGCAAATATAGGCCAAGGGTTATCTTTGAAAATTCCGTGCTCGCTATCTAAAAATACGGGAGTAACTAAAGTAATAAGCGCTGCAAAAACCCAGTGTATACTTGCCCCAAAGGATTGACCTTTTGCACGAATATTATTTGGAAATACTTCAGAAATTAAAACCCAAATAACCGCACCTTGTCCAATTGCATGTGCTGCAATAAATAATAATAAGAAAGTCAACATAAACTCCGGCGCACTATGGTTAATAAAGCCATAGGCCACCATGGACAAACTAATTAAATATCCAAAACAACCAATTATCAATAATGTCTTTCTACCAATACGATCAATTAACCATAGTCCCACAAATGTGAATATCAAATTCATTAGACCTAAAGAAATAGAACTTAATAAAGAATTATCTTTTGCAAATCCCGCTTCCTCTAAAATTCTTGGCGCATAATATAAAAGGAAATTAATACCAGATGCTTGATTGAAGAATGCTACAAAAAATGCTAAGGAAATAATTTTAGTGTGATGTTTGGTAAATAACTTGGCAACGCCAAATGACTTCTCCTGCTCGTTAGAAACCTTAATCTCTTGGATGGTTTCGTCAATATTTTCAACACCCACCACTGCCAATGTTTTACGTGCACCCGCTTCGTCATTTTTAGTTGACAACAACCATCTTGGACTTTCTGGCAAACCCAATGTCATTAAAGTATAGATAGTAGACGGAATCAATAACACGGCTAACATCCAGCGCCAGTCGTTCGCTCCACCAAAACCAGCTAAGAAATAATTAGACAAATAAGCAATCAAAATTCCAAACACAATATTGAACTGATACATGCCTACCAACTTGCCACGATTGTTTTTATTAGAGATTTCAGAAATATAAGTAGGCGCCGCAACCGAAGAAACTCCAATCGCAATACCTCCAATTAATCTAAAAAATGAAAAAGTATAAGGGTCCTGTGCTAAAGCCGAACCAATTGCAGATGCAATAAACATGACACCCAACCATATTAATACTTTTTTTCGACCATACTTTTCGGTTGGTGCACCTGCAAATACAGATCCAATTACGGTACCCCATAAAGCCATAGACATAATAAAGAATCCATGAAATAATGGAGTCGTATGCCAAAGCTCTTGAATAGGCTTGTCCGCACCAGATATCACGACCATATCAAATCCAAAAATAAAACCAGCCAATGCGGCTACCACCGTGGATTGAAATAATTTTCCTTTGTTCATTTTTTATTTTTTTATAAAAGTTTAGCTGCCTTGATTAAATCTTCGGGCGTATCAATTTCCACTCCCATATAGTTAGTCACCACCATTCTTATACTAATGCCGTTTTCTAAATATCTTAAGCATTCTATTTTCTCTGCAGCTTCTAATGGAGACATTGGCCAATTGGTAAAAACAATTAGCGCTTGTTTCTTAAAAGCATAAACACCTACATGTTCATAATAAGTAATTGGTGTCTCTGAGCTTCTTGGATAAGGTATTACACTCCTTGAAAAAAATAGCGCATTCCAATTCTTGTCTACTGCTACTTTAACATAATTAGGGTCCTCAATACTTGGCTGATGCGTGAGCACTTGCATTAAAGACGCTACTTGAACCGCACTGTCTTTAAAACAATCAATCACTTTTTCTAAAGGTTCTTTTTTTACAAAGGGCTCGTCGCCTTGCACGTTCACAACTATATCAATATCTAAATCTAGCACTGCTTCTGCTATACGATCGCTTCCACTTTCGTGCGGACGCTTACTCATGATAGCTTTACCACCATGACTTATTATTTCATTAAAAATAATTTCACTGTCTGTTACCACATACACTTCATCAAATAGTCCAGTAGCCATTGTGTTGTCGTAGGTATGTCTAATTACGGTCTTGTCTCCTAGCTGTTGCATCAACTTTGCAGGGAAACGCGTTGCCGCATACCTCGCGGGAATAAAAGCTCCAATTTTTGTCATCTATCTGTTTTGCTTAAACCACTTTTAAAAGTGAATGTTAATAATCTGATTTTATATTTTTATTGAAGGGCACTTTTAATTGATAGCCCACAGAACCATGTTTTGAATTATCCAAAACGTCTAAACCATATTTAATTTGATCCATTGGGGTGTCGTTATACGTTCCCAAGAAACGATCCCAAAATGAAAATATATTTCCATAGTTACTATCCGTCTGTGGTCTGGTAACATGATGGTGTACTCTGTGCATATTGGGTGAAACTATAATTAAGCCAACAGTTTTATCAAACCATTTTGGAATAAAAATATTCGCGTGGTTAAACTGAGATAAAACCACACTTGCACTTTGATATAATAAAACCAACCACATTGGTGCACCTAGCACAATCACCGCTAGTATTGCAAATACGGCTCTTATTACCGACTCTCCTGGATGATGTCGATTCGCTGTAGTAGTATCTACATAAACGTCTGCATGGTGTACCATATGAAATTTCCATAAAAATTTTACCTTATGCTCTATCATGTGTACCAAATAGGCTCCTATAAAATCCATTAACAATAATCCAATTATAAGCTCATACACTAATGGTAATTTAGCCCATTGCAATAATCCCAATCCATGTTGCACCATGGTATCACTTGTTTTAACCATCAATAAGGCAAAAGCAAAATTGATAACAATGGTAGTAAAAGTGAAAAATATATTTAAAGCCGCATGTCTACCTTTTTGATATTGAAATTTAAACAAAGGAATAGCTGTTTCTACCAACCAAAAAAAGCTAATGCCTCCAGCTAATATTAATGCCCTGTGTAAACTAGGAATAGTTTCAAAATAAGACTTTATGGTTTCAAGCATGCGTATAGATATTATAGTATAAATGTAAATAAAAAACCCGATGTTCTTATGCAGATATCATCGGGCTTAGGTTGTTTTATGGTACGGATTACTCTAAAAATTTGGGTCTATAATTAACTGTTCAACATCAAAGGCATCACCAACATTAATAGATCTTCGCCTGGTGCCTGTTCTGAAGGCTTGATCAAGCCCGCTTTACTAGGTGTAGACAATTCAATAAAAACGTCATCGGTATCTGCTGCGCTCAACATCTCAATTAAGAATTTTGCATTAAATGCAATCTGAATGTCTTCGCCCTGATATTCACAACTCATACGCTCATTACCTTCAAAACTGAAGTCAATGTCCTGCGCTGCCATTTGTAATTCATTTCCAGTAATATTTAAAGCAACTTGATTCGTGCTCTTATTACTAAATACGTTTACACGACGTAAAGCATTTTGGAAATCATGCTTGTTCACCGTTAAGCGGTATGGATTATCGGTTGGGATAACTACTTTATAATCTGGGAATCTTGCATCAATCAAACGACAAATTAATTGTGTTGAACCATGGTCCACAAATAAATGATTGTTGTTGAAGCTAATTGTTATAGGATCGTCATTATCTGGTAAAGCATTCTTTAATAAGTTCAATGGTTTTTTAGGAACAATGAAACTTGCGTTTTGAGTTGCTTTAACGTCTGTTCTTTTATATTTTACTAAACGGTGTGCGTCGGTAGCTACAAACTGAACGCTGTCTTTTGATAATTCAAAAAATACACCCGTCATTGCAGGACGTAAATCGTCACCACTTACCGCAAATAATGTTTTATTTATCGCAGTTAATAAGCCACCGCTTGTCATGTTAAACCCTGTGGTATCGTCCGCTGTAGGCTCTTTAGGGAAATTGTCTGGATTCTCTCCCATCACTTTATACTTTCCATTATCGCTCGTAATTTCTACTGCATAATTTTTTTCAATATTAAAAGTCAAGGGTTGGTCTGCAATATTTTTTAAAGAGTCAATCAAAATTTTAGCAGGAATACAAACGCGACCATTTGCTTTACTTTCTACTTCCATTTGAACACGCATTACCGTTTCTAAGTCGGTTGCAACAATATTTAATTTTTTATCTTCTATTTCGAATAAAAAATCTTCCAAAATAGGCAATACTGTATTAGTATTAATAACACCAGAAATTTGTTGAAGGTGTTTTAAAAGAGAAGAAGAAGAGACAATAAACTTCATGAATAGCGATTTTTATTTTTGGTATTTATTTTGCAATTATTACTGCAAATAAATCAGGGCAAACCTAATGTAAAATGTTAAGATTAAAAAGCTATTTTAGCACTACTTATTGACATAGATGAAAAAAATTAGAATCGGCAAAGAGCAAGCTATACAAAGAATACGTCACTTTTGTGCCTATCAAGAAAGGGCACAGCAGGAAGTACGCGATAAGCTATATGAATTAGGTATGACAAAAAGCGAAGTGGAAGAAATTTTGTCCGATTTGATTTCTGAAAATTTTTTAAATGAAGAACGTTTTGCCCTTCAGTTTGCTGGTGGCCATTTTAGAATCAAGGGCTGGGGTAAGGTGAAAATAAACCATGCTTTGCAGCAAAAAAGGGTGAGTTCCTTTAATATCAAAATGGCCCTTAAAGCTATTGACCCAAAAGACTACGAAAAGACCCTTATTTCACTGGCTACCAAAAAATGGAATAGCCTAAAAGGAGAACGAGGTCTTAGCAGAATGGCCAAAACCTATGCTTTTTTACAACAAAGAGGCTTTGAACCCGCCTTATATCAGCCAATTGTTCAGAGCTTATACAAAGGATAAAATGATAGTTTATTGTATCTTTATTAAGCAGGTGATCGATATTAGCAAAGCAAAACCCTAACCATTGTCAACACTTCGATTTTCAATTATACAAACTTCCCTGTTTTGGGAGGACAAAGGGGCCAATTTGGATTTATTGGGCCAGAAAATATTGGGCATCACCGAACCTACAGAAATTATAGTGCTTCCAGAAATGTTCAATACCGGTTTTAGCATGCAGCCTGAAAAATTTGCAGAAACCATGGACGGGCCCTCCGTGGATTGGATGCGCAGAATGTCTACAGCAACAAAATCAATAATTACCGGTTCTTTAATTATAAGCGACAACGGAAAATATTACAATCGACTCATTTGGATGTTGCCGAATGGTCAATTGGGGTATTATGACAAAAGGCATTTGTTTGCTTTTGCAGGAGAAGACCAACATTATACTCCCGGAAATAAAAGATTAATTGCAAGTGTGAAGGGTTGGAAAATTAATTTACAAATTTGTTATGATCTTAGATTCCCCGTTTGGGCAAGACAAGAGCTTGCGAAAGCAAGCGATGAAAGGGAAAAGGTTGACGCAAGCGATGAAGGGGTAAAGGTTGATGCAAGCGATGACAATGAAAACTCTTTTTCAAATACTTTGACACCAGAATATGATGTGTTATTATATGTAGCTAATTGGCCAGAGAAAAGAAGTCACGCATGGAAAACATTGTTAACGGCAAGGGCTATAGAAAATCAATGTTTCACTATTGGCGTTAATAGAGTAGGATTAGATGGTAATAATATTGCACATAGCGGAAACTCAATGATAGTAGGACCCCTAGGGGAAGTGTTATATCATTGCGCTTATGAAGAAGACATTTTTCATATCGTTTTACAAAAAGAAGAAATTGACAATACGCGTTCTAAATTTCCATTTTGGAAGGACGCCGACTTTTTTCATATTCAATAAGTATTGAACCAAATTAATTATATGCAAACGCGCATCTCTGTACAAGAATTATTTAATGGTAATAACTGGATTTCTGAAGTGGTGGTGGAAATAGAAAACGGAAAAATTACAGCAATACAAAAAGAGGGCTATGATCATTCAAGTTCTATTCCTTTAATGGTTCCTGCTTTAATTGATTTACAGATTTATGGTGCCTACGATAAATTACTTTCTGAATTCCCTGAAGCAGCTACTATTGAAAAAATTTATAAATATTGTTTAGCAGGTGGAGCCGCCTTCTTTCAACCCACTATTGCAACACAAACAAAGGAGATTATATACAAGTCAATAGATGCGGTTAAAGCTTATAAAACTAGCGGTGGTAAGGGTTGTATTGGATTACATATTGAAGGACCTTGGATTAATAAAGCTAAAAAAGGCGCACACGACGAATTGGTTATTCATGCACCCAGCTTGGTTGAAATACAGGAATTACTAACCTATGGTAAAGAATATATTAGCATGATTACCCTAGCCCCAGAAGTTTGTGATCCTGAAATTATCCAATTAATTCAAGTAAATGGAATTATAGTTTCTGCTGGTCACACCAATGCAAGTTATGAAGTGGCTACAAAATATTTTAACGACGGAATTAAAGTGGCTACTCATTTGTTTAATGCGATGACGGGCTTACAACATAGAGCACCTGGTGTTGTTGGCGCTTTGTTTAATCACAAACGTGCTATGTGTAGTTTAGTGGCAGATGGTTTTCATGTAGACTTTGCTGCTATACAAATAGCTAAAAAAATTATGGGTGATAGGTTGTTTTGTATCACCGACGCGGTTACTAACACGTCAACCGGATTGTATCAACACGCACTTATTGGAAATAAATACGAAACCGCTGGAACCCTTAGTGGATCTGCTTTAACACAATTAAAGTCTATCAACAATTTAGTAACAGAAGTGGGATTAGACTTAGGAGAGGCGGTACGCATGTGTTCTTTATATCCTGCCAATGTTATGAATAAACATGGTATCACAGGAAAAATTGAAGTAAATGAAAATGCCGACCTATTGTGTTTAACAGCAGATCGGCAGTTGATTAATATTGTAGTCAGTTAGTTTTAGAAATTTTTTTTCTTAAAACTTGAATTATATAATAAAATTTATTTTGCAAAAGCGTTCCAACCCTGTGCAGTAATATCAAATAGATTATTTCCTTTTGTGATTAGCTTGGCACCTTCTCCTCTATCACACATGTATCCAATTACACTAATTTCTTCCTGCATGGTGATCTTATCATAGTCCGTCTGCTTCATGGTAAAAATTAATTCATAATCCTCTCCGCCGTTCAATGCACAAACCGTAGGGTCTAGGCCAAACTTAAAGGCGGCGGCCTTTGTAGCTTCGTTTAGTGGAATTTTATCTTCATAAATTCTACAACCCAAATCACTTTGTTTACATAAGTGCAATAGCTCACTACTCAAGCCGTCACTAATGTCCATCATGGCTGTTGGGACCACTTTCATTTCTTCTAATAAATCAATTATATCTTTTCTTGCTTCTGGTTTTAATAAGCGACCTACTATATAATCTTCGTTTTCTAAGTTAGGTTGTACTTGAGGGTTTTCGATGAAAATATTTTTTTCACGCTCCATTAATGTCAATCCTAAAAACGCTGCACCTAAATCACCCGACACACAAATTAAATCTCCGCTTTCTGCGGTACTTCTTTTTACATAAGTGTCTGGGGTTACTTCTCCTAAAGCTGTAACCGAAATAATTAATCCTTTTTGTGAACTAGAAGTATCTCCTCCAATTAAATCTACTCCATATTTTTCACAGGCAATATTTACACCTTCATAAAACTCATCTAATGCTTCTAAGCTAAATCTGTTGCTAAAACCAATACTGATTGTGATATGCGTTGGTTGTGCATTCATTGCATAAATATCGCTTAGGTTTACTACCACCGACTTATATCCTAAATGTTTTAAAGGCGTGTACATTAAATCAAAGTGCACTCCTTCAATTAACATGTCGGTGCTGATCACTGTTTGTTTTCCAAAATGGTCTATCACCGCAGCGTCGTCCCCAATGGCTAAAATGGTTGACGCATTTTGTATTTCAAAATTTTGCGTTAAGTGCTCTATTAATCCAAACTCTCCTAGTTTTTCAATTTCAGTTCTTTCTGATGACATATATTCTTACTTATTATTTTTTTATTAAAGGTGTGGTTCTTAACAAACGAATTAAATATCTCCACCGTTTACTAGGGCCTGCAATTGCGCATGGATTTTTCCATTAGTCGCTATAATGCCTGGCTGGTATGGGTTATAGACGTCTCCTTTTAAATCGGTTACCGTTCCTCCTGCTTCTTCTACTATTAAAAATCCTGCTGCACTATCCCATGCTTGTAATTTATGTTCATAAAATCCATCAAATCTTCCTGCCGCTGTCCAACATAAATCCAACGCTGCACTACCAAGTCTTCTTACCGGAATTGCCTTACGCACTAATTTTTCAAAAATTTGTAACGGCCCGTTTGCAGTATCTAAATATTGATAAGGGAAGCCCGTTACCAAACAGCTTTTTAATAAATTATCCTCTGCACTCACTCCAATTTTTATATCATTGAGCGTTGCTCCCTTTCCTTTTTCTGCAAAAAACATTTCATTCATAAAAGGATTATACACCGCTCCTAAAATGATTTCTCCATTCAACTCCACACCAATACTTACACAACAAATAGGAATGCCATTGGCGAAATTAATAGTACCGTCAATGGGATCAATGATCCATTTATAAGGAGAATTTTGCTTGATCTCCCCCGTTTCCTCGCTTAGTATAAAATGATCTGGATGGTTCTTTTGAATAATGTCTATTATGGCTTTTTCTGATGCATGATCTGCCTCTGTAACCAGGTCGTTTAAACTACCCTTACTTGTAACGGTAAATGTCCCATTAAAAAAGCGTTTTAATTCAACCGCACCAGCTTCTACGGCTGTTATTAAGGTATTTTTAATCATATGACAAAAGTAGGTTCGTTTGGTGAAATAACATTCCTATTTTTGTAGTACATGGCCATATTCGAGTTTAACTTACCAAAAAGCGTTACGAAAGCTTTGGGAATTCCACCAAGAAGCCCCAGAAGATCACAATTGCGTGTTCTTAAAAAGCTACTACGTCGCGCCCGTTACACAGAATTTGGGCAACGTTTTGGTTTTGAAAATATATTACGCAGCAAACACGCTGGAAAGTCTTTTCAAGAAAACGTCCCCGTATATAATTATAATAAGATATATACAGAATGGTGGCATAAAACACTAGAGGGTCAGCCTGATATTTGTTGGCCTGGAAAAATTAAATTTTTCGCATTAAGCAGCGGAACCAGTGAAGCTGCTAGTAAATATATTCCTGTTACCAACGACTTATTAAGGGGTAATAAGGCTATCATGATTAAACAGTTGATTAGTTTATTTAATTATGAAAACATTCCTTTATCGGCACTTGGACGAGGTTGGTTAACCTTGGGTGGTAGCACCGACTTGCAAAAAGGGCCCGGTTATTATTCTGGGGACTTAAGCGGCATTACTGCAAAAAAAGCACCCTTCTGGTTTCAGCCTTTTTATAAACCAGGAAAAAAAATAGCAAAAGAAAAAGATTGGAATAAAAAATTAAACGAGATTGTTGAAAAAGCACCCGACTGGGATATCAGTTTTATAATTGGTGTTCCCGCGTGGATACAAATGTGTTTAGAAATGGTGATTGAGCGATATAAGTTAAATAATATTCACGAGATCTGGCCGAACCTAACTTTTTTTGTACATGGCGGGGTAAGCTTTGAACCTTATAAACATGGTTTTGAAAAATTATTAGGCAAGCCAATTACTTATGTTGAAACCTATTTAGCAAGTGAAGGCTTTTTAGCTTGGCAGGATAAGCAGGGTGCAACTGGAATGCGATTGTCCTATAATCAGCATATCTTTTTTGAATTTGTGCCTTTTGATGATATTAATTTTGATGCCAATGGGGAATTAATAGAATCGCCCGAAACCCTTATGATACATGAAGTTGAAGAGGGCAAGGATTATGCTATTCTAATTAGTACACCCGCTGGTGCGTGGAGATATTTAATTGGAGACACGGTTCGTTTTATTGATAAAGCAAATGCTGAAATAATTATTACTGGGCGCACTAAACATTTTTTGAGTTTAGTGGGAGAGCATTTGAGTGTAGACAATATGAACAAAGCAATACAACTCGTAAGCGAGGAAATGAATATTTCTATTCCTGAATATTGTGTTACTGGAGAGCCTATTAATAATTTTTTTGGACACCATTGGTATATTGCTTGTGATCAAAATATTGACGCAAATTTATTGGCTAAAAATATTGATGAAAAATTAATAGTACTAAACGACGACTATGCCGTGGAAAGAAAAAGTGCGCTAAAAGACGTTAAGGTTACTGTATTAAAAGAAAATATTTTCATGGCTTTTATGCATAGTAAAGGAAAGATTGGAGGTCAGCATAAGTTTCCTAGAGTTATAAAAGGGGATATGTTAACAGACTGGAAAGTCTTTATTTTAAATAACTAATATGATAGCGCCCATTTTAAAAGGTTTATTGCTGGGCTTGATTTTAAGTATCTCTATTGGTCCTGTAATATTTGCAATTTTAAAACAAAGTTTAACGAATGGCAAAAATGCGGGATATGCTTTTGTTGCAGGGGTTTCTTCTAGCGACATTACCCTTTTGTTTATTTGTAATGTGTTTACTAGTTTTTTTGCATTAGTATTAAGCCATAAGGCAATAATCGCAATGTGTGGTGCAGGGTTTTTATTGTTAATGGGCCTGTACACGCTACTCTTTAAGAAAATTACCTTAGAAACCGGCTTTGATGAAAAGGAGATGGTTATGAGAAAGCGAGATTATATTAAAAGTTATATGTCTGGTTTTTTAATGAACACCCTAAACCCTAGCGTTTTTTTGTTTTGGTTCGCCTGGACTGCCGCCATTGACGCGACAGCTAGTGATACCAATAACCCCGTTTCTTATAAATTAATTGTTTTTGGGACCTGTTTGGGATTTGTATTGGTTTCCGATCTGGCTAAAGTGATGCTTGCTGGCGCCTTAAGACCCAAATTAACCGAAAAAACCATGATTTGGATAAATAGAGTTTCGGCTATAATAATTTTGATCTTTAGTGCCGCCTTATTTTACAGTGCTATTCGTTATTATTAAGTAATTTGTATCGTGAATAAAAAATCAATCTTATTGTGTTGGATCCTACTTATGGTAGCGTTTAACAATTTTGCCCAGGGCGGAAAAGTGCTTGTTTTAAAAGACAAGGGCGTGGGTGTTAAAAATTTTACCGTTGGAAATTATATTCGTTTTGAATTTAGCAATCAACAATGGATAACTGGATATATTTCGCGTATAGAACACGACACTATTGACGTTAAACAATTTGCATTACAACAAATCATGACGGGTTATGGAACTACCGCAGAAGACACATTAAAGCTTGGTACATTGAGTTTACATATTAATGAGATACGCGCTTTTGCAAAAGACAAAGGACATTTTAATAGTGTATTTACCAACGGGGCATTATTAAAAACCGCAGGTGGTGGCTATATTGTTTTAAATGTTGCCAATTCGCTGATTCACAAAGATCATGTTTTTGAAAGTGGAAATATTCCTAAACTATTGGGGGGCGTAGCTGCTTGGGTTTTGGGAAAAATCCAACAGAAATCAAATCCAGATTATCGTCCTATTGGAAAACGCTTTAGTGTAGAAATTTTATAATTGAATCCTGTGCTTAAAAAATTTCGTCGAATTTTATTGTATTTATTTTTAAGCTCTTTGGCCTATGTGCTTATTACTAAATTTATTGAGCCTCCTATAACTATTACGCAAATTACCAATGCTTTTGGATTGGGATTAAAAAGAGACTATGTTAGCTGGGAGGAGATGTCCTATAATATCAAGCTTGCAGTAATAGCGAGTGAGGACCAGGCTTTCACCGACCATAGTGGTTTTGATTGGGATGCAATAGAAAAAAGTTTGAGACCTAAAAAGAAAAAAAAGAAATCTAAAATTCCATTAGGTGGTGGCGCCAGCACTATTACGCAACAGGTTGCTAAAAATGTTTTTTTATGGCAGGGTAGTGGGTTTGACAGATACCTTAGAAAAATTCCTGAATTCTATTTTACTTTTTTAATTGAACAAGTTTGGGGTAAAAAAAGAATTTTAGAAGTGTATTTAAATGTAATTGAAACGGGTCCGGGTTGTTTTGGCGTAGAAGCAGCTGCTCAACACTACTTTAATAAATCTGCTAAAAATTTAAGCAGGGCCGAAGCGGCTATGATTGTAGCTGGTTTCCCTAATCCTAAAAAATTTACTGCAGTTCCAATGTCTAGAAGAGTTTCTTGGCGTTATCCTCAAATATTACACGAGATGAATAATTTGGAAGGGGATGATGATATTAGTGCTTTATTAAAAAGCAAATAGTTATTATTGGATAATTAATTGCTCAATTAACTGAACTGCATTTTTTGTTCTTTGTTCGCCAAGGCCACTAACTATTCCCCATGGCGTATTTTGGTTTATTAATATTTCCTTATAGATAGTAAACAATTCTTTGCGTGGAGCCTCGTCTGGATATTCACGCATTTCGTCTGCAGCCCATGGCAGATCTATATCACATAATAAATAAGCATCATAGCTTCTTGCGTTTATTTGTTCTAAAATATAAGTGTGACAGTTATTAAATACATATTCACACCACACTTTCATTACATACATGTCGGTGTCTATAATTATTTTATCAATAGCCTTGCCTGATTGTTTTGCTAATTCTACAGACTGCAATGCTTCGTCTTCGCCTGCTAACTGGCCCTTAGCAATGTCTAATAGGTTCTCATAACTATAGTCGGTGCCGTTTTCGTGTAAATATTGGCGCGCAAATTCTGGACACCAAATGGTATCGTAGTGCTTTGCTAGTTCCGCACAAAGTGTTGACTTGCCAGTGGACTCTGGTCCTAGTACCACTATTTTTTTAAGCTTCATTTTTCAAGCATTTATTTTTTTGCTTTTTCATGCCAAGTTTTCCAACCTGCTATCGCTAAAATTAATAAAATTATAAATTGTACACTTGTAAATGCATACCCTTTTATAAAGTACAATGGGATGGAAGCTAAATTAGTAATGATCCACCAAATCCAACTTTCTACTTTTTTCTTGGCCATTAACCACATACCAGTATAAGCAGAGGCGCTTGCTAGTGCGTCTGCCCAGGGAATGGCTTCGGGAGCAAATGCGGTTTTAGCATAAGACAATGCAATATAAATGACCAAATAGAACGCAGTAAAAAAACCCAACTGTTGTATCCATTCTTTTTTATTACTATTGGTAATTTGTAAAACAGGCGTATGGTGGTCTTCTTTTTTTCGCGTCCATAAATACCATCCATATATACTCATTATGGTATAATATAAATTAACACTTGCCTCTCCCAATAAATGTCCCTTGAAGCTTAAATAAATATAAAATGTGGTGTTTATAATTCCAACAGGGTATACTAAAATATTTTCCTTTCTGCTATACCAAACAGAAGCAATGCCCGCAAACACAGCAATAGCCTCAATCCAGGTAGTTTGAATTAAACCATTATATATCGAAGTAACTATTTCGTTCATTTTATTATTTTGAGGCTTTCATTTTTTGCAATTGTGCTTCCAATCTGAACATCTCGTCTCTTAATCTTGCCGCTTCTATAAAGTCTAATGCTTTTGCAAATTTATCCATTTGCTTCTTGGTTTGTAGTATCGCTTTCTCAGTTTGCGGAATTGTTTTATAATCACTATCTGATTCTGCTACCATGTCAATGCCGTCGGTGGTGCGAATATTTATATTGTTTAAATCAAATCCTTTAATGTCGAGTACAGAACCCTGTGCCATAACTTGTTCAATACTTTTTACAATAGTGGTTGGTGTAATATTATGTTCTTCATTATATTTTTTTTGTTTCGCGCGTCGTCGGTTGGTTTCGTCAATGGTGCGTTGCATGCTTTTGGTAATGGTATCACCATAAAAAATTACACGTCCATTTACATTTCTTGCCGCACGACCCGCGGTTTGGGTCAAAGACTTTTCATTTCTTAAAAACCCTTCTTTGTCCGCATCTAATACTGCCACTAATGAAACTTCTGGTAAATCCAGTCCCTCTCTTAATAAGTTTACTCCCACCAAAACGTCAATGATGCCCAATCTTAATTCTCTTAATATTTCTACCCTTTCTAGTGCATCAATATCACTATGTACATATTTAGATTTTATCTGTAGATTATTTAAATAGCGATCCATCTCCTCCGCCATTTTTTTAGTAAGCGTTGTTACTAAAACGCGATCCCCTTTTTCAACCTGTATTGCTATCTCGTCTAATAAATCATCTATTTGATTTTTTGTGGGACGTACTTCAATCGGTGGATCTAATAATCCAGTAGGCCTAACTACCTGCTCTACAATGAGTCCATCTGTTTTTTCTAATTCATAATCACCAGGAGTGGCGCTTACAAAAATAGACTGCCCAATAATGGTTTCAAATTCATTAAAGTTTAATGGTCGGTTGTCTATAGCGCTAGGTAATCTAAATCCATATTCTACTAAATTCATTTTTCTACTTCTATCGCCTCCATACATTCCACTAATTTGAGGAATAGTTACATGGCTCTCGTCTATCACACATAAAAAATCTTTCGGAAAATAATCTAATAAACAAAAGGGTCTTGTGCCTGGTTTTCTTCTATCAAAAAATCTTGAATAGTTTTCAATACCGGTACAATATCCCAGCTCTCGTATCATTTCAATATCATATTCTACGCGCTCTTTTATTCTTGCCGCTTCAATATGTTTTCCTGTTGATTTAAAATATTCAACCTGTGCTAACATTTCATCCTGCACTTCGTGAATAATTTCTTGCACCATATCCTTAGGTGCTAAATATAAATTAGCTGGAAAAATTGCTGCGTTTTCCATGGCCTCAATTCTTTTCCCTGTTTCAATTTCAATACTTTCGATACTCTCAATTTCGTCTCCAAAAAAAGTAATACGATATCCATAATCAACGTATGGTAATCTAATATCCACCGTATCTCCATTTACCCTAAAGGACCCTCTATCAAATTCAGTAACTGTTCTATGATAGGTGCTATTTACTAATGCATGTAAAAATGCTTGTCGCGCAATAATCATTCCCTGATGAATACGAATAATTCCATTTTCATATTCCGTCGGATTTCCCATACCATAAATACAACTTACACTGGCAACGATAATAATATCACGTCGTCCACTTAATAATTGTGCTGTAGCTTGAAGTCTTAATTTGTCTAACTCTTCGTTGATGCTTAAATCTTTTTCAATATAAACGCCCGATGTTGGCAGATAAGCTTCTGGTTGATAGTAGTCGTAATAGGAAACAAAATATCCAACAGCGTTGTCTGGAAAAAAGCTTTTAAACTCTCCATACAATTGGGCTACCAGTGTTTTGTTATGCGTAAGGACTAGTGTGGGGCGTTGTACGTTTTGGATGAGATTTGCAATGGTAAATGTTTTACCAGATCCCGTAACGCCCAATAAGGTTTGATAACGATCTCCATTCTCTACTCCGTCGGTGAGCTGCGCAATGGCGCTAGGTTGGTCGCCCGACGGAGTATAGTTGGAATGGATTTTAAAAGGCATATTCAAAGATATGCTTTATCTAAAAAGAACTTTGTTTTATAGGCTTTCTAAATAAACAGAAAGTCGGTCTATTGCTTTTGCAACTTCCCCAATTTGTTCTGTTGTTTCTGCCCAGTTTTTTTGTTCTATTGCTTCTCTTACACCTGGAATGGTTTTAACTCCATACCCTGTATAGAAACCAGGAGCGTATAAGCTGTGCTTAAACCATGGTCTGCGAGGTAGACCGGCACTGGTTAATAGGCTTTGTTCTGCTGAATATATTTTAGCGTTAATGGCTGCTAATTTTTGTGCATCCCCATTTGCTTTTGCCTCTTCTACATGAGCCGCCGCTTTTTCTAATTTTGATAACGCATTTAAAATTGGTGAAAAATCTACAAACGGCACTTCTGTTTGTAGGGTAGGTGTTTTTAATTTTTCTGCTGGATCAGCTGCATATTCATATACTTTCTTTGTAACTAATTCGTTTTCTACTTTTACTTTTTCACGCATTTGATCTACGTTGGCAATTAATTCATTTATGTATCCTTTAACGGTTGCATGTAAAACGCGGTAATCAAATGGTAACGCATCTGCTTCTGCTAAACGCAAAGCAACACGACCCGATGTTTGAGCCAAAGCAACACCATATTGAAATTCTGGATCTTTGAAACGCTTATACATATCATAAGAGTCGTAAATAGAATGGTATTCTCCTCCCTCGTCTTCTCCACCGTATCCGATGTTTAAAGAAGGAATGCCCAAATGTTGAATAAATGAAGAATAGTCGGAACCAGAGCCCATTGCACCTAGTGGATAAGTGGTAGCATCAAAAGCTTCTTTTTTAGCTTTTGTACTTGTTGCTCCAGCAGCTCTTGCGGCTTTTGATCTTTCAAAAACAGAAACGCCAGTTTGTGGATCCACCACTGTTTTACTAATTTCTGTAATTAATGGATTAAAGGCATGAGACCCTTCTACCCCTAAAAATCCACGACCATTTCCGTCCGAATTAATATAAGCTACTGCTTTCTTTTGTAATTCTGCAGCGTGGTTTTCAACCCACTCTGTAGAGCCTAATAAACCTGGCTCTTCTCCGTCCCAAGCACAATACACTAATGTTCTTTTTGGCTTCCAGCCTTGTTTCACCAAACCACCAATTGCAATAGCTTCTTCTAGTTCAGCCGCCATGCCACTAATAGGGTCAGCAGCGCCATTTACCCAGCCGTCGTGGTGATTTCCTCTAATAACCCACTGGTCCGGGAATTCGCTTCCTTTAATAGTAGCAATTACGTCTAATGCTGGACGAATTTTCCAGTCGAAGGTTGCTTTTAAATGTACCATTGATCTACTTGGCCCAATATGATACGTAAATGGCAAAGAGCCTGCCCAGCCTTTTGGTGCAACGGGTCCCGCCATGTCTTTTAATAATGGAGTTGCGTCACCATAGCTTATAGGTAAAACAGGAATTTTTAAAAGATTGGCCGCTTCGGTATGATCTACTCTTTTAACACCCTCTATAGAACCTACATTCGGGGTGGTTGGATCTCCTGGATAAACAACCATATCCATAATTGAACCGCGCTGAACCGTTTGGTCGTTTTTAAAAGCTCCTATCGGGTAGGCGTCACCCGCTGTATAACCGTCGTCAATTGGGTCTGAATATATTAAACATCCAATAGCCCCGTGTTCCTGTGCCACTTTTGGTTTAATTCCTCTCCAACTACGACCATATTTTGCAATTACAATTTTACCCTTTACATCAATACCAAATTTGGCCAATGTTTCATAATCCTCTGGTAAACCATAATTCACAAATACTAGTTCTGCGGTTACATCTCCGTCAGCACTCCATGCATTATAGGTTGGTAATTGATCAGCCTGTCCTGAAGTCGCGTCTTCTTTAACAGCGTACTCTTTTAATTTAGCTTTATAATTAGTAGCACCTTTGATTTCTAATTCTCTAATAATGGGTGTCGGAAATAAGATCTGATAGGTTTCTATTTTAGTATCCCATCCAGCGTCCTTAAATGTTTTTGCAATTTGTTCTGCAACAAATTTTCCACCTGTTGAACTCATATGATGAGGAACAGAAGATAATAATTTAATGTTTTCTCCAACACGCTTGGCACTTAATTGTGCATCAAACGCTTTTTCAATTTTTAATTGTTTGTCGTTGGATTTAAAACCTAAAAGGCTTTGTGCCTGAACATTCAATATCAGGCTAGATCCCAGTATGGATAGTACTATTGATTTTCTCATGTTTGCTGTTTTATAATTTTATTAAATATTTCTGTTTAAATAGTGTGTGTAATTTGGGAGTTCATATTCGTATACATCACTCATAAATCGAGAGGTCATTAAGAAGTCGGCTGTTGTTCTATCACAAGCCATTGGAAGGTTCCAGGCAACTGCCAGTCTTAATAATGCCTTTACGTCACTATCATGTGGTTGCGCTTCCATTGGATCAAAAAAGAAAAAGACTACATCAATGTCCCCTGTTGCAATCATAGCACCAATTTGTTGGTCTCCGCCTAATGGACCACTTAATAATTTAACCACCGGCTGGTCAAGTGCTTCTTCGACTAATCTGCCCGTGGTACCTGTTGCCACTAAAGAGTGTTTTGAGAGTGCTAGTTTATTATGTATAGCCCATTCTATTAAGTCCTTTTTTTTATTGTCATGTGCTATTAAAGCAATTTTCTTTCTTTTTTCTAATCTTCTAATATGCTTCTTGTCTACAATCATTTTAAAATTTATTTTTTATGAAAAACTATTTTTGCTAATTATGGGAACTAGTAACAAGGTAACAAAAATTATTGGTAGGGATACGCCTAATACATATAGGGTGATAAAAATCAGCAAGAGTAAAATTGGATAAGTAATTAATAAGAGGCTAAATAAAACTGAATCGAAAAAAACTGTTCCTTTTGTTTTTTTTGCAACAAAATTTCTAATAACAATATAATAGGGCCTATGAATATAATAACCCAGCCCCTTCTTTAAAAAAGTAACTTGACTTGGAATAATAATATTATGTTGTAATTGTCTAAATACAATTTTATTAAATAATACCTTGTCTGAAGCGGTTTCTATTTTTTTAGCAAAGGTAAATTCCGTAATAACAATATTGATTTTTTTTCCAATACCCCTTAAGCTATTATACGCAATACCTGCAATATGAATAGACGGAATAATATTTATTTTATGTAGCCCCTCTAATATTCTAGTACATCCTTTTTTAAAAGGTTGTAATTCATGATTGTTTATACAAGTACCTTCTATAAAGATTAATACCGCTTCCCCTTTTTTTATTAGTTCAATTGATTTTTTAAATGCATATTCGTTAAGGTGTAAATTTTCTTTTCCTTCTCTTAAACGATAAACAGGAATCATATTTAAGGATCCTAATAATATTCTATAAAAAGGTTTTTTAAAAACATCTCCTCTTGCTAAAAAATAAACACGTCTGTTATAATAAGCACCCAAAATAATAGCATCTAAAAAAGAGTTGGGGTGATTTGCAATAATTAATAATGGGCCTTTTGCTTGTAAAAGGTGTTTGTTTTTTAAATGTACTTTGGTACAAAATAAATATAAGGCTGCTCTTATTAAATATTTTAAAAGTAAAATCAACTCTATTTTTTTATAAATATAAAAAAACCGCACCATATAAATGATGCGGTTTCGTATTTACTAACCACAATAAACACATTTATCTTTTATTTAGAAGCTGCTTCTTCAACTTTTAAAGCAATTTTTGCTCTAATTTTTGCCTCTATTTCATTTGCCATTTCTGGGTTGTCGTGTAATATTGATTTTACTGTATCACGACCTTGACCTAATTTATTTCCTTCATAACTAAACCAGCTACCGCTTTTATTAATTACTTCTAATTCAACACCCATATCAATAATTTCTCCAATTTTACTAATTCCTTCTCCAAATATAATTTCAAACTCAGCAGCTCTAAACGGAGGTGCTACTTTATTTTTAACCACTTTTACTTTAACTCTATTACCTATTGCTTCATCACCGTCTTTAATTTGTGCCATTCTTCTGATATCTAAACGTACAGAAGCATAAAACTTTAATGCATTACCGCCGGTTGTTGTTTCTGGATTACCAAACATCACACCAATTTTTTCACGAAGCTGATTGATGAAAATACAAATAGTCCCAGTTTTATTAATTGTTGCAGTTAATTTTCTTAGTGCTTGGGACATTAAACGAGCGTGTAAACCCATTTTAGAATCACCCATTTCACCTTCTAATTCACTTTTTGGTACTAAAGCTGCAACTGAGTCAATTACTACTACATCTACTGCACCAGATAAAATCAAACGATCCGCTATTTCTAAAGCTTGCTCACCATAATCTGGTTGGGATACTAATAAACTATCCACATCAACGCCTAAACGCTTTGCATAAGCACTATCAAAAGCATGTTCCGCATCAATAATTGCACAAATTCCACCTTTTTTCTGTGCTTCTGCTATAACATGAATTGCAACAGTTGTCTTTCCAGAAGATTCTGGACCATATATTTCTACGATTCTACCTTTTGGTAAACCACCAATTCCTAAAGCTGTGTCTAAACCAATAGATCCTGTTGAAATTACTTCTTGGGGTTCTTGATTTCTTTCATTCATCATCATCACACTTCCTTTACCGTAATCTTTGTCGATTTTATCGATTGTTAATTTTAGGGCTTTAAGTTTGTCGGCGTTGTCTACGTTACTCATGGTTAGTCGTTTTATGTTTTTCTTTAAATATTTTTGTGAAGATAGGGATAAAATGTTAATAAACTAAAATATTTAGTATTTATTTACTAATATGGTTAGTTATTTTTATTATTTGCTAAATTTTATAAATATATTATTGGTTTTCAATTGTTTATGCTTTTAGTATTTGTTTAGTAATTTTAAAAAAATCACTAGAATCAACTATTGTATAACAGTTTTTGTGCTTATTTTGTTTGATTTTAAAGGTATTCTTATTCTAAATATGTTTTTCAAGTATTAATTCAGCGATATTGATGGTGATTTATCTGCTTGGAATAAAAGTAGTTTAAAATGTTAGATCAAAAAATTTGGTTCAAAATATGGAATGTGTATTTCTCTTGTAGTATTATCTTATAATACATTTATATAAAAGAGCTAATACTATTACGACTGTTAATATCTTAATATCTTAGTTATTAACAGGTTCTATTTAATCCATTTCTTAACCATTAAGTATTATAGAATAATAACTATAAGTTGATTGGTATTGATTTTCATGAAATTACTTAGCTTGTTTATGTATTCGTTTTATTTTAACTATAATTTTAATGAACAGGTTATTAACTGTTAATTAACGGGTATAAAAATGGGTTAATTTGTATTTTTTAAGCTTTTATATAGCAACCAAACTTTGTTATTCTATTCTTATTCCCACTTATTCAGGCAAAATCCAGGGTTATCCACCGTTTTTTTATTTATTAACCAGTCCATTGTGTATTTAAAAAAAAGACAAGTACTGACTTTGGTAGGTATAAAACATTATTTTTGCTGCCTATAATTATAGTATATATGTCAATTATTCAGAACATTAGAGAAAAAGGAACTTGGATCATTTTTGGTATTATCGCTTTAGCTTTAATAGCATTTATTCTTCAAGATGGAATTGGTCGTAAAAATAGAGGATCAGATCTTACTTCAATTGGTAAGGTAAATGGTGTTGCTATTAATAAAGCAGACTTCGATGAAAAAGTAGACTTACAAGTTCAAAACTATGCATCACAAGGTGTTAAGAGAGAACAAATTGTTGGTTATCAATTTAATCAAGAAGTAGATGCACTTTTAATTAAAGCAGAAGTTGAAAAATTAGGTTTATCTGTAGGTAACAAAGAATTATCAGATGTTTTATTTGGTAACGAGTCGCCATTTAAACAAGAGTTTACTGATAAAACTACTGGTGAATTTAAAGTAAATGATGCTAAGAATTCAATAGCACAAATTAAGAAAAGCAAAAACGTAGAGCAAATAAAACAAATTGAAAAATTTTATATTGAGCCTGCTATTGATAATAGAATCAGAAGTAAATATCAATCTTTAGTAGTTAAAGGTGTACAGGTTCCTAAATGGTTATCTGATAAATCTTTAGCTGAAACAAATTCAGTTGCTTCTATTTCTTATGTTGCTGTTCCTTATACCACTATTTCTGATAGTGCTGTAAAAGTAAGTAATGATGAAATTGCAACTTATTTAAAAGATAATGCAGCAGCTTATCAAAATGAAGAAGCTTCTAGATCTATAAGCTATGTTGGTTTTAACGCATCTCCAAGTAGTCAAGATTCTCTAGCTATATTAAATCAATTAGTTGCTTTGAAAGAAGAATTTAAATCAACAACTGATGCTGGTGCATATTTAAATAAAGTAGGTACTGATATCCCGTTCTATAATAGTTATGTTAGCAAGAAGACTTTACAGATTCCTAATAAAGATTCTGTTTTAGCTGTTGGTGTTGGTAATACTTATGGACCTTATATTGATGGACGTAATTTTACAATTGCTAAAATTATTGCTACTAAGTCTTGGCCTGACAGTGCAAGTGTTAGACATATATTAATAGCAACTTCTAATCCTCAGTCTGGGCAACAAATTAGAGATGATAGTTCTGCTAAGAAATTAATTGACAGTATTAAATCTGCAATTGCAGGTGGTGCTAATTTTAATGATATGGTTCAAAAATATTCAGACGACGGCGGAAGTAAAGCAATTGGTGGTGTTTATGAAATGTTCCCACAAGCTAAAATGGTTCCAAGTTTTAATGATTTTTCTTTTGATAACATAGTTGGTACCAAGGGTGTTGTAAAGACTGATTTCGGTTATCATTATATTGAAATTTTAAAACAAACCCCTAGAACGCCAGCATATAAAATTGCGTATTTGTCTAAGAGTGTTTTACCAAGTAATGAAACAGTTAATATAGCTGCTACTGCTGCTGCTCAGTTTGCTGCAAGCGCAAAAGACCAAAAGTCATTTACCGCTAGTGCAGTTAAGTTTAAGAAAGAAGTTTACCCAGCTACTAATATTAAAGCAAATGATACAGAAGTTCCTGGTATCGGAGACGCAAGAGTATTGGTTCGTTGGGTTTATGAAAAAGGGGTGAACGATGTTTCAGAACCAATTGAATTAGGAGATAATTATTTAGTAGCCGTAATTACTGCAGAAGAAAAAGCAGGTTTAATGAGTGTTGAAGCAGCACGTTCTCAAGTAGAAGGTATTGTTAAAGACAAGAAAAAAGCGGATTTAATTAAGACTACATTTAAGGGTACTAGTTTAGAAACTTATGCTGCTGCTGCAAAGTCTACAGTGATGGTTTCTGATAGTTTGAATTTTAATTATTCTATGGTACCTGGTTTAGGTAATGAGCCAAAAATTGTGGGTGCTGCGTTTAACAAGAATTTGGTTAACAAAGTAAGTGATCCAATTGCAGGCAATACTGGTGTATTTGCAATTAGTGTAAATAGTGTTGGTGCAAAACAATCTGGTTTAGATCCTATTTTGTTTAAAGATGAGTTATTACAAAGAACAAGATCTGTATTCTTTAGATCTAATTTGGGTTTAAAGAAAGCTGCTAAGATTGAAGACAATCGCGCGAAGATTTATTAATACTTTATTGATTTTATAAGAAAGACCTCCTTTTAGGGGGTCTTTTTATTTATGGTGATTATTTATTCTTATTTCGAAAACCTGGATTGTTATTGTTTACTTTATTGTGCTTAATTTTGTAGTATGTCAGAACCGTTTATAAATAAGGTTGCAGATAGTGGTTTAGTCACATTAGACTTGGCTAGTTTATTACCGCAAAAGGAAATAGTATTATTTGATATCAAAGCATACTTATTCATGGAGTTGATACTTAAAGAAAAGGATTTTAGGGCAGCTTTAGCTACTTTAGATTTAGCACAATATCAAGATAAAATTGTCGGTATTTTTTGTTCAACCGACGCTATTATTCCTATGTGGGCTAATATGCTTATTGCTGCTGCTTTAGAACCTTATGCAAGTTCTATTTATTTTGGTAACGAAAACAAAGTACGTGAACAATTATTATTAGAACAGATTGCAATTATAAATCCAGCAGATTATGCAGAACAACGAATTGTTGTTAAAGGTTGTGGTGAAACACCTATTGGAGAGTCTGCGTATATTGCAATTACACAAAAATTAAGACCTGTTGTAAAAAGTATTATGTATGGTGAGCCCTGTAGTACTGTTCCGGTTTATAAAAGAAAGCCTTAATTAATATCATTAGCGTCTCACTTTTATTATTCGTTTGGTTTTATAATCTAGTGTGCTTCTAGCCAATTTTTTCCTACTCCAATTTCTGCCTCAACAGGTACTCCGTTTGGTAGTTCCATAGCATAGGTCATACAGTCTAAGATTAATTCTTTTAATGCAGATAATTCTGATTCAACTGCATCAAAAACTAATTCATCGTGTACCTGTAATATCATTTTAGATTCCCAATGTTTCTTTTTCATTTCTTTGTGCACCCTAATCATTGCCAATTTAATCATATCTGCTGCAGAACCTTGTATAGGAGAGTTAATGGCGTTTCTTTCTGCGAATCCTCTTACTGTAAAATTGCTACTATTTATATCGCGTAACCAACGCTTACGTCCCATAAGGGTTTCTACAAAACCATTTTCTTTAGCTTTGTTTATTTGTTGATCCATATACAACTGAATATTTGGAAACTCTTTTTTATAATTATCAATGATCTCTTTTGCTTCAGTTCTTGAGATACTTAAATTTTCTGCCAAACCAAATGCGCCTTGACCATATATAATTCCAAAGTTCACACTCTTCGCTTTATAACGCATTTCCTTTGTTACATCCGCTTCTTCAATACCATATACTTTTGCTGCTGTTGCAGTGTGAATATCCTTTCCTTGTTTAAATGCTTCACACATATTTGGGTCGCCACTAATGGCAGCAACTATTCTTAATTCAATTTGTGAATAATCGGCACTTACTAAAAACCTTGATTCGTCTCTTGGGATAAATGCTTTTCTAACTTCTTTTCCTCTATCAGATCTTATTGGAATATTTTGCAGATTAGGATTCGTACTACTTAATCTTCCGGTAACCGCTACTGCTTGTGCATAACTAGTATGTACTCTTCCTGTTTTAGGATTGATCATTTCTGGCAAAGCGTCTACATATGTTGACTTCAATTTACTCAACTCTCTAAAGTTTAAGATGTCGTCTACAATTTTATGTTTTGCTGCTAATTTTGCTAAAACCTCTTCTCCCGTTGCATATTGTCCTGTTTTGGTTTTCTTCGCTTTAGGATCAATCTTTAATATATCAAATAATACTTCTCCCAATTGCTTTGGTGACGCTAAGTTAAATCTAACACCAGCCTGTTCAAAAACACGCTCTTCACTAATTTTAATATCTTGTTCTAATACTTTACTATAATCATTCAAGAATTTCTCGTCAATCTTAACGCCCTCAAATTCCATATCAACCAATACCTGCATTAATGGATTTTCTACTTCTTCAAATACGCGTCCTACTTCTTTCTTAATTATTAATGGTTCAAAACAGTGTTTTAATTGTAAGGTAATATCAGCATCTTCTGCAGCATATTCTGTAACCTGATCTACAGGAACATCGCGCATTGTTCCCTGATTCTTACCCTTCTTGCCAATCAGTGCTTCAATACTTACTGGTTCGTATCCCAAGAATTGTGCACTCAGCAAATCCATACTACGCCTGCCTTCTGGTTCAATTACATAGTGCGCTAACATAGTATCAAAGGTTTTACCCTTTAATGTTACACCATACCATTTCAAAACTAAATAATCATATTTTAAATTTTGTCCAATCCATACGATCTCGGTTTTTTCAAATAGTTTTTTAAATTTATTAAGAATATGTTTAGCACCATCTGCTCCATCACCATCGTTTGCAACTGGAACATAATATCCTTCATGTTCTTTGATAGCAAAACTTAAACCAACTAGTTGCACATTATTTGCATCAATACCAGTTGTTTCTGTATCTATACAAATTTCTTTTGATTGCAATAATGTTTCTATCAATAAGTTAATAGCCTCCTCTCCAACAATTGCTTTATATATATGTTCTGTATTATTTATATTTTTATTTACAATTAGTTGTGGTGCTTCGTCGCCTTCGTTTTCGTTATTATCTTCATCGTTGGCATCTAATACCGTTTGTGTTCCTTTATCTGAATCTAAAACAATTGTTTTAGTTTTTATTATCGTTTTTTTAGTTCTTACTTCGTTTCCAAATAAGTCTGTTTGAACTTCTTCACTATCAATTTCCTTTTTATCAATTGATGTTGTTTGCGACTTCTCCTCGAAACTACTTCCTAAAATACGCTTGCCTAGTGTTTTGAATTCTAAAAGATTAAATATTTCTGTTAATGCGTCTACATTTTTTTCAGATAATTTATAATCTTCTTCATGAAATTTAACAGGAACATTTGTTATGATGGTTGCCAATTTTTTACTCATTATAGCAGAGTCTTTTCCTGCTCTAACTTTTTCTCCCATTGCACCCTTTATCTTATCTGCATTGGCTAAAACACCTTCTAGTGTATCATATTCTTTAAGAAGTTTAGCTGCGGTCTTTTCACCTACACCAGGTATTCCTGGAATATTATCTGCAGCGTCTCCCATTAATCCTAACATATCTACCACCTGGTCTACCCTAGCAATATCCCATTTATTTTTAATTTTTTCAGCATCTAATATTTCGCGCTCGTTTCCAAATGCGGGTGGCTTCCACATATAAACATTGTCTTTCACCAATAATTGACCATAGTCTTTGTCTGGTGTAACCATATATACTTCATAACCCAAATCTGCCGCTTGCCACGCTAAAGTGCCTATTACGTCATCTGCCTCATAACCATCACACTCTACAACGGGGATGTTAAACCCTTCAATAATTGCTTTAATATGCGGCAAAGAGCTTAATAAATCCTCTGGTGCTGCCTCTCTGTTTGCTTTATAATCTGTAAAATCTATATGACGCTCTGTAGGAGCATGCGTATCGAAACATACAGCAATATGGGTTGGATTCTCCTTTTTTATGATCTCTAATAATGTATTAGTAAATCCGAATTGAGCATTGGTATTAATTCCTGTTGAAGTGATTCTAGGAGTACGTATTAAAGCATAGTAAGCTCTATAAATAAGCGCAAGCGCATCTAGTAAATATAGTTTTTTAGGCATGCTGCTAAGTTAGCAAAAAAAAGCTCCCCATCACATTTGCGACAGGGAGCTAGTTGTAAACATTTATTAAAACACCAAAGGTCTATAGTTTATTTAATACCATATTTAAACTTATAACGCTCATATAGTTGCTTTTGTTTATTGTCTAAAGAAACATCGCGTCCTTGAATAAAGGTTTTAGTAAATACGTTTCCGCGCATGTCTAAAGCATCTCCATTGGAAACCAATATATTAGCATCTTTACCCACTTCAATACTTCCTGTAATATTATCAATACCTAATATTTTAGCAGCATTTAATGTTATAGCTGTTAATGCTTGTTCTTTATCTAATCCATAGGTAGCAGCTGTTCCAGCATTAAATGCTAGGTTACGGAAACGACTCTGGTCATGCGTATCATTCAATGCAAATAAAACCCCAGCCTTGTATAACATGGCAGGTGTTTTATAAGGTTGATCAATATCGTCATCCTCCATTGTTGGTAATGCATGCTCGTTGTCTAGTATTACGGCAATATTATTATCAGCTAAAATTGAAGCAATTTGATATGCTTCAGATCCGCCAACAATTACAACTTTAAAGCCTAATGATTTACCCAGGTCGATAGCTAATAATATTTGCTTTACTTCGTTTGCACGAACATATAATTTTTGTCTACCATCATATAATCCACGCACTGCTTCGAATCTTAGATTATTTCCAATATGAGTTTTTTCTTGGTAATATGCTTTAGCGTCTGTAAAGAACTTCTTAATAGTTTCTATTTTATCTAATCCAGCTTTTACTGGATCTACCCCGGTTGGACGTGCCATAAATGCTGCGCGGCCACGTCTAGGCATAAAACTTGGCATATTAATATAGATACCATTATCTGTCTTATAAGCAGCGTCTTCATAGTTCCAAGCGTCTAGTTGTACCACCGAGGCAGCGCCTTCAATTAAGTCACCTTGTGGTGCTACACCCGCTAATAAGATTCCGTTTTCACGTAATACCGCGATATTCTTAGAATCTGTATTATAGGCAACGATAGCTCTAATATTGGCATTGTTTTCACCAATTTCTTGGTAGTCATTGCTACCTCTTACGCCTGAGCTAATTTCTCTTAATCCTAAGTCTGAACTTGGTAATATAAATCCAGGATATACTTGTTTTCCAGTAGCATCTACTACAGTTGCACCTGTTGGAATAGTTACATTATTTCCTACACCAGTAATCTTACCATTTTCAAAGGAGATAGATGCATCATTTAATACAGTTCCATTTCCTATATGTATTGTGGCGTGTGTTATCACAGTTGTGCCCTTTTGAGCAGCCGTTGGATAGATTGTTTCTTGTGCCCTTGCTGTTACGGATAACAATGCAAGAGAGGCGATAAACAGTTTTGAATATTTCTTTTGCATGGTTTAGTTATTTTGAGATTCGTAAATAGTAGCTAAATGATCTTCGTGTTCGTGATCACCACATTGTAAAACTGTTTGATAGCTTGGTGTAGCTGGTTTTGTTGGTGCACCTGCTTTTTTATCACCCAACATTTTTTGTATCAACTTAGTTCTTTCATTTGCTATTTTAATTCTTTGTGCTGCATCCTTTTCTCTATCAAAATATATAGTACCATCAACTATGGTATATAAAGATTTTGCATAAATGCTTAATGGATTTTCCGACCACAAGACAACGTCAGCATCTTTTCCAACCTTAATACTTCCCACTTTGTTCTCTATGTGTAAAGCTTTAGCTGGGTTTAAGGTTACCATTTTAAATGCCTCTTCTTCAGAAACACCACCATATTTTACAATTTTACCCGCTTCTTGATTTAAACGACGCGCCATTTCTGCATCATCAGAATTAATAGAAGTGTTTAAACCCACTTTTTGCATAATTGCTGCATTATAAGATGTAGCATCTTGTACCTCTGTTTTATAATTAAACCAATCAGAGAAGGTTGCCACATTCGCACCATGCAGTTTCATTTTGTCAGCTACTTTATAACCGTCTAAAATATGTGTAAATGTATTTATATTAAAATCATATCCCTGAGCTTTAAACTTCTCTACTGCACGCATTGCGTAAGTAATTTCTGTTTGTACATAAGAGTGACATGTAATGAAACGCTTCTTATTCATAATTTCAGAAATAGCATCTAATTCTAAATCTCTTCTTGTATTAGGATTTGCCTTTATTGCTTTTTGATAATCTACCGCTCTATCAAACGCGTCCGTTAAAACTTCTTCAACACCCATTCTTGTATCTGGATATCTGTTATTATTAGAAGACGTAGTTCGCTTAACGTTCTCGCCTAATGCAAATTTTATGAAGGGATCGTTTCCGCCAAACTTAATACCCTCATCAGAAGCGCCCCAACGTAATTTAATTAATTGAGTTTGACCACCTATCGTATTTGCACTTCCGTGTAAAATATGTGAGGTAGTTACACCGCCACTTAATTGACGATATATATTAATGTCTTCTGGATTCATATTGTCGCCTATTCTAACTTCTGAAGTAACAGATTGCGCACCTTCGTTAATTGATAACGCACCTATATGAGAGTGCTCGTCAATAATACCAGCACTTAAGTATTTACCAGTACCATCAATTGTACGAGTAGCAACATCCGATATTCCCTTTCCTATTTTAGCAATTTTACCTGCTTTTAATAATACATCAGTATTTTGTAATATCCCTTCTTTCTCGTTTGTCCAAACAGTTGCGTTTTTAATTAAGATAGTTTCTTGTTGAGGTATTACTTCATTACCAAGTCCCACAAAAGGGAAAGTTACTTTAGAAATTAATTTTACAGAATCTGTTGGTTTTTTTGTTTCAGCTACTGCAACTAAAGGTGCTACTAAACTTGAAGTCCAAGTAATTTTCGCTCCTTTTGCATCCGTTCCGAATCCTGTCATGTCAGCGCCAACAATAGCACCACTTAATCTAATATTTTCTACTCCCTTTCCTTTTTTCTCTGGGAAACTTATTTTTATAAGTGATTCGTTTAAACTTATTTTTGCTGTTAAGGTATCTGTACTAATTATGGAAGCAGATAAATCTTTTTTCAACTCTAAAGTATAATCTGTTTTTGTTCCTGTATTGTTTATTGTCAATTTATATTTACCAGATAAGTTTACCCACTCTGCAGCATTTACTTCATATTTGCTTCCTTGAATCCAGTTTTCTATGATTTTTGCATTACTAGAAAATATTGGATCTGTAGTTATTATGAAGTTTGCTAATTTACCATTCTCTAATGAACCTACTTGATCATACACGCCTAATTGTGTTGCAGGTGTTTTAGTTAATGCTTCTAAAGCTTTTGTTTCAGACAAGCCATATTGAATTGCTTTTCTAATATTTGGCAAGAATCCTTTACTATCCTTCATGTCTGCTGAACTAATACTAAAGTTAATATTTGCCTTTTCAAAAGCAGCTGGATTAGTTGGCGCTAATTCCCAATGTTTCATATCTGCCAAAGAAACAAAACGAGCATCGTTCGCGTCTTCCACATCTAATGCTATAGGAAAGTCTATACCAATAATAAAGGAAGCCTTTGTTTTTACCAATTCGTCAATTCTTTGATATCCATTCTCACCACCCTTAATGATATATTGAATTCCTGCTTCGTCACCAATTCTATCTGCTCTTAGTGTAGACCACTTATCGTCAGCGCTAAATATTTGTGGTAATGCAGTATTATTATTTATTGCTTCCAATGAAAGGTTCACCCCTTCATTAACGGGTTTGGTTTGATACCATTTTGCATCCATATAAGTTTGTCTCAATAATGCAATACTTCCCATTAAACTTGCTGGGTATGATTGTGTAGATGTTCCTTTATCAAAAGAATATACAGCGGCAGCTTTTGTTTTTAATATTGCAGCATTTGCACTACCACTAGCCAATGTTACTACGGCGCCTGTTCCACGTGCGATTCCGTCTTTTACATGTGTGAAAACAGTTCCGAAACCATTTGCTCTATAGGCCACTGCGTTTGTTTCGTCAACATTAAAACTTTCTGAAGCGTTTACCTCTGGTTTAATAGCCTGGTTCCAATTATATGCACCCACTTTGTTTGAACTAAATTGTGCTGGAGCACCATAGTTAAAACCACCTGCATTTCTTTTAGGAGTACCTGCACCGTAATCTGTAAATGGATCTATAAAAGAGGGGTATATATATTTACCAGCACAATCAACCACGATTGCTTCTTTAGGTACCACCACGTTTGCACCGATGGCTATAATTTTACCTTGTTTAATTACTAATGTGCCTTTTTCAATTTTCACATTTTCGTTCTGAATGATAGTTGCATTTGTAAACGCATACATTCCTGCTCTAACATCTCTGATTCCATTAATAGGAAAAGACTCCTGCGCATTTGCAGCAACCCCTACTACTAATAAGACGAGAGATAAAATAATCCTCCTCATACGCTGTTAATTTTGTTGTTTAGTTATACTTTATAAGAATAGTACTAAAGCTACTGAATTAAGCGTTTTAAAAAAAGACGTTTATATTTTTTTTGATAAGTGGGAGGATGGAATATATAATTTAATCCTAAGCTATTTTCTACCTAACCATATACACCATGAGTATTTGAATATCACTTGGATTCACTCCACTAATTCTACTTGCCTGACCCAGGGTAACGGGTCTTATTTTTTTAAACTTTTGCATTGCCTCAATAGACAAAGCGGCAACCTTGTCGTAATCAAAGGTTTCTGGAATTATTTTATTTTCTAGCGCAGCCATGCGTTCAACTATTTCTTTTTCCTTTTCAATATAACGTTCGTATTTAACCTGTATCTCGGCTTGCTCTAAATATTCGATTTCTTTTCCTTTTAATTTCTCAGTTAAGGTAGTGCTATTCTCTAGAATTTGTTGAAGACTAATATTGGGTCTCAATACTAATTTGGATGCTTTTTGTTTTTCTGTAGTAGCCGCAGAGTCAATGGTACCAAGGAATTCATTAATTTCAGTAGGAGTAATTGAGTGTGTATTTAGTATGTTTATTATTTCTGAAACATGTTCTGTCTTCTCCGTCACTCTTTTCATGCGTTCTTCAGATGCTAGTCCTAATTTATAGGACAATTCGGTTAATCTTAAATCAGCATTGTCTTGTCTTAGTAAGGTTCTGAATTCGGCGCGTGATGTAAACATACGGTAAGGTTCGTTTGTACCCTTTCCTATTAAGTCATCTATTAAAACTCCTATATACGCATCACTTCTTTGTAATACAAATGGTGCTTGATGATTCACTTTTAAATGTGCGTTCATTCCTGCCATGATACCTTGGCAAGCGGCTTCCTCATATCCAGTAGTTCCGTTTATTTGTCCAGCAAAATATAAGTTTTCGATTGCCTTAGTCTCTAATGTATATCTTAATTGTGTTGGCTGAAAGAAGTCGTACTCAATAGCATATCCAGGACGGAACATTCTTGCATTCTCAAAACCGGGAACTCTACGAAGTGCTTCGTATTGAACTTCTTCTGGCAAGCTAGTGCTGAATCCGTTTACATAAACTTCTACCGTATTCCATCCTTCTGGCTCAACAAATAATTGATGCCTTTCTCTGTCTGCGAATCTATTTATTTTATCTTCAATACTAGGACAATATCTTGGTCCAACGCCTTCAATACGACCAGCGTACATTGGACTACGATCAAAACCTGTCTTTAATATATCATGTACAACGGTGTCAGTATAAGTAATCCAACAAGAACGCTGGTTTTCCGGTTTAACTTTTGGCACATTTAAATAAGAAAAACCTACTACTTCTTCATCACCCTTCTGCTCTTCCATTTTTGTGTAGTCCAAACTACGGCCGTCAACCCTCGGCGGTGTTCCTGTTTTTAATCTATCAGACTCCAGACCAAACGAAACCAATTGTTCAGTAATACCCGTTGCCGCTTTTTCAGCAACACGACCACCGCCAATTTGCTTCTCGCCAATATGCATAATTCCATTAAGGAAGGTTCCGCTAGTTATAATTACCGCATCGGATTCAATTAAATGACCTAAGCTGGTTTTAACCCCACAGGCTTTCCCGTTTCTTATAATTAATTCCTGTACGGAATCTTGATAGAAATCAACATTGGGGGTTTGCTCTAGCATCTCTCTCCACTTGCTAGCAAACAAGTGTCTATCATTTTGAGTTCTTGGACTCCACATTGCAGGGCCCTTACTCTTATTCAACATTCTAAATTGGATCGTACTTAGATCAGATACAATTCCACTATAACCACCTAGTGCGTCTATCTCACGAACAATTTGACCTTTAGCGATTCCACCCATGGCAGGGTTACAACTCATTTGGGCGATGGTTTGCATATTCATGGTTACGAGTAATACTTTACTACCCATATTGGCCGCCGCCGCTGCTGCCTCACATCCGGCATGACCGGCACCCACTACTATGACATTGTATTTTGGAAACATAAGATTGCAAAGATAAGTTTGATTTGTATTTAAAAGTGTTCCACGTGGAACACTTTTAAATTAATTCCTCATTTCATCACTCTTAGTGTGTTCCACGTGGAACACTCTAAGAAATTTTCTGGCATCAGTTGCTATGCACCTTCTCGTGGAACAAGAACTTGCGAAGCAAGTGATGAAAGTAGAAAATTAGTGTCCTGTCAGTTTAAAAAAAGCTTTCAGCCATTTATCTTCCATGGACCTCATTAACTTTACATCGGCCGGTTTCTTATCCTTATAACCACAAAAATGTAATGCACCGTGGAATATTACGCGGAGTAGCTCATTTACCTGTGTAGTGCCCATGGTTTTGGCATTCTCTTTTACCCTATCTACACTTATATATATGTCCCCGATTAACTGTCCTTTTTGTTCAGACAAGTCAAAGCTGATAATGTCAGTATAATAATCATGTGCTAAAAACTGTTTATTAATATCTAGCAAGTACTTGTCAGAGCAGAAAACGTATTGTAGGTTTTCAATTATCAGGCCCTCCTTCTTAATCTGCTTTTCTAGAAAAGATTTTAAAGCTGTTCGATTGCCTAGCGTTGCAGACTTGTCTGCTTTGTTAAAAGATATGCTCATGATTATAAAAGATTGTCTTCTAAATATATACGAATTATGCACCCTCATTATTGCTCCAAATTTCGTAAGTGTATGAGAATAAAGGAAACTATCTTTGTGGTATAATTATGAAGAAACTATCTGAATTAAAAATTGGGGAGTCTGGTGTGATACATTCTTTTGAAAACGATGATATCTTTTTGAAATTAATGGAGATGGGCTGCATACCTGGAGAATTAATTACAGTAGAGCAAATAGCACCTCTGGGTGATCCTATTTCTATATCGGTTGCGGGGTACCAACTTAGTCTAAGAAACGATGAAGCAGAAAGCATTATTGTAGGCCCTAATTTACAATAAATCACTGACAATCAATAAGTTAAGCATGAAAATTGGTTTATTTTTCGGTTCTTTTAATCCTATACATCACGGCCATTTAATGGTAGCGAGTTATATCGCCAATCATTCCGATTTAAAACAAGTATGGCTGGTCGTGTCACCGCACAATCCCCACAAACCACAGAGCAGTTTATTAAATGAATATGATAGACTTCATTTAGCACAATTAGCGATTGAAGATGACCCACAATTAAAGGTTTCAGATATTGAATTCAAATTACCGAAACCCTCTTATACGATTGATACACTTACCTATTTACAAGAGCAATATCCACAGCATGAGTTTTATGTAATTATGGGCGGAGATAGTTTTCAGAATTTGCCTAAATGGAAAAATTTTGAAACGCTTAAAAATAATTATCGCTTCATTGTATATCAACGTCCTGGTTTTGAAATCACAGATACATACGGTGCGGACCTTGTTTATTTAGAAGCACCCATGCTAGAACTCTCTGCTACATTAATTCGCAACAATCGCAAAGCCGGAATAACGATTCGTTATTTAGTGCCAGAAAAAGTGCGTCAAGAAATTGAAGATAATAATTACTTTAAGGAATAAAAAAAGCCACTTTTAATAAAGTGGCTTTTTTTATTTATCTGTTCATGCTCGCCAAAAATTCTTCATTGTCTTTGGTTCCGCGCATTCTTTTTAATAATTCATTCATTGCTTCGTCGGTGTTCATGTCATTCAAGAATAAACGTAAAATATTCATTCTTTGTAAGACGTCTTTGTCTAATAATAAATCATCACGACGTGTACTTGATCCCGTTAAATCAATTGCAGGGAAAATACGTTTGTTAGCTAAACGACGATCTAATACTAATTCCATATTACCCGTACCCTTGAATTCCTCAAAGATAACTTCGTCCATTTTAGAACCCGTATCCACCAATGCTGTTGCAATGATGGTAAGGGATCCGCCATTTTCAATTTTACGCGCAGCACCAAAAAATTGTTTTGGTTTTTGCATTGCGTTTGCTTCCACACCACCTGATAAAACCTTACCAGAGCTTGGAGCAACTGTATTATGAGCACGAGCTAAACGTGTAATTGAATCTAATAAAATCACTACATCATGTCCGCATTCTACTAAACGTTTTGCTTTTTGTAAAGCCATAGTAGAAACCTTCACGTGCTTTTCTGCAGGCTCGTCAAAAGTAGACGCAATCACTTCTGCTTTCACAGAACGCTCAACGTCGGTAACTTCTTCCGGTCGCTCGTCCACCAACACCACCATCAAATAACATTCGGGGTGGTTGGCTGCAATAGCGTTTGCAATTTCTTTCAATAACATGGTCTTACCCACTTTAGGCTGCGCGACTAAAAGTCCACGTTGGCCTTTTCCTATTGGGGTAAACAAATCCATGATACGTGTGCTGTAGTTATTAGCGGTTGTATATAAATTTAATTTCTCGAAAGGAAATAAAGGGGTTAAATAATCAAAAGGAATACGATCACGAATTTCATCTGGACGTTTTCCGTTTACATAATCCACTTTAGTTAAAGCAAAATATTTTTCACCTTCTTTTGGTGGACGCACTGTGCCTTGCACGGTATCACCCGTTTTCAAACCAAACAATTTGATCTGAGATGGTGAAACATAAACGTCATCTGGAGAAGACAAATAATTATAATCAGAAGAGCGTAAAAAACCATATCCATCAGGCATCATTTCTAAAACACCTTCCGATGCAATGGCGCCGTCAAATTCTACATTAAATACGGGCTCTTTTTTTGGTGGGTATCTATGACCAGGATGTTGTCCTTGTCCAGGGCCTCTAGGGCCACGCTGCTCACCGCCTTGTGGGTTTGGATTGTTATTAGTTTGGTCGCTTTGTCCAGACTGGTCTGCCTGTGGTGCAGGTGCAGCGGGTTCGCCAGTTGGTGCTGCAGCGGGTGCAACAGGTTTGCTGGCTTCGCTTTCGTCTCCAAATAATGCAGCGGCAATCTTGGAAGCTTTATCGTCTTCACTACTTTCTTTAACAGGAGCAGCTTCGGGTTTTTTAGCAATTGGTTTTCTTTTTGCAGCAGGTGCTTCTTCTTCAGACACAGGACTTGTCTTTTGAGTTTTAGTTGCTTTTGCAGCAGGCGCCGCTTTCTCTAAGGGTTTACGACCCTTTTTTGGTTTGTCGTCTTTTTCTTGCACGTTAAAATCTATAGTTTTATTAAAATTCGAATCAAGTTCTGAGCTTTGTTGAGAATCTTTTTTGAAAAATTGTGGTCGGGATATTGACCTGTATTTTGTAAGGACTACTGCAATTTAAAACCTTTTTCTATAAAAAAACAACTTTTACCCGTTTTTGTGCTTGATTCCGGGCAATTAGGCGCTAAAACGGATTATCTTTGCTACTCGAAATAACTAAATATGTTCAATCAAAGAGTCAAAATAAAGCAATTGCTAAGCGGTACTGACGCAAAGAGTGCTGTAGGATCTGAAGTCGTAGTAATGGGATGGGTGCGTACTTTTAGAAATAATCAGTTTATCGCATTAAACGATGGAAGTACCAATAACAATGTACAAATTGTAGCAAGCTTAGGCGAGTTTAATGAGGCTATATTAAAACGTATTACTACTGGTGCTTCTATAAAAGCAACGGGTGTTGTGGTAGAGAGTTTAGGAAAAGGACAAACAGTAGAAGTTAAAGCAACTAAAATAGAAATACTAGGAGATAGTGATGCAGAAAAATATCCACTACAACCTAAAAAACATTCTCTTGAATTTTTAAGAGAAAAAGCACATTTACGTTTTAGAACCAATACGTTTGGATCTGTGTTTCGCATTCGTCATTCATTGGCATTTGCGGTGCATCAGTTTTTTAATGACCGTGGATTTTTATATTTACACACCCCTATCATTACAAGTAGTGATGCAGAAGGTGCTGGTGAAATGTTCCGTGTAACTACACTTCCTTTAGAAGGCGCAGCAAAAAATGAAGCTGGAGAAATTGATTTTACGCAAGATTTTTTTGGTAAGAGTACCAACCTTACAGTGAGTGGTCAATTAGAAGGAGAGTTAGGCGCAATGGCGTTCTCAGACATCTATACATTTGGTCCAACCTTCCGTGCCGAGAACTCCAACACCACAAGACACTTAGCAGAGTTTTGGATGATAGAGCCCGAAGTTGCTTTTAACGATTTAGAAGACAATATGAATTTGGCGGAAGATTTTATTAAGCACTTAATTGATTATGTAATGAAACATAATCAAGACGACTTAGCTTTTTTAGATAGTCGTTTAGCGGAAGAAGAAAAACAATTGCCAACAGAAAAAAGAAGTGGATTAGGTTTGGTGGAAAAATTAAAATTCGTTTTAGAAAATGGATTTGAAAGAATTACCTATACCGAAGCCATTGACATATTATTAAATAGCAATCATTATAAGAAAAAGAAATTCACTTACGACGTTAAGTGGGGAATAGATTTACAAAGTGAGCATGAAAGATATTTAGTAGAACAACATTTTAAAAAGCCAGTAATTGTAACAGGATACCCTGCTGCAATAAAAGCTTTTTATATGCGAATGAATGATGGTTGTGAAGCAGGAAAAGAAACCGTTGCAGCTATGGATATATTAGCACCAGGTATTGGAGAAATTGTAGGAGGATCACAAAGAGAAGAGCGTTTGGACAAATTAGAAGCCAGAATGAATGAAATGCATATTCCATTAGAAGAAATGAGTTATTATTTAGACACAAGACGCTTTGGAAGTGTTCCCCATGCAGGTTTTGGCTTAGGCTTTGAGCGTATGGTACAGTTTGTGACAGGCATGACAAATATTAGAGATGTTATTGCCTTTGCAAGAACACCGAAGAACTGCGAATATTAAAATTTTTTATGGGAATAATTTTTGTATTAATTGGTGCTTTTTGTTTCGCTATCAGTAATGCTTATTGGAAAAAAGTAACAGTACATATTCCTTTTCAAATTGGAATGTTTTATAGAGGAGTTTTTGCAACGTTTATTTTCGCCATTTTATATTTTGGTTTTAGGCACGAGCCATTTTTTAAATATTGGATAGTTAGAGACCTGACATTTGATAAACAATTTATTTTATCAGTAGCACTTTCTGTTTTTAATATTTTTGGATTGGTTTTCTTTTTGCATGGTATTCAAAAAGCGCCTGTAAGTGTTGTGGTTCCCGTGTCTTCGCTAAAACTATTTACTATTTTAACGGCAGTATTTGTTGTTGGTGAAGTTTGGAAAACACCTTATTTGTATGCGTTTATTTTGTCAACAGCGGGATTATTATTATTGTATTTACAAGGCAAGGAATTAGCCAAGGGACATCATTTAAAAACAGGAATTATTTATGGACTGGCTTCTAGTTTTTTCTGGGGCAGTTCATATGCTTTATACACTTACCCTATTTCATGGTGGGGTCCACTTGGTTTTAGTTTAGTTATTGAAACTACTGCAATGTTATTTGGTTTAGCCATGGTAGTAAAAGATGGCATGCTAAAAGACTTATTTAACTATTTACAAGCCAAGCACCTTGTAGAATATTTAATTTTAGGGGTATTGCTTGTTGCTGGTGGCTTGGCTATTAATATCTCCTACCAATACTTGCCAGTAGTAGTAATAAATATTTTAATTATTAGCAGTCAGATACTGTCGGTATTAATTGGATTCGTGTTTTTTAAAGAACGCCTAAGTCCAAAACAATGGATTGGCCTTGCATTAATTATAGCTTCCTTTTTCGTGGTTGCAACGGCGGTTTAGTTGGTAATAATTTCATCAATCTCTACTTTCAACGCGGTTGAAAGTAGTGTAAGATAAGAAACAGAAAAATTAATCTTACCCAGCTCAATTCTATTGATTTGAGAGTAGTCTGAGTCATTACATAAAAAGGCAAGTTCGGTCTGAGTTAATCCTGCCGTGGTTCTCAGCTTTCTTACATTTCTTCCTATGATGATTAAAAATTCGTCGTTTCTGTAGTAGAGTTTTACTTTTTTCACAGAGTAAAAAGACTAAATATTGTATATTTAACATAGGGACAATTGTCCTTTTGTGTGTGCTTTTGGTTTTTGATGTTTTATTGATTTGGGGGATATGGAAATTCGACGTTTTTTAATTCTCTTTAAAACGAATCAAAATGAAAAAAATTCAAGTATGGGTAAATTCCGATGGAGATAATAAGAAACACGAGTACGATATTCTACAATCGCAAGGAAAAAAGAAAATTATAATTTCAGGAGAAAGTGATTGGGTATTTGAGACCAAAGACAAAGTAGTAGGCACGATGGAAGAATCGGGAAACGGCTATGTATTTATAATTGAAGGTACCTATTTAAAACTGGACTACTCCGCTTATATTAAACTAAAGGCGCTCATCTTGAGTGACGATACTAATAAAATTGAACTGAAATAGGGTTTTAACAATAAAATGGACCAAGTTCTTGTTTATAAAGCAGTAGAGCCATATATTTGCAACCCGGTTATAGCTATATAATTGGATGGATGAAAATCCGATGGCGCTGTAGCTCAGTTGGTAGAGCAAAGGACTGAAAATCCTTGTGTCCCCGGTTCGAGCCCGGGTGGTGCCACTAGCCCTCAACGAAAGTTGGGGGCTTTTTTTATCTCATATACAAAATTATTCCTATTAGCTTCTCCAAAATAAGCAACCAATTCTTCACCAATTTTTTCAGCTCCTAATTTCTCCATCGCCTTTTGAGATCTAATATTACTAGCGCCCACGTGAAATATAATTTTGTCTACAAAGCCTAAAGCATAGTCTATCATGAGCTTTTTAACTTCTTTGTTTATTCCCCTTCCCCAGCAAGTGCACGAAAAAAAAGTATAGCCAATTTTAATTTCACTTTTAGCGTCGTCATAATCATAGAACCTTGAACAACCAAGTATGGCATCTGTTTTTGCATCTCTAATCAAAAAAGCGCCATTGGATTCAATTGCCCCTTTAAAGAAATTCTCGAATACTTCCCTTTTATATCTATCTGGATTGGGGTGCTGTTCCCATATTAAAGGATCACACGCCACTGCATATAAGACTTCGAAGTCAGCTGCATCTAATGGCACAAGCGTTATTGCTTCGTTCTTTAAATGATTGGGTTGTAAGTTCATTGCGTTAGTATTAGCATGTCTAAGTTCCAACTTTTATTTATTAAAACCAATCTTTGATCTATTATCCCATTTATTCTGAGCTGCGTTTTCGTCTAGGATATTTTCTATAGCCTCATAAATTTGAGTTAGTTGCACATCGTGGCCTCCTAGTCTCTCTTTTATTTCGTCTAATTGAAGCTTAAAGTCTGACTTTATAAGAAGCACTTTTCTCAATTCCACAAATGCACGCATAATGGCAATATTCATTTGAATCGCCCTTTTTGAGTTTAAGATACCACTTAGCATAGCTACACCCTGTTCCGTGAATGCCAAAGGTGAATATTTGATGTTACTACCCCTTGTTGTGTTCAAGGTCACAAATTGTGATCTTGAAGAAAGACTGCCAGGATCTAAGTCTTTTACTTGAATCTTAATAAATTCAAGTTCTATATTAGTTAACTGAAACATAAAATCTAAATAAAGATATTCGTTCGGAGATTTTCTACTGTGCAAAATTTATTGCAATGCATTCTAGTAGTTGGTGTAATTTTAATCATGCTTTTTCAATACGCGTCTGACTTACATCTTGAATTTCCGAAGAACAAAAAATTATTAAATCGAAAGCCGCTTATTGCAGCTGCTGAAATATTAATTTTAGCAGGGGACGTTATGCCATTTAATATAATGGACGAATACAATGATTTTTGGAATTATATTTCGGACCACTTTAGGCAAACCTATTGGTTGCCTGGAAACCACGAATACTATGGCTTTGATGCTGCTACCAAACATGGCAGCTTTTGTGAAAATATTAGATCAAACATTTCTTTAATTAATAATGAGTCGGTAATTATTGACAATAGGCAGTTCGTATTTTCTACGCTTTGGTCTCATATTGGTCCAGTGAATCAATATATTATTCAAAGACGCATGAATGACTTTTATCAAATTAATTTTGATGGAGCGCCAATTACTCCGCCTGATTATAATTTATTACACGAAGAATCGGTTGCATTTTTGAAGCAAATTTTATTGGATGATTTTGTGCCGGGAAATATTAAAAAGGAAACTAGTAAGGATAGTGTTAATAACAATAGCATTAAAAAGGTGATTGTGACACACCACCTCCCTACTTTATTAAACTATCCTAATAAATATAAGAACGACCCAATTCAAGAGGGGTTCGCAACAGAACTATATGATTTGATAGAGTCGGCGAATGCGGACTGTTGGATTTATGGCCATCATCACCATAATACACCAACATTCTCCATTGGTAATACTCAAATGATTACCAATCAGCTTGGTTATGTTCAATACCATGAACATAACCAGTTTAAACGAGATGCAGTATTTGAAGTATAGCTAAAATTAGTTTTTCGCTCTTCTTCTTGCTTCTTCAGCTTCTTTATATATTCTGATCCAAGTAAGTGAAATGTCAATTACGGTTAATAAGGGTCCCAATGCAATTACCATAATAACTTCTAAACCCGGAGTATATCCAATAACGCCATCAAAAGAAGTAGACTTAGATCTTTTATACAATTTGTATACGCAGTAGATAGAAGACAAAATCCAAATTGAAATAATAATATTGTTACTCATAGTTTTAAATTTTACAATGTAAAGGTAAGTTATTAATTTATTGATCTAATATTCAATAAATTCTAGGATTATATTACTAATTTGAGAGTACATTCTTATATTATGTCTACAACCCCCCAAAGTAGCAATTTAGGTTTAAATAAATTTCAAGGAACTTGGACAAGGGCTTTAACAAAGCATTTATTAAATCGAACGCTGTTTGGTGCTAGTGCATCAGATATCACACATTTTAATAACATGGGCTTGTCAACTGCGGTAGAAGCAATACTTACAGTTTCAACAAATTTACCGCCCCCACCACTTAACGATTATAATACAACTACCATTATTGACCCGGTTGTGGCCCCAGGCGCCACTTGGATTAATAATATAAGCACCGACGGTACTATTAATAGTAATAGAAGAAATACCTATAAAAAATGGTTGCTAAGTATAATGACAGGCCAAGAAAAAAATATACAAGAAAAAATCACCCTGTTTTGGAGTAATCATTTTGGTACGGAAGCAGATACGATCTCTTATGCGACAATGATTTATAATCATCATCAAATTTTAAGAACAAACTGTATTGGTAATTTTAAGCAAATGGTTCGCGCGGTCACCACCGACCCCGGCATGCTTAGATATTTGAATGGATATTTAAATGCTAAAACAGCGCCCGACGAAAATTATGGTCGTGAATTACAAGAGCTTTTTACTATCGGCAAAGAAGGGGGAGCTAAGTATAGCGAAGAAGACGTTAAAACAGCAGCTAGGGTTTTAACGGGTTGGAGAATTGACGCCAATAATAATAGTTATTTTGACGCAACACGTCATGATACGACTAACAAAACATTTTCTGCTTTTTATAATAATAAAGTGATCACAGGAAAAGCGGGTGCAAGCGGCGCACTTGAGACAGACGAATTATTGGATATGATTTTTCAAAAAACAGAATTGGCTAAATTTATTTGTCGAAAACTTTATCGCTATTTTGTTTTTTATTATGTAGACGCAAATGTGGAAGCTAATATTATTACCCCACTAGCTACTGCCTTTGTTAATAATAATTTTGAGATTAAGCCAGTTTTAAAACTTTTATTAGAGAGTGAACATTTTTATGATACTATTTATATTGGATGTCAAATAAAAAGCCCAGCAGACCATGTTATTGGATTTTTAAGACAATACGAAATCAACTTCCCTAATGCAATATTAGATTATGGGGACGCTTATTTTTTATACAATATAATGGTGGCCCAATTAAATTTAATGGGCCAAAGCCTAGTAGACCCACCTAATGTTGCTGGCTGGCCTGCTTATTATCAGGCACCTGAATTTAATGAGCTTTGGATTAACGCCGACACCCTTCCTAAAAGAAATAAATTTACCGATCTAATGTTGGAAACTGGATATAGTAAGAATGGTAAAAAAATTATTATTAATACAATTGCATTTGCTAAATCAGTTTGTAATAATCCCGCAGATCCAAATATTTTAGTGGACAGTTTATTTGCATTTTTGGTGTCTACCGAAATTGCAAGCATCACAAAATCAAATCTTAAAACACAAATTTTATTAAGTGGACAAGCTAGTGATTATTATTGGTCTGATGCTTGGAACTTATATATTGCGAATCCAACTACGATCAACTTCAATATTGTGAATACGCGATTAAAGGCTTTGTTGAAATATATTATGAACCTGCCAGACTATCAACTACAATAAAATGGAAAGAAGAAGTTTTATAAGAAATAGCTTAGCCTTGCTAACCCCCACCATGATTAGTGGGAACCCGATTCATATTTTACAAGACCATCCGTTATTAGATGCTTCTTTACTTGCTACCGCAGATAATGATAGGGTATTAGTAATAATACAATTAAGTGGAGGTAACGATGGATTAAATACGGTGATTCCAATTGGTGAGTATAGTAAGTATTATAATGCAAGAACTAATATTGCAATACCAGAAAATAAAGTGTTGAAATTAATGGGTAATGACGCTACCGGTTTGCATCCAGCTATGAATTCCTTACAAGGTTTATTTGCAGAGGGTAAATTAAATGTGGTTCAGGCAGTGGGTTATCCGCAACCCAGCTTCTCTCATTTTAGAGCAACTGATATTTGGATGTCTGGTTCGGACAGCGATCAATATTTAAACACCGGCTGGGCAGGTAGATACTTAAACTATGACAACCCAGGTTATCCAGACAACTATCCCAATTCCAACAAGCCCGATCCACTTGCTATACAAATTGGCTCATTGTCTACCCTGACTTGTCAAGGTCCTGCAGTGAATATGGCTTTAAGTATTTCTGACCCTAGTTCTTTTTATAATTTAATTGACGGTACCGACGCTACTGTTCCTAATACCAATGCTGGATACGAACTTTCTTTTTTACGAAGAATTGCCAAACAAACCAATCAGTATGCAGCCCGGATTAAATTAGCATCTGATAGTGTTACACAGCAAACCACCTACCCTAATAACAGCTTAGCAACTCAATTAAAAATAGTGGCACGTTTAATTAAAGGTGGTTTACAGACTAAAGTGTATATGGTTAATTATGGTGGCTTTGATACGCATTCAGGTCAAACAACTGCTACAGACACCACCCTAGGGACACATGCCAATTTATTAAAAACAGTATCTGATTCAATAACGGCATTTCAAACTGATATAAGCGGTCTGGAAATTGAAGACAGGGTGATTGGTATGACCTATTCTGAATTTGGAAGAAGAATTAAATCTAATGCAAGCGGAGGGACCGATCATGGTGCAGCGGCTCCTTTATTTTTATTTGGTAAAAATGTGCGTGGTGGTGTATTTGGAAATAACCCAGACCTGCCAACAGTGGCAACAGTGAATGATAATATTCCATATCAACATGATTTCAGAACGATTTATAATACCATTTTACAAAATTGGTTCTGTGTTAAATCTACAGATCAATTGGAAATTATGTTAAAAGAATATCCAACCATACCCTTAATAAATGCAAGTGTATGCGGCATTCACAATGACAATTCCATCTTTGCAAAAGACGCGTTAATATATAATTACCCAAATCCTTTTTATTCCCAAACTAAAGTGGAATTTAAAACAAATGGGGGTCACACATTATTACAATTACTTGACGGCTCGGGTACTGTCATAAGAGTTTTGGTAGAAGCCACGTATAGCTTTGCTGGCATGAATAGCTATAATTTATATGGAACCAATTTACCTACAGGAGTATATTATTTACGCTTGCAAAACGCAGACAAAATGTATGTGAAAGCGATTGTTAAAATTTAAAAGCCCCTCAGTTTCCTGAAGGGCTTAAAATATATTTTCAAGTTGTTTACTCGAAACTGTTTTATTTAAACTCTATAAAAATCTGCTTTCCAGTTTTGGATTGCCAATTTGATTTCTTTACTTGTTAATTTTTCTTTTACTGCACGGTCTACTAATGCAACAAATTCTGCATCTGGTGCAAAACGTAAAGCCACTACTTGCAATACGGTTACATCTGCTGGCAATAACTTTCCTGTTAAAGTGTAGTAACGTAAATTCTCCTCCGCTTTAATAGCTCTGTCTTGTGCTTTTAATGGGAACACACGAATGTAAATCCACAATACTGCAAATAGGAAACTAGCTAATACTAATAAGGTAGCTAGATATTTATTTTCTGGAGTAGCACGAAACGCATAATTAATAGATCCACCTAATAAAGCTAGGATAGATAACAATCCTACATAGTGAAAACCAGGAACCATCTGTGCGTGGTTTTTATAATTTTGTTCTTGCATGTTTTATATTTTTAGATTGCTAAGATAGTTTATTTAACCTTCTTCAAATCTAAATCCTGAAAATCAAAACTAAAATCTGTTAAGGGTGAAATGGCATTCATTTTCATTCCTGCGGGCTTGCCGTCCATGTCCGTACTAAATATTACAAAAGCGTCAGCGTCCATACTGCGGTCTGACCAACGTACAATTAAGGTATTACCTTTATATGGAAATAATTCTCCCTTTAATTTTGGAGAACGCTTACTTGCTATCCAGGCTTTTCCATTATTATCACTTATTTCAATATCACCAAACCACTGGTCTTTATAAGTACCAACATAAGGTGCGACATTAAATTTTCCTGCATTTTTCTTCTCTTGTTCTAAAATATTTTTGACGACTTCGTCGTTAATTTTTTTCGCTTCTGCTTCCCCTTTTTCAACACGGTCATGCATAATTTTTACCCAATCATAACCAGTAACTCCTATATAACTATCCTTAATCGTATTGCTAATGGCATTGAAAGCTGCCCCCACTTGCTGATTCGTAAATACTAAAATACCCAATTTCAATTCAGGGAACATCACCACCTGTGTTACAATACCTGCAAGCCCTCCCGTATGTGTTACTTGTTTGTATCCTTTAACGTCGCTCAAGAACCAGCCTAAACCATATGCCGAAAAATGAGTATTATAAGGAGCAGCAGTTCCCGCTTTAATAATAGTTTGTGGACTCCATGTTTCCTCGTGCACTGCGTCGCTAAATATTTTGTTTTGTAAGTTATCTCCATACTGACCATGATTCATTTGGGCAATCACCCATTTACTCCAATCGGTAATATTGCTCCAAATGCCACCAGCTGCATTCGCGCTCTCGCTCCAGTCAATATCCAATACTTGTAACTTGCCGTCTACTGGGGCATGTGGACGAATGCTATTGCTTTTGTCTTTTAATCTGTATATGGAAGCCGCTGTTTCCTTCATGCCCAAAGGTTGCATGATTTTTTGCTCTACAAAATCCTCCCAGCTTTGTCCACTTGCTTTTACTACAATTTCTCCGGCAACTATGTATAAATTATTATCGTAATCATATTTAGTCCTAAAGGCAGAAACCGGTTTTAAGAATCTTAAATTATGAATAATGTCCTTTCTACTAAAATCAGACCCATCGGGGAACATCATTAAATCCCCTGCACCCAATCCTAATCCACTACGATGCGTTAATAAATCACGAATAGTAAAAGCTTCTGTTACATAGGGGTCGTACATTTTAAATTCAGGAATATAATCGGTTACCTTATCATCCCATTTGATTTTTCCTTCATCCACCAATATGCCTAGCGCCGCTACTGTCATAGCTTTGCTATTTGATGCTACTCCAAACAAAGTATGCTCGTCTACTTTTTTTCCTGTTTTTAAATTGGCAATACCGTAACCCTTTGCATGTATCAGCTTGCCGTCTTTCACAACACCCACCGCAATACCGGGAACATTAAATGTTTTTAAAACCAATTCCGTTAGGGAGTCAATTTGTTTTGCACTAATAGGTTGTACTTGAGCACTTGTGGTTAATACAAATAGACAAATGCTTAATGTGTATATTGTTTTTTTCAAGGAATATATTTTGTAATGAAGTTAATGAATATCCCCACAGAAGTATTAATTCAGGCTTACTGATTTATACAAATTCATTAGAAAAGCAAAAGCGTCATTTAAAATAATAATTGAAAAAGCAATCAATAAAATAATTAAATTACATCATACACTTAATTATTTTATATGAAAGTTTTGTCTCGTATTGTTGTTGCTTCTTTTGCAACTATCGCATTATTAAATAGCGTTGAATTAAAGGCGCAAGTAAAGGACTCTACCTTAAAGGGAATGACTTGGAGAAATATTGGTCCAAATAGAGGTGGCCGTTCTTTAGGCATTGCGGGGAGTAGCAAGCGCAAACAAGAGTATTTCTTTGGTGCGGTGGGTGGCGGACTTTGGAAGACAAGTGACGGGGGCTTGAATTGGAAGCCAGTAACAGATGGCCAATTGACTAGTTCTTCCGTTGGTGCCGTGGCAGTATCAGAGACGAATCCAGACATTATATATATAGGTACGGGCGAAACAGAGTTTCGTGGAAATATTATGCAAGGTGATGGCGTTTACAAGTCAATTGACGGAGGTAAGACTTGGAAAAATATGGGTTTAAAAAATACGCAATCAATTTCGAGAGTAAGAATTCATCCAACCAATCCAGATATCGCGTATGTGTCTGCACTGGGTCATGCGTTTGGAAAAAACGAAGATCGCGGTGTTTTCAAAACAACCGACGGTGGCGTTACTTGGAAAAAAGTATTATTCGTTAATGATAAAGCAGGTGCAGAGGATTTAGTAATTGATCAGCAAAATCCTGAAAATATTTATGCTAGCATTTGGGAAGTATATCGTACACCTTATAAAATGTGGGCCGACGTAGGAACTTCTGCATTATATAAATCTACCGACGGTGGTGCTACCTGGAATGTAATTTCTAAAAATCCTGGTATGCCTAAGGTAGTCGGAAAGATAGGCGTAGCGGTATCTCCAGCGGATGGCAATAGAGTTTGGGCTATTGTAGAATCTAACGACGGCGGTTTGTATCGTTCTGATGACGGAGGCGCTAATTGGAAAATTGTAAACAACGAACGCAAGTTGCGTCAACGTGCTTTTTACTATTCTCGAATCGTTGCAGATCCTAAAGACAAGAACACGGTATATGGCTTGAATGTAAATTTTTATAAATCAACCGACGGTGGTGTGAGTTTTAAAACAGAAATAAAAGTACCACATGGTGATAATCATGATTTATGGATTGACCCAACAGACCCAACAAGACTAGCTACTGCAAATGACGGGGGTGGTACCGTTTCAACTAATAGCGGATTAAGTTGGACGGACGAAGATTTTCCAACAGCACAATTATATCATATTACTGTTACTAATGATTTCCCATATCAAGTAGCGGGTGCACAACAAGACAATACTACAGTGGCTTTGCCTAGTGAGGATTACAGACATAGAGCCGTGCGCAGCAATTCAACCAAACCAGGAATGGGCTTTGCTTATGAAGTGGGTGGTGGTGAAAGCGGATATATTGCACAGGATCCAAAAAATCCGGATATTTTTTATGCGGGTAGCCAGGGTGCATTATTAACACGTATTAATAGAATGACAGGACAGGTGCGTGATGTGCAAGTATATCCAAGATTCTTTTCTGGAGAAGAGGCAAAGACATTGCCAGAAAGATGGCAGTGGACATATCCGATAGTGTTCTCGCCAGTAGACCCTAATGTATTATTTACTTGTTCTCAACATGTATGGAAAACAACAAACGAAGGTCAAAGCTGGGAGCAAATCAGTCCGGACTTGACTTATAATGATTCAACAACATTAGGTGTGAGTGGTGGTGTAATTACGCGTGACATGAATGGTCCTGAAATTTATGGAACAGTGTTTGCGTTAGCGCCGTCTTATCAAGATGTAAATATTATATGGGCTGGCTCTGACGATGGATTAATTCATATCACAAAAGACGGTGGCAAGCATTGGATAAATATTACACCAACAGATATGCCTAAAAATACAAGAGTAAGTATTATTGAAGCGTCTCGCTTTAATGCAGGTACCGCTTATATTGCAGCGAAGCGTTATCAAATGGATGACCGTACTCCTTATATTTGGAAAACTACAGACTTTGGGAAAACATGGAAAAAAATAATTACAGGAATTCGTGCAGATGATTATGTTCATGCTGTAAGAGAAGACATTACACGAGAAGGTTTATTATATGCAGGTACAGAACATGGAGTATGGGTTTCTTATAACGCAGGCGACAGCTGGGAATCATTAAGTTTAAATTTGCCAGACGTTCAAGTATCTGATATACAAGTAACAGAAAAAGATATTGTAATTGGAACACATGGTCGCAGTATGTATGTATTAGACGACGTGTCCCCTGTTAGAACCAAAGACGCTGGAATTAAAGCAGGGCTTCATTTATTTAAGCCTTATTATGCAGTAAGAACAGTACAAAAAGCAGTCTTCCAATATTATTTAGATTCCACTATTAAAGATTTAAAAATCGAAATTTTAGATAGGGACGGTAAACTAGTAAATAGTTTTGTAGGTGTTTTGCCAAAAGTTAAAAAAGAAAATGACGCCGCTGCAGACGAAGACGAGGACGACCGAAAGCCAATGCCTCCTTCTATAAAACCGGGTTTAAATAAATTTGAATGGGATTTAAAATATCCTGCAGCCACTAATTTTAAAGGAATGATTTTATGGAGTGCGCCTGTGTATACTGGTCCTACTGCAGTGCCTGGAAATTATCAAGTACGCATTAGTGCTGGTGGAAAATCTGTAACAGAAGCGTTCGAACTAAAAATGGATCCAAGAGTGCATGATGTAACAATAGCGGATATGCAAGAGAAATTTAAATTAGCGATACAAATTAGGGACCAAGTGAGTAGAGCTAATGAAGCGGTAATAAAAATAAGAGCGATTAAAGAAAAAATAAATGCAGAAGCAATAGCTGCTAAGACAACCGTTTCAAAATCGAATGCATTATTCATTGCTCAAATTGCTGCAATCGAGGAAAACTTGTATCAAGTTAGAAACCAAAGCTCTCAGGATCCTTTGAACTTCCCAATTAAGTTGAATAACAAATTAGCTTCTTTAATGCGTGTAGTGGAGTCTGGAGACTATAAGCCTACAGACGGCTCTTACAAGGTTTTCGGGGAGTTAAAAGCAGAATTAGACTTGGAAATCAAGCACTTAGATGAAATTCTATTAGTTAAAAATGCAAAAATATAAGGCAAGGTTCTAAAAAATGTAATACCTTTGTTCCATCATCAAGAAGCCTTTAGTGGCTGCCAACCGAGAGAGACGCAACTTTACGGTGGTAAAATCGATGAGGACTTACATGTCAAAAACAAACGTAATTTCCTTTTTCATTTTTCTTGGCGTGAATTTTTAACCATAAAAATATCATACCATGTCAGATTCAAAAAACCAATCAGCTAACAAAGTTGAAAAACTAAATGTTGAGCTTAATGGCAATCCTTTGCTTTTTACAAAATCAAGCAATCGTATTTATAGTTTAACTGTAAATAAAAATCAAGATGGAATCATAGACGGATCGCTTCATTTTGAATACCTACATAAAAAATTTACATGTGCAATTAGCTTGACTAATTCACATGTAAATTTAAAAGTAGTATCTCCGTATTTATTAACTCCAACAGGTTTATTAGAACTATCAAGAGAAGCTATAACCCCTGACACTGTTTATTTAAATGAAATAGGTATTATTACTCAGCAAGGGGACGAGACAATTGGTTGGTTAATCATGGACATTATTAATTATTATAATGACAGCAGACTAAAACCAAAAACCTCAAAACTTTTTCGTGCAGAGTTAAATTAGCATTGGACGATTAATTTCCACTTACTTTAACTCTACCTTTTTCATCATCAGCGCCAGAACTCTTCTTGGTAATGGCTTTAAAGCTTTTGCCAAATCGATAAGTAAAACTTAGACTGACAATTCTTGAGTCTCTTCTATTACTAAAGTCGGCTTCTGTTTTGCTAAATCGAATAATTCCAGAAGGAAAGTTAGTAAGAAATAAATCTCTTACGCCCAACTTAATAGTACCCTTGGTTTTAAGGACTTGTTTTTGAACCGCTAGGTTAACTTGGCTTAAAGGATTTATTAATAATTGTCCCTCTACACCTTTTGTTCTATACCAGCCACTTAATTCTGCACTCCATCCCTTATCAAATTTAAATTGATTGTTTAAACTTATTAAATACATATCTGCGCTAATATCTAACTTATCACCAGCCACATCACCTTTGTAATTGTCATGTGTATAAGCTAGATATATATTTGTTGAAAATATTTTTTTTGCTTCTAATTGAATATTACTTGCTATGCCATAATTTGTTTTAGTGCCAATATTGGTGGTTTGAACAATAGTAGCATAACCGTCTTGAATCATAGACTCTTGAAATATTTTATTAGTTACGCTATAATTAAGGGTGGTGGTAATGAATTGATTATAGGTATATCCTAGTTCGAAATTATTAGTGATTTGAGGCTGTAAAAAAGGGTTCCCTTTATTATAAGTATAGTTGTCTAGGTAAAATATAAAGGGATTCAGGTCCTGATAGCTTGGGCGATCAATACGTCTTCCAAAATTAATACTGTATTGGTTTTTATCACTAGCCTTATACGTAATATAAGTGGTTGGGAATACATTGGTATAGGATCTCGTAAAGCTAGAATCGGCTTTTAATGCATTTCCTTTTTGATACCCGTTAGCATTGGTGTTTTCCGCTCTTAGTCCTAATTGAAATCCCCATTTATTTATCTCTTTACTAAAATTGATATAACCAGCGTTTATGTTTTCTTTATAGTCGAATGAGTTTGTTTTATTATAATCAATGGTTTGTCCTCCTGGAATAATATTAAAAAAGTTAGCACCATTCGTTGTTTGCACATAGCTTGACTTGGCACCTAATTCTAGTTTCGCTTTATTTTTTAATGGATGACTATAGTCTGTTTTGGCAGACAATATTTGAATGTCAATTGGGAACTGGCCTAATAATTCCTGTTTTGATCTAAAGCTATTATCAGCATTTAACATCTGATTAATCAACAAACTGTTACTATTAGAATAAAATTTACTAGCGTCTAAGTCAACACTTAACTCTTTGCCTAAGCTATCAAACTTGTGCTGTATATAAATATTAGTTGATATATTTTTCCATTTATTTGAAACATCATTCACTGACTTTACAATTGAATCTGTAACATTATTAGCATTCTTTAAAAAGCTAGTATTATTATTGTTATTTTTTTCTGGATTAATAAACCCGGTTATAACTGCGCCTATATTGGTTTTATTACTTATTGAATAATCAAATCCAACTTTTAAATTTGCATTATTTTTTTCCGAATTTTTAGAAAAGGCAGTTTGATCAAAAATTGCTTTTACATTATTATTGTCGTCTTTATAGTTTCTTACAATTTTTAAATCATTAAAACCTTCCCAATTAGAATAGCTCATATTTGAAAAAACATTTAATTTATTTTTTCTATAATTTAAATTCAAGCTATTGCTATTTCTATTGTATACCCCTTGTCCAACGCTTCCATTATAAGTTCCATTAAAACCCATGGTTTTGCTTTTCTTGGTTTTAATATTAATCACTCCTGCGTTTCCAGATGCATCATATTTTGCGGGTGGGTTGGTCATTAATTCAATTTGGTCTATTGCAGTCGAAGGCAAACTCTTTAAATAATTATATAAATCACTTGGGCTTAAATAACTAGGTCTGCCGTCAATCATAACCAATACAGACTGCTTTCCCTTTAAGGAAATATTGCCGTCCTTGTCTACACTTACTCCAGGTGACTTTTCTAATACCTCAATTACATTGGAACCAGCATTACTTGGGGAGGCATCCACATTAATTACGGTTCTGTCTATCTTCTGTTCAATCATTGGTTTCTTGGTGGACACGACTACTTCTTTAAGTTTATGAACACTATCGGCGCTCATTAAACTTTTCTTTACCTGGGTACTGTCATTGATGATTTTACTAGAATTTTGATTAACTGACTGAGCATTAATCACTTGTGATTTTAAAAAGCTAGACAAAACAAAGACTAGTATATATGTTGATGGTTTCATTTGTTATAATTTGAAATAAAATTACGGAAGCAGGTTATACAAGGTACCATGTATAATGCTTAACGGTAAAAATTTACGGAGGAGCGGTATTTGGTTCGTTTGGCCTTTAAGACGCATATTTGATGTATTTGTTACATTTTGAGTTCCAACATTAAGCCGTAAATTTATAAGGCATTGAAATGATGCACATGAAAAAGCGCTTAATCTTATTTTGCTGCTTAGGTGTATTTCAGCATGCTTTTACGCAAACGGATTTCATTGCAAATAAAGCACAATTAATAACCACACTTTCTTTTGAAGAATTGACGGGCGGGATAATTATAGTCAAGGCCAAACTGAATGAAGGCTCAGACTCCTTAAATTTTATATTAGATACGGGAAGCGGTGGCGCCTCCCTTGATTCTGCCCTAGCAGTTTTATTGGGTCTTAAGATAGAGCCCTCTGAGAAAATTGTGAAGGGTATAGCTGGGATTAAAAAAGTTCCATTTACATATAACCATCAACTGTATTTTTCAAATTTAAGTATTGATCATCTTGATTTTTATATAAATGACTATAGTTTATTAACTAGTGTATATGGTGTTAAGATTGACGGTATAATTGGCTATAGCTTTTTAAGAAAATTTATTTTCTATATTAATTATGACACACACTTAATAAGCTTGTATAGTCCCGGTGAATATGATTATAAAGGCGGGGCGTATTTAAATACAAAATTTTATAATTTACCAGTCACCGCCTTGGTTTTAAAAGATGCAAATAAAATTGCTTCTAATTTTATATTCGATATTGGCGCAGGACTTAATGTTTTAATTTCTGAAAAATATGATTCTGCAAATAATCTTTTTTTAAAAAAAAGAAATCGACTTCCTGTTCAGGCGGAGGGTATCGGTGGGAAAAAACAGATGAGTATAAGCATAGTTGGTAAAGTACAAGTGGGGCCATATCGGTTTAGGAAAGTGCCTGTACATGTTTTTGATGACACTTATAATGTTACAAACTATCCAGGCATAGGTGGAATTCTTGGCAACGACCTATTGAGGAGGTTTAATGTGGTTTTAAACTATCCCGACGAATCTATTTATATCATACCCAATAAGCATTTTAATGACCTGTTTGATTATGCTTACACTGGACTTGGCATTTATTTAGTAGACAACCAAATTACAGTTGTGGATATTCAAGAAAATTCACCTGGAGACAAGGCGGGATTTAAATCGGGAGATGTAATTATGTCAATAGGCACAAGGCTAATTACCAATATACAAGCGCTTAAAAATGCATTACAAAATAGTATTGGCAAAGTAAAGGTCATTGTTTTCAGAAATGGAATACCTTTGCCACTTACTATAAGAATAAGAGATATTCGCAGGAAGTTCTAGTTGTTTTAACAAACAATCTGCTCTAATATCTGTTATTAAAGAATAGCACATCAACACTATGATAGGACATCGCTTTTTAAATTTTAATCCAAACGAAAACAGTAAATCGAAATTCGAACAATTACTGGATTTGTTCACTCAAATATTGACCTATACCAATGGGGAGGCTGGCGAAGCTTTGGATTGGCTGAATCAATTAGATCGCGAGCATAAATTAACAAATGACGACTATGGGATGGGTGATTTTATAGAAGACCTTAAAGAGAATGGCTATTTAAAAGAAAACGAACAGGATGGGAGCTTTAAAATTACTTCTAAGTCGGAACAGACTATTCGACAAAAAAGTTTAGATGAAATATTCGGAAAATTAAAAAAATCAAAACAGGGTAATCATCAAACTACAAAAGCGGGTCCAAGTACAGAGTTGAATCCAGACACGCGCGCTTTTCAATTTGGTGATATGTTAGATCAAATTGATTTCACAGAGAGTATTCGTAATGCGCAGATTAATAATGGAGTGGAAAACTTCACTATGAAGGAAGAGGATTTGATGATTCGTGAGAGCGATTTTAAAACACAAACTTCTACCGTATTAATGATTGATATTTCTCACTCCATGATTTTATATGGAGAAGATAGAATCACGCCTGCAAAAAAAGTGGCCATGGCGCTTTCTGAATTAATCACTACTAAATATCCTAAAGACACATTGGATATTGTAGTGTTTGGTAATGATGCCTGGAGCATTGAAATTAAAGACCTTCCTTATTTGCAAGTAGGGCCTTATCATACTAATACGGTTGCTGGGCTTGAATTAGCGATGGACTTATTGCGTCGACGTAAAAATCCGAACAAACAAATTTTCATGATCACAGACGGTAAGCCTACCTGTTTGAAAATCGGTAAAAAATATTATAAGAACAGTTTTGGACTAGACAGAAAAGTGGTGAATCGCTGTATTAATTTAGCGGCTCAATGCAAGAAATTAAAAATACCAATCACCACATTTATGATTGCTTCCGACCCTTATTTGCAAAACTTTGTACAAGAGTTTACCGAAATGAATAATGGAAAAGCATTCTTTGCTTCCTTAGATAAATTGGGCGCATTTCTATTTAATGACTTTGAAAGTGGCAAAAGAAAAACAGTATACTAACAACTAGATTTAAAAAACATATGATGAAGATTGAAAAGATTAACACATTAGGACAACTTAAAAAAAGTAAATACATATCTAAGTCTATCAAAGACGAGGTAAGAGATAATTTAATTAACAGTATTCAGAATAAAGAAAATGCCTTTACGGGTATTATGGGTTATGAGGATACGGTAATACCAGATACTGAAAGGGCTATTTTAAGTAGACATAATATTTTGTTTTTAGGATTACGTGGTCAAGCTAAAACAAGAATGGCGCGTCAAATGGTGGATTTATTGGACGAGTATATTCCTATTGTTGCAGGTAGCGAAGTAAACGACGATCCGTTAAAGCCATTAAGTAAGTTTGCGATTGACCTAATTGCAGAACACGGAGACGAGACTCCTATTAAATGGCTACATAGGTCAGAACGCTATGGTGAAAAACTAGCTACTCCCGACGTAAGTGTGGCGGATTTGATTGGTGACATTGATCCCATTAAGGCTGCCAATTTAAAATTGAGCTTTTCTGATGAAAAAGTGATTCATTATGGAATTATCCCAAGAAGCAACAGGGGCATATTTGTAATAAATGAATTGCCCGACTTACAAGCTAGAATCCAGGTTTCTTTATTTAATATTTTACAGGAAGGGGATATTCAGATTCGTGGTTTTAAACTACGTATGCCATTGGATATCTTATTTGTATTTACTGCTAACCCAGAAGATTACACGAACAGAGGCAGTATTGTGACACCGTTAAAGGATCGTATACAAAGTCAAATTTTGACACACTATCCTAAAAGCCTAGAGACCGCTTTATTAATTACCGAGCAAGAAGCACATATTAGTGAAGCTCAAAAGGAGAAAGTAGACGTGAGTGATTTAATTAAGCGTTTAGTGGAACAGGTTTCTTTTGAAGCTAGAAATAATGAATACGTAGACAAGAAAAGTGGTGTGAGTGCGCGTTTAACAATTGCGGCTTATGAAAATGCAGTAAGCAGTGCAGAACGCAGGGCTATAATGCACAATGAAAAAAAGACGCAGGTTTGGATTAGCGACTTGTCTGGCATTATTCCTTCCATTACAGGTAAGATTGAATTAGTTTATGAGGGAGAACAGGAAGGACCTTATGAAGTTGCATTGAATTTATTGAATAAGTCAATTCGTACGCAATTTGTACAATATTTTCCCAATCCAGAATTAGCTAAAACCAAGCGAAACACTGGAAAAAAATCTGCTGATCAAAAAGCGCCAGAAAATCCATACAAGGCTATTACTGCTTGGTTTGACGGGGGCAATCATTTGGATTTATTCTTAGACATGAAGGACGCGGACAAAATTGCCAACTTGTATAAGGTGGACGGTTTATATGGTATTGTGAAAAAACACTTCCCTCAAGCAAATGAAAAGGAAGCTGCTTTGTTAATGGAATTTGTATTGCACGGTCTTTCTAGTTATTCCTTGATTTCTAAAAAAATGATTGACGGGAAAATTGAATTTAAAGATTTAATGGGAAGCATTATGAATTTTGGTAACTTAGGTTACGAAGACGATGATTTAAGCGAAAGCGATTATCAATAATCTTTAAAAAATCACAACCTCCAAAAAATCAAAAAGGCACTAATGAGAAAAATTATTTTACTAGCAATTTGTTTTATAGGAATACGCGCAATGGCGCAGAACAATACCGATAAAAAATCTAGAGCCATCATTAATCATACTGCTATTTATGTAGTGGATTTAAAGAAATCTGGAGATTTTTATCAAAACATAATTGGATTAGATACCGTGCCAGAGCCATTCCACGACAATGCGCATATATGGTTAAGAACCTCACCTATAAGTACCATGCATATTATTTTAGGGGCAGAAAAGTTTAAAGAGTATTATAAAAATCAGCATACTTGTTTTTCAGTTTCAGAGTATGATTCTTTTATTACTAAGCTACGTAAAGCAAATATGTCATTCGAAGACGTTGCAGGAAATAAAAATGCAATTACTACAAGAATTGACGGAGTGCATCAAATTTGGTTACAAGATCCTGATGGATATTGGTTAGAAATAAACGACGCAAAGTTTTAATAAAAAAGGCAATTCAAAACGAATTGCCTTTTTTATTGTTTATAACTTCTACAGGAAGATTAATCCAGCGATGCTTAAAATATATAGCAGTAAAACAACAATGGAGTCAATCCCTAAATTAAAGTATTGCCTCTTAGAGTGCCATTTCATTCCAATAATATAGACAAGCGTTAATCCAATGCCTACATAAGTTAAATAAATGTCTGAAAATTGTAAACTAGGCAGAATGCTGTCCCCACTAATTAATGCAGCCATCAAAAAAAGAGATGGTAAGAAGGCGTTTCCTCCAAAGATGTCACTAACTGCCATTTCGTAAGCTCTAATTTTTGCCGATGCAATTCCAGTAGATATTTCTGGCAGGGCAGTGCAAAAAGCTAAAATGGTAGAGCCAAACAATACTCCGCTTATACCCCATCTTTTACTTAGGATTTCGCCGGACACTTCTAGCCCATATCCAGCAAATAAGGTAATAAACGCCCCAATTACTAATATTAATAAAGCAGAAGAAATAGATTGTCCCTTTTTAATGTGTTTGATGCTATTGGGACTATTAATAACTAATTTATCTAAAATGGTACTGGTGTTAAAATCAACAGTAGAGACCTTTCTTTGTTTTTTAATAGCATGTATATTATACAAATGCTTGGTCCAAAATATGGAGCCAATCCAAAAAGCAGTCATGAACCACTCGTAAGGAGTTGCACGTAATAATTTATATTCAATGGGTAGTTTATTGGCAACTAATACAATTGCTAATATTATGACCACCGTCCAACCCTCTATCTGTAAAATACTTGAATGTCCTTTATGAGTAAGTGGTGCTCTTTTTCCTACGCCAAAAGCATCTATTAAAACTAATACTACAGTTTGAATAGCGATACCTCCTAAAATATTGCTTACTGCAATATCATATTCATGTTGGTATGCTGCAACTGCTGTAATAGCAATTTCTGGTAAATTAGTTATGATGGCTAAAAAAACAATTCCTCCAATAGCTTCACCCCATCCATAATGATGCACAATAGTATCAATGGCCTTGGTGAGTCGTATGCCAAATATCCAAATTAAAGCAGCGCATACTAAAAAAATCCCGCCCAATAACCAACTACTTTGAATTAGCATTTTAATTTTATTATCTTAAGGAAGCTAAATAATCATGACTTCTTTTAAGTGCAATTTCGGGTGACTTTACAATATCTTGCTCTACTACAAAATGCTTTACACCATTGGCTTTTGCAGTGGTAATAATATTTTTTAAATCCAATACGCCGTCGCCAGCAGTGGTCATAAAGTCCCACAATTCCGTCCATTGCTTTGGATTGCCACCGTCTCCAGAAAAACGAACTTTTTGCTTCATGTCTTTAACATGCATTAATCTATAACGGTCCTTATGTGTCTTTAACAATTGAATTGGGTCCGCTCCACCAGCGGTAGTCCAGTATAAATCCATCTCAAAAAACACTAAGCTAGGGTCTGTATTTTTAAAAATAATATCTAACGGAATCTGCCCTTCCATTTTGCTTAATCCATAACCATGATTATGGTAAGCAAACTTAATGCCATTTGCTTTTGCCTCAGCTCCAATTTTATTAAACTGCTCTGCCATTCTTTTATAATCATCTAAGGTCTTTCTTCTGTCTTCAGGAATTGAAGGCAATACCACATATGTATTTCCTAACGTTTGAGCAGCTTCACCTAAAGCACCCATATTAGTAGAAAGCGTGTCTAGGTCCGTATGTATAGAAGGCGTAATTAATCCGTTATCATTTAATAAACCCTTGGTTTCTTTAATGTTTTTTCCAAAAAAACCACTTCCTTTAAAACCCACTAAATCGGTAACGGCAGCCCAGCTAGCTTTTGCTTTTTCCGTGCTAAATGGATAAGGTCCGTATAATTCAATTTCCTTATAACCCATGCCAGACAACATTTTAAAAGAACTTGCAGGGTCTGCTTCCAATAATTTAGGCAAAGAAAACAAGTTGATTCCAATATTTGATATTAATGGGCTTGGTGTTGCAAAACCCTTTGTTAAAAATAACCCTGCAATGGAAGCTTGGGCTCCTTGCGCTAAAAATTTTCTTCTGTCTAGCATAGCTTATCGTTTTAAGTATCCTAAGTTACACAAAATATGATTACAATTATTAAACCCAGTTGAACGAGATGCTTTAATTTTAGGGCAATAAAACAACTTTATTTTGAACGCACTTACTTGTTATATAGACAAACAATATTTGCCATTAGCAAATGCGGGAGTTCCGGCAACAGACCTTTTAGTACAAAGAGGATATGGCATTTTTGATTACTTAAGGGTTGCGAATAACAAACCTTTGTTTTTAGAAGACCACTTAGATCGTTTTTATAATTCAGCTACTATTATGCGATTGGGTATTGCCGAAACCAGGGAGGATATTGTTAAAATTGTATATCAATTAATTGAAAGAAATAATTTGCCTTATAGCGGTATTAGATTGATTATTGGTGGTGGCGACTCTGCAGATGGCTATCAAATTACTGCACCTAGATTATTAGTTTTACAACAGCCGTTGACCGCGCCTCCTGAAGCCATGCCATTAAAGGGGATTAAGCTTGCTAGCTATGAGTTTCAGCGACAATTATGGGAGGTGAAAACCACCGATTATTTAATGGCTATCTGGTTACAACCTTGGATGAAAGCTCAAAAAGCAGAAGATATATTGTACCATCAAGCAGGTATTGTAAGAGAGTGTCCAAGGTCTAATTTTTTCATGATAAAAGACGGAACGCTTATCACACCAGCGTCTCATATGCTTAAGGGGATTACACGCAAAAATATCATAAGCATTGCTTTGGCTAATAATATAAAAATAGAAGAGCGTGATATTGCTTTAACAGAATTAAAAACAGCGCAAGAAGCTTTTATATCAAGCTCTACGAAAAGGATTACGCCTGTGAGTCAAATAGACGACTATATATTACCGGTAATAAATGAGCAATCCCTTTCATTTAAAATATTTGAACTTTTAAGGGAGAAGGAATTACATTAATAAAAGAAAAAACTTCTTTGCAAAAAAAATAGCCTCGAATTACGAGGCTATTTTCAAAAAGATATTTTGAATATTATAAACAAAGACCGCTGCTTTCTATTTATAGATTCTTTACGCGCATATTTTTAAATCTCACCACATCGCCGTGTCCTAAGAATCCAATATGGCCGGTTGTTCTAGTAAGGCCGGGATGTTCTTTATGGTCCAATGTACCATTCTTTGATGCTTCTTTAATATCCCCTTCTGTAATGACAGTTCCATTTAGGGTCACTTTTATTTTACTGCCATTGATCATAATTTCTTCCTGATTCCATTCTCCTGTTGGCAACAGGTAACCACGTTTTGCTGGTATTACACCATAAACAGATCCGTGATATTGATAAACATGTAAATCCTTATAAATAGGTGCTTCATTATCTAATACCTGTATTTCCATTCCTACATAAGCAGCGTCACCCGCAGGTGGCGCATGAATGCCAATTCCATTATTGGCACCAGGGGTTAATTGAAATTCAAATCGATATACAAAGTTAGCATACTCGTTGTTGGTATATAAATTTCCACCACTACCGTCTTCTGGATTTACCACTACTGCGCCATCTTCCACTATATAGCCTGTTTTATTACCTCTCCATTGATCGAGATTAAGTCCATCAAATAAAGAAACAAAGCCTTCTTTTTTTTCTGTATCAGAAATTTGTACTGGCTGGTTACTTGGAATTTCTTTGATATAAATATTTCTGTAAGCTACATAAGTGCCATGCGCTTGCAATTCAATTTGCTCTTTCTCAAAAATGGGTAATGCTCTATCCCAATAGTTTTCTAAGGTAATATTATCCGTAACCAAAACGCCGTTTAAGTAAACGGTTACCTTGTCCCCCTTCATTATAATATGAAAATTATTCCATTCACCTATTTTATTATCTGCAACAACTAATGGAGTGCTTTTATTTTTTTGATTATTGTATAATCCACCACTGCCCACTTGTGCGCCTACTTCATGTCTACTCGTATCCCAGATTTGCACTTGCGGCGAACCTCTTAAATAAATACCAGCATCTCCTTGTGCAGTAATTTTCCAGTCTACATACATTTCAAAATCACCATATTTTTTTTGTGTACATAAATTATCTCCATGTCCTGTGAAAACTAAAATGCCGTCTTTCACCACCCAATCAGTTTTAATTTTTTCATCTGCCTTTGCTTGCAATGCTTGCATTGCTGAATCAGATTGCTTTGAACGATATACAGGATTGCCAACTAAGCCCTTCCAGCCGGTCAAGTCCTTTCCATTAAATAAGCTAACAAAGCCATTGTCATAAGGAAGCTTTTTTAAATGTGCTTTTAATTCATTTACTAATATGGCACTATCAACTCCTTTAATTAAAGGCAATGCTGTTTCTAAAGCGGCTCTTGCGGTGGCTCCCTTTATAGAAGCATCTGCTAATGCAAGTCTTGTAATAATACTAGCTGCGTCATTATTGATTGCCTCATTAGATAAAAATTTACTCACAAAAGCAAAACTACCATAGCCTGGAATATGCGCTACTTGTGCTAATATTCTTTTTTGCTGAATTGGATTTTTTGCCAATTCCATTTCGTCTTGTAAGTGCAATAATTCCTGTACCCCATTTAATTTACTCGCTGTTGGCGCATTATAAACAGGAACTGCAGGCAATGCTTTATTTCTTGCATCCACAATAGCAGCATCGGTTAATAGTGCTAACTGTGTAGTAATAAATATTTTACCATACTCCGTTTTTACTTTTTTCAACTGCTTGTTTAATAATTTTTTTGTCGACGCAGTTTGGCTTGCATTTAAAGAAGCCGCATTAACATAGGCGTTTAATGCATAAGTCGCTTTTAACTTTAAGGAGTCTTTGTCCAATTGCTCTTGGTCCAACAAAGAGAAAAATGCTTTCCATTCTGTTGTACCCCAATGACTCATTGAAGATATTGCTCGGTCAATTTGGCTATGCTGTTGGTAAGGGAAAGCGCTTAATGTTGTGGTAACCGAATTGTCTGTTTGCTGTGCAATTATATCATTGCCAGAGACTAATAGAATAAGTAATAAGTAAAATATTTTTTTCATAGTATATTTTAACGGTGCTTTTTATAAAATTAAATAGTCCAAGGTCCACGCATAGGTGGATTAATTAAAGAGTTGGCTTCCGTGTCGTCAATGAATAATTGATTCACTGGATCAAACTTTAAAGTTCTTCCTAATTGCAATGCAATCTTACCCATGTTAATAATAGTACATGACCTAAATCCATTAGACTCATTTAAAGCAAATGGGGTTCTGTATTTAACGGAATCTAAAAAATTAGTAACCTGCGGTTCCGGGTCGGGCATCATGGCTAATTTTTCTTTTAAATTAGGAATGGTACTTTTGAAACCATTGAATAATTTACCATTAGGTCCTTCTATATAAGCTGCGTTCGGGTCCTTGGCTTCGCCGTCTAAGATAATTTTACAACCGTCCTCATAGGTATAAGTAATTTTTCTCCAGGTACCACAGGCATCTGGATGTTGTTGTTCTGCATCTACTTCTACTAAAACAGGACTGGTATGATCCTTGCCTAAGAAATATTGGATAGGGTCAATATAGTGTTGTCCCATGTCTCCTAGTCCGCCACCATCATAATCCCAATAGCCTCTAAAGGTTTGGTGCACTCTATGTGCATTATATGGCTTGTAAGGTGCTGGTCCCAACCATCTATCGTAATCTAATTCAGGAGGTACTGCTTGTGCTTCCAGATTGGTTTTTCCAACCCAATAAAATTTCCAATCAAATCCAGTTGTCTTACTAACGGTTACAGTTAATGGCCATCCTAATAAACCCGACTCCACTAATTTTTTAATAGGCTTTACGGTGGTGTTCATCCCGTAAAAATTATCTTCAAAGCGGAACCAAGTATTTAATCTGAACATATTGCCATATTGTTTCACGGCTTCCATGACACGTTTTCCTTCTCCAATGGTTCTAGTCATTGGCTTTTCACACCAAATATCTTTTCCAGCTTTCGCAGCTTCTACCGCCATAATACCATGCCAGTGTGGTGGTGTTGCAATATGTACAATGTCCACTTCCGGTAATGCAATCAATTCTCTATGATCATGAAAGGTTTTAACACCACCGCCAATACTATTAGCGACTTCCGTTAAATGATTCTTGTCTACATCACAAATTGCCACTACTCTAGTGCCAGCATAAGGAATATGACCGCGTCCCATACCGCCTACTCCAATAATTCCTTTAGTAAGCGTATCGCTTGGCGCTAAAAAGCCTCTCCCTAATACATGTCTTGGCACAATAGAAAACCCAGCAACGATGGCTGCAGTGTTTTTTAAAAACCGACGTCGACTGTTTTGATCTGATTTTTTCATTGCAAATAATTATGAGCGTAAAATTTAATTTTTATTTCTAATAGCAATTCCTTTTCGGGTACCATTATGTGTTCCATTATCAATGGTTACTGCACCATTTACTAAAATATATTTAAAACCTTTTGCATACTGATGAGGGTTTTCAAAAGTAGACATGTCCGCCACTTCGTTTTCGTCGAACACTACAATGTCTGCAATAAATCCCTCTTTCAACAATCCTCTTTCTTTTAAATTAAATTTATCTGCAGGCAAAGAAGTCATTCGTCTAATGGCTTCTTCTAAGTTTATTACCTTTTCTTCTCTTACATATTTTCCTAATACACGCGAATTAGTTCCATAAGCTCTTGGGTGCGGTTTGCCAGAACCCATCACAGCAATTCCAGCATCACTTGCAATCATATTGTATGGATACTTCATAATATTTTTCACATCTTCTTCACTCATGCCATGATACACCATTTGAGCGCCACCTTGTTCCATCATTTGAATGATCGTTTCTGCTTCTGCTTTTTGATTATGCTTATTGCCGCGTAATAAATTAATTTCTTCAATACTTTTTCCATTATAAGTGCTGTCTGCTTTATAGTTAGCCACTACTGCATATCCAAAATGTTTCAATCCTCTTTTTTTAATAATGCCAATGCTATGTGCTCTTACTCTTTCTCTTATGTCTTGATTTTTAAATCTTGCTAAAATAGAATCCTGTCCGTCTGCTAAAACCCAGTCTGGCAATAGCACACCAAGGTTGGTACTGCTTGCTGTGTAAGGGTATTGGTCAATGGTAACGTCTATCCCTTCTTTTCTTGCATTCTCAATTAATGGAATAGTTTCTTTACTACGTCCCCAATTGTTTTGTCCACTTACTTTATAATGTGAAATCTCAACAGGAATATTTGCTGCTCGTCCAATTTGAATGGCTTCATTAACTGCATCAACTACTTTGTCTTCTTCATATCTAATGTGTGAAGCATATACACCGCCATTTCCTGCAATTACTTTTGCCAATCTTACTACCTCCTCGGTTGGTGCATAAGTGCCTGGAATATATATTAGCCCGGTTGACATACCCACTGCGCCGTCATTCATTGCCTGTTGTGCTAAAAATTCCATTTTCACTAGCTCTTCTTCTGTTGCATTTCTGTTAGCAGTTCCCATGGCTTGTTTACGAATGGTATTGTGTCCAATTAAAGAAGCTACATTAATGGAAGTTCCAATAGAGTCAATAGATTTAAAATATGTATTTAAATTGTCTGCAGAACCGCCACAGTTTCCTGTAACCACCGTAGTCACTCCGTCATAAATAAAATTAGATGCTTCTGGATTTCTTAATTCTCCACCTTCAATATGTGCATGTACGTCAATAAAGCCAGGGGCGATGATTAATCCTTTTGCATTTATTTCTCTTGTTGCTTTCCAGTCTTTCAACTGACCAATAGCTACAATTTTATTTTTTACTATTGCAATATCTTTATACTGCCAGTTATTTCCAGTTCCGTCAATTAGTTTTCCATTTTTAATTATAATATCTGCTTGTTGTGCTGTTGCAGCCAAAACAAATAAATATCCCGCCACACCCAACATAATTTTTTTCATTGCATTTCTATTTGTCTCTCAATTTACTAAATAGGTTGTTTAAATTATGTAATTTAGACCTATCAATTTTTAAATATGAAAAAAGCTCTTGGGATATTATTACTTAGTGTAATAACTACATCAACAATGTTTGCGCAACAAACTCAAAAACCGCCTTTGCATGGTAAAAACTGGATGGCCATTACAGGCAAGCCACTTGCCGCTACTGCGGGTTCCATGATTTTTCAAAAAGGTGGAAATGCGGTAGACGCTGCTTGTGCTATGTTGGCTTCCACTTGTACTATGTGGGATGTGTTAAGCTGGGGTGGTGAAACACAGGCTTTGATTTATAATCCAAATACTAAAAAAGTAATTGCCATTAATGCAATGGGTGTTGCACCAACCGGCGCTACTCCTGAATTCTTTAAAAGCAAGGGCTATAATTTCCCTCCTGAATATGGTGCTTTAGCGGCAACTACGCCAGGCACGCCAGGTGGTATTTGCTATATGCTTTCTAATTATGGAACGATGAGTTTGAAAGAAGTGTTGGCTCCTGCAATGGAATTGGCAGCTGGTTATCCTATTGAAGCTCAAACAGCAAATAGCATGGAAAAGGGCAAGGCAAAAATTAAAGAATGGCCCTATAGTAAAAAAGTTTTCTTGACGCATTTGGGTCAAAAAAGAGAAGCACCAGAAGCAGGCGAAATTTTTGTTCAAAAAGACTTATTGAATACTTTACAAAAAATGGTTGACGCAGAACAAGAAGCGTTGAAAAAAGGAAAATCTCGTAAGGAAGCCATTGCTGCTGCTTATGATCGTTTTTATAAAGGTGACATTGCAGACGAATTTGTGAGAGGTGCACAAGAACAAGGTGGTTTAATAACAAAACAAGACTTAGCAAACTGGAAGCCTGTGGAGGAAGACCCAACACATATTAATTATAAAGGTATTGAGGTTTATAAATTACAACAATGGACCCAAGGCCCTGCTTTATTACAAGCGTTGAATATTTTAGAAAATTTTGATTTAAAAAGCATGGGCTATAATTCTTCAAGATATATCCATACTATTTATCAAGCAATGAATTTAAGTTTTGCAGACCGTGATTTTTATTATGGCGATCCTCGCTTTGCTGTGAATCAACCCATGCAAGGATTATTGAGTAAAGCATACGCAAAACAAAGAGCGTCTGAAATTAATTTTGTTGCCAACAACCCAAATGCAGGACCAGGCGATCCTTATCCTTTTGAAGGGAAGCAAAATCCATATTTAAACTTATTAAAGTCAAGAGGGTTCACCCCAACTGCAGATACTAGTAAGTCAAGAAGTTTTGTACCTGCTCATGACGCAGTTGCCATGGTGAGTAAGCCAGATGCGGAATATATGGATCGCTTATGGCGCGGAACGACAACAGTGGAAGCGGCAGATAAGGAAGGCTGGGTAGTGTCTATTACACCTAGCGGTGGCTGGTTACCTGCAGTAATAGCTGGAAATACTGGAGTGGGTATGAGTCAACGTATGCAAAGCTTCGTATTGGATTCCAATATCAATCCTTTTAATGTAGTGGCTCCTGGTAAAAGACCTAGAGTTACTTTAACCCCAAGCATGGCAATGAAAGACGGCAAGCCAATGATGGCTTTTGGTGTGCAAGGTGGAGACACGCAGGACCAAAACTTATTACAATTTTTCTTGAACGTGGTAGAGTTTGGAATGACAGTGCAAGAAGCTACAGAAGCAGCTAATATTAATACGAATCAATTATGGCTTTCTTTAGGTGGTTCTAAATTAGAAGACAGAAAACCAAAACCAGGTAATTTGTTATTGAATAATAATGTACCTGACTGGGTTCGTAAAGACTTACGCGGAATGGGTTATAGCTTAAGCTTTGAAGAAAGAACAAGTGGCCCTATTAATGCAATACTATTTGATTGGAAGCATGGAAGTATCTGGGGCGGAAGCTCTAACCATGGAGAAGACTATGGAATTGGATGGTAATAATATTATCGAATAAAAAAAGGGAGACTCATTCGAGTCTCCCTTTTTTTATAGCTGCTATTTTATGATTGTCGAATTTGAATCAATTGTTACTTATTCAAATCGTTATTTAGGCGTCACGAAATAATCTACTACAAATACTTTATCCATATGTGGCTTTAATACTGCTTGAAATGCTTTATGAGCAGGCTCTTGTTGATAGCTCATTAAATCTTTCTCCGAACTAAATGTCAACACAAAACAATGTGTAAAGCCTTGGTCTAAATGTTCTGGGCTCATATTCATTCCCCATTCCATATTTTTTACTTGCGGCACTGTTCCATATAAATTATTAAAAGCTTTTGTTACAGCAGCTACTTCTTCTTTAGTAGAGCTTGCTTTAAATGAAAACAAAACCACATGTCTTAATTGAGTGGCAGGCGCTTTAGTGTGTTGTGCAAATAAGCTTGTTGTTGATAAAGCAATCACAAGCATTAATAATAATTTTTTCATTTTTATTTTATTGTTTTTTTAATAATTAGTATTTATTTATGTTATTTTTTGAAAGATACAATTTAAAACCGCATTGAGACGACTACAAAAACTGAATTGGGTCATCACAAATTCTGAAATCTTCATTAAAAGTATTCATTAATAGTATATCTGCTGCATCTAATTTAAAACTGAGCGCTCCAAAGTTTTCAAGCAGTCTTTCTTTTTTTGAAGACTTGGGAATAGTAGATACCCCATGTTCTATATGCCATCGTAAAACTATTTGCGCAGGTGTATTTTGATACTTGTCACAAAGTCCTTTTAACCTGGGGTCGTTAAATTTTAGACCTCTAGTAATTGGAGAATAAGATTGTAACTGAATGCCTGCTGATTTACAATAAGCTAATTCGTCTTTTAGAAATAACCAAGGAGAAAACTCTATTTGATTCACTGCCGGTATAATTGTAGCGTAGGTTTTCAATTCTTCTAAAAAAGGAATGGTGTAATTGGCAACACCAATGGCGCGTACTCTTTTTTCATTATATAATTTTTCAACTGCTAACCAGGATTCTTTCCTCCCCGCTTTAATAGGCCAGTGTATTAAATATAAATCCACATAGTCTTGGTCTAGCTTTTTCAAACTATCATCAAAGGCTTTCAAGGTTTGCTCAAATCCGTGGTCGGTATTGTTCAACTTGGTTGTTAAAAAAATGTCGGCTCTTTTTACAAGACTATTTTTTATGGCAGTACCAATTTCTTTTTCATTCTCATACATGGAAGCGGTGTCAATTAAGCGATAGCCAATCTCCAAGGCCGTCTCCACTGCCTGAGTGGCTTCGCTTTGATACATATCATAAACGCCTAAGCCCAACAGCGGCATTGAAATACCATTATTGAGCTTAGTGCTATTTGAATTTTCAGTATTGCTATTAATTATAGAATTGTTGTTTTGCATTAATGTAATTTAATTACCATTTCTCAAGACCCAATAATTTTTTTCCTAAATCTGACAACACTGCGGTTTCATATTTTGTTTGTTCCCAATTTCTTGGATCACCAGGAAATGCATATCCTTCTGGAGCTACTCTGTTTTTCCAAGAAGTAACTCTCCATTCTTTTAATGCTTCATTGTCTTCTTCCGCTGGCATCATGGAAATGTATTGTGCTATACGAACTTTATCTTCACTTCTATTGGCCCTAATGCCATGTGGCTCCAAGCTGTTAAATATTAATAAATCACCCGCTTCTAATTTTACTTTTTCTGGCTCAAATCCTGTAGTGTCTGGTAAAAAACGATGGCGGTCTTCTGGTTGTGTTAATTTCCAAGTATCATAGGTTCTGAATAGCTCTGGGATACATTGGAAGCCTCCCATGTTTTCGTCTGTTTGATCTGCTAGTGCTAATACGCCTTGCACGTTCACTGGTTTGGTTTCTGGATCATAATCCCAATGAATAAATCCCTTGTATTCAAAACCAGGCTTAATTGGAAAATTCAAATTTGCTCTATCTATTGTTACCCATAATTTTTCCGTACCCCATATATCTACAAAAGCATCATACACTTTTTGCATTTGTCTATTATTCCAAAAGTGCTGATTATTATAACACTCTACCATTCCAGTATAAGCCAATTCCTTCATTTGCATTTCTGCTCTTGGAGCCGTGTACCAAGTTTCTTTATTGTTTGGGTCCTTGTCTTCAAACTCCCATATAAATTGCGCTGTTGCCAATGCCTGTTCGCGCGGAACCGCATTTTTAATAACTACATATCCATTATGTTTCCAAAATTTCCAATCCTCTTCAGTTAATACTCTTAAAGGTTCACTGTTTTTTCTTTCATTTAAACTGGTGGCACTGGATTTTGCAGTAGAAGGATTTCCTGGAATGTCCTTATGTGCATTGTTGTTTGGTGCCATTGTTGGGACCATTGAAGGAGCCATTGTTTTGTTTTCCATAGCAAGTAATTGTTTTGATAGTATAAAAGTACAGCCCAAAACATGCTTTACATTTTGTCTAAAATGGCTAAAATTTGCTCTATATTGATAAAATCTAGCTAAATTGGTGTTAAGTCAGTTATTTTAGTCATAATGAAGCTAAGCCTAGAAAATATTAAACCAGACGCAGGAAGTTCCTTCAAAATCCTGCTCACCCCAAAATTGAATGAAATATTCTACTGGCATTTCCATCCAGAAATAGAATTGGTCTATGTAGAAGCAGACAAGGGGGTTAGACATATTGGGGATCATATTAGCACTTATGAAGGAAGTGATTTAGCCTTAATTGGTTCTTATATACCTCATTTGAATTTTGATTATGGAGTTAAGACAGTAGTGGAAACTGTGGTTGTTCAGTTTAGAGAAAATTTTTATGAAGATCCTTTTTATAGACAACCTGAAATGCAGTCAATTTATAATTTGTTTGAAAAAGCAAAAACAGGAATTGCGTTTTATGGGGAGACAAAAAAACAAGCGGGGATACAATTGAAAAATTTAGCTAACCTACCGCCCTTTGAACAAACTATATTATTGATTCAGGTTTTCAACTTGCTTGCAAATAGTAATGAGTATACCTTATTGAATACGAGGCCTATTTCCACGCATTCGGTTTTAAAAGAACAAGAGCGCATGCATCAAATTTATCAATATGTAGAAATGCATTTTCAAGAACCTATAAAAATTAAAGCAATTGCGACACATGTAAATTTAACGGAAGCGGCATTTTGTAGATACTTTAAAAAATCTACCAAGCTTACTTATACCGAATTTGTAAATCAATATCGAATTAACTATTCTAAAAAATTATTATTACAGAACCGTAATGTTACCGAAACCTGCTATGATGCTGGATTTGAAAGCCTTTCTTATTTCAACAAAACCTTCAAAAAAATTACGGGAGAAAATCCATCTGCATTTAAGAAAAGAAAGGGAATGGACTAATATTTTTAGATTATAATTCTTCCGTCTTCCATTTTGATAATCCTATTGGTACGCTCAGCAAAACTTTCGTCGTGCGTTACAATTAATAATGTCTGATTTAATTCAGTCACTATTTTAGAAAAAAGATCAAACACTAAGTCGCTATTTTTTTTATCTAAATTACCAGTTGGCTCGTCCCCCATTATAATATGTGGATCATTAATAAGTGCTCTGGCAATTGCGACTCTCTGTTTTTCACCACCTGAGATTTGATTTGCTTTTTTGAGCGCTAATTTTTCAATATCTAATAACCTTAGTTTCTCATAAGCCCTATGTTCAATTTCCTCTTTGGTAAATTTTGCTAATTTAAGTCCAGGCAACATTACATTCTCTAGGACATTAAATTCGTTTAGTAAATAGTGAAACTGAAAAACAAATCCAATTTTCTCATTTCTAATTTTAGCTAAAAAGGACTCATTGCTTTTGGGCATGATTTCCTGGTCAATTAAAACCTCGCCGTCGTAAGCCGTGTCCATGGTGGACAAGACATATAATAAAGTAGACTTACCACAACCCGATTTCCCAGTAAGAGATACAAACTCCCCCTTATTAATAGTAAAATTAACATCGGATAGTACTTTGATACGGACAGGGTCCTCAAAGTATTTATTGACATGCTTGGCTTCTAGTATTATCTGATTCATGTCTATTTGCCTCTAATTATGATGACAGGATCTATCTTACTTGCTTTGCGTGCTGGGAACCAGCCTGCAAAATAGGTAGTGATCAATGAAAATATAATTCCAATTATATAAAAATTGGGATTGTAGTTAATAGGATAGGTCTTGATAGTTGGAAGTGCCGCTGTTACAAATGGAATCTGATCAATTATGGAGGATATGATCAATCCAAATAAGAGTCCCACAAGCCCTCCGAAAATTCCAATGCTCACTGCGATATAAATAAAAATGTTTTTAACATCAGATCCAGAAAATCCAGTGGCTTTTAATATAGCAATAGAATCCATCTTTTCAAATATCATCATATTCAAAATATTATAAATCCCAAATCCCGCTACTACTAATAAAGTGATACCTACTGCATAGGAAATTAAAGTTCTAATAAAGCTTCCTGTTTCAAATTGAGAATTAGCAGTTTGAATGTCTTCTGCATCTAATTCATATACCCTCGCATATTCTTTAGCCAATGCAGGAGCCAATAAAATATTTTTTAACTTAACGTCAATAGCTGTGATATAATCATTGGGTTTAATTAAAACCTTCTGTACCGTTTTTATAGAAGTGTAACTTTGTACGTCATCAAAATCTTTAAGTCCAGATTGAAAAATGCCTATTACTTTTAGTTGAAATCTTTCCCCATTCGAGGTAGATATTTGAACAATGGTTCCAATAGAGGCGATCAGCTTTTCGGCCAAACCCTTCCCTAGGATAATAGTATTAGATTCATTATTTAAGTCAATGGCATCACCGGAAGTAACATATTCGTTAAAGTGGAAAAGCTTGGCTTCTTTAATGGGATCAATCCCGTTTAATGCGCCTGTAATTTCGGTACTTCCGTTATTAAAAAAAATCTGAGCAGTTAACCTTGGTGTAAATCCCAGTACTCTATTATCAAGGTCTAAATTTTTCATTATAGCACCACTATTATAAATTGCAATTCTTGCAGCATCTGATTTTACGGAACTGATAAAATTATGTTTGTCTTTAAATGCTGCTACATCGTTTACTGGCTGATTGACATTGGGCTTGATGTCATTGTAAAGTTTAACATGTGGTGTTCTATTCAAAATTAAGCCGTCTAGTAAATCATTCAATCCAGACATAAAACTTAATAACGTAATAAACATAGCTATACTAAAAGTAACACCAGTGGCCGCTACAAGGGTTTGTCTCCATCTTGCTAATAAGAGGGCTTTTGCGATATTAATGAGTATGCCTTTTTTCATTATGGCTTTATAATCTCGTCATTAATAGTGATTCCACTAATAATTTCAACTTTTGCATAGTCCATTAAGCCAGTTACTACTTTCCTTTTTTCCTTATTGGATAAAATAACATATTTATCATCAACAAGGTAAGACCTTGGAATAGTTATTGTCTTAGGTTTAATTTCAATAACTATATTAGCTTCTGCTGATAAATTTGGATAAATATTTTCGGGTGTTTTTACAAAACTAGCATCTGCTTTAAAAGATTTTGAACGCTCGTTCATAATAGGATAAATTTTATCCAACCTAGCTTCAAATGCCTGCCCTTTGTAACTATCCATACTTATATAAACCTTAAGACCGGGTTTTACTTTTGCAATATCGAATTCGTCAATTTGTAATTCAATATAAAAAGCAGCGGCATCACCCACAACTGCAATTGCAGATTGCGTGCTTGCCATTTCTCCTTTTTCTTTATTGATATTATACACTTTTCCGTTTATCTGACTTTTAATAATAAAGTCGTTCATATTAACTGCACTAATGGCTACATTTTTAGAGGACTGATCCGTTTGGAACTCTAATTGTTTTTTTAAATCGTCTAGTTTTAACTTACTAGCATGAAACAAACTTGCTGCATTCTTATAGGATAATTCTCTTTGATCTAATTCGTTTTTTGTTCCAATCTCCTGCGCCCACATTTTCTTTTGTCTTTCAAGCAAAGACGCTTCGTTGTCCATTTTTAATTTAGCAACTTCTAGTTCTGTTTTTGCTTGTTGTAATTTTTCGGTATTGGACTGAATAGAATTATAATTAGCGGCAATTTTAGCAGTCTCATAGTTCAATGCAGCATTGGAATTATTCAACTTCAAAATAGGCTGCCCCTTTTTTACCAACTGACCCTCAGTTACAAAAATTTCCTCCACTATGCCATTCACTTTTGTGAAAACATCATACTGGTTGCTGCTTTTTATAGTTCCCGATGCATAAACAGAGTGCGTAATACTTTCTTGAATGGGATGGATTGCTTCATTTTTTTTGCCACATGAAAAAAGCAAAATGAAGGAGCTGTTTACTAAAATAAATTTTAATAAAAATGAATGTTTAAAAATCATGTCTAAAGTTAAGACAAATCTTGGCTTCTAGCTTGTTGCCTTAAATACAATTTTTTGAGTGGCATCAATTTTAAGCCAAACAAAAGCTCCAAAAAGTACAATAATTCCTATCCACAATACAGGGAGATAATATCCATATTGATTTGCCATATAGCCAAAAAATACAGTACTAAAATAGGCGCCGGTCAATCCTGCACTATTCATGGAGCCTGAAATTGTTCCACTTTTATCACCTCCCATATCCATAGCAACCGCCCAGGCAACAGGCGCTGTAACATCCATAAACGCCATACCCAAACCCAATGCAATAATAGCTGTTAAATTATCTACCACTAATGCCGCACTTATAATACAGATACCGGATACAAATAAACCAACCATGGGTACAATTCGCCTTCCCCATTTCTTCCCCCATTTCAAACAAGCTTTATCACTTAACCAGCCGCCAGTAAAGCATCCAATAGCTGCTAATAAATAGGGAACGGAGGAAGCCCATATCAAAGTTTCTTTAGGGATATTTCTACCTTTTTGTAAGTAGGTATGAAACCAGCTTTGGAAAAAATACGCACCAATGGCATAACAAACATACATTCCTAATAAAAACCAAAGATTGCTACTTTTAAATCCACTAGCTAAAGACGTTTTTTCTGCTTTGTCTTTAATAGGAAGGTCACGATTATCTAATATATATTTTAACTCTGCTGGGTTAATGTTTTTTGATTCAGTAGGGTCTTCCTTATGCCAGAAAACCCAGAACAAGGTCCAAATAATTCCCACCGCACCTAATACATAAAACGACATTCGCCAGCTAAAATAGGTTTGAATAGGAAGCACAATAAAAGGTGTTAAAGCAGCTCCAAGTCTGGAAGCGCCCCATATTACCGCTTGAGCACGACCTCTTTCAAAACTAGGGAACCATTTAGATAAAACGATTGAAGTATTGGGATACGCTCCAGCTTCCCCCATTCCAAATAAAAATCTTACTACGATTAACATCATGAAACCATTGGCAAATCCGGTTAAAATAGTAAACAAAGACCACCATATAACTACTCGAATTAAAATTTTCTTGCCTCCAAATTTATCACCCAGCCAACCAGTAGGCACTTCAAATGCAGCATAGGCAATGGTAAACATACCCAATATCCAACCCCATTGTACGGTACTAATATGTAATTCGTCCATGATATTTGAACTAGCACTTGATAATGCTACTCTGTCTAAAAAAGTAATCATGGATAAAAGAGACAACACTAATAATACTTGATACCGTTTTTTCATATTCATATTAGCAAGTTACTACATAATTATAATCAAAGATGATTAGAGAGGACTCCATTTGTAGCAACGTAAACTAAACAATGTTCCAAATTCGCTAATTGGAACATATTACAAGTGATCAAATTAAAAACAAGTTAATTGTTATCCTATTTTTAAAAGAATAATATCTAAAATCTAAAAAAATGAAAAAAATTCTTTTTACAGTGTTGGTAAGCAGTATGCTTTTTGCTTGCAATAATGAAGCGGCTAAGAATGAAAAAATTGCAAACGACAATATTAAATTTTATGGCAACGTATGGGAAGTGGCTATTAACGAAGGCAGATTAAGTATTTTAGATACTGCTTATGCTGCAGATGCAGTATTGCACACAAAGCCAGAAATTAAAGGAAAGGGAAATTGTAAAGCCTATTATGCAAATTATGTAACAGGATTTTCTAATAGACAATTTATTGTAAAAGAAATGTTTGCGCAAGGAAACAAATTAACTAAGTACTGGGAGTTTAAAGGAAAGCACACTGGAAGCTTCTTTGGCATACCTGCTACCAATAAGGATATTGACGTAATTGGCTGTACTATTGCAACAATAGTTGACGGAAAAATTACAGAAGAACAAGACTTTTTTGACAATCTTGAATTTATGCAACAGCTTGGTTTAATGCCTCGTTAATTAGCAACTACAAATGATTTAATAAAAGCGGAAGGGGTAATTCCCTTTCGCTCTTTAAAAGCGTCAATAAATTTTGACCTAGAAGCAAACCCTGCATTACTAGAAATAGCTTCAATAGTAAGATCTGTGGCACGACCCTCTTCAATTAACTTACATACAAATTCAATTCTAATATTTTTTCTCCATTCACTAAAACTAATATTTAAGTTTTTGTTGAAGTAATTAGAAATAATACGTTCTGGGACTTTAAGGTCAAATGACATTTGAGAAAGCGAGAAGTCCTTTTGAATAAATGGAGCTTCTGTCAAGTACTCGTTTAATATGTTTTCAAAATCTGGATTTACGGAAGCTTCTTTCATTTTCTTTGGAATGATAGACTTTATCTCCTCAATAATACTATCTTTTCCCTCCTCTACCTTGTATGAAATATTTCCGTAAAGAATTTTAGGGAACAAGAATAGAAAAATGTTCTGCATAAAAAACCCGCCGCCGCATATTTCAAAATAGTATTTTTCTGAAAATATTTGAGTTGATGGAATCCCCAATAAGGAGAAATGATAACCATATAAAGTGGTCATATGACCAATACTATTTACAGCAATAACGATCTGGATAAAACTTAACAGGTAAATCCATCTTTTAATCATAGCATGATTAGACGGTAACTTCCCGTAGACTTTAAAGGTCTTTCTACTAAATCCGAAAAAATAGCCAATCGACAAAAGGGAATAAATCAACAAGTGTATCGACCTGGAGAAGAGAATAAACTCAAAGGAGACAAAATAGAAGTTTAAAGTATAATTCTCAGTAACATTTACAATTTCATGCGCAATTCTAGCTTTTTCATTAAAAGGCAGCGTGGTAAAAGGCAGGCAATTAATAATAGTAAGCAAGGCTGGCAATAAATGTAACCAGTCCCATTTCCCCAATTTATTGTTATCTGTCAATGTTGTTTTAACATAATAAAACAGAAGCGGTCCCAATAAATAAGAAAGGGGGAGCCAATTTACAAAACATACGCCCTCCCAAAAAAGGTCTTTAGAGAAATGCAATCCAAAATATACCATCACCACCAAGTTGCAACACAAAAAGAATAAGGCCAAGTATATAATAGATCTATTTAAGGAGCTTAAATAGTAAAGAAGTATAAATGAAGTAAAAATCCCAAATAATGGGAATAAAATAGCCATAAACCAGTCGTTGTATATTGAATATGATTCAAGATAGGACAATTATTAAAAATATAGATCTAATTCTAATTAATTGAGCCATTGGCCAAAATGTTCCATTTTACCGATATGGAACATATTTGAACCCTATTGCTGTGATGCTTGAATACTCAAAATTGTATTTTAACGTATATAATATACTTCTAAATCAAGCGGTTAGGATTGTTTCAAGTTTCAATGCCCTCTTTTTGGTTCAAAATCCAATAATAATATAATAAATTAAATATATATGAAATATATAAGCACCTGTCTTATAGGTTTTATAATGATTTTTACCAACCTAAATGTCAACGCACAGTCTCTATCGGACTTCTTATTTGATAATTACCAAATTAAGGACGGAATGTCTCAGAGCTCCCCATTGTGTATTTATCAGGACAGGGTGGGATACTTATGGGTAGGGAATCAGTCGGGAGTGGATAGGTTTGATGGTTATACTTTTAAGCAATATACACATGACAATAAAAATATATTCTCCCGTTCTGGTGGCTGGGTACTAGATGTAACAGAAGATAAAAACGGTAATATTTGGACTGTAGACAATTTTGGACATTTTTCAATTTTAGAAAGGGCAACTGACAAATGGACAAACTTTACAACCCCCATAAGAGATTCGCTATTTAAAAATAATAATAATCTTCCCTATTATATTGGGGCGGCGAGGAGCATATTTGTTGATTCGGTATCGGCTAAGGTATGGTTAGGCACAGTTGGTACTGGGCTAATTTCATTTGATCCAAAAACTAAAAAATATGAACATTTCAATGTTCATGAAGCATCAAAAATGGGTGAATGGGCAAAAGAGAGATTAAACTATGTTCGAGGAGCGGAAGCAGGGAAATTAGTACTAGCTACTGATATTGGAGTTCAATATTTTGATACTAAAACAAAAGAATTTTCAAGAATCATTAACTCCTCAGATTCCTTATTCAATATAATTCCAAACGATTTAAAAGTAATTGATAATAAAATTTATGTTGCGACAAAGCTTGGTGCTTATATCTATGATATCAAAACTAAGGTAGTACGCATATTTAAACACGAAGATGGAAATAATAATTCTATAGCAAGTAATAATGTAAATGGAATACATTTTAGTAAGACCAGTAATTACTTATGGTTGACAATTGGAGGAGAAGGAATTGATGTAATTAATTTAAGCAATAATAAAAACAGCCATTTAAATATTCAAAATGGGAAAGACAATGGAATAAACGAATCTAATTATTTCGACATTCTTGAAGACAAAGACCATAATATTTGGATTGGTTCGTCCATTTCGGGATTGTTAAAATACGATCCGGGTAAAAGAATGTTTGGATTAATGAATAAAAATTTTCCAAGCGATTTTAATATGGGCATTAGCGCAACCTGGGGAATAGTTGAAGACAAAAAAGGGGTGCTTTGGATGGGAGAATATGTATCAGGCGGCGGCATACTTGCTATTGATCGTGTGCATAAATCGAAAAAATCATATTTAAGAAATGAGAATGGAACAGGACTAAAAACTTGGAAGCTAGTAGAAGATCATAGGGGAAATATGTATGCATTCACGGGAAATACTAATTCTGTCGGCGGTCTGGTACTATATAAAAAACCATTTAACAAGGAGGTGTTTAATAAAAAATTATTTGCAAATGAGCAATTACAAAATGTATCAAGTAATGTAAATGGGGGTGATTTTATAAACTATAATAAAGAAACCATTTTATCAGGAATTAAGCCAGTTGTATTGGCAGATTCCAATGGAAAATTTGTTTTTAAGTATTGGAATTTACCAAAGGGTCTAGAAAAAGGAATTTATGCAGTAGAAAGAAAATCTGAATTTGAATTATATGTATTAAATGAAGACGGCATTTTTTTGTTAAATGAAAAAACAAATATTGCTAAGTCATTAACAAAAAATATTTCATTTAAAGTAAATGAAGATTATTACTCTGGCCCTTCTTTAAAAGTAGTTGATGGCAAATATGCATTTATTGCAACCTATGGTAATGGTTTGATAAAAGTTGATTTAGAAAAGCAAACAAAGATATTTCTAACCCTAAAGGACGGTGTTCCTAATTTATACTTGTATGATATTCATGCAGGCAGGGACAATGTATTGTGGATCTCATCTAATTATGGACTAATAAGGTATAATCCTTATAATAATAAATTTAGATCTTTTGGCCCTTCCGAAGGGGTTCAGGATTACGAGTTCAATGCTAACAGCTCATTTAAATCATCAAGCGGAGAAATATTTTTCAATGGACTATTGGGACTTAATTATTTTCATCCGGATTCTATAAAAGTAAATACGAAACCACCTATTTTAATTATTCAAAAATTTACATCAAGAGACACAACCATGTATGTCGAGACCTCTAATGTTGAAACCCCTGTTAAATTATCATACAAAAGCAACAACCTTTCATTTGAATTTTTAGCATTTAATTTTAGAGATGCATTAAAAAATCAGTATGCATACAAAATGGAAGGTTATGATGAAGACTGGATTTATTCAGGAACACGCCGATTTGCTTCTTATACTAATTTAAGAGAAGGGAAATATATATTTAGAGTTAAAGCGGCCAACAGTGATGGTGTATGGAATGAAGTAGGTGCAAAAATGACAATTACTATTTATCCTCCATTATGGAGAACCTGGTGGGCCTATTTATTATATTTAATTTTTCTAATCGGCTTTATTTATGCTTTCTCAAAATATAGAGAAAAACAACAAATAAAAAAATTAGAAGATGAAAGAAAAAATGGTGAATTAGCGGAAGCAAAAGCTTTACAGGAAAGATTGCTTCCTAAACATAATCCACAAATCGAACAGCTAGACATCGCTACCTATTTAAGAACCTCAACTGAAGTAGGTGGAGATTATTACGACTTCTTCCAACAAGCTGACGGTTCTCTTTATGCAATATGCGGAGATGCTACTGGTCATGGAACTCCTTCAGGAATGCTGGTATCCATTACTAAAGCTGGATTAATTGGACTTCCTCAAATGGAGCCTCATAAAATGCTTTCAGCGCTTAACACTGTTGTTAAAAAAGTAGATTTAGGTATATTAAGAATGAGTTTAAATATCGCCTATTTAAAAGGGACAGAATTAATATTAAGTTCGGCAGGTATGCCTCCTTATTTTGTTTATAGAGCGGAAAGTAATACAACAGAGGAAATTATGATTTCGGGTGTTCCATTGGGAAGCTTTAAAGAAGTAAACTTTGATCAAATCACTACGACATTTAAAGAAGGAGATATTTTAGCAATTATTTCTGACGGCCTTGCAGAAGCACCAAGTTTAAATGGAGAATTATTTGACTACTCCCGCATTCAAAATATCATTAATGAAAATAGCCAAATGAGTGCAAAATCATTAATTGATGAACTAATGAACCAGGCGGATGCTTGGTTAGCAGGTCAACATAACCCAGACGATATCACTATTGTAATTATTAAACATAAATAAGGATACAATTTCAATAACTAAATAAGATAAAATCTATAATTAAATAAAATTCATAAGAATAAAACAAACAATATGAAACAACCAAGCGTAGAACTAAAGTTGCCAATCATTCCAAACATGGAATTAATCGCAACACAAACTGCCGACGTTATAGCTAGGCATATGCACCTAACAGAAGACCAGGCAGGTGAAATTAGTATGGCTTTAATTGAAGCTTGTATTAATGCATTCGAGCACTCTAAGGCAGAAAACAATGTATTTATTCATTTTCTAATTGAAGAGGATTCATTAGTTGTAAAAGTGATTGATCAAGGTATTGGATTTGATAAGACAAAAGTAGAAATACCTAAGATTGAGAACAAAATAGGGAAAGACGAAAGAAAAAGAGGCTGGGGTTTACAATTAATTCAAGAATTAATGGACTCGGTGGAGTTTGAATCTAACAGTGAAGGCACTACGGTGACTATGAAAAAAAATATCAACAAATAATTTAACTAATAAACTACATATCATGAGCGAATTTATAAAAAGCACAAAAGAATCAAATCAAATTATAATTATTGAAACCGATGGTTATTTAAATAATGAAGGAGGAGAAGCTATCTCAGCAATTTGTTATGATAAAATGAAATCCGGTCAAAATAAATTTTTAATTAATATGGCGGCAACTAAGGTGGTAAACAGTATTGGCGTTTCTATCTTAATTGAAATCATTGAAAAATTACAAGAAGTAGATGGCAAAATTGGCTACTTTAATTTAGCGCCAATAGTTTCCAAAACCTTTAACATAATGGGGCTAACAAAATATTCAACTGTATTTGCTACAGAAGAAGAAGCAGTTAGTGGATTATAATGAGCAAGCAGTTTAATATAAATGAGTTACAGTTAAAGTATCTTGAATTAGAAACTTTATTAGACATTACAAACGAGCTAAGCTCCTTTGAAAATGTAACTGTATTGTTAGAAGAGATCTTAATTAAATCTTGTGCAGTATTAAATGCTTCTTCTGGAATGATATTAATGCAGAATAATAATTCTGACTTATTTCAAATAGAAGCAGAGTTTAATATAGATGTAGAAGCTTTGAAGGGCATTATATTTAATAAAAAAAGAGGTTTTTTTAACGAAGTGAATCAAAATCGCAAGGCGATTAATGTTGAAATTTCAAATGATCCATTTTTAACAAGAACCAATTGCACACATGGACTAATAGCACCCTTACTAGATAAAAAAGATCTAGTTGGGGTGATTATTTTATTCGATAAAGAATCAAGAGCGGGTATTTCAGCATTTGAAGTATCTGACACCAATATGCTCTCCGCTATAGCCACTCAGGCAGGAGTTGCATATAATAATATTAAATTAATTGAAAGTATCAAAGAGGCTAAAACCTTTAATGATAACGTAATGCAGTCTATTGTTACGGGCGTTTTCACCACAAATTTGATGGGGGAAATTAATCACGTAAACAGAGCAGCCGCAGCAATTATTAATTTAGAGAGGGAAGCCGTTATTGGCAATCATTATGAATATGTTTTTGAGTCCAATGAAATTATTAACGAGCTTATCTCAAAATGTGAATTAGAACTAGATACTGTTTCTGAAACAGAGGTACAATTGAACTGTAATGGTAAAACTACGGCTGTAAATATTTCTATTTCGCCATTGTTGAACGATATCAATGAGCCCATTGGCTCTGTGGTAGCCATGGAAGATTTATCTAATTTGGATAAATTAAAATCCACTTTTAAAAAGTATGTATCCAAGCAAATTGTCGACCAGCTTTTAGAAAATGATGACATGTTAAACCTGGGGGGACAAGAACAAGAAGCTACGATATTGTTTTCGGATATCAGAGGTTTTACTTCTATGTCAGAAACTATGGCACCAAATGAAGTGGTAGAAACATTGAATGATTATTTCAACTTAATGATTGAAATAATTTTTAAATATAATGGGACACTTGATAAAATCATTGGCGACGCCCTAATGGTTATATATGGCGCGCCTAATTCTACAGACCAGGATACAGAAAACGCAGTATTAACTGCTATAGAGATGCAAGAGCGTTTAATTGAATTTAATCAACAAAGAATAATACATTCAAAACTCCCTATTACTATTGGCATTGGAATAAATAGAGGTAAGGTAATTAGTGGAAATATTGGCTCAAGACAACAAATGAATTTTACTGTAATTGGCGATTCTGTAAACTTGGCGTCACGTTTATGTTCTGTTGCAAAAGCAGACGAAATAATAGTTTCAGATACCGTTTGGAAACACGTAAAGCATAACAAATACCTAAAGAGTAAAAAATTAAATCCTGTTAAGGTTAAGGGTAAAGTAAAGCCAATAGAAATCAAAGAAGTGCTCTATGATCGTCCTCCATTTAATTATGAAGTGGCATTTGGTATGATAGAATCATTTTTGATAAATCATCTACCAAAGGATTATACTTACCACACAATTCATCATATACGTGATGTAGTTGTACAGTCAGAAAGAATTGCTAAAAAAGAAAAAATTAATAAAGAAGATATAGCTGATTTAAAATTGGCAGCCTGGTTACATGATGTAGGTTATATATGGGAGCCGGGAAGACATGAAGCCAGAGGCGCTGAATATGCAACCACGGTCCTAAATGCGATGGACTTTCCTGCTAAAAAAATTAATAAAATTACTGGGATGATAATGGCCACAAAGATTCCACAAAGTCCTAAAAACATTTTAGAGCAAATTATTTGTGATGCCGACCTGGATTATTTAGGAAGAACCGGATATGAAGAGAATAGCCTCCTATTGTTACAAGAGCTTAGGCTAAAGAAAAAAGTGTCAGAAACGGATTGGTTAAAAATCCAAGATCAATTCTTAACAAAGCATTCCTATTTTACAAGAACGTCAAATGCAACAAGAAATAAACTAAAAGCCAATGAATTGGCGATTATTAAAAATAAATTAAAATCCTAGAACTATGGCAGAAGCAGGACATAGCGCGAATAAGCTACATTTTCAATTAGATCGTATTTCATTCTTCACCGACGGAGTATTTGCAATTGCAATTACATTATTAGTGATTGAATTTAAAGTACCCGTAATAGAACATGCTACAGACCATGCTTTATGGGACTCACTTAAAGAAATGGCTTGGAAATTATTAGGTTTTATAATTAGCTTTTGTATTGTTGGTTATTACTGGTCTGTTCATCACAGAATTTTTGGGTATGTAGAAAAATATACAACACGTTTAATATGGTTAAATTTATTATTTCTTTTTTCTGTGGTGTTACTACCCTTCACTTCTGGACTTTTGGGCGAATATGCGGCCGACAGTGAGTTGCACTTGCCATATGCAGTGTATGTTATTAATATTTGTTTAACAGCAACTATGAATGCTATTTTATGGTTTTATTTAACCAATCACAACTTGGACATTTTTACACATAAAATTTCTAAAGAAAGAGTGCTATTGGGTTTTTATTTCACATTAGTGGTCCCAGTTATTTTTCTTATTTCATTAGGTTTAGTTTTTATAAATCCAACTATAGGAAGACTTGTTCCATTACTAATCCCCTTCGTTTTAAAATATGGAATGAGTGGGCTAAGTAAATCTGCAATGGTTAATGAAAAACAACCAGAAGCTACTCACTAAAAAACGTCGAATCCTTCTAGAATTAACGCTTGCTATGAAAAAACTACTATTATTTTTTATTTATCTGATCTGTTTTATTAATGCAAAAGCGCAGGTAGAATACAGGCACATTAATATAAAAGATTCATTAATTAAACTAGAGCAATTAAATACTGCAAAAGAAAAAGTTGAAGTCTTAATGCATATATCTATAAATTATGCTTATTTCAAAGGCGATTCTGCTATGATCTTTTTGAAAAAAGCAGAAGCTTTATCTATTGAAAACAATCTTAGTACTAAACTACCATTAATATATTTTTATATGGCTAGTTGTAATTCTAATACACTAAGTAATTATCCGGCTGCATTAACTTATGCATTTGAATCCTTAAAATCGCTAGGAAATATTAATAAAGTTGATAAAGAATTGCAAGATTTAACATTGTATGCAAACTATGCAGTTGCAAACACGTATGCTTTTTTATTAAATAAGGTGAAGTCGAACGAGTATATGACTAAAGCATTAGAAGAATATAAAAAGATTGAACCAAAATATAGTAATGGAGATAAAATGACCATTTACGGTGTATTTACTGAAACATATATCAGAAACAATGAAATAGAGGATGCGAAAAAATATAATAATTTGGCATTAGCAATTAATGAAAGTTATAGTTTTAAAGACAGATGGGGCATTCCTTATATTTCAAAAGCAATCCTTTTACAAAAAGAAAATAAACAGGAGGAGGCTATCATTTATTATAAAAAATCGGTACCACATAGTATTATTAGAAATGTTTTAAAAGACGAGTCTCAAGCATATTTGGGTATTGCACAGTCATTTTATGATTTAAAGAAGTTTGACTCTTCTTTAGTTTATTGTAATAAAATAATTGAAAATGCAAAAGTTATTACGTTTAACGAGGGTTTGCAAAAGACCTATCATATAAAGTATGATATTTATAAATTTAATAAAGCTCAGGACAGTTGCCTTAAGTATTTAGAAAAATACAATGATATAAGAGATCAAATCTTTAATGATTCCAAGAGCAATGATGCTCAAAACATGGCAATGAACGAGGAACTTAATCAGAGAGCGTTGGTTGAGCAAAGTGCTAAACAGCAGAAAATATATTTTTTGATTGTCCTTTTTTTAGTATTATTTGCGATAGGGTGTTTTTTTGTTGTAAAGCAAAAACAAAAAAATAAAATTCGTAAAATAGAAGATGAAAGAAAAAGTGCCGAATTACAAGCAGCGCGTGATTTACAATTAAGCATGTTGCCAAAGCAAAACCCTAAAAGAGCCGATTTAGACATAGCTACTTATATACGATCTTCAACGGAAGTGGGAGGAGACTATTATGATTTTTTTCAGCAACCAGATGGCACGTTATTTAGTGTATGCGGTGACGCAACCGGCCACGGTGTTACTTCTGGAATGATGGTATCTGTTGCAAAGGCAGGCTTAAATGGTATTGGTCCAATAAAACCCAATAAAATTTTACAAAAATTAAATGGTGTAGTAAAACGTGTTGACTTAGGCACTTTAAGAATGAGTATGAATATTGCCGAAATAGATACTCATGAAATTCATATAAGTTCTTCAGCAATGCCACCAATATACTTATATAAATCTGCCACTAAAACTGTAGAAGAATATATGAACAATGGCTTGCCACTAGGAGGTTTAAGAGATGAGGAGTTTGTTTTAGAAACGATGCCATTTGAAACTGGAGATGTATTAATTCAGTTGTCAGACGGTTTGCCAGAAGCGCCAAACCCACTAGGCGATCCATATGATTATGATCAATTAAGAAATTTAATTCTAGTTAGCTGTCATTTAACAGCACAAGAAATAACTGACACATTAATAAAATCAGTTGACCAGTGGATGGAGGGACAGCATAATCCCGATGATATCACTATTGTAATTACTAAAAAGATATAAAACATATAAAAATTTTTCATGAAAAAAACATGCATCACCTTATTGGCTATTGCTATTTCAATTTCTTCCTTTGCGCTAAATAATGAAATAATAAATGTACAAGATTCCCTTAAAAAAATTGAATCTACCAACGATTATAAAGTTAAAATTGCCACATATGTGAATATTGGAAGTTATTATAATTATTACAAAGGGGACTCTGCCATATATTATTATAAAATCGCAGAAAAGCTTTCTTTAGACAACAAGTATTATAATTTTTTAAATAGAATTTATGGAGATGGAGCATCTGTCTATTTGAATGTATTAGGTAATTATCCACTTGCCTTATATTACTCTTTCCAATGCGCGAAGTATGTTAAAATAAATATTGATAATAACTTAATAGAAGAAGGTTGGTGGAGAAAAGCTTGGCAAGACTATTCCAATTATTCTATTGCCATGAGTTACGCCCAATTAGGCAATCATAACAAAGCACTTGAGTATATCAATAAAACTGCTTCCAAAAATGGGGTAACGGCTTTTAACAATGAGTATATCAAAGTTGGATTTGAAACAAACCAAAGATTAAATCAGAATCATTTAAGTTCACAATTTTATATTGCGATAGGCGAATATGACACAGCACTAAAATACAATGAAGTTATTCGCTATTCTATTGATACAACAATTGCAGAAAAAAAATGGAGTGCTCCTTATATTGTATATGGCGAAATATTAACAAAACAAGGTAAATATAATGAGGCTATAAATGCTTATAAAATAAGTATACCTTATGCAATTAAAGATTTATATTATAAAGATATACTAGAGGCAAATTATGGAGTTGCTTTAAATTATTTCAATTTAAATCAAATTGACTCTTCTATAAAATATGCATCTAATGTAGTTATAATGTCTTCGAATTTTACATTTAATGAAGGCTTATTAAAAGCTAATCAGTTGTTATATAAGGCATATAAATTGAATCATATTCAAGACAGTGCATTCAAATATCTTGAAGCTACAGAAGTATTAAGAGATCAAATATTTAACAATATTAAGGCTAACGATGCTCAGAACATGGCTATTAATGAAGAGGTTAAACAAGCCGAATTAGCCGAGCAAAAAGCTAAGCAACAAAAAATATTAATGTTAACTGCTTTAGCATTAATATTTTTTGCAATAGGTATATATTTAAACGGCAAAAGAAAACAAAAAGATAGATTAAGAAAAATTGAAGAGGATCGCAAAAACGGAGAATTAAAAGCAGCACGCGATTTACAATTAAGTATGTTGCCTAAGGAATTGCCAAAAAGAGCTGATTTAGACATTGCTACATTTATACGCTCTTCTACCGAAGTGGGTGGCGACTATTATGATTTCTTCCCACAACCAGAAGGTAATTTGTACAGCGTATGTGGAGATGCTACCGGACATGGTGTAACTTCTGGTATGATGGTGTCAGTTGCTAAAGCAGGCTTAAACGGTATTGGCCCCATTAAGCCTAATAAAATATTACAAAAACTAAACGGGGTTGTAAAGCGAATTGACTTAGGTACATTAAGAATGAGTATGAATATTGCAGAAATTAGCAATGACGAGATATTTATAAGTTCAGCGGCTATGCCTCCAATTTATTTATACAAGGCCGCAACCAAACAGGTAGAAGAGTTTATGAATAATGGGCTTCCACTAGGAGGTTTAAGAGACGAAGAGTTTGTACTAGAGACTAGAGCTTTTGAATCAGGCGATGTATTAGTTCAATTATCAGACGGTTTACCAGAAGCACCCAACTCAAAAGGTGAAATGTATGATTATGATCAATTGAAAAATCTAATACAAGCATCTTGCCATTTAACTGCGCAAGAAATAATTGATACTTTAATTAAATCAGTTGACGTATGGTTAGAAGGTCAAAACAATCCGGATGATATTACATTGGTTATTACTAAAAAGAAATAAACATGAAAAAATTAATTATTATAATTGCTTTTGGAATATTTTCAAATAACTTATTCGCTCAAGAAAAATTCTCCGATTATATTTATCCAACACCTACAGAAGAATTTAAAGATAGCATAGGACTAATTAACGCTATGCCTGACAGTAAGACAAAGGCAATTCTTCAAGACAAAATTGCTACTTTTTATTTCTATTCCAATGCTGATAGTGCAATAGTTTATTTAAACAAAAGCGAAAAAATTGCAAAACTATTAGATTTAAAAATACTATTGGCATTGAATCATTTGTCTACGGCAATGAGTTATATGATGATGAAGAGTAATTATTCGTTAGGGCTGTATTATGTGAATTTGTCAAAAAAAGAGGCAGAGGCAGTTCATTTGACGGATCCGATCTTTCAGTCTAATCTTTATATGCAGCTACTAGGTTGTTATAGCGGTTTGGGAAGTTACTCAAAGGTTAAAAAAATGCTTACACCACAAACATTAAAAATATTTGAAGAGGGAATTACAGGAACTGAATTATGGACACCAGTTGGCATGTTGGGAGTATATTATAGTCAAATTAAAGAATATGATTCAGCTTTAAAATATTTATATAAAGCCGTTGATCTAAATAAAAACCTGCCTTTATCAAAAAAGTGGGGCTATCCTTATTATGTAATAGGGGATTGTTATATTAAAACCAAGCAATATCAAAAAGCAATTGATATTATTGAAGAAGGAAGACAAATTATCATCTCCAATAATTATGATAAAGATATTACTCAGACATATGAAATTATTGCCAGAGCAAATTATAATTTAAATCATTTAGATACAGCAGTACGTTATGCAAACTTGTCTTACAAATTAGGTCAAAAAGTTAACTATACAGAAGCGTTATTAAACTCAAGCGAATTGCTTTCTAGTATTTATAAAAAAATGAACAAGGTGGATAGTGCTTATAAATATTTATTATTAAGTAATGAAATAAAGGACGTTCTAACAGACAAGTCGAAAGTAAATGAAATTGAAAATATTAATCTTAACGAAGAACTACGAGAAAAACAAATACAAGAAGAAGAGGCTAATCGAAAAAAATTAATCATTGGATTTAGTTTATTCTTCGTTATTGGCTTTGTAAGTTTGAGTATATATAATAGACAAAAACAAAAAAATAGAGTAAGGCAAATTGAAGATGACCGAAAAAACAATGAATTAAAAGCGGCTCGTGATTTACAAGTTAGTATGCTACCAAAGTCCTTACCTACAAGAGCAGATTTAGATATTGCTACATTTATCCGTTCTTCCACCGAAGTTGGAGGTGATTATTATGACTTCTTTCCTCAGGACAATGGGGTTTTATATTCGGTTTGCGGAGATGCGACAGGACATGGAGTTACTTCGGGTATGATGGTATCTATTACTAAGGCTGGCTTAAATGGCATAGATGCGGAGTCTCCTGCTTTGACCCTCCAGAAATTAAATAATGTTGTTAAAAAAGTAGACCTAGGCACTTTAAGAATGAGTTTGAATATTGTTGAAATCAAAGACAAAGAGATAACAATGAGTTCTGCAGCTATGCCACCTATTTATTTGTATAAGGCAAAGTCAAGCATGGTGGAAGAAATTATGAATAATGGCTTGCCTTTAGGGGGATTGAAAAACGAAGGCTTTGAGCAATTATCGAGAACTTTTGATTCGGGTGATGTATTAGTTCAACTATCTGATGGTTTACCTGAAGCTCCCAACTCAAAAGGCGAAATGTATGACTATGACCAATTGAAAAATCTAATACAAGCATCTTGCCATTTATCGGCTCAAGGGATTATTGATACTTTAATAAAATCAGTTGATGTTTGGATGGAAGGGCAAAATAATCCAGATGATATCACATTAGTGGTTACTAAGAAAAAATAAAGGAAAGTTATAATTTATATATACGATAAGAGGCCCAAGCAGGGCCTCTTATCGTTTAGGGCATCTAATTCTTTAAAATTTCCCTTTTAATTTGTAATTTTCATAAAATCAAATTCATGAAAAAAATATTATTGGCCACGGCTGTTTTTATTGGCTTCGCTGCAAACGCACAAGAGCTACCTAAAAATTTTAACGACTTAGTTCAAAAAGTAGAACCTCAGTTAATTAGCTGGCGTCATCATTTTCATGAATTCCCTGAACTTTCCAATAGAGAATTTAACACGGGTAAATATATTGCAGACTATTTAACGTCTATTGGATTAGAAGTAAAGTATCCTGTTGCTAAAACTGGTGTGGTGGCAATATTAAAGGGTGGCAAACCTGGCCCAGTTATGGGTTTGAGAGCCGACATTGATGCACTTCCAGTTGCAGAAAGAGCGCCTATTCCGTTTGCCTCTAAAGTAAAAGCAGAATACAATGGACAACAGGTAAGTGTTATGCATGCTTGCGGACATGACGCACATACTGCTATTTTAATGGCGACTGCTAAAACCTTAAAAGATATGCAGAAAGACCTTGCGGGTACTGTTGTGTTTTTATTTCAACCTGCCGAGGAAGGTGCTCCTAATAATGAAGAAGGTGGTGCGCCTTTAATGATTAAGGAAGGTGCCATGGATGCTCCAAAATTGGATGTGGTATTTGGTTTACATATGGCAGCTCAGTTACCTGCAGGTATGCTAGGATATAAGTCTGGGGCGGCTCAGGCTTCTTCTGACTTATTTAAAATTGTTGTACATGGCAAAGGAAGTCATGGTGCTATGCCTTGGGGAAGTATTGACCCTATTGTAGTGTCTGCTCAAATTATTGAAGGCTTGCAACATATTGTAAGTAGACAGTCTGATTTAACTAAAGCGCCATTGGTGATTTCTGTTGGTTCTTTGCATAGTGGTGTTAGAGCGAATATTATTCCTGAGACAGCTCAAATGGATGGTACTATTCGATCTTTAGATGCTGAAATGCGTAAAGAGACCCATGAAAAAATTCGTTTAACAGCGAAGTCAATCGCTGCTGCTTCTGGCGCGACGGTGGATGTGGACATTAAAACACAAACCTTGGTAAACTATAATGAACCCGCTTTGGCTAAAAAAGCAGTCCTGTCTTTAAATAAAGTAGCAGGTGCTGATAATGTGTATGAATCACATTGGACAACAGCTGCGGAAGACTTTTCTTTTTATGGAGAAAAAGCGCCAACCTTCTTTTTTAGTTTAGGTGGTATGGAGAAGGGTAAAAAAGCAACTGAAGTAGGTGGTCACCATACTCCAGATTTCTATTTAGATGAATCTGGTTTTTCTAATGGTGTGAAAGCATTTTGTAATTTAGTATTTGATTACGCTAAGAAATAAAATACACAATAAATTAAGTACGCAATGAAAATATAGTCCTAAAAGAAAAGCCCCCACAAGTGTCTAACTTCTGGGGGCTTTAATTATAATATAATTTATAGTTCATGATTAAGTCCTCAAATGAGTGCTTGATTATGAACTATTTTTTTGTCAATTTTTCAAATTCTATTTGTGTTGCAATTACCGCTTTCTCAATAGTTGCGGTTGGAGACATTTCTGTGTTTTCTAATACTTGGAATAGCTGATTGAATTTTCTTTCTATTGCGGGAAATTTATCATGTGCCAATTGTTTTCCTTTATAACATATCATAGACAAATCGTGTTGTCTTTGTAAGTCCTTTAAGGAAGTTTTTACTCTTGGATCCATTTTTACCTCAATCGTTTGTTCTTGCAATTTTCCATTTATCGTTAATTGTACACGATACATTCCTGGCATTACCCAAGGTGCAGTTGCGTCTGGTGCGGTATTATTTTTAATTGCACCCATTGGATATGCTGCTGGTTCATTTATTGGATTGTATTTCATATCCCATAAAAAACGATGTGCACCAATAGCTTTTGATAATATCTGTTGTGGTCTTATCCAATAAAGTGGAATATTTACTTCTGGAATTTTATACAAACTATCATTACTGCTAAACCTTCTAACGATATTCCCTTTGCTATCAATTATGTTTAGCTCAATTGGTGCTGTACTATTTTCTCCAATAGCATAGTCAATCATAGCACCATCTGGAGGATTTTCTCCTGCCGGTTCTTCTGGCGGCAATGGTGTATCGGTATTCATATTCCAGCGTACACGTGTAGCCGTTTGAGGTTTGAATAATTTAGTAGCAACAGTTTCTTTTGTTTGTATTTGTCTTAGTGGATTGATATTATCTAAAATCCAAAAACTTCTTCCATGAGTTCCTAACACTAAATCATCGTCTTTGATTACTAAATCTCTTATTGAAGTTGCTGGCATGTTTAATTTTAAAGATTGCCAATTTTCTCCTGCATCTAAAGAAAAATAAACTTGATTTTCTGAACCTGCAAATAACAATCCTTTTCTTACTGCATCTTCTTTAACAGAATTAATTGGCTCTGCTGGAATACCTTTTATTATTTCTTTCCAAGTAGCACCGCCGTCTGTCGTTTTATAAATATGCGCTGTCATGTCGTCTAGTCGAATTCTGTTTACGGCAACATATGCTGTGTTCACATCAAATCTACTAGCTTCAATCATGGAAATTTTACTCCATGAACTAATAGCAGATGGTGTAATATTTTTCCAGGTTTTACCGCCGTCCTTTGTAATATGAATTAAACCATCGTCAGTGCCAGCCCAAATAGTATTAATGTCTTGATAAGAAGGAGCTAATGCATATACCACGCCTCTTCTTTTCATTTTCTGTAATTCTGCTGTATTGTATATGCCTACGCTTGCAGGAATATCCCAGGCTTCTCTAGACAAGTCCGGACTTATTATTTCCCAACTATCTCCTCCGTTTTGAGTTTTGAAAATTACATTTCCTGCAAAATATAAAGTCTTATTATCTACGGGTGAAAATAAAACCGGAGCGGTTCTTATAAATCTAACGTCCCCTGACCTTACTGGCTCTGGTGAAATATTTTGTACCTGACCAGTACGCTTATCATACTTTGTAATTTTTCCGCCATATATAATATTAGGGTCTAATGGGTCTGCAGCAACATATCCATATTCTTCCACGCCCACTGGATGCCATTCTCTAAAACTAATATTTCCGTCATTGGATCTTGAAGCAATCCCTACCGAACCACTTTCCTGTTGGCCTCCATATACATTGTAAGGGTAAGCATTGTCCGTGCTCACATGATAAAACTGCGCAGTAGCTTGATTATACCAACTTGAATAAGTCTCTCCTCCATTTACAGTTACTACTCCACCTTGGTCCAAACCAATCGCCATAATTTTTGGATTGTTTGGATTGATCCAAATTCTGTGATAATCGTCTCCACCTGGTGCACCTTTAATACCTGTCCAATTTTTTCCACCATCTATTGTTTTCCAAACTACTACATTGGCTGAGTATACAATATCTTCATTGGTGGGGTCGCATTTAACTTCTGCAAAATCACTCCCTCTGCCCCATAATCTTGAATCACTTGTTAGTAGATACCAGTTGGCACCTGCATCATCGCTTCTATAAAGTCCACCTTTTTTTTCTGCATCCACTGTTGCATACATTCTATTGGAATTAGAAGGCGCAATGGTAAATCCAATTCTTCCTAATCCATCCTCGGTAGTAGTTGGTAAGCCTGCAGTAATTTGTTTCCAACTAGTTCCGCCGTCCATTGACTTATACAATCCACTTGCTTTGCCATTCCATGACCCATTCTCCCAAGGGCCCTGTCTTGCAGCCCAAATAGTGGCAAAAACAATTTGTGAATTATTGGGATCTATTTCAACTTGAACAGCTCCTGTATTTTCGTCTATATATAAAACCTGTTCAAGTGTTTTACCTCCGTCCAAACTTCTGTAAACGCCCCTTTCTTTATTAGGTCCATAAGGATGTCCTAGTGCGGCAATAAAAACCCTATCTGCATTTTTCTTGTCAATACTGATGCCTCCAATTTGTTGTGCATCATGCAATCCTAAGTTGGCCCAGGTTCTACCTGCATCAGTCGACTTATACAACCCATTTCCTATAGACAAATCGGGTCTTTGAATTCCTTCACCACTTCCTACATATATAATATTGGGATTAGAAGGCGCTACTGCAACATCCCCTACAGAACCCGTGTTTTCACTATCAAAAATAGGATTCCAGGTATGCCCAAAGTCATTGGTTTTCCATACACCGCCATTATTAACACCTATATAAAATACATTAGGTTGAGAAGCCACTCCGGCTACTCCCACGGTCCTTCCAGCCCTGTGTGGACCAATCATTCGGTATCTTAATCCATTTAATAAATTGGGATTAACCGTTTGCGCTAATAATGCAGAAGAAAGTACTGTAGCAATAAGCGCAAAAAGACTTTTTTGAAAATGCTTCATAGTAAATATTTAAGTACAATAAATATACTAAATAAACTAATGACATTAATTGATGCAAAGCAATTCAGAGCGCTCGATATTTTAAATTTTTTATTTATTCCACCAGTAAGTGAATTTTAAAACAACGGCTCTGTTTTTTACAAATACTGGTCCGATATAATAATTGTCGGTATACACTATGAACAAATCAGATGCTGGTTTGTATCTCCACTGAAATCGAGTATTGAAATTTATATTTTTTGTTTGTTCGTTGTATTGAAAGAAAGTAGTGAAGAATAATTTATTGGTCATTGTAACATCTACTTTAGGACCTACTAATAAAAAATTATTATTTCCCCAAGGCTGAGGAAGGCTAATATGATTAAAAGTACTAGACAGGTCAATGTTTACAAAAGGCTGTACACGATATCCTACATTAGCCGTTACGCTAAATAAAGAACCGTTAGCATAATAACCTCCAACCCTGCTTGATAAAGCATAAGTAAATTTATGTTGCGGAGCAGATATCAAATCAAATCCTGTAGTACTCCATTGGTGAATGGTATGCGCCGCTAATGGTGTCTTACCAATTCTTGTAGGGTCAAATGGAGACAATAGTTCCACATAATCATTTTGTGCAATGGCAGCAATTGTAGTCTTATTCCTGAAGGTAACTAAGTAAGTAAACAATTTAGTATTGTCTGTTTGACCGAATGAAGTATTAAAATAAAAGGTAGAATTAAATTGCGGACCATGACTTAATACCGAGCCACTGTTTGGAAAAAATAATCTGGTAATACTAGGACTAATTTTTACATAATTATTTCTTGGAACATAACCTACTTCTGCATTGTAGTTGTTTCCAACTAATTCATGTTGCCAGGAAACAATCCATTTTTTAGTACTGTATTGTAGGTTGGCAGCATTCATCATGTCGTTGCCATGTTTGTCGGGCGTAATAGATTTTATAAAAATTGTTTTGCCTGACCAGGTATTATTTTTTGGCGCTAAATTAAATTCAAAACCAAAATTTCTATTGAATGCATTTCCTACTTTAGTTGGAGAATAATCCAGCGCAGTTTTATCAATATAGAAAAACTCAACACTCGATTTTTTAAATAATTTTCTTTGAATTGCCAATACTGCAAAATTTTGAGCCATTGTGGAAGTAGCATTGTCCGCACTGGTTTTCATGTCCATCAAACCAATACGCCAATACTTGTCAAGTCTGCCACTCATTCTTGCACCAAAATCAATAGGCGTTGCTAATCCAATTCTTCTTGAGAAAAAAGGACGCACGTTTTCAAAACCTAAATTGGAAAACAAATCTGCATTCTCTAAAAAGAACTGTCTTTTTTCGGGAAAGAATAATTCAAACCTACTCAGGTTAGTTACTTGTCGGTCTACTTCTACCTGTGAAAAATCGGGATGAATGGTTAAGTCTAAGTTTAAAGAAGAATTCAAACTAATTTTTGCATCCATTCCAAACTCGGTATTGTAATTGGTTGGAACATTCGTTTTAACGCCTGCATTGTTTGTAAATTCTTTAGCAACACTTGATTTTACATAAGGTATTAAGGAGAAATTATTTTGATGTTCTGGCAAAGGGGCGTCCCAAACCAATGTGCCAGTATACGCTAGAGAGGCTGTTGGAAAATATCTTGGAACAGGAGCCCAGCTAGACTTTTCGGTACTAATTAAGTCATTTCTGCTAAAATTAATACCCCATTCCATAATGCCTGCTTTGTAGCGAATGGACTTAAAAGGTATTGCCGCTTCCCATATGTATTTGGTATTGTCATTGGTAATTTCTGAAGTCCACTTATTGTCCCAGTTCAAATCCACACTACCGCCTTCAAACATAGTGCCATCCCATTGTGCGCCTGCAGAATTCGCGCCAAAGGCAAAGCCATTCGTTAAGTCGCCATAAGTATCCATGAATAAAATGAAATTATCATTCTTTGTAAAATTCCAATCCCGCTTTAAGGACTCTACCATATCCATTCCCGCACCCACTTTATAGCAAGTAGCAATAATGTACAAATTATTGTCATCGTAGGTCATTCTAACCTGAGTAGGAACTTTGGCTTTACTAGTATCCATGGGTTGAACCATCATAAAGCTTTCTGCAACTTCGGCCTTGTTCCAAACATCTTCATGCATAATACCGTCAACCTTAATGTCTTCGGTTGTTTTATGTATATGATATTTAATACCTGCATTAATTTTTTGTGCAATTCCTGCAACAGTAAATGACATAAAGAAAAGTACAAGTGGGAGTGTTTTTAGTTTCAACTTTGAAATTTTTTCAAGGTAAGCAAAAGCAAAATCGGTATCGAGGTTTAAATTTAAAGTTTTTCAAGCTAATTAAATTATTTATACCTTTATAATACACCAACGAAAAATAAAATGGCACAAAACAGAAGGTCTTTTTTAAGCATGGCTGCACTGTCTGCAGGCGCAATGACATTTAGCAATCAAATTTTTGGCAACAATGTAAATAGTACACATTTAGATGCGAACTTACATAGTGCAATTGCTGGTTTACAACCAATGACAGACGGAGTTACACCCATCAGTGTAGAAGAGCGTAAGCAACGTATTGTTAAGGCACAGCAGTTAATGGACCAACATAAAATGGATGCTATCTTTTTAGAAGGCACTGTTTCTTGTACTTATTTTACAGGAATGCGTTGGGGTCAAAGTGAAAGAACTTTTGGAATTGTGATTCCAGCCAAAGGGTCTATAACCTATATCTGTCCTAAGTTTGAAGAAGACAGAGCGATGGAATTAATCAATCCAGTATTTGGTAATGAAGTGCGTTGTTGGGAAGAGCATGAAAGTCCTTATGCAGTAATATTTGGTGCCATAAAAGACAAGGGCGTTAAGTATAAGAGAATTGGTATGGAAGAAAGAGTTCGCTTTTTCATTGCGGATGGCGTAAAAAAATTAGCAACTGGATTTGAAGTAGTAGATGCTACTCCAATTACAGCAGGTTGTAGAATGTATAAAACAAACGCAGAGATTGCGTTAATGCAAAAAGCTAATGATGTAACTATTGAAGCGTATAAAGCTGCATTTGCAACTATCCGTCCAGGAATGTCACAAACTGAATTAAGTAATAATATTACTGCCGCCTTTAAAAAGCTAGGATATAACGGTGGAGCGTCAGTTCAAGTTGGGAAGTATTCTGCTTTGCCTCATGGAAGCATTGTTCCTCAAACTATTTTAGAAGGTGATGTGGTAATGGTAGACGGTGGAACTAGCTGTGAAGGCTACGCTTCTGACATTACTAGAACTATTGTTGTTGGTAAGCCAACACAAAGACAAATTGATGTTTGGAATTTAGAGCAGCAAGCACAAAATGCAGCTTTTGATGCCATTAAAATTGGTGCTCCATGTGAAGTAGTAGATGCAGCAGCAAGAGCCGTTATCGAGAATCATGGTTTTAATAAAAGCTATAAACTTCCTGGCCTACCTCACAGAACAGGACATGGTATTGGTATGGAAGGACACGAATGGACCAATTTTGTTAAGGGCAATAAAACGCCAATTGCAGTGGGCATGTGTTTTAGCGACGAACCTACTATTTCAATACCAGGTGAATTTGGTATTAGACTTGAAGACTGTTTATATATCGCAGAAGACGGTCCAAAGTTTTTCTCTAAATTAAGTCCATCCATTGAACAACCATTTGGTTAATAATAATTATGAAATATAAAAATATCGGGGTCTTATTTTTCTTGATCACTAGTGTCGTAACAAATGCACAAACCAGTCAATCAATTCAAATAAAAAATAATATCCGTCAAAATGAGTTTCAAATAATGGAATCATTTAAGGAGTTATTAGCCATACCGAATATTGCTGCAGACCCAATTGGCATTGAACATAATGCCAATTGGATTGCTAGTTATATGCAATCCAAGGGAATTCAGAAGGTACAACTTCTAAAAGACGACAACGCTCAAACGCCACCAGTGGTGTATGGAGAAGTAATGACTCCTGGCGTTACGGAGACCGTTATTTTTTATGCGCACTATGATGGTCAACCTGTAGATACTGCTAAGTGGGCAAAGGGCTTGCATCCCTTTAAGCCAAGTTTATATTCCAATTTAATTAGTGACGGCGGATTGCCTTTGAGTTGGCCGTCGAAAGTAGCCGGCTTTGATTTACAATCACGTATTTATGGTCGCGGAGCTTCAGACGATAAAGCAGGTGTTATGGCAATTATTAATGCCTATGCGACTTTAGCACAACTACATATCAAGCCCACCATTAATATCAAATTTTTCTTTGAAGGAGAGGAAGAAGCAGGCTCGCCTCATTTATCCGCACTCTTGAAAAAGCATAAATCTTTATTGGCAAGTGATATCTGGGTAATATGTGACGGTCCGGTTCACCAGTCTGGCAAAAAGCAAATAGTATATGGTGTACGTGGAGATACGCATTTAGAAATTACGGTTTTTGGCCCTAAGCGTCCATTGCATTCTGGGCATTATGGAAATTGGGTATTGAACCCGGCCATGGAATTAGCTAGATTATTGGCAAGCATGAAAAACGAAAAAGGGGAAGTGACTGTTGCTGGTTTTTATGATGACGTCACACCTTTGACCGTTTCAGAAAAAGAAGCACTTGCGAATATTCCAAGTGTGGATGCGCAATTAAAAAACGAATTGGGTGTATTAGCAACGGAAAGAAATATCCCATTGAATGATGCATTACAATATCCTTCTTTAAATGTGAATGGCATACAAAGTGCAGGCGTGGGAAAGTATTCCGCGAATGTGATTCCAACTAAAGCAATTGCCTCTATTGACTTAAGACTCGTAAAAGGAAATGACTGGAGACGTCAACAAGAAAAAGTTATCAATCATATTAAGTCACAAGGATTTTTTGTTACTGACAAAGAACCAACCGACGAGCAAAGAAAACAGAATGATAAAATTTGCATGGTGGTAGTAGATCAGAATAGTTATAATGCACAAAAAACATCTATGGATAATCCTTTTGCAAAGCGTATCGCGAAAGCAATGCAGCTAGGCCTAGGATCCAATCCTGTACTACTTCCTACCGTAGGCGGCAGTTTACCTTTGTTTGTTTTTGAACAGGAATTAAACACGGCTCCTATTACAGTTCCAGTTGCAAATCATGATAATAATCAACATGCAGAAAATGAAAATATAAAATTGAAAAACTTTTTTGAGGGGATTCAAATATTTTCGTCTATCATGACATTGGCAAAATAATTTCTTATCAACAGAAAATAAAAAGAGCCCGATTTTATAATCGGGCTCTTTTTATTAAAACTATAATCCTAATTTGCCTAAACTGTCGAACTACTTCTTATTAGGATGGTCTTTTTATTTATACAATTGATTAAATAGCATTTTGTAAGTGCTATGCGTTTGTCCTCTGAAAGTAATTTCTGGACCAAATACAAATAAATTTCCTTTACCCACTTTTGCTTTGTAAGCAGCAACACCGTCTTGTAAATAAGCTTGTCCAAAAGCCCAGCCACTTCTTAAAGTGCTTGCGCTTGCATACCAGCCTAATGGTGTTACTTGCTTGTTGGCAATGGCATCGGCTTGTAATTTAAATACAGGACTTGCACTAAAATAGACATCTGCCTTAGCTAGCATGCCCCAGTTGGCTGCATCTTCAGTAGCTACTGTCATTTGCATTACACTTCCTGGGATATAAAATTTCTCACCTGGCAATGCTTTTTCTTTACCCGCTACCATTTCTACTAAAGCACTTTTAACAGGTAACTTTAAATGATAAGCAAGGTTGGCACTAGATCCAATTGTAATAACAGATCCGCCATTTTCTAAGAAAGCTTTAATAGCAGGAATACTTTGCTCTGCTGTTATCTTACCCACCATTTTGTGAAAAGCTGCAGGGATCTCGTCTAAGTTTGGTTCTTTCTCTTCGTAAGGGCTTGGTGCTTCTGCTTGTAATGAAGGTATTGCACCCTCTACAAATACAATAGCATCATATTTTGCATTTAAATTTCCGTCGTTAATTTCTTTTACATAAATAGGTGTGAAGTTAAAATTATGTTTTTCTAAAATCCATCTTACCCATCCCGAGGAAATAGATCCACCGTATTTATCCCATAAGCCAATGCGTAAAGCATTTATTTTTTGAGCGTCTGCAGGAATGCTTTCAATTTCATTTACAATCACACCGTCTTCACTAATTGCTTTTTGAATTAGCGAGGTACTGTTTGCATTAACAGGAATAACAAATACATCTTTGTTTTTTAAAACTTCTACACCTGCTTGTAATAAACTATTAACGGCAGTGAAAGCATCATTTTCTTTTGTGCTAATAGTATAAGCTTGCTTTGCATTAGCTGCTATTAATTTTCCTGTTGCTTTTTGAATGCTTCCATAAGCAATGGTTTCAAAAGGCCCTGTAAAATCATCTAATATTCTATCAAACTGAATACCCATAGTAAATGCGGGCGTCCAACCTGCAGCATCATAAGGTCTTACTGGAGGGCCACCTGGATATAAGAAATCATTAGGATGGTCTTGAGGTTCAAACATATCAATTACATGCGGTCTGAATGCTTGATTGGTTTTAACTACATAGGATCCCGCTGGATAATCTTTCCCTGCAACTTTAAATGCTGCTGTTGCGCGTTGTACCTTAATACCACTGTTAATTAAAATATTAATAAAGTCAATAGCCGTATTAGTTTGGTTAGCCGTTATAATAAATCCTCTTGGATCTCTTAATTCAGCATTTTTATAAACCTTATTAAATAATGGCAAAGCAATAGAATCTTGTTTGGTATCTTTTTTCTCCGCCTTCATATATTCAGTTAATAAATCTGACTTCTTAGGATTTAGGGTCCAAGTATCTTTATTACCTGCATTAATGGATTGTCTTCCCATTTTATAAATATTCAATAATAATTCATCCTTATATCTTGATGCATAGTTTAATACTGCATAGTTTAAAGAGATTGAATAGTCGATTGAATTTTTGAAATACCATTTTTGTGGTTCAATAGGGAAGGGAGTTGCACTGTTTGGTATCAATCTGCCAGGAGTAACAGGAATAGTCATAGGTGTCGGGTTTCCTATAATCTCTGTCAACAAACCTATAATATTATGATAGTATGCAGTGGTTCTTAAACCTCCATTCCACCATGTTGAATATACCGAACCACCTTTCATAGTATAACCTGGCTTGTTTTCGGCATTTAATCGGCTGCTCATTGCAGCGCCCAATGCATCAATGCCAGTTACCAATAAGGGGCTATAAACATAATTGAATGGGTCTCTGTAAGGAGGGCCGGCTACGACAGAACCTGGAGGGCCTGTTTGGTGGTGATTATATAGTACTTGTGGCATCCACTCTATATATTGTTGACGACTCATATTCCTTGACTCTGACATATTTGTCATGAAGAAATCACGGTTATTATCATGTCCAATATATTTTTGATACAATCTTGGCACTAAGCTGGTACTTCGTTTTAAAGTATCTGCATTGCGCATATACCAATTAGAAACTAGTTCTTGTCCATCGGGGTTAGCATGAACAAATAATATAATGGTAGACTTTAAAATTCTTTTAGTCTCTTCATCATTGCGTGTAATAATTTGATACATAGATTCTATCCACTGATGTATACCTACTACTTCTGTAGCATGTAAGCCACCGTCAATCCACACTACAGCTTTTCCTTCTTTTGCTAATTGAGCAGCTTCTGCTTCACTTAAGTCCTCTGCTCTTGCTAATTTTTGAGAAATTTCTTTGTAATGAGCTAGTCTTTTTAAATTACTAGGGTCTGACACAATCATCATATAATGATTACGACCTTCTTCTGTTTTTCCAATACTTACCAATTTTACCTTGTCTGACTCAGATGCTATTTTTTTTAAATAAGCTTCTGTTTGTGTGAAACTGGCTAAATGATAATTATCTCCAATGTTAAAACCAAAATGTGATTTAGGACTTGTTATATTTTGCGCGTTAGTTTGAAACGAACATAATATAACAAAACACACAGCACTAATTAAATGACGCATAGTTTATAATTTATTATCCTTAAAGTTAACGAGCATCTCCTATTTAAAAAACTCTATTTGACAAGTGGCTATATTTTTACAAAAAACTAATTGACGCGGTCAATGCTCACAATGGCGCATGGCGTAGCAGGCCTAGAAGGGCTGGACTGGATTGGAGTATACGCCAATGCGGTGTTTATATTTTTGATGTTAAAATAGATTTCAACATAATCCTTTTCTCCTAGGTCAATATAATAAGAAGCGCTTATATGATTTTTTATGGCACCGCCTATAATGGTGTAATTATTATTGGTGTACAAATAGGCGGAGCCATTGCGCCTTATCCATACACTAACTTCATCATTCCCGGCATCTGCTTTAATAAACTGTAAATTATAAGTCAATTTATAAACGCCTGCATTGGTTATGGTAATTCTGGTGGGCAAGAGGGAGGTATTGTTTGTGATGCTTGCATTATTGGCAGCTAGTGTGAAATTCCAATTTATGGGGATCGCAGTATTTATAGGTCCTGTTTGTCTACTGGTATCATAAAAACTGCCAAATTCAGATCGAACAGGCGTAAATGCGAGCGCAGCAGTTATAGCGTCACTATTTAAATCCTCTATTCCCTTTTTTTGATTGATCCGATTGCTAAGAGAAAGCGTATCTGATTTATTTAATTTAGTGTTGATCCTATTACTAAGTGAACTAGTATCCGACTTATTTAGTTTGTCTCCAATCAATGATAAAGTTGATTTGGTAATGGGCTTAAGACTATCGGGAGTATTATTAATTTTATCAATCAATAATAATGTCTTTAAATCTTTTATATTGTTAACACCGGTTCCTCCTTGTGTAATATTTACGATTCCAGTAATATGACTAGCAAGCATATTGTCTGCATAAAAAGCATAAGGCACGCTTGATAATTTATGAATGCCCATAGTTGTAAAACTTAAATCATTATTGAGGTCAATTTCTATTTTTAAATAATAAGGTTGCTCACTCCAATTAATAGCACTAAAGGCACTACTGTTTATTACTTTGTTTTCTTCCTGCATTCCAATTTCTACAAAAAACAATCCTAATACATTGGTAGTGATTGATTTTATTTCTTGATAGGCAATGTCCTCCCTGCTAGAATCCTTGATAATACTAAGCCTTAGGTTAATACGCTTGTCCGATATAATAAGTCCCTGTGCGTTTCTAGCAATGCCTTGAAAATGTATACTCTTATTACTATTTTGTATTTGTGCTTCAATAGTTAAAACAGCAAATAGGGAAATCATTAGTATAGCTATTTTTTTTATTTTCATAAATATTATTTTTGATGGTACATTTTTATGGGTTTAAAATTTTCATAGTGATTTAAAAATTTTATAGGTTCTCGTTTTTGGATATTGACCGTCAATTAAAAATTGTATTTGAACTAAATACATTCCTTCTTTTTGCATGGCCAGGTCTATTGCTTTATTAAAGTTTAATCCGGAATATGGCCCTTGCAATTGACTCACCATGCCTCCTTGCATATTTAAAATGTTTATCTGAACTATTACGATTCCTATCTGATGCATCGTAATTGTATAATAATTTGTAACAGGGTTGGGTCCCATGGAAATTTTTAATAAAAAACTATCTATTGTTTTATATGTTTCTATATCACTATTCTTATGTTGCAAAAAACCGCTACTAATTATACATTTTGAATCAAGGAAGAGTGTTGGAATAGAAATTTGCTCGCCAACACTAAAGTCTATTAGGATGTATTCGTTTTTAAAAGATGCCCCCAGCACATTATTGCAAAATGGGTCTAGTTGCTGTGCCATGGAAGGGAATGTCGCAGTCATCAATAGGACTAAACAGGTTAGCAGCTTATAAATCGAAACATTGGGAGTATTGGATTTTTGCATACCTGTAAAATCAGTAAAATTGAAATGCGATTTAAGCGTATTTGTACGTTGTTTGATATTTTTTTTCGTAACTTAAGACCTAAATACTTTTACTATGAAATATGTTTCGAATGCCTTAAAAGGCTTTTTAATTCCTGTTTTAATTTTGTCCTTTTGCTTGAATGCATCAGCACAGAAAAAATATTCAGAAAAAGACATTGCGAATATGAAGCAGCAGTTAATGACTGCCGTAGCAGGCCATGCCAAAGACGTTCAGGTAATGGTGGACCAGATTTTTAGTTATTCGGAATTAGGATTTCAAGAGAAAGAAACCTTTAAGTATTTAACCAACACCTTAACAAAAAATGGCTTTACGGTGGAGAATGGTATTTCTAATGTACCTACTGCTTGGATGGCTAAATGGGGTTCAGGTGCTCCCGTGATTGCATTAGGTAGTGATATTGACTGTATTCCTAAAGCTTCTCAAAAACCAGGGGTTGCCTATAAAGATCCAATTGTAGAAGGGGCTCCAGGTCATGGTGAAGGTCATAATTCTGGCCAAGCTGTAATTATTTATGCAGCCATTGCCATGAAAGAAATGATGGAAAGAGAGCATATTCCGGGTACCATTGTAATATGGCCAGGTGTGGCTGAAGAATTAGTGGGCACCAAAGCTTGGTATATTAGAGACGGCTATTTCAAAAACGTAGATGCTTGTATTTTTACCCATGTTAGTGGCGACTTCACTTCTAGCTATGGAGATAATGGGGGCAATGGTTTAGTGAGTGTTCGTTTTGATTTCACAGGAGACGCGGCGCATGCTGCTGGTGCTCCTTGGAGAGCAAAGAGTGCATTGGATGCGGTAGAATTAATGGATGTGGGTTGGAATTTTAAAAGAGAGCATTTAAAGCCTACTAACCGTTCACACTATGTAATAGTTGACGGAGGTGATCAACCAAATGTAGTGCCGTCTAAAGCCAGTGTTTGGTATTATTTTAGAGAGCGTACTTATGAAGATATCAAAGCGAATTATGAAGCAGGTATTAAAATAGCAGAAGGTGCTGCGTTAATGACAGGAACTACTGTGACGCATCAAATGTTAGGTACCGCTTGGCCAGGACATTTTAATAAGCCATTAGCAGAAGCGATGTATGCGAATATTAAAAAAGTGGGTATGCCTAAATGGGATGATAAGGATAATGCTTTAGCTAAAGGGGTGCAAGAATTAGTAGAAGCACCTAAGAAAGACCAACAAGGGCAGCCTATTGACGGATTGAAGAAAGATATTGATACTTTAAAAGGTTCTGTTGCATTTTCTTGGGGTGGTGGTTCAGACGATATTGCTGATATCTCATGGAATCTTCCTACCATCGTTTTAAGATACCCTGCTAATATTCCTGGAACAAAAGGACACCATTGGGCAGATGCGATTGCTATGGCTACTCCCATTGCACATAAAGGGTCTTTAGCAGGTGCAGAAGCTACTGCAATGACTTTATTAGATTTATTTACCAATCCTAAATTAGTAACGGAGGCAAAAGCTTATTTTACGAATGTGCAAACTAAGGATGTTAAATACATTCCATTTATTACTGCAAAAGATCCTCCTGCAATTCATTTGAATAAGGAGATTCAAAATACCTATCGCCCATTATTAGAAAAGTATTATTACGATTCGTCTAAATATGGCACTTACTTAGAGCAATTAGGAATAACCTATCCTACTTTGCCAGCTAAAAAATAAAATTCGACTCCTTCGGAGTGATTCAAAAAAAATCCCAGCAAACGCTGGGATTTTTTTATTTCTTTTTCGCCGCGATTTTTTCCATGGCGTAAACCAATTTATCTAGGTCCTGTATTCGCGTATAAACATGTGGTGTAATTCTAACACAACTTATATTCTCCCAGACAATACCTACCGTGTGAATTTTATATTCGTTAAACAAAGCGTTGTCCAATTCGCCCGGCGTCATTCCGTCAATACTCACACCGCAAATAGCGCAGCTATACTCGTCTTTTAAGGAAGTATTTATTTTTACTTTTGGAATATTTTGTACGCGAGTAGCCCAGTAATTTTTCAAATAACGAATACGCTCTTCTTTTCTTTTAGGGCCTATGGCATTGTGGAAATTTAAGGCTTCTCCAATTCCCTGTTCAATAGGAAAGCTGCGCGTGCCAATGGTTTCAAACTTTCTTATATCACCACAATTAGGTTTATCATTACAAATTAGTGGCCAAATTTTTTCAATTTTATCTTTTCGAATCCATAATAGACCACTGCCAATGGGAGCAGATAAAAATTTATGTAAAGAAGTACCAAAATAATCACATCCAAGTTCTGGAATTTTAAAATCCATTAATCCAAAACTATGTGCACCGTCCACAATGGTTTCAATGCCATGCTTTTTTGCTAAAGCACATAGTTTTTTTACTGGCATAATTTGACCTACCCAGTTTACCATATGGGTGATATGAAAAATTTTCGTCTTGGGAGTAATGGCTTTTTCAAAAGCGTTTACAATGTCTTCCTCATTTTCAATAGGATATTTAAAACTTAACTGTGTGTATACAATGCCTTCTCTTGAGGCTCTCTGTTTCCAAGCATTAATCATATTGGGATAATCCTGCTTGGTACCAATCACTTCATCTCCTGCCTTTAAATCCAATCCAAAAATCACCGTATTCAAAGCTTCAGTTGCATTTCTATTAATAGCAATTTCGTCAGGATCTGCTCCTGCAAGTTGTGCTAGCTTATATCTTAATGGCTCTCTTCCTTGATCTAAAATTCTCCACATATAAGAGGAAGGACCTTCATTTGTCATTTTATTATATCGGTCCACCGCTTCCTGAACAATTCTTGGACTTGGACTCACTCCTCCATTATTCAAATTAATCATAGCAGGACTCGTGGTATAACCTTGTTGTATCACAGACCAATAATCCTCATCACTGGCTAATGCTTTAGCACTTATATCTTTTTTAGCAAAACTAAGCTGTTCAAATTCTGCAGCATGTGCTTGATTGAATAAGCTGCTTGCAGAAAAAGCACCTGCCATTAAACCTACCTGTTGTAAAAAGTTTCGTCTGTTTGACATAGTCTCTGTTTTGTATTAGTAAGTTAAAAATAATTTCAATACAAATACAGAAAAATACATAAAGCACTAGCAGTCAATGACTGGCTCTAAATCCAACAGTTCAGCTTCCGTAAACAGCCTTGAATGCACTATGAATCTATAACCCAGCGGAATCTCAAGCGAGAAGCTAGACCCACGACCCTTTGTAATGTCAATAGTTAATTGTGTATGTTGCCAATATTCATATTGGTCCCTGCTCATGAAAAAATCACATTCTGCAATATTCCCAATTTGAATATCACTACTCCCTAATTTAAATTCCCCTTTCTCAAAACACATGGGCTGAGAGCCATCACAGCATCCACCACTTTGATGAAACATTAATTCGCCATACTTTTCTTTTAAAGTTGCAATTAAAGCAGTTGCTTCTGGACTAACTAAAACTCTTTTTGTCATAGGATACGGGCTTTTGTTGGGTCATTCTAAGTTAAATAAAAAAAAGGACCTTCAATATTCTTGAAGATCCTTTTTCAATTAAGGATTGCTACTAAAAGAATCCTAATTTATTTTTATCATAAGAAACTAACATGTTCTTAGTTTGTCTGTAAGAACTTAACATCATCTTATGGTTCTCTCGTCCAAATCCTGATTTCTTATATCCGCCAAATGGAGCATGTGCAGGATACGCATGATAACAGTTTACCCATACACGGCCTGCTTGAATAGCTCTTGGCACTTGATACAATTCATGTGCGTCTCTTGTCCAAACACCAGCACCTAAGCCATATAGCGTGTCATTTGCAATTTCTAAAGCTTCCTCCGTTGTTTTGAAAGTAGTTACACTTACTACTGGTCCAAAAATTTCTTCTTGGAAAATTCTCATTTTATTATGTCCTTTAAAAATAGTTGGTTGAATATAATAGCCACCACCTAATTCTCCATCTAATTTATTAGCTTCTCCACCACATAAAACTTCTGCACCTTCTTCCTTACCAATTTTTAAATAAGATAAGATTTTTTCATACTGGTCATTAGAAGCTTGTGCACCCATCATAACAGTCCCGTCCAAAGGATGCCCCACTTTAATTGCTTTTGTTCTTTCTACAACGCGCTTCATAAATTTTTCATAGATACTTTCGTGTACTAAAATTCTAGAAGGGCAAGTACAAACCTCACCTTGATTTAAAGCAAACAAAACAGCACCTTCAATTGCTTTATCAAAAAAGGCATCGTCATGATCTGCTACTGAAGGGAAAAATATATTGGGCGACTTGCCACCTAATTCCATGGTTACTGGAATTAAATTTTCAGAAGCATATTGCATAATTAATCTACCTGTTGTAGTTTCTCCTGTAAATGAAACTTTAGAAATGCGCGGAGAGGAAGCCAATGGCTTACCTGCTTCAACCCCAAATCCAGTTACTACGTTCAATACCCCTGCTGGTAAAATATCTGCAATTAATTCCATTAAGCACATAATAGAAGTAGGCGTTTGCTCTGCGGGTTTAACCACTATGCAACAACCCGCTGCCAATGCTGGTGCAATTTTCCAAGTAGCCATTAACAAAGGAAAGTTCCAGGGGATAATTTGTCCCACTACACCAATTGGCTCGTGCATTACAATACTAACCGTATGTTCGTCATGCTCGCTAATAGAACCTTCTTCTGCTCTAATAACACCTGCAAAATATCTAAAATGGTCCACACATAATGGTAAGTCGGCAGCTCTTGTTTCTCTTAATGCTTTTCCATTATCTATAGTTTCTACTATTGCCAAGTATTCTAGGTTGTCCTCAATAACCTGTGCAATTTTTAATAACATATTACTTCTTGTTGTTGGAGAAGCTTTACTCCAGCTTCTAAAAGCATTATGAGCGGCATCTAAAGCCAAGTCAACGTCTTCTTTATAAGACCTAGCTGCTTGGGTGAAGACTTTACCGTCAATAGGCGATACGTTTTCAAAATATTCGCCTTTAGTAGGAGGGACAAATTTTCCTCCAATGAAGTTGTCGTACTTAGCTTTAAAAGTAGGACGGTTTACAATTGTTGACATAGCATTTTTCGTTTTAGTATGTAATTCTAATTTGAATTGTGTTTGTTTTATAGTATTTTTAAGTCAGACAATAGCACAAATTTGTCAATTTGAATTTTTCTAAAAGTTAACGATTGCTTTTATGTCAAATGCAAGGAAACTTGATAGGGTGAATACCACACACGAAAAGTCTTTAAAAACTTTAGTGGAAAATAGAACTGCTTATACACTAGAAAAGTGTGAACTCAATGTATTTGAGACATATCAAGCAACTGCATTAGTTCCACTTACTTTCAATGACTTTGTGGTAACCAGTATGTTAAGGGGAAAGAAAGTAATGCATCTCTATGACCAAGTGGGCTTTGAATATTTGCCAGGTGAAACCGTTTTGGTTCCTGCTGGTGTTACTATGAATATTGATTTTCCCGACGCTTCTGCCAATAATCCAACACAGTGTATTGCATTGGCCATTGACCATCAAAAAATTGATAATACATTAAGTTTTCTAAATGAAAAATATCCAAGACTAGGGAATGATTATTGGAGTTTTAGTAAAAACAATTATCATTTTCAAAACAGTATTGAGATTGCAAGTTTGCTTAATAAAATTATTTCAATTTGCTCAAGCTCCTTGCCCTTAAAGGATATACTAGCAGACTTAAATTTGCAAGAGTTGATTGTAAATATTATTCAATCTCAAAATAGAATGGACTTAACTCAATTAGACGGTGTTTCTAATTTGAACGCTAACCCATTAGCTTATATTACTGGTTTCATAAAAGCGAATATTACAGAAGATATTAAGTTAGGTGTACTAAGTGAAAAAGCTTGCATGAGTAAAGCCACTTTTTATAGGTCCTTCAAAAAAGAATATGGAATTAGTCCATTAGAATATATTTTGTCAGAAAAAATAAAGCTAGCCAAAGCTCTTTTATCGAATCCTAAAAATTCCATCAAGTCAGTGGCTTTTGAATGTGGTTTTCATGATGTAAATTATTTTGCAAGACTATTTAAAAAAATGGAGTCCATTACCCCAGGTCAGTACCAGCTTATTAGTAGCACGGGCAATACAATTCACTAATTCGCCCCTCTTTTTTTTAAAATTTATCACGAATTTTATATATGTATTTAATTGAAGATCAATATATTGTGATTTATTTATGCGTATTTCAATAAAAGTCTACTAAAATAGTAGACAATATCAAATAACTTCCTATATTTGTGCTGTCATCAAGAATTCTTAAATGAATGCCAACCGAGAGAGATGAAAACTCAGCGGTGGTAAAATGATGAGGACAATGAAGTCAAAATAAAACAATATGCAAACACTACCATTTCAATTTCAACAAGTTCAAGCAAATATTCAATTACACAAAACAATAATTGTGGTGTAATTAGTTAAGATACAGTCATGTGGCCGAACGGATAGGCAGGGGTCAGCAAAACCCTTAACGATGGTTCAACTCCATCCATGACAGCTAGGTTTTTAAGAGTTCATAAGCAAGCAATCGTTTAATTCGGGCGGTATTTCTATACCGCCCTCATTTTTTTTCGTTAATTTCAGAGTTCTAATTCCAATTTTTTCTAAAAAATAGTAACCATGAAATTATCCTTCTTTAAATTGCTTTTATTGCTTTTGCCTGTAACCTTAGTGGCTCAGAAAAAATCAAATGCAGTAAAGCCAGCAGTAAATAAAACCATAAGTGATTCTGCTTATTACAACCCTTTAATATGGCGTAATGTAGGTCCAATGCGTGGCGGACGTTCTGTAACATCAACAGGTGTGGCAGGTCAGCCTTATACTTATTATATGGGAACTACTGGAGGAGGCGTTTGGAAAACAGAAGACGCGGGTCAATCATGGAATAATATTTCAGACGGGTTCTTTAAAACTGGTTCTGTAGGTGCTGTTGCGGTTGCTGCTTCAGATCCTAATATTGTATATGTGGGAATGGGAGAACATGCACCAAGAGGTGTGATGACTTCTTATGGGGACGGTATTTATAAATCTACCGACGCAGGAAAAACTTGGAAGCACTTAGGACTTGACTTAACAAGAAGCACTGCGAATATTCGTATTCACCCAACTAACCCAGACATTGTTTATGTAGCTGCTCAAGGAGCTTTACATGGCGCAAGTGCTGAACGTGGTGTGTACAAATCTGTAGACGGCGGTAAAACATGGAATAAAACTTTATTTGTTGACGACAATACAGGTTGTGTTGATTTAAGTATGGATTTAAATAATCCAAGAATTTTATATGCTGCTATGTGGGACTATCGTCGTTTACCTTGGGAAGTAAGAAGTGGCGGTAAAGGAAGTGGTTTATATAAAAGTACAGACGGTGGCGAAACTTGGGAGAAAATTCAAAATGGACTACCAAAGGAATTAGGTAAAATGAGTGTTGCGGTTTCCAAAGCAAATTCAGAAAAAGTATATGCATTAGTGGAGAGTGATTCAGAAAAAGAGCAAGGTGGTTTATTTGTTTCTGAAGATGCAGGAAAATCTTGGAACAGAATTAGTAAAGACCATAGATTAGTACAACGTGCTTGGTATTATATTGAATGTATTGCAGATCCGGTAGACGAAAATACAGTTTACGTATTAAGTTCCCCTGCTGTTAAGTCAACAGACGGCGGTAAAACTTGGAAATCATTTAGAGCACCTCATGGTGACTACCATCAATTATGGATCAATCCAATGAATAATAAAAACATGATTGTTTCTAATGACGGTGGATCTGCTGTATCATTTAATGGTGGTAATTCTTGGAGCACACAAAACAATCAACCTACTGCACAATTTTATAGAGTGAATGCAGATAATTTATTCCCTTTTAATTTATACGGAGGTCAACAAGACAATACCAGTGTAAAAATTGCAAATCAAACAACTAGTTGGGCTGGTATTACAGACCGTGACTGGTCTTATAGTGCTGGTGGTGAATCTGCTTTTTTAGCATTTGATCCTAATAATCCAAGATATGTTTTAGGTGGAAGCTATCAAGGAACCATTGGCGTATTAGATACTAAAACAAACGAAGAAGTAAGTGTAATGGTAGCTCCAATTCAATATCAGTCTTTACAACCTAAGGATATGAAATATCGTTTTAACTGGAATGCACCAATTATACATTCTGAGCACGAGCCGAATACTTATTATCATGCAGGTAATATTTTATTTAAGACAACAGACTTAGGAAAATCTTGGAAAGCAGTTTCTCCTGACTTAACCACGCATGATACAAGTAGAATGGGAATGAGCGGAACTCCTTACACCAATGAAGGAGCTGGAGGTGAAAACTATTGTACGATCACTTATGTGAAAGAATCTCCATTAGAGAAAGGCGTAATTTATACAGGTAGTGATGATGGTTTAGTTTATATCACTAAAGACGGAGGTGCTAATTGGACTAATATTACACCGGACGGCGTAAAAGGAACTTTAGTAAACGCGATTGAAGTTTCTCCTTTTGATAAAGCAACTGCTTATATCGCAGTGAACAAATATAAATTCAATGACTTTACTCCATTGATATATAAGACGACGGACTATGGTAAAACATGGACTAAATTAACAGAGGGAATTCCATACGGTGCATATGTACGTGTAGTAAGAGAAGATAATGCTGTTAAAAATTTATTATACGCAGGAACAGAAACCGGATTTTATATTTCTTATAATGGCGGACAAAATTGGAAGCAATTACAATTAAACCTGCCTGTAGTTCCTATCACAGATTTGAAATTACATCAAGACCATTTAATCGCTTCTACACAAGGCCGTGCATTTTGGATTTTGGATGACTTAACTCCATTAAGAAAAGCAGCAGCTAATTTTAATACAGACTTCGTTTTATTGCCAGTGTCTAATCAATATAGAATTACAGGAGCGAGTCCTTTAGACAGACAGTTTACAGAGGACGAAGATATTTTGAAGATTAATACTACTATGGCTAATCCATCTACTGGTGCCGTGATTTATTACCATATTCAAAACAAAGATTCCGTTAAAAAATTAACCATTGAAATTTTAGACGCTTCAAAAAATATAGTACGTACTTACTCAAAAGACAAGTCTGAAATTAGCACTAGCAATAATGCTGCCGACGCCGATCCGAAAATCGAAGTTAGAACAGGCTTGAATAGATTTGTTTGGGACTTACATTACACAAATTTACCTACCATTGAAAACGTATATATAGAAGGAAGCAATAGCGGACGCAAGGCAATACCAGGCGACTACACTATTCGTTTAAAAGTGAATGATTCAACAGTTAGTACTGGTTTTAAATTATTAGCAGATCCTAGATTGACTTACACCCCTGCTGATTATGAAGCACAAGACAAATGGTCAAAATTAGCATCTCTAGACGTTGAGGCAATACATGTGTCTGTTGTTCAAATGCGTAAAGTACAAGACCAATTAAATCAATTTGTAAAACGTGCAGAAGGCAATAAGGCATTAGATTCATTAGCTGCAAACGCTAAAGCCATTTTAAAAAATATAAAAACTTGGGAAGAGGCTTTGATTCAATCTAAGTCTCAGTCTAATGACGACGTTATTAATTTTGTAAATAAATTAAGTGCAAACATCATTTTTGTAAAAGGTGAAATTGACGGAGCAGGTGCTTCTCCTTATATTACAGAAGGTCAAGTTAAACGCTACGAAGAATTACACGCGGAGTGGTTGACTTATGAAAAACAAATGAATGGATTATTAGAAAACGAAATCAAAAATTTCAATGATGCTTGTAAGAAAGCAAATTGGAATTATATTGGATTCGAAAACTAAGACAATGCAAAATATTAGATGGGGCATAATTGGTTGCGGTAACGTAACCGAAATAAAGAGTGGGCCAGCTTTTAATAAAGTGCCTAATTCTGAACTGGTTGCCATAATGCGTCGTGACGAAATTAAACTTCGTGATTATGCATTAAGGCACCAGGTCCCATTCTCCTTTACAAATGGAACTGATTTAATCCATTCCGATCAAGTAGACGCTGTCTATATCGCAACCCCTCCAAATGTAAGAGAAAGTTATGCAATAGAAGCTATGAAGGCAGGCAAGCCTGTTTATTTAGAAAAACCCATGGCCTTGAATGTTGCAGCGTGTAAACGCTTAAAAAACCTATCCGAGGAGTTGGGCGTTAAACTCTCGGTGGCGCACTACCGAAGAAACCTGCCACTATTTAATGCAGTAAAAAGTCTTTTAGATCAAAATAGTATTGGACAAGTCATGTCTGCAAATATTACCATGCTTAAATATGCTGGCGACAATACTAATGACCCAAATAATTGGAGAGTTGATCCGGCCATAGCAGGCGGAGGATACTTTTATGACCTAGCCCCACACCAACTTGACCTATTATTTTATTTTTTTGGCAAACCTTTAAGTTATAGCGGCAAAGCTTATAATAAAGCTGGATTGTATAAAGCCGAGGATACAGTGGAAGGAGAGATGATCCTTGAGCATAATATTCAATTTAAAGGCTACTGGAATTTTTGCGTAGAAAAGGGAATGGAAAAAGATGAGTTTGAGATCATAGGAACCAGTGGAACAATTCGCTTCCCGGTTTTTGGTTTAGAAATAATGTTGGAACAAAACGGAATTATTCGAAAAATACCTTTTGATGCACCATTGCATAATCAACAAAATCATATTGAAAAAGTAGTACAATATTTTTTAGGCAAGGGAGAAAACCCTTGCGCGGCAGAGGATGCTATTATATCGATGGAAGTGATGGAGTCTTTTGTATATGGTAATTAGTGTCTGTTCGATTAATAATTAAAATTGCAAAGTATATAAACTTTAAATTTACTTTATGACTAGATATTGCTTGGCTTTAGACTTGAAAGAGGACGATAATTTAATTGCAGCATATGAAGAATATCATCGCTCTGTGTGGCCAGAAATTATTGACTCTATTAAAGCGGCAAATATTTTGCATTTAGAAATTTATAGAGTTGCGAATAGACTGTTTATGATTTTAGAAGGAGGATCGGATTTTAGTTTTGAGAACAAAGCTATATTAGATGCTAAAAATGAAATTGTTACGCAGTGGGAATTATTAATGTGGGAATATCAGCAAGCATTACCTATTGCTAAGCCCGGAGAAAAATGGGTATTAATGAATAAAATATTTAGTTTATAAATTTCAATGAACATGAAAATAGTTATTAATTGGATTTTATTTATCATCGTAATTACGGTGAATGCATTGGCGAATATTTTACCAATAAATGGTTACAACACAGGACAGGTCTCGGGCTTTTATCCAAACTATTTTGTACCAGCTGGGTTTACATTTGCTATTTGGGGTATTATCTATCTATTTTTTCTAAGCTATTCTATTACATTTACCTACTTTACAATTAAGCAAAACAATTTCCCTGAAATCAAAAAATATCTTAACGCCATTACTCCCTATTACTGGGCTACCTGTGTTTTAAATGCAGCTTGGATACTTGCTTGGCATTATTTACAAGTTGAATTAAGCGTATTTATTATAATATTATTTCTTGCTTCCCTGATACAAATATTTATACAAACACAGCGATTGGCTATTAATATAAAACCAGCTCATCGTTTATTAATTAAAACGCCCTTCTCTATTTATATAGGATGGCTAAGCGTTGCAACAATTGCAAATATTACTGCCTTACTAGTTCATTTAAAATGGAATGGATTTGGGTTAGACCCAATTTATTGGAGTGTAATAATGATAGTCATTGCGATTGCTTTTGGTTTATTCTTTATAACTAAATATAAAACCATCGCCTATCCGTTAGTTATTGCATGGGCACTATGGGGTATTAAAGCATCACAAGGCCCGCAGGTTGAAATTATTAATCAAGCTACACTAGTTGGATTTTTTGTTTTGATATTTGTGACATCAAAACTTGGAATACAAAAACTTATTGCACTAGTGAGGTAGCTTTTCTTTAAAATAACCATAGGTCCAAGTGCCTAATAAAGCACTTGCTATGACCACTAAAACACTTAGGGTTCCAGTCCCAATTTGAGCGAATAATGGTCCAGGACAAGCGCCTGTCATTGCCCAGCCTAATCCAAAAAGCAATCCGCCATAAATCTGGCCTTTTGAAAAATGTTTTGGTATTATTACAATACTTTCTCCCTGTAATGTTTTGATGTTGAACTTTTTAATAATAGCCACTGACAATACTCCCGTTATCACTGCCGTTCCAATTACGCCATACATATGAAAGCTTTGCAGCTTGAACATTTCTTGAATTCTAAACCAAGATATGATTTCTGCCTTTACAAATACGATTCCAAATAAAGCACCTACGGCAGTATATTTTAAAAGCGAAAATTTACTTTCTCTTTTTTCTGAGTGATTAATACACGCTGAAGTCTCGTCTAACAATTCAACTGCTTTATTATCTATTGAAATATTTTGTTTAACTGATTCCATTTTAAAATTTTAAAATAATTGGTAAAATAAAATTGGTCATCACAAATCCACCAATCATAAAACAAATAGTAGCTACTAAGGAAGGCCACTGTAAATTACTTAGTCCCATAATAGCATGTCCCGACGTACAGCCATTGGCATAACGTGTTCCAAAGCCAACCAAGAAGCCACCTATAACCATGAGTACAAACCCTCTAATGGTGAATAATGCAGATAAACTAAAAAGGTCATTTGGTAATAAGTGCTGAAAATCGTTCACGTTTAAATTTTGCAATTGCGATTTTAAGTTGGCATTAATAATTAGACTGTTTGGATTAGTCAAATAATTAGTGGCTATAAAAGCGCCTGCTATGATTCCCCCTACAAAAAATAAATTCCAGATTTCTTTCTTCCAGTCGTATTTGAAAAATTCAATATTTGCGGGGAAGCATGCTGCACATATGTGTCGTAAATTTGACGAGAGGCCAAATGTTTTATTGCCAATAATAAGCAATAATGGGACTATCAAGCCAATAATGGCACCAGCTAGGTACCAGGGCCAGGGTTGTTTAATGATTTCAACAAAACTCATGAAAAGCTTATTTAATAAGATAATAATTAGTCTACAAATATAGTAGATTAATGTAATTATTTCAAATAAGCTGAAAAAAACAATTGTTCAATAAAGATAAAAATTGACATCGCTAATACAAACCATCCAAATCCCTTTTTCAATTTGGTGCCATCCATTTTATTATTTAAAAAATTCCCAAGTATGATTCCGCCAGTAGCTAATAAAATAATAATAGATAAGAACTTGAAATCTACCGATGTGTGAATTAAATCGCCTGCAAATCCAAATATCGATTTAATAGTAATTATGAAAAGAGAGGAAGCAATGGCTTTTTTCATTGGCAATTTTCCTAATAATACCAAGGCAGGAATAATTAGAAAACCGCCCCCTGCGCCAACAATACCGGTAACCATGCCTTCTATAAGACCAACAAGAATAAGTGTTACGCCATAATTTGGTTTTATAGATAAGTCGTCTGCTTTATTTTTTCCTAGAATCATTGAAGTTGCAGAAGCCAACATTAGAGTAGCAAAAAACAACATGATAAAGTTGCTCTTTGACACATCCATAAATCCCAATAACCTAAAGCTATTAGGTATAGAAGGGAGGATTAACTTCCTAGACAACATCACACCAATCATAGAAGGAATCCCAAAAACTAATATGATTTTAAAGTCTAGTAATTTTTGTTTGTATTTTGAGATAACCCCTGCGATACTGCTTAATCCTACAATGCATAATGAATAGGTGGTAGCCAATAAAGGTTCTACTTTAAATAGGTATACAAGTACGGGTACGGTTAATATAGACCCGCCACTGCCAATTAATCCTAAAGAAACCCCTATAAGCACTGCTACCAAATATCCAATTAATTCCATCAGTAAATGTTTAGGCAAAAATCGTAAAGTTAAGGTATAACTTATGTGATATTTGGCACTTATTAAATATTTTCAAACAAAAGTGATAATTGTCACGTTAATCTCTAATTTTATACTAGAAATTTGTAGAGCAAAAATATTAATATGAAAATAGAGCAGATATATACTGGTTGTTTAGCGCAGGGTGCTTATTATATTGAAAGTAATGGTGAAGCAGCTATTGTGGATCCTTTACGTGAAGTGACTCCTTATATACAAAAAGCTGCATTAAATGGAGCTACAATTAAATATGTTTTTGAAACTCATTTTCATGCAGATTTTGTTTCCGGACATTTAGATTTAGCTGCAAAGACAGGTGCTCAAATTGTATTTGGTCCAACTGCTGCTCCTAGCTTTGAATTTTATGCAGCAAAAGATGGCGAAGAAATAACATTAGGCGATATTAAAATAAGAGTTTTACATACTCCAGGTCATACCATGGAGAGTACTTGTTATTTATTGATAGACGAAAATGGAAAAGAGAAAGCATTGTTTAGTGGTGATACTTTATTTATTGGTGACGTTGGTCGCCCAGATCTAGCACAAAAAGTAAAAGCTGAATTAACGCAAGATATTTTAGCAGCTCATTTATTTGATTCATTGCGTAATAAAGTAATGCCATTGGCAGACGATATTATTGTTTATCCTGCGCATGGTGCAGGTAGTGCCTGTGGCAAAAACATGAGTAAAGAAACCACGGATACTTTGGGCAATCAGAAAAAAACAAATTACGCTTTACGTGCAGACATGACAAAGGCCGAATTCATAGAAGCAGTATTGGACGGCTTGGTAGCACCTCCAGGATATTTTCCATTAAATGTGATGATGAATATTCAGGGGTATGATAGTATTGATAAAGTATTAGAGCGAGGTCAACATGCATTATCACCAACTGCTTTTGAAGCAGCAGCCAACGAAACTTCCGCATTAATATTAGATACTAGAGATGCGCAAACATTTGCAAAAGGTTTTGTACCTAATTCAATTAATATAGGTATTGACGGAAACTTTGCTCCATGGGTGGGTGCCATGATACCAGACATTAAACAAGAAATATTATTAATTACAGACCAAGGTAGAGAAGTGGAAGTAATAACTAGACTTGCTCGTGTGGGATATGATTTTACTATTGGATATTTAGAAGGTGGATTTGAAGCCTGGAAGCAATCTGGCAAGGAAGTGGATCATATCCAATCTATTACTGCAGACGAATTGGCAAATATAAAAGCAGCCGATAAAAATGCTGCTATTTTAGATGTTCGTAAAGCATCCGAGTATGGAAGTGAACATATCAAAACGGCACAAAATGCGCCATTAGACTTTATCAACGACAGCATGGCTAGCATTGATAAGGATAAAACTTACTATGTACATTGTGCTGGCGGATACCGCTCCATGATTTTCATTTCAATTTTAAAAGCCAGAGGCTTTGACCACTTAATTGATATTAAAGGAGGATTTAAAGAAATTAAAGAAACTGAAAAATTCGATATCACTGAGTATGTATGCCCAACTACCTTATTGCTAGCAATTATTATGATAGGAACTATGTTGCAGTTCATTTAGTTAAAATATATTTTATAAAAGCCATTTTGGATTTTTATTACCCCCAGAAGTTAAAGACCTTATGGGGGCTTTTTTTGTTGGTATAATTTGTGTAAATTCATAAAAATATTCACCATGAAGAAATTACTACAACGTTTAGCTATAATTATAATTTTACTAAGTGTTCAGTTTGTATCTAAAGCCCAAACTGCAACGGTAATGCATAAAGTAGTGATTCAGTTAAATACTGCAGATACTGCTGCATGGTCAAGTACTATAGGCAATATTAAAAATTTACAAAAAATTTGGCCTGGTGCAATTCAAGTTGAAGTGGTAGCTCATGGTAAAGGATTAGATTTATTAGTAAAAGCTAAAACACATTTAGCATCAGAAGTAGAAGCATTGGTAAAAGATGGCGTGATTTTTTCTGCATGTGAAAATTCGATGAAAAAACATAATGTCACTAAGGCAGATCTATTAATGGTTGCAGGCACTGTTCCTTCTGGTGTGGCTGAATTGGTTTTAAAACAAGAGCAAGGTTGGAGTTATTTAAAAGCAAGTGTTAACTAATTGAATTGAAAAAAGCCCAGTTATATTTTTTACTGTTTTTATTAATTGCATTTGCGATCTTTTACTGGATGTCGAAATCGGATCAATTATTAAAAGAATCCGAGGCGGACTTAGCTAAGCAACCCAAGGACAGCACCGCCTGGGTGGGTCCTTCTTTTTATCAAATTCCCAAAAACTCCAGAACTGACGGAATGTATATATGGTATGGCTATGAGCTGATAGCTAATACCTCAAAATACCTTGGACCCAATGGCATAGTGAGTCAAACTACCAATGGTATGAATTGTCAAAACTGTCATTTGGAAGCCGGCACTAAACCATGGGGATTAAATTACGGTTCTGTATTTTCAACCTATCCAAAATTTCGTGCAAGGTCGGGTTCCATAGAATCTATTTACAAAAGAGTAAATGATTGTTTTGAAAGAAGTTTAAATGGAAAAGCATTGGATACGGATTCCAAGGAAATGCAGTCTATCTATGCTTATATTAAATGGCTTGGTGAAAACATACCTAAAGGAACAAAAGTTAAAGGAAGTGGAATTGAGCCAATTGCATTTTTAGAGGAACCAGCCAATCCCCAAAAAGGAATTATAGTTTTTCAGCAACAATGTGTTTCCTGTCATGGAGCCGATGGGCAGGGAAAATTTAAAGCCGGATCCAATATTTATGAATACCCGCCACTATGGGGCAGCCATAGTTATAATGACGGAGCTGGCTTATATCAAATTTCGAAACTAGCAGGGTTTATTAAGAACAATATGCCCAATGGAGTTAATTATCATAAGCCAACATTAACAAATCAAGAAGCCTGGGATATTGCAGCTTATATTAATTCACAGCCAAGACCGCATATAGATAAGTCAAAGGACTGGCCAGACATGGCTTCCAAGCCCTTTGACTATCCTACTGGTCCCTATTTAGATTCATTTAGTGAACGCCAACATAAGTTCGGTCCATTCAAACCTATCCAATTGTTTTATAAACACGGGAGCCAATAATTATTAATATTTATACTAGTTATTTTTTCCTTTCTATCTCCCTGTTCATTTCTTCCATGTCAACAGGCCTTTCTGTAGTATCACCTAATAAGTATTTGCTAAAATAATCTGCTGTTCTCCAGAACCAGTATTCGTTCATGTCTCCAAACCCATGTCTTTGAGTAGGTAGGATTAACATATCAAATCGCTTATTGGCTTTTATTAATGCATTCACAAGTCTGATGGTATTAGAGGGGTGCACATTATTATCAATCTCCCCATGTATCAATAATAATTTGCCTTTTAAATTTTTTGCTAAATCAGGATTCTTGTCAATCATTGAGGTGAAAGTAGTGTCTCCTTTTTCTGAAATATTTTCTTTAAGTCCATTGTGTTTTTCGCTCCACCATCTATTATAAACAGTATTGTCATGATTACCAGCATTACTTACTGCCACTTTAAATAGATCAGGATATACTAACATGGCCGCAGTACTCATAAATCCACCACCGCTATGCCCGTGGATACCCACTTTTTGACTGTCAATAAAAGGGAACCGGTCAGCTAATTGCTCTATGGCTACTTTCTTGTCTGCCAAACCGTAATCTCTCAAATTGCCATACCCGTAATTATGGTACCATTTGCTTCTAGCTGGGTTTCCTCCTCTATTTCCCATTGTTACCACCACAAAGCCTAGTTGCGCAAGACGGTCAATTCTATCCATGCCCTTACTAAAGCTTTTATTTACCGACTCGGTTTGTGGACCTGGATATACATACTCAATGATGGGATATTTCTTAGTGCTATCAAAGTCATAAGGCTTGTACATCACTCCAAAAATATCAGTAATGCCGTCGTCTGCTTTTACCTTGAAAGTTTCTGGAAATTTATAGCCTGCAGCCAATAAAGAACTTAAATCCGCTATTTCTAAATCTAATATTTTCTTTCCTTCTGTATTATATAACGCAGAAATCGGAGCGGTATTGACTCTTGAATAGGTATCAACAAAAAATGCTTTTTTATCATTCAAACTAAAACTGTGGTCAAAATTACCTGCATTTAATAGTTGTAATCCAGTTCCATCAAAATTAATTTTATATAAATGTAAATAATAAGGATCCTCAAATGTATTATTATTTAAATGTTCCTTTCCGTTTGCCGAAAAATAAACAACTCTTTTTTCTTCATCAATAGAAATAATATCTTCTATATGCCAAGGGCCTTGTGTAATTTGATTCTTCAAATTTCCTTTGTCGTCATATAAATATAAATGAGCCCATCCATCACGCTCGCTCCATTCTATTAATTCCTTCCCTTTATTTACTAATCCAGGTTTTCTAATTTCAATAGAACTGTTTAAACTTTCTTCAATTAGTGTTTTCACATTACCCGTTGCAATATCAACAATACATTGATCAATCTTTTTTAAATCCCTACTAGTTCTACTGATATAAAATTGATCATTAGTGCCCAGCCAAATATTTGGCTTAAACTCATCATCTCTAGTATTAACATTTTTAGTTTTATCCCAGATCGAAATATTTTGATCTTTAAATAAAGAAACATTAATCTCTTTATTAGTGAATCCATTAGTATCAAAAATAAATAGATGATCAACTGGTGCTTCTTTCTCGCCCGGCATCCAATACTTATAAGTTTCCAAAGTAGGTCTTGGGTCTGCTATGCTGTTTATTACCCATAAATCTTTTACTTTAGTATTATCTACTTTATTTAAAGCAAAATGCTTGCTATCCTCACTCCAGTAGGCGTATACAGGCTTTCTTTTATTTTTATTTTTTTCAATATCAACATTGGTTTCACCCCCACCACCATAACTACTTTCGCTATGCCAGCTAAAATATAATATGCCGTCTTTTGTGATGGGGTGTTCAATGATAGTTGAATCCTCCTCATTTTTTAACGCTTTTTCATAGTTATTTTTATCCATCCAAAACAGGTTAAAGTTTTTTCCAAATAAAATAATATTTTGATCTGGAGAAATGTTTGCCCAAGTTGGTTTTTTCTTTGGCTTTTTAAAACCTACTAATTCATTAAGCTCACTAGTAACTAAATTATATTCAAAATAAAATATTTTTTTAATTTTTTCTGGCTTGACATTTTTCGCGATACTGTCTTCTTTATTAATATCAATACTGCTTTTCACTTCAAACTGAATCCAATTTTCGTCCTTAATAAATTTCAAGGAATCTATTGGCAAATGCAATCCATCAAAAGGATCTTTCACTATTTTTGTTAATGCTGCTGCAAGACGATCCCTGTCCAACATCACTTTCTTTTCCATTTTAATGGGATCAACTATAAACCATTGCTTTCCTTCACTTGTTTCGTAAGTATACCAAAACTTGCTAGATTGTTTTAACCAATGTGGATCGACCGACAAAGAAAAAAGCATTTTGTCTAATTTTTTTGGTGCAAATCTCGCCGCCAAATTATAATTTGCTTTTTGTTGTGACCAACTTAAAATTGGCAAGAGTAAAAGGCCCAGTAAAAATTTACGCATGTGTATTTGTTTATTCGAGAAAGTTAATGATATTTAGTTAAATTTTTTAAGATGGAATTAAAAATCAATGGACTTCAGCATATTGGTATACCGGTAACAAATTTAAAAAAGTCGGAAGCCTTTTACGAAGGGCTAGGCTTTAAAAATATCATGCAATCTGAATTCGAATTACATAGTGACAAGGGCAATGTTTCCATGATGCACTTGAGTGACATGATTATTGAACTATACCAAATGCCTGAGCCAGAGTTGACCGAAGTGAGGGGCAGACAAAATGGTCACATTGATCATATTGCTTTTGACGTTGACGATATTGATATCACATTTGAGACCCTCAAAGCCAATGGTTACCATATTTTTGAGACGGCTCCAGTTTTTCTGGCTTTTTGGAAGAACGGTTGCAAATATTTTAATATTGAAGGACCCGATGGGGAGCGTTTAGAGTTCAACCAAGTTTTATAGCACCCTTTTATCATTATCTCAATTTCGTCTGCCCGAATTAATGTAAATTGCAGCCATCTTATTCAAATATTTTTTTTAATAATATTTTATTCAAATGGAGCAAAATCAGATAGATTCTCAAAGCAGTAACAAGTCGGCAACAATCAGAAAAATCGTAATTGGCCTTTTGTTAGCAATTGCCATATTCTTTGGTGTTAAGAAGTTAATATTCTCATTAACGCATGAAACTACCGACAATGCACAAATAGAAACTACTATTGTGCCAGTTTTAACTAGAATTTCAGGATTCGTAAAATCTGTTGATGTAAAAGATTTTGATTCGGTAGCTCAAAATCAACAAGTAGTTGAAATTGACGATGCTGATTTAAGAATTCAATTACAAGAGCAAGAAGCGGACTTGCAACAATCTTCAGCAGAAGTTTCAAATGCAAAAGCTCAATTAGCGAATGCAGTTTTGTCTTTACAAAATAACAAAGGTGCTATTGACTTGAAGAATATCAAAAAGCAAAAAGTAAATAATGATTTAAAAAGAGATCAAAATTTATTTAAAGATCAAGCAATAACTAGAAAGCAATTAGAAGAATCAGAATATCAATTAGCCGCAGCGAATCAAGAATTCACTAATGCGCAAACTGAATTAGCAACTGCAAAAAACAGAATAGAGGTATTAAAAGAATCAGTGAATAGAGCTTTGGCGATGATTGAAATGAAAAAAACAAGAATCAAAGAAACAGAATTAAAACTGTCGTATACTAAAATTGCTGCTCCTGTTAAAGGAAAAATTGGCAAGAAAAATATTAGTATTGGACAATTCGTTCAAGCGGGAACTCCTTTGTTTTCTATCGTAAACGATAGCAGTTACTGGATTGTAGCCAATTTCAAAGAAAGTCAACTTGGTGATTTACATGAAGGTAAAAAAGTAGACATACGTATTGACGCATTTTCAGACTTAGCTGTTCAAGGAACTATTGTTAGCTTAAGTGATGCAACAGGTGCGAAATTTTCTTTATTGCCTCCAGACAATTCAAGTGGAAACTTTATTAAAGTAACACAAAGAATTCCTGTAAAAATTTCTATCGACAATCAAGCTGCCTTGAAAAATAAATTAAGAGCAGGTATGAGTGTATTTATCACCGTTGACAAATAGTTTTAATGGCAACCCCTAAAGGAATAGCAAGAGCAATTATCGTTTTAACAACCGTGTCGGCTGCCATTATGGAGTTGATTGACACTTCTATTGTGAACGTTGCATTAACTGATATCTCAGGAAGCTTGGGCGTAAGTATTGAAGATATTAGCTGGGTAATTACTTCCTATGCAATTGCGAATGTGATTATTATTCCGCTTACTGGTTTCTTGGCAGAATATTTTGGACGAAAAAATTACTATATCGCTTCCATGATTATTTTCACCATTGCCTCCTATTTATGTGGGCAATCCGATAGTCTGGTGGAATTAATTATCTGGAGATTTGTGCAGGGTGTGGGTGGCGGTGCCTTATTGTCTACCTCTCAGGCTATTTTATTTGACGCATTTGAGCCCAAGGATCGTCCTATGGCGGCAGGTTTATTTGGAATGGGAATTGTACTAGGACCCACATTAGGACCCACACTTGGCGGTTGGATTATAGAACATAATAGCTGGCCTTTGATTTTCATGATCAACATCCCTATTGGATTTATCGCAACTTTTTTAGCCTATACTTTCATTGATAAAAAAGAAGGAGAGGGCAAGGGCAAGGCAGCCATTAAAATTGACTATACCGGAATTTTACTGCTAGCAGTAGGAATTGGTTGTTTACAATATGTATTAGAAAGAGGGGAATCGGAAGAGTGGTTTAGTAGTGATACCATTCGTTTTTGCTCTATATTGGCTGTGGTAGGGCTAGGCATGTTTATATGGTATGAACTTAGTATCAAACAACCTGCAGTTAATTTAAGGGTATTGGGTAATCGAAATCTAGCATTTACAACCATATTTACATTTGTAGCAGGCTTCGGATTATTTACTTCTGTATTTGTCTATCCAGTATTAGCCCAAAGGGTAATGGGATTTACGGCATTTGAAACGGGCAGCTCCTTGTTGTTACCAACCTTGGCAGGCGTAATAATGATGCCAATAATAGGCAAGGTAATGAGTAAGGGAGTGTCTCCTATTCCATTTGTTATAGTGGGCTTTACCTTATTCGCCGTTTATGCATTTTATAGTGCTGCAATGCCTATTGATGCGGGTAAATGGGATTTTTTCTGGCCATTATTAATTCGTGCTTTTGGTATTTCATTAAGCCAATTGCCTTTAATCAATCAGGCAGTTGTGGGATTGGAACCTAAAGATTATGCTGCCGGAATTTCACTTAATAATATGATTCGTCAATTAGGAGGTGCTTTTGGTATTGCAATGGCGAACAATTATGTTGCTCAGCAATATTTCAAACACAGATCTAATCTTATTTCTCATATGCCATCTGACGGTACAGCATGGCAGGAAAGAGTAAATTCAATTAGTCAAGGCATTACCGCTAAGACAGGAGATTTTCACGGAGCTACTGAAAAAGCATATAAAATGATTGACATGTCTGTTGACAGACAGTCTTATTATTTATCTTATTTAGACACATTTAGAGTTGTAGGTATCTTCTTTTTGGTAGTAATACCATTGGTTTTCTTTTTAAGAACTAGAAAAAAATTAGACAAAGCGGCATTAGAAGCTGCGTCTGAAGCACATTAAATTAAGCGAAAGCATTAAAATACAATATCGTTTGAGTATGAAAAAATTGATCACATCCACATTATTTTTAGTTAGCTTAACTAATATAGCAACTGCACAAAATTTAGTGAATAATGAATTGTCTAATTTACTGACACAATCATTAACCTACTATCCTAAAGTTAAGGAAACACAACAGTCTGTTCAATTAGCAGAAGATAGATTATTACTTACTCAATTAAATAAGTACCCAGACATTAATTTTGACGCAAGCTATGCCTATGTAAAGCCTAAAATTGAAGTGCAATTTGGAGAAAAATTATTTCAGTTTGCTCCGGAACACAATATGAGTGCCGCTTTAAATGGGACCTATACCTTGTTTGATTTTGGAAGATTAAAATCAAATATCGACAAAGCAAAAAATGAACTTCAAAGTTCAAAACATCAGGCAGAACAACTTAGGTCAAATTTGTTTTATCAAATTAGCCAAGTGTACTATCAAATGATCTACGCGAAAAAATCAATTGAAATTCAAAATACAGTTTTACAATTGCTAAACGAGAATAAAAATGTTATTGAGTCGCAGTTAAAAAATGGCAATGCAATACAATTAGATTTACTTACCATTCAGTCAAAAATTGACAATGAATCAAATAGAAAGATTGACTTAGAGACTAGTTTGAAAAAACTGGCTAATCTAATGAAATATGGCACCGGTGTTGAGGAAATTAAAGAGAATCAATTACAATTTGCATTAAATAATTATAATGTTGAAGAAGCAATACAACAGGCCTTATTAAATAATCCAAGCTTGGCAATTGCAAAAGATAAAATTAGTATTGCAAAATCTGAATTGGCTATTAGTAAGCTAAATGAAAAACCTTATGTTGGTATGAAAGCTAGTGTGGGTTCAAAAAATGGGTATCTTCCTGCTATTCAAGACCAACGATTTAATTATAATGCAGGCATAGGTTTTTCTGTGCCTTTATTTAATGGTGGAAAAACCAAGCAACAAATTAAGATTCAACAACAAGGGCTTGCCATACAAGAAACCGACGCTGCAGTGGTACTGCATGAGTTTGAAAAAGATATCAAAGCGGCTATCATTGACATTCAAGGCAATGAGCAGCGCATAAAAAATGCAGCTTCCCAAATTGAGCAAGCTGCATTAGCACAAAAATTAAGTAACGCGAAATTGTTAAACGGAACAGCGACTCCTATTGAAGTAACTTCTACCAACTCCGATTACCAAAGGGCTTTATTTAATCAATTACAATATCAATTCCAACTATGTTCGGCTAAACTAGAATTAGCGCGTTTGATGGGATTGCATTTAATTAATTAAAAATCAGCATAATCTTTAGCAGTCATTAAAATGATATCTGCTTTAGATATGGTTTTTAAGTATTGTGGTAGATTGGAGATAATTTTCCAAGTTGGATCTTCTCCAAATATTTTCCAATGTGCGTTTCTGTCATCCATATTGTTAAAGCTAGTCATGTATACCAAGTTTGGCATTCTGCTTCCAGCAATTACTTTAGCGTAAAAAATAGCATTGAAATTTAATTTATTAAACAAGTCAATTTCTTTTCCTTCATTAAACATATGTACTTTTCTTAAGTACATGTCTTCGGTAGGTCCTTCATAACTTCTGAATTCATAAATACGAGCACTTGATTTAACTAAATCAGATTTAGTTGAAAACTGAGGCTGATTTTTAAATGCTTTTGCAATCGTAGTTTCAATTCTTGAATAAGGTAAACTACTATCTCCATTTTCTAAATGTATTAAAGTATTATTGCCCATTGGGTCAAGTTGTTCAATAATATTATCCAGCTTATCTATTTCATTAATTGACTTTAAAGGGATCCAAACCATTAGTCTTTTGTCTGCAGCAGTATCATTGTCTACTGGCTCAAATACGCCAACTTTTGAAACACCTACTGAATGCAAATGTGGCAAGTAAACACTTTTCATAAAAGCATCAATAGTATTAATCTGTTTTTGTGAAGTACAATGGTACACTTGTATCATATAGTACTCCCTTGGATTGTTAGAGACAGGTTTTGCTATTGAGCAAATTGAGAATGCAAGAAGCATTGCAGTCATTAAAACATTTTTCATAAACAAGTTGGTTTTTCGTTGCACTAAATTAGGACTATTCTTTTTGTAATTAGAGTTGAAGGCTCAAATTTATTGTCAAATAACCTTTATGTATTATATTTAAATGTCATTAATTTCTCACAAGTTTAACTGCGTATGAAAAAATCAATTTCGGATTCCATCCCTTTCATTTTAATTACATGCCTGTTCTTTTTATGGGGATTCGCTCATAATTTAGATCCCATTTTAATTCCGCATTTAAAGAAGTCTTTCACGCTTACCACTACACAGTCTACTTTGGTTGACTCCTCGGTCTTTATAGCTTACTTTATTATGGCACTGCCTGCTGGTTATATCATGAAAAAGTGGGGATATAAAATGGGAATCATTGCAGGCTTGATCCTGTTTGCAATAGGATCCTTCTTGTTTATACCCGCGGCTAATCATCAGTCTTATAACTATTTCCTATTTGCCTTATTTGTAATAGCGTGTGGATTAACCATTTTAGAAACAGCTGCAAATCCATATGCTTCCAGCTTGGGAGACCCTAGTACGGCAACACAAAGATTAAATCTAGTTCAGTCTTTTAATGGGCTAGCAGTTGCTATTGCACCCGCAATTGGAGCTAGATTAATTTTAACTAAAGGGTATACAGATAGTGAATTGGCGGCAATGACGGATGCTACTAGAAAAATCGCATTGGCGTCGGAGGCGTATAGTGTTAAAACACCCTATGCTATTTTAGGTATTATCTTATTAGTATTCGCAGTGCTATTTTATATTATAAAGCTTCCAGACATTAGAGATAAAAACAATTTAGGTGCTAAAGCTTCTATTGCTGAAACATTAAAACATAGACATTTAAGCTGGGCGGTAATCACACAGTTTTTTTATGTTGGCGCACAAGTTTGTGTATTGAGCCTGTTTATTTTATATGCTACTAAAACCGCTAACATTTCAGAGCTACAAGCTGCTGACTATTTAAGTTTTGGAGGCCTGGCTTTTTTGATTGGCCGTTTTTCTGGAACTGCTTTAATGCGATTTATTGCACCGCGTAAACTCTTAACCACCTTTGCACTAATATGTGTTGCATTATGTTTAGTTGCTATCTTAGGCCAAGGAATGACAACAGTGTATGCTTTAATAGCAATTTGCTTTTTTATGTCAATCATGTTCCCTACTATATTTTCATTGGGTATACAATCCTTAGGAAAAGATACAGAAATGGCGAGTAGCTTAATTGTAATGTCCATTGTAGGCGGCGCCGTATTACCTAGAGTCTTTGGTTTAATTAGCGACAACACAGGTAATATTCAATATGGGTATATTGTTCCACTAATAGCTTTTTTAGTAGTTGCTTATTTTGGTTGGAGAGGAAGTGTAGTAATAAAAAAAGCCACTACTAATTAAAGTAATGGCTTTGAATATTTTTAATGTTTTTTATTTTGATCCTTGTATTAATAAGGTGTAGAAATTAAAACATTTTTTGAAATCAGAAATCTGCATACGTTCGTCAATGCCATGATATCCTTTACCATTCGTTATGGGGGTGAAATTAATAACACCATCACTTAGGGTTCTGTAATTTCTACTATCTGTAGCACCAACCATTAACATAGGCGTTACCACTACATCATCTACAATTGAATTAATTGCCTGCTCTATTCTTTTAAAAGCCTTGCTATTAATGTCTGTAGTTGGAGAAGGCATGGTTTGATAATTCGGATAGATTGTCACTTTGATATTTGTATCATCAATCGTTTTTTCAACAAAAGCTTTAACATCATTAGGAGTTTCTCCAGGTAAAATTCTTGAATTTAAATAAGCGGTTGCAAACGTAGGTATAACATTATCTCGAACCCCACTATTAAATACAGTAGGTACAATTGTAGTTCTTACTAATGCATTGGAGTGTGGATCTTCTGACATTTCATTTAACACGCTTCCTTTAAATAACCACAAATTTGATTGTTTCATTTTTTGAATAAAGTCCTCATTATAACTACTGATTCTTTCTATATAAGATTTTATCGGAGCAATTAATCTAAGTGGCATTTGTTTCGCTTTCGCTTTTACAATGGCACTACTTAAAATATCAATAGCAGTTGCCTTGCCTGGTACAGAAGAATGTCCACCTTCTTTTTGAGCAGTTAAAATTAAAGTAACATATCCTTTTTCTCCTACGCCAATGGACGCAATAGGATGTTTTACGTTTTTATTGGATTCAGTGGAAATTTCTCCACCTTCATCTACAACAATATCAAATCTTTTATGTTGTTTTTCAAAATACTTAGTTACAGCGGTAGCGCCGTAGCCGCTAGATTCTTCGTCTGCTCCAAAACATAAGTATATTGTTTGCTTAGGTTGGAAGCCGGCTTTAAGTTGTGCTTCGGTAGCTTCTAAAATACTGATCATGCTAGACTTGTCGTCTAATACGCCTCTTCCCCAGATATAGTCTTCCTTTATTTCTCCACCATAAGGTTTTGCGTGCCATAATTTAACAGCAGAAGCTTCTACCGGAACTACATCATAATGCGCCATTAAAACCATTGGCAAGATACTTGTGTCGCTTCCCTTCCACTCATAGATATAATTAAAACTATCAATAATGGTTCTTGGTAAATGCTTCTGAATTAAGGGGTAAGAAGTCTCTAAAAATTTTCTGTATGCTAGAAACGTAGTTGTGTCAAACTTAAAAGCGTCGTTAGGTGTTTCAGTTGGAATTTGAATGGCCTTACTCATATGCGCAATGGCATCAGTTGGCAATTCGGCTAGTGTAACTGTATTTTTTTGACTGTTTGGTTTATTTGCGATGGTTTTTGCAATTACAATGATTGCTAAAACTAAAATAACAGCAACTAATACCTTTAGTAAATTCTTCATTTTCAGTATCTTTTTAAATTTGATACTGTAAGATACTGAAAATGAAGAAAGGGATTCTAATTAATCCCCCTTCTTTTCATCATTTCAAAGCGGATTGTTTTTAAAAATTCTCTATCTACCCTTAGGGCTTCGTTTACTCTGTCCTCGTCCCTTAAAATTGGTTTTAAATTCGCTCTGTATTTTTTCTTTGCGAAAAGCATAGCTTCTTGAAACTGTATTTCATCGCCTATTTTTGATTTGACAATTTCATCCACTGCTATTTTGTGTTCATTATAAACTGGCCAAAAATCACGAGCTTCCGCAGGACTTAATCCTAATTTCTCCGTAATAAATTGAATTTTATACATTTCAATTTTCGCTCTTTTTTCCGGCTCCATTCTTGGGGGCCTATCATCGCCTAATCCACCTGGTCTATCGTCTCCGCCTCTAGGAGGTCTATCGTCTCCCATTCTTGGAGGATGTGGAGGTCTTCCCATTCTGTCAGGTCCTTGTGCTATTGCATTTCCAGCAATAAATAATAATCCGGCAAAAATGAATGCTAATATTTTTTTCATAACTAAATTTTAATTGATACTATCTTTTGACAAAGACCCAGTTTCAAAGTTTGTTTCTATTTTGTTAATTTCGCTTTGAACGTCCACGTCGGCTATCCATTCATTATTATTCACATAAGCTTCCATCTCTGAAATTGGAATTTCATGAATTGCAATTGTAGCTATTTGATTATCTGTTTTGTTTTTTTGAACAAAAATAAAAGTGCTTGCAATAATTAATAAAACAGCTGCAGCCATAGACAACCTGCCAATGGTAAAGAACTTTGCAGACGTAGGATTTGCGGTAGCTTTAATCTTAAGTAAGATAGATTCAGGGAATTGTTCAAAATATCCTGCAGGTACTTCGTGCATTGCTGCGTCGAATTGACTCAATGCCTCCGTTGAAAGCAGCTGCTCCATCATTGCCTTATCTTCCTTTAATGTGCTATCTATGGGTTCGTTATTCATATCCTTATTTTGACAATGTATTAATTTATAGGTTTAATCCTGCTTTAGTAATTCTTGCATTTTTTTCACTGCTTGATGATAATTGGCCTTGGCTCCACCAACGGTAGTGCCTGTTATGGAAGCGATTTTTTCATAATTGAACTCCTCATAGTAGCGTAACATAAACACAACTCTTTGTTTTTCAGGTAATTGCAAAATTGAGTGCTCTAATTTTATCTGTATTTTAGCACTATGTGGATCACCCGTTGTACTAGGCGAGGTATTGGATTGATTTTGGTCGTCTATATTGACATGCCCGTCATATTTTTTCTGTTTATTGATAAAATTGACGGTTTCGTTATAGGCGATTCTAAATAACCAGGTACTAAACTCGCTTTCCATTTTAAACCCATCTAGTTTATTCCAAATTTTAATCCAAACGGATTGTGCAATATCATCCGCGTCTGCGTGTTCTATTACCATCTTTTTAATCTGGTAATACACTTTAGATTGATGCTTTTTCACTAATTGTGTAAAAGCCTGTTCTTTATTTATAGAAGACTGGAATTGTATGATGATATCTTGGTCACTTTGCATGCTATGCTAATTTAGACATTCTATCCTATACAAAGTTTAATACCATTTATTAATTAGTTAAAATTTAAAGTCATTTTGGTTTTACCTTTAAACTTCATATTTATAACTATATCATGAAAAAAGCGTTCATTACAGCATCACTATTTGTCATATTATTTTCTGCATCGTCGTATGCACAAAATTTAAACACTTTAATTAGCAAAAGCGAAGCGTCGCGTATTGAAAAATATTTAGCTTCTGATGAGCTAGAAGGTCGTCAAACTTTTAGTAAGGGAATAGAAAAAGCAGCGGATTTTATTTCAAATGAATTCGCGTCAACCGGACTTGCAAAATTTAAGAATACCAATTCTTACTTGCAAACTTTCTCAATGATAAAACCCAAATATATATCGCTCAATTGTGTTTTAGATAATATCAATATTGACCCCAAGCAAGTGGTGGTAGTGACCACTCAGTCTAATTTGGAAATAAATGAGCAAAGTAATTATGAAATAGTAAGTATTCAAAAAACGGATAATCTTTTCGGAACTGCTTATAAATACTTAAATGCGCATAAGAATTATATTGTATTAGTGGATGAAAGTTTCGCACCTAATTTTTTAAGAATTGCACAATTCAAACAAACTTTATCCGAAGACCAAGCAAATGTGATTTATATCTTGACTAATAACATACCTGCGAAATTTGCTATACAGGCAGTGCATACTATTACAAAATTACCTTTATCAAATGTGGTCTCTGTAATTCCCGGAAAATCATTGCCCAATGAATATGTTATATTTTCAGGACATTATGATCACCTTGGAATTAATGGGAAGAAAGCAGAAAATGGAGATTCTCTATTTAATGGCGCCAATGACGATGCCGCTGGAACTACTGCTATGATTATGCTTTCAAAATATTTCAAGCAATTAAACAATAATGCAAGAACGATTGTTTTTGTTGCATTTACTGCAGAAGAGTCTGGTGGTTTTGGTGCAAAATATTTTTCAAAACAATTCGACCCTTTAACAGTCAAGGCGATGTTTAATTTAGAAATGATTGGTACAGAAAGTAAATGGGGGAAGAACAGTGCTTATATTACTGGATTTGAAAAATCCGACATGGGTACAATTCTACAAAAAAACTTAGCCGGATCTGCTTTTCAGTTTTATCCCGATCCTTACCCTGATCAAAATTTATTTTACAGATCGGACAATGCAACACTAGCTAAATTGGGTGTTCCAGCACATACTATTTCTACATCAAAAATGGACAGTGAGCCAAATTATCACAAACCAAGTGATCAGTTTGAAACCATTGACATGGATAATATGACAGAAATTATAAAAGCCATTGCTTTAAGCTCTCAAACTATAATTTCAGGGAAGGATACCCCAACAAGAGTAGACACTACATTGTTAAAATAATATTTAGCAAAATGAATATTATTAAAAATGTCAATATTGTTTTTCCATATAAATCAACCTTCTTTAAATACAAAAGCACCACATGAATAAAATAATTTATTTTCTCTTATGCCTTTTTTCTTTTACTATAGCTAATGCACAGCAAAATAAATATTACCCAGTTGCAGGACAATGGGACACAAAATCTCCTTCCTTTTTCTCCATTGACTCAACTAAAATAAATGAAGCAATTAGTTTTGCTATTGCGAATGAAACTAAAGCACCTAAAAATTTAAGGCTAACACAAGCTATGCAATTTGGGAAAGAGCCATTTTCTGATCCTGTGGGTCCTATGGCAGAAAGGGGCGAAGCTACTGGCATCATTATTTACAAAGGTTATATTATAGCAAGCTGGGGGAATCCCAATGCGGTGGAAATGGTCAATAGTGTAACCAAGAGTATGCTTTCCACAGTGGTTGGATTAGCAGTTCAAAAAGGTTTGATCCATTCAGTGAATGATTTAGTAGCTCCTTACTTGCCTCCAGTAGAGGTTTTTAATGCAGGTCCGGAGTCAAACCAGACTTCTGTAATTGCTAAAAAATCCTATATCTACCCCTTTGAAACTTTACATAATAGGACCATTACATGGGACCATCTTTTAAGACAAACGAGTGACTGGGAGGGTGAATTATGGGGTAAGCCAGATTGGGCAGACAGGCCTAGCGATAAGCAAGCTGAATGGTTGACAAGAAAACGCAATGAACCAGGCACTACTTATAAATACAATGACACAAGAGTAAATGCATTGGCGCTAGCAGCAACAACAGTTTGGCATAAGCCCTTGCCTGAAGTTTTAAGAGAGCAAATAATGAATCCTATTGGCGCATCTAATTCTTGGCTTTGGACAGGCTATCATAATGCTTGGATTGTATTAGATGGAAAAATAATGCAGTCGGTTAGTGGCGGTGGACATTTTGGAGGAGGTATTTTTATGAACGCCTTTGATTTGGGTAGGTTTGGGTTATTAACGCTAAGAAAAGGTAACTGGAATGGTAAACAATTAATTGCAGAAGATTGGATTCAAAAATCAACTACCCCAACCAAGGCCAATGAACAATATGGATTCATGAATTATTTTTTAAACACCAATAAGAAATTATATCCTTCTGCACCAGCAACTGCCTATGCGCATATAGGAAATGGGACCAATATGATTTATGTAGATTCAGAAAATGACATAGTCGCTGTTGTGAGATGGATTGAAAACGACGCGATTGATGGTTTTCTAAAAAAACTGCTTAGCGCAGTCCCTGCTAAAAAATAAAATACCAACACTTATAAAAATAAAAAAAGTCATCAATCGAAATTGATGACTTTTTTTATTAAAGCATTTAGCATTAAAATGATTCGATAATTAATTTACTTTTTAGCTTCTTGTAGTTTATGAAAGCTAATATAGGATACTAGTAAAATACCAAAAAATACAATCGCCATTATAGTATTAGTAGCGGGGTCTTTTACGGCAATATGAGCATTGGCTGCAGTTATATACATAATGCCAAAACCAACGTAGGCCCATTCTTTAAAACGTGCAGGAACTACTGGTACAATTAAAATTACTAAGCCAATCAGTTGACCAATACTTACCTCTAATCCTAAATACCTAGGAATTAGAACGTGTGCGGTCCCATCAATAGCCATTTGACTATTCATGCCAAGTGCGCCTAAAGAAAATAAACAAATGATACCTGTAGAAATCCAATAAATAATTTTTGTTGTTTTCATATATTTTTATTTTTGGTGAAAGCTATCTCCTATAAATGACAACGCGTCTATCACGCCGGTTCTCCAATAAGTCCAGTTATGTGCGCCGTCTCTCATTCTAAATTCATGCGGTACATTTTTTTTAATTAAAGCAATATGTAATTCCGCGTTTCCAATTGTTAAGAAATCGTCGTCTCCACAGTCAATCCAGTAACGTACTTTAGACAAGTCTTCTTTAGAATTTTTCTCAATAATTCCAAATACACTATTGTTTAACCATGCGCTTGTAAGCCTGTCCTTGCCTTTAAGATTAGTTCCCATTGAACTTGAGAATAAACTATTATACATTCCGTCTTGCATATTAATAACATCATTGTCTGTCCAAACAGCTGCACTTAGTGGAGCGGCTGCCACAAATAAGTCTGGATGCTTAAGTGCTAATATCATACTTCCGTAACCGCCCATAGATAATCCTGCAATGGCTCTGAATTTTCTTTCAGCCTTTACTTTATATGTTTTTTCAATATACGGAATAAGTTCTTTTACAAAGAAGTCCTCGTAATTCATTTTACCGTCAGCAGAGTTAATATAGAAGCCTGTAAACCCATCGGGTGTAACAATAATCATTGGTGGAATTTTTCCAGTGGCAATGGCGTCGTCAGCTAGTCTATTGATTTCTCCATATTGAATCCAGCCGTCATCTGCATCACCATAACCATGTAATAAATAAGTTACAGGATAGGCTCTTTGACTTGTATTGTAGTCGCTAGGCAAATAAATAGAATAGTGCACATCCTTATTAAGTATAGCACTTTTAATTACTAGTTTTTCTTTTACAATACCTTGGGAGAATCCCAATTGGAATATTAGCACACTAAAAAGCGCTAAAAATAAATTTTTCATAAGCAAGTTTTTTAAGCGAATTAGATTTAATCGTTTTCTAAGATACAAAAACTCAACTATAAAAATCAATCTTTACATGAACGGCTTATCGGCGTGGGTCCAGAAACATGTCTTTTTTATCCATATTTAAATTGTCGCCAATTGACAGCTGCTGCACTTGTGGCTTTTTGGATTTGACTACTTGGTCTAATCCAAAACTCTTATATGCAACTCCGCTAATTAAGTTCAATGCTTGACTTAAATAAGTTTCAGCTGGATCTCCAAGTTGTTTATAAGGTAATGCATTGTCTAAAAGGGAATAATCTGGCGTGAACCCATTAATGGTGCCATAATTGGATTCACCTTTTGAATTTGCAATTTTAAACGTGATAGGTTGTAGTCCAAATGCCCATCTTTTTTGTCCGTCTGTTATAGTGAAAGAGCCAACGTTCTTTCCATAAGTATGCTCTCCAATCAAAATAACATTCATATAAGGCTTCAGATTGTTGATTACTAATTCACTTGCAGAAGCGGTATTGTTAGAGGTTAAGATAAACACCCTACTTAAATTGCTTAGGTTAGCTGCTTGGAATTGAAAATTAGTAACAAAATCACTTGGCTGATTTTCTTTTTTCAACACTGCAGTATAAGTAGCATTATAAATTTTTTGGTTCATGATAGTAGCAGCGTTGCCAATTTTTCCATTGAGGTCTTTTACAATTAGATTTGTAAGCAGGTCAGAGGAAGTAACATAGCCCCCTCCGTTATACCTTAAATCCAATACCAGTTCGTCTATGCCTGTTGATTTATAATTCTTGAATCTTGTAAAAATGCTTTTTAAACTATCGTCGAAGCTAGTTAAGAATTGCACATAATTTAAGTAACCTACTTTTTTTCCACCCCATTCAATTATAGTGTCTTTAATTATGGGGTTGGTTTGTAATTCTGTTTTAGTTACAGAAACTATGGTGCCTGTACTTGTAAAAAGATCATTACTAAAAGTTGCTAGTTCTAATTTCAAACTTTGACTTTGTAATATGCTAGTATAGTTGGAAGTTGTAATGGTTTGTCCATCTACTTTAATTATGACATCCCCTCTTTTTAGTCCTGCTTTCTCTGCTGCACTACCCTTAAGTACATATGCAATTACAAACACCACATTTGTATTTGTAAGGTCGGCATAAAATGCATTGTATTTAATTCCTAATACGGTGTTTACGCCATTTAATTGATTCACTAAATTAGTAGCACTACTGTCAATCCAAGAAAAACGATCTGTGCTACCATAATTATTTAATAAAGTGTAGAAATAATCGGTAGGCTTTGAATTAAGATTGGTCGTATTAATATTAGGCATACTGTCAGACCATAAATAATAGTCCTTCATAGTACTATAAATCCAGTTATTAGCTGCAGAGTCGCTACTGACAGTACTCGTGTTTATATTTCCGCTGTCTCCAATAATCGTTTTTTTACAAGCGCCAAGCAAGAATACAATGGAAAGCATCCAGATAGTAATACGCATATCAAATAATTTATAATATAAAATTAAAACAAAATTAAACTACCTAATGCCTCAATTTATATGTCTACTAATTTGATAGACAAATAAAATACCTTATTTTTGTTTTTCGTAAAGGATCTTAAAAATTAAATTTATAACTTGAGTATATGAAAAAACTGTTTAGCATAGTATGTTTGTTAATTATTGGAACCCTTTCAATGGCACAATCTGTAAAATCGTATAATGAAGCTGTTGAACTATGGCATCACGATAGAATTGAGGACTTAAAAAAGCCAAACGGTTGGCTTAATCTAGAAGGGCTATTTTGGTTACACAATGGCGTGAATAGTTTTGGTAAAGCAGTCGGTAGCGACTGTTATTATACGAATTCATTGTTTCCTAATCATTTAGGAGATTTTATATATGAAGGCGACTCTGTGGTATGGGTAAATGCAATTCCAAATGGTGCTTTGGTGAATAATGCTATTTCTCCCTTAGGTAAAAAACAGTTAGTATTTAAAGAGCAGGACGGAAGAGATTTTGCTGCTTCCTTTAGTTTTGAGCAGTTTAGATGGGTTGTAATAAAAAGAGAAGACAAAGTAGGGATTCGTTTTAGAAATTTGAATGCAGAGACCTTGGTTAATTTTAAAGGTATTGAGCGATTCCCGGTAGATGCAAAATGGCATATCAAAGCGACTTTGAATCCGCCTGTCCAAAATTCAATCATGATCACCAATATTATTGGACAAACAAGTCCTCAGAAAAGTGCAGGTATATTGGTTTTTAATGTAGAAGGGAAACAGTATACATTGGACGTAATTGATGAAGGAGGACCTAAATACTTCATTACTTTTGCGGACGAGACGTCCGGAAAAACAACTTATGGCGCTGGACGTTTTATTGAAATCCCTAAGCCAGATGCCAATGGTAACACCGAGATTGACTTTAATTTAGCGTATAATCCTCCATGTGCTTTTACCGCTTTTGCTACCTGCCCTTTGCCGCCGGCCCAAAATAGATTGACATTGTCTATTCCTGCTGGAGAAAAAAAATTCGGACATCACTAGGCTGTCCATTAACTTTGGCCTTAAATGGACAAATTCTTACCTACTTGGAAACCGAATATTGCTATAGTTGGCCTAGGCTATGTAGGCTTGCCCTTGGCTATAGAATTTGGCAAACAATATAAAGTAAAGGGTTATGATACAAATTTAATAAGAATAGAATCCTTGTTAAAGGGAGACGACATCACTTTGCAATCCACTGCAGCTGAGATTAGCGCTGCGAAAAACTTAGCATTCACAACTAATATTGATGAACTTATTGACTGTACTGTTTTTATTATAACAGTACCTACCCCGGTAGATGCCAATAAGCAACCAGATTTAACTCCCTTGTTAACTGCTACTCAGACAATTGCAGGCATATTAAAAAAAGGAGATATTGTAATTTATGAAAGTACCGTATATCCAGGTTGTACAGAAGAGGATTGTGTTCCTGTGTTGGAAAAATTTAGCGGCTTAGTTTTTAATAAAGATTTTTTCTGTGGCTATTCACCGGAGCGAATTAATCCAGGTGACAAAGTCAATACCTTAACTAAGATAAAAAAAATAACGTCTGGTTCTACTTTAGAAATTGCAGAACAGGTTGATATTTTATACAATACAATAATTGAAGCAGGCACTTATAAAGCACCTTCTATCAAAGTGGCGGAAGCCGCTAAGTCCATCGAAAACGCACAACGTGATATTAATATTTCATTTGTAAATGAATTAGCACTCATTTTTGATAAAATGGGAATTGATACACACGAGGTTTTAAATGCAGCAGCTACCAAATGGAATTTTCTACCATTCAAGCCAGGCTTAGTGGGAGGGCATTGTATTGGAGTGGACCCTTACTATTTAGCGTACAAGGCGGAGCAACTAGGTTACCACCCACAGGTTATTTTATCTGGACGAAATGTGAATGACCTGATGAGTGGTTTTGTTGCCAATAAAATTGTTGAATTAGTTACAAAGCATAAGCCAATTAACGAAGTCCATGTTTTGGTCTTAGGTGTTACATTTAAAGAGAACTGTCCTGATATTAGAAACTCAAAAGTTTTTGATATTATTACGCAATTAGAAAAACAAGGAGCGCAGGTGGATGCATTTGATCCTTATGCCAATGCGGCTGAGGTGTTAGAGAAGCATCAAATAAAATTAATTATTGATTTGAAAACCTATGATGCCATTGTGTTAACTGTTGCACATGATTTTTATAAAGCATTGGATTATTCAAAATTGAAAGCTAGTGAGGACACTATTATTTATGACACCAAGGCTTTCTTAGACAAAAAAATAGTTACAGCAAGGCTGTAACTATTTTTTTGAGGATACTTTTTTCAAGAGATTATTATTCCGGAGAAATAAAAAGTATTTTAAATGTTGTTTAGGACCAATTATTCTGGGTGATAAACCTTTTCTGCATTCTTTAATACTTCATTTTTATCCATTGACATTCTTTTAACTTGTTGTGCTTGATACATAGCACGTTGGTCTGCAAAATGCGTAGTACCTATATGACTACTTGCTCCAAAAGTATTTACGGTTTCTATAAAAGGTAAGCCGCCGTCCTTAGGGAAACGAACAAATCCAATATAAGCATCACCACTATTCATTTTTCTTTGCCCTGCTCCAAATGGCTCTGTCATCACTGCAGCTAAAACGTCTGGCATACCGCCTTGTGGCCAATTTTCAGTACCTCTTACAAGTCTTTGTACATCACCTAAGGCAAGGTCGGTGCGACCATAGTTTTTCATCAAAAAATCATAAATAGTTTGATATACAGTAACTCCTTCGGCTATGGTAAGCTTGTCGTTTTTTCTTCCTTGCATTATTTGCGGCACATAATAGTAAGCTAAATTATAAATTAATGCACCCTTGCTTTCTGCTACTGCATTATGATCCCAGTTTTTTAAAGTCGTTATAATAGGGCTTAGTGCAGTATATTTTGTTTCGTCAACCAAGAACATACTGTCTGCATTAAATCCATAAGGGAATAAAATAGTACTTGGTAAATGTCTATCAAACTTTATTCTTTTTAAATCTTCGTAACTTATTTTGTCTAAGACTTCAATCATTTCTTTTGCACGTTGACTTCTGTTATCATGGTATAATTCGTATCCGTCATTGGCGTCAAAATTTTTAGGATTCAAATTATTTTTTGCGTCTGTTGCTAAAAAAGGAGAATGATTGGTATTAAACAAATAACCATTTGCTGGATTCGTGTATTGCGGTAATTCACTTAAGGGCTTGAACTTTGTCCATAATGTAGCTCTGGTGTTCCCCGGTACAGTACTGCTCCAATGATAAGCAGTGTCGGCATTTCTGTAAGGCATCTTGCCGTTTGAAATATAAAATATAGTATCTCGTCTGTCGGCATATATAATATTAAACATTGGCAAATGGTTCTGTGTAAGCGCTGCCTTAAAGTCGGTGTAATTAGCTGCCTTATTCATTGCATACCATTGTTGCAATGCGCCTGCGTCCATTAATGCAGGTAGTCGCATAGAGAAATATTCGCCCTTAGGTGTTGCTACAGTAGGTCCGTAAATAGACTGATAAACTTTTTTATAAATTGGAAATGGGATGCCTTTAATAGATAATTTTATTTTTCTCTTTTCAAGCGGCAACCATTCTCCGTCCACTTTATATTGATTAGGGTGCGCTTTGTCTGTTTGTAATTGGTATACATCAATCTTGTCTTGGAAATTTACCGTATGTGCCCATGCTAAATTTGGAGTAGCACCATGAAAAATCAACGGAGCTCCAGGAAACAATCCACCCAATATATTCCACCCTTCTTCACTTTGTAAATGTGCTTCATAAAAGGCAGTGGCACCTTCTATTGGTTGATGTGCATTTATCACTAACATGTTTTCGCCTGAAGCAGACTTGCTTGCATTAACTGCAATGGCGTTACTGCCTTCTCCAGTAAAACCTTCTAAATGTGGAATGGTTCCATTTAATATTTTAGGCAAGGCTTTGTCTACCCCACAAAAAACTGCTACGGAAAAAACGGTTGAGGCTAAATAGTCTTCTATTGCAATTGGGAATACATTTTTATTTAACACTTGGTCTGGATGTGCTTTTGCAAATGCTTCTAGACCCATTAAATATCCTTTTACTAGTTGCAAAAATTTAGGATCAAACTGACTCATTTGCGCATGGACAGTAGCTTTAGTGTTTAACAATCCTACAACAAAGTCAATAGGAGCGCCTTTTTTACCTAAATAAGTTGCCAATTTACCTTTACCAGTAAGTAATAAGGTTTGAATAGTCGTAAAATCGTCTTCGGAATGTGCCCAAGCTAGACCATAAGCCACTTCGGGGTCTGTTGGTGCAAAAATATGAGGAACCCCATAAGCATCACGGGCAATATTTATTTTTTCAACCCTTATCAAAGGGATTTGATTTTCCTGTGCGGTTGCTTTTTGAGTTGCTAAAAGCATAAAAAGAAAAAGAAATACACTGAGTACTTTACGATTCATTTGATTTTATTTAAAATTGGATACTGTAATTTATAGAAACTATCTAAATTTGTAACACTTATTACCCATTAAACAAACAACAATGATTGAGTCTAAAAGGTTTGGTTCAAAAAAAGCTTTAATTGATATTGACGAAACTATTTGCTTTTATACTGAAAAACGTGTGTATGAATTAGCTGAGCCTAATTATGATAATATTGCTAAAATCAACAAACTGTATGAGGAAGGTTGGCATATTACGTATTGGACTGGTCGCGGGGAGAGCTCTAAAAGAGATTTAAGAGGCCTTACGCTAGAGCAGTTGAATAAATGGGGTTGTAAGTTTAATGACTTAATTACCGGCTACTGCCCAAACGGAGGTCCTACCAAGCCGAACTTTGATTTAGTAATAGACGATAAAGCAAAACGAATTGAAGAATTATAGTACTAGGATGCAATAATACTTGCTAGTCTATTCTTCTTGGCAAAGGGTAAATAAAAAGCCCAAAAATGTAATAAAGCCATTAATTCGAAAACAATAATATAATAAGGCCATTCGCCAATAATCAAAGGATTGTTGACGAGTGGCCTTTCTCTTAAGAACATATAGTTGGCATTTACTGCATAATTAAAAATGCCAACACCTAATGCAATGATTTGTGTGTAACCCAATACCCATAGCCAAGATTTTCTTCTGGGTTTAAAATTCATATGCTTAATCATATAAACTACCACTAGGATTAAACCCCCATGACTAATAAAATAACTGAAAAAATTATAACCTTGATTGCCCATTACTAGCTCTGGTGTTAGAATAGCATGAATGCCACCTAGCAGCCCCCAGTAATAAATACATTCAGCCAGCCATTGTTTGTAATTGAATAAAAGAAAAATGCATAAAATATTACTAATGCTACATAAGTGTCCAGGAATACTTTGTTGTAAATTCCAAAACCCATTATGAATATTATACCATTGTTCTACTAGGGTATTTATTAATAAAACGAATGCAATAAAAATGGCATAGTTTTTATGCTGCAATTTTTTCCAATAAAAAGGAAGGGACACAATTAGTACAATACTTGCAACCACTGCAATAATACATTGCCACCAGATAGTACTAAATGGGTCAATAACAACGGGGGTTTGATAGATGCCCATATTATAAAGGTCTTACCCAAATATTTCTGAAGCTTACAGGTTGTCCGCCGTCAAATCCATGGTCTTGTAAATAGAAAGGCATTTTAGCTGCATGCTTTTTGTATTTAGGTAATCCTATCCACTCTACACCACCATATACAATAACATTATTAAGAACCAATACGCCGTTTAAAAAAGCAGTGATTCTTGCTGGTGTTGCTACGTCTCCGTTATCTTTAAATTGAGGAGCAGTAAATAAAATATCATAAGTCTGCCATTCGCCTGGCTTACGACCCACGGCTACTAAAGGAACATGTTGTTTGTATAAGCTGCCCACCATGCCGTTTACATAAGTTGGATTATTATAATTGTCAAGTACTTGTACTTCGTAATTGCTCATAAACCAAATACCGCTATTGCCTCTTGTTTGATTGCTTCCAGCTATTACACTTGGCTCTCTAAATTCTAAGTGAAATTGACAGTCTCCAAAAGCTTCTTTAGACTCTAAGTCTCCAGAACCTTTAACCACAGTCAACGCTCCGTCTGCTTCAATCTTCCATCCTGGTAAACCACCACCTCTTTTTTGAAAAGCTGTAATGTCCTTACCATTATATAATACAATCGCATCCGACGGTGCGTCTGCAAATGCATTACCAGGGGTAACTGTTTTAGGAACCGGACTCCAAATTTCTGTTTTAGCAGCTTCAAATTCTAAACTATCCTGTCTTGATTTAAATTTAGATTGTGCGTTAAGTGAACCAATAGAAACATAGATAAGGGCCATGCCCAAGCAAACTTTTTTCATAATGAGTTTTTTAGCAGTCGTTAATGGTTAGCAATTTAATAATATTCAATGGATAATAAGGGAATGCCCTCCATTATTTTGATTCTTTTCTATGAATGCGCAGATAAGAGTCGAATGATAGCAAATAATACATTAGGGACAATTGCAATATAAATATTGACCTCTAATCAAATAGACTTGATTGCCTTCTGACTTGTTATAAAGTATTTGTTTTTTTAAGGTATTCCTTACAATTCAAATCATTTTATGCAAAAACAAGTCATCATCTGTGATCAACAAAAGCTTTATGCATTGGGTTGCCATTCCTTATTGAAAAACCAATCTCTATTTGACGAGTACTGTCAAGTAGAAACATTGGACCAAATTAACGATAAGCTTTTAAAGGATCATACCAAGCTGCTCATAGTTGATAGTGGTCTTTTGGCTTTTAATGAGCCAAGGGCGGCGTATAAAATCAATGAATTAAATAAAGTAATTCCAATAATGGTTTTATTCAATGAAGAAGATGACCTACAGTTATATCAAATTATAGATAGTGGCGTGTTGGTGGTTGTTTCTAGAAATGTATCACAGGAAGAATATATCAAGGCAATTGAAATGGCTTGTGAAGGCAAAATTTATTTTTGTTCGACCATTGCGCATCGTGTTTTTGATTTAGTGAATCAAATGGATAAAATAAAAATGATAGAACGGGTAAATAAATTAGAGCGTTATGATAAATATATTTTAGTCAGAATTTGTGACGAAGCTTCTAGCAAGCAAATTGCTGCAGAAGTAGGTCATAGCAAACGCACTATTGAAGGGCATCGGACGAAACTAATGCAGTTATTAGAAGTTAAAAATTTAGCAGGCTTAGTAAAAGTGGCACTTAATACCAGGCTATATGATGATTATTTAGCAAACCCAGGTTTATACGATGTCACTTTGTGTGCTAAAACATCCGCTTTGTAAAAATGGATTGTTTTAAAATTTCCATCAATATACATTTGTGCTTGGTCTGTAAAATGTTTTGAATCTGCAAAGCGACGTTGACCTCCAGTAATAATTGTTTTTGCTTCCAATGTTTTTCCAAAACTTACTGCAGCAATAAAACTATTTCCAGAAAAGCCATATCTATTTTTAGTGTTTTCTAAACGCTTACTTTCAAAAGCGGGCAACTGCCCCCATTTAGAAGAAGTTTGTCCAACGGCAATACTAGTAGCATTGTCATCAAAACTAGTTCCAGGATTTACGCGTTGGTATCTGTTTATTTTTCCCCATGGCAATTCCCAGCTTCCGTGAATTTTTACCAGCATTGACAAGGTACTATCTAGTAGTTGTAATTTTCTTTCATTTGGCACTTCGCTAATCATGCGCTCATATTTTTTTATAATCTGCGTGCCTGCTTCTTCAGTAGCTGGCGGGGCAATTTCTAAAGCCCATTTGGTTGCGAATTCAATTGCGATTGTGGTTGCAATAGAATTGGTATCAGCATCATGATTCCAATTGGCTAAATAAGTAATAGCTTTTTGTTGCTGGCTACTTAACGACATTGAATTTGTAGCAGCAATAAAATTAGGCAACAACATGTCAAAAGCGGATAAGTGTTTATTGTATCCAATTTTGATAAGTTCTTCCAAATCGATTTTATCAATTTTTGCTAATAAAGTAACTGCATTTACACCTCTTCCATTTTGACCGTCCGGAGCCATATAAGCTGGGTAGTCAATAGCTTTAGGACTGTTCGCTCCGGCCACTGCATAAGGAGTCGCATTACAATTTTGTAGCCATCCGTTGATTGGATTAATGCTTTGTACTATTTGGTCTAAAGTATGTACGCCGTTCCAATTAGTTGCACTAGTGCTGCCGTCTACTGGCAGGCTGTAATCATAATTCGGGTTTCGTTTTGGCATAAAATTACCATGCCAATATGCGATATTTCCACTAGCGTCAGCATACACCGTATTATTGCTATTGTTTGCTAAAAGTGAGAGTGCTTTTTTATAGTCTTGAATATTTTTTGCTTTTGTTCTAATCCAACATTCCATTAATGCATTTAAGGAACGATTGTTTTCTTGTAGACTTAACCATTTATTATTTTTACTAGCCATCACTGGGCCATGATTCGTTTTATAAGTTAAAAACGATTTTGTTTTTACCATTCCATTTTCAATATACTGAACTGGAATGTTTCGAGTGCCTACTTGATAGGATTGCTTATCATATTCATAATTCCATTTCCCATTTTGAGTGCTTACTTTTTCTTCATATACATCCGCAACATCTGCATAGCTACTAGTATGCATCCATCCACATTTTTCATTGAAACCTTGATAAATAAACATTTGTCCCCAGGTAACAGCTCCGTATACATTCAATCCTTCTTCACTGGACATATGCATCTCAGATCGAAAATAGAAAGGCACATGTGGGTTAATATACAACATAGCATTTCCCGACTTACTATGTTTTGGTGCTATTGCAAAACCATTAGAACCTCTTAATGTTTTTTCTTCCATGTCGAAATTGACAGCTGTGCTTGAATTGTATGCAGATGCTATTTTGCTTTCTCCATAAAAATGCTCCACGTCCGTGGCGCGGATGCCTGCGCTTTTAGTAGGTGACACACTGCCGTCGGTCCACATTAAATGATACCAAGGTTTGAAATAAGGAATTACTTTAGGGTGCACGTCGGGGTGCGTGTATAAATAATAATTAATACCGTCGGCATGCGCTTGTAATAATTTTTTAAACCATTCAGGGCTTTGCTCATAGTCTTTAATAGCAGCAGCACTATCCTGGATAAGTCGCATCATCAAGTCGTCATATATAGCTTTAGGGCCTTCCATCTCTGCAGTACGCCCCAACATTTCTAAAAAATTTTTCTCAATCTGAGGGAAGTTTTCTTCACACTGAGCATATAATAAACCAAAAACAGCATCAGCATCTGTCTTGCCATAAATATGAGGAATGTCCCACTCGTCTCTAATAATAGTTATTTGTTTTGCATGTTTATTCCATCTTTCTTTTTCAGTATTCACAGCTGGCTTTTTATTTTGGGCGACAGCTTGAAAAGAAATTATCAAAACAACTACAATACTTAGGGATAAAAAAAACGACTTGTTATATTTTCTCATAGCTTAAAGTTATTAAAAAATAAAAGCACAAACTAATTCAAGTTTGTGCTTTTATTAAATTGGGAAATTTAAAAACTAAAGACCCCAGCTATTCATTCTGTCTAAATCTATTTTTGCGCATTCAAGCGGTGTTTTGTCTTGATAAGATTCTTGTTCAATAATAAAATGGTGGGTGCCGCCCATCTTCTTTGCCATTAAGCATAATGCTTTAGGATCAACTAGGCCGTCACCTAATGTAGTGCTATCAAAACCATCATTCATTTCACCTTTTTCTGCTTTGATTTCGTCTTTTACATGTAGCGAAGCAAAACGACCTGGATATTTTTTAATCCAGTCAGCACCTCTTGCGCCAGTACCGTATAAATTTCCAAAATCAAGTTGTTGCATCACTTTATCTGGGTCCGTATGCTTAATAATTAAGTCGTAAATCATTTCGCCGTTTATCTTCTCTGTAAATTCAAAATTATGATTGTGGTAACCAAATTTCATTCCATGTGTTTTACACAATTCACCACATTTATTAAATTGCTCTAGTTGAACCATTAGACCGTCATAAGAACTTCTAGCAGTTTCGTCCATCCAAGGGCTAATCACATAAGATTGCCCCATGGTTGCAGCGTCTTCCACGGTTTTTTTCCAAACATCTGTAAATTCTTTTTTAGAAGCATCCCAATGCTTAGGTGTCATTACAGTGTGACCACTAGGCATTTGTAATCCTAAGTCTGTCAATACTTTCTTGAAACTTTGCGCATCATAGCCATAAAATTTTTGATTCACATAATTAGCATGCTCTACATGGTGGTATCCCATTTTAGATAAAGCAGTTAATGTACCTAATGGGTTTTTAAGCATGTCTGCACGCACAGAATACAACTGAATACCAATTAGTACTTTACTTTTTACAGCAATAGGATCCTTTGACCATAAGACACTTGGCTTTAAACTTGCGCCCACTAATGCCAATGAAGCATTTTGTAAAAACCTTCTTCTAGAGTTTTGCATAACAATCGTTTTAGTATTTAAATTTAATGATTTTATACCTAATAAACCTAAAGTCATATTTATGGTCTAAGTAATAACGCTTATTATCTATTAAATACACAATTGGTTAACGGCACGCCGTTTATCCATAAAATTGGGTAAAAAATTAAAATTACGAATTCAATCGTATTTTCGCATTATGACAATCTCCAATTCAATTAAAGCCTTACTGGTTAATGGTTTATTACTAGTGAGCTCTGTAATTTTCGCTCAAAATGTAACTATCGACGGCACCATAATAGATAGTACTATTAAGAAGCCACTTATGTCGGCAACAATTTCATTGGCAAGAGCGAATGACTCTTCTTTAATTAGTTTCACAAGGGCGAATGACGAAGGGTATTTTCAAATAAAAAATGTAGCTGCAGGTAAATACCTAGTTTCTATTTCTTATATAGGGTATCAACATACTTGGGTGGCAGTGAAAGTAGGGACGACTCCTAAATTATCACTAGGTAATATTTATTTATTGGATGCTAGTCAAACATCCACGGTAACTGTTACTGCAAGAAGGCCTCCTGTAGTAATCAACGGAGACTCCATCGAATTCAATTCAGAGAATTTCAAAACGCAGCCTAATGCAGTGGTAGAAGACATGTTAAAGAAAATGCCAGGCATTGAAGTGGACAAGGCAGGCGCTATCACTGTGAATGGAAAGTCGGTTACCAAAGTATATGTGAATGGCAAAGAGTTTTTTACCGGAGATCCCAAAATGGCCACTAAGAACTTATCAGCAGATGCAGTTGATAAAATTCAAGTATATGATAGAAAGTCAGACCAAGCGATGTTTACTGGCATTGATGATGGGAATGAAGAAACAGCAATTAATATTAAAACCAAGAAAGACCGTAAGCAATCAACTTTTGGCAAAGTAGGATCTGGATTTGGTACTCCAGGAAGATTTGACGGCCAGGGCAATGTAAATAGGATTAATAACGACGAACAATTTTCTGTAATAGCAACTGCTAACAATACCAATAAACAAGCATTTTCAAATGGGGATATTGCTAGCTTTTCTGGAGCAGGTGGTGGCGGAAGAGGCGGTGGAGGGGTGACAGTTAGTTTTAATGGTGGCGGAACAGATGCCAATGCACAGGGCATCGCGAATACCTATTCACTAGGTGGCAACTATTCGAATTTGTTGAATAGTAAGAAAATGGACTTTAACGCGAATGTGAATGCAAGTGATGTAGAAAGAAACAATATCAGTAATTCCTATACACAGAATTTAACTGCAGGTAATGAATTTAATAGAAGTAGTTATTCAAATTCTACAAGTAGAAATCAACAATTAAAATTTGGTAGTACCATTGATAATAAAGTTACAGAGTCCTTCTCTTATAAGTTTACACCAAGTATATCAAAACAGCACAATACTAATTTTGGTGTATCTACAAGTGACACGTATTTACCAGACGGCACACTAACTAATGCAACTAGTACAAAATCAAGTTCGGAGTCAGATGCAGTGAACTTATCTAATACATTATTATTAAGAAAGAAATTTGCAAAAAAAGGTCGTACTATTTCTTCCACAATAACGCAAGGATATAATGAGTCATTATCTAATGGCAGTCAATATACAGATCAGTTATACTATACTCGAACAGTACTAATCAAGGATTCTTTATTAGATCAGAAAAACAACAGAAAAGGATTGTCTCAATCTTATTCTGCTAACGTGGTCTATACGGAGCCCTTAACTAAAAAATCATTATTGGAATTCAATGCCTATTTAAATAAAAACATTGGGTCAAGTAGCAAGAAAGTATATGACAAGAACGGAACAACTAATATGTATGACGCTTTGAATACGAGGTTGACAAATGAATTCAACAGTGAGTATACTTATATGGGAGGAGGAATGAATTTTAGAGTGAATCAGAAGAAATATAATTTCTCAACAGGTTTCTCTTTACAAGACGCTAAATTGTCTGGAGAAAACAATAATACTAAAACTAAGATTAATCAAGAATTTAAAGACATCTTACCGGCTGCTATGTTTCAGTATAATTTTTCTCAAACCCAAAACTTTAATTTAAACTACCGCACTTCCACCAACCAGCCTTCTATAACACAATTGCAGCCGGTGCTTGACCAAAGTAATATAAACAATCAAACCATTGGTAACCCCGACCTTAAAAGAAGTTATAATCATAATTTAAATTTAAGGTACTTCTCTACCAAAATTTTGGCTCAAAGAAACTTCTTTGCAATATTGAATGCCCAAGTAACTAATAATTCGATTGTTAACTATGACAGTATATTACCAAGCAGGGTAATACTATCAAAGCCAGTAAACGTCAATGGGGTATATCGTATTAATGGTAGTGTGAATTATGGCTTCGGTATTAAAAAATTATACTCTCGATTTAATTTTGGAATTAATGGTGGGTACAGCAATAATGTCAATTACTCCAATGCGCTATTAAATACTACAATCGTTAAATCAGCGGGGCCTAGCTTTACATATACCTATCAATTAGATGAAGTAATGGATATTAATATTACTGCTCGTCATTCTTATAGCACTACGAATAACAAAATTAATAGTGCATTAAATACAAATTATCTAACCAGGGTTTACGGTGCAGACATGACAAATTATTTACCATTAGGTGTGGTCTTAAACCAATCACTTAATTATACTATAAACGAAGGCCGTGCATTAGGATACAATACTGCTGTTCCAATTTGGAATGCAAGCATTTCAAAATTTTTCATGAAAAACAAACGTGCCGAGTTAAAACTAAGTGCGTATGACATATTGAATAAAAGTATTGGAGTTACCAGAAACGTATCACAAAATCAAATCGTGGACCAGTCTTATAATGTAATCAACCAGTATTTTTTAATTGGTTTTACGTATAGTTTACAAAAGTCAGGATTAGCTGGTGGAAATGGCGGTCCAAGAATGACGATAAGAATGTAATTTTTAATTAGATATATTTATAAAAACAAATAGCATGAAAAAAATAATAGTAGCCATTGCTTGTATAGTTGGAGCTTTTGGCTCCGCTACCGCACAAGTAAAAGAGGGAAAAATTTCTTACGAGCAAAAAGTGAATATGTATCGTATGATCACTGATCCAGAAATGAGAGCAAGGGTTCCAGAATTCAGAACAGACAAATTTGAATTGCTTTTCAATGAACAAGCTAGCTTATATAGAACCGTTGTTGACGACGAAGCACCTGATCCTTTTGCAAATAATGGAGGGGATCGAGGTGGTAATAGATTTATGTTCAGAATGCCCGAGACTTCTACTTATACCGATATTAATACACAAATGCAGTATGAGGCAAGGGCGATGTTTGAAAAGTCTTTCTTAATTGTGGATTCTTTAAAACCACAGCAATGGAAAATATCTGACGTTACGAAGACGATTGCTAAGCATGTTTGTAAGAAGGCAACAACTATGATTACACAACCACAGCAGGTGCGTATGCGTTTTGGTAATGGTCCAAGAAATGCAGAAGATACCGTGAAGCCAAAGCCAAAGCAAGTGGAATTAACTGTTTGGTATACAGAAGACATTCCTGTTTCTGTTGGTCCCAACACGTATTCAGGTTTGCCAGGTGCCATTTTAGAAGTGGACACCGATAACGGAGCGAATGTAATTACTGCTACTGAAGTGGTAGGCAAATACCCTAAAAAAGAATTAGTGCAACCTACAAAGGGAGAAAAGATGAATCGTGCTCAATTTCAAGATGCCATGAAGAAAATAATGGAAGACATGCAGAAAGGCGGCGGAATGGGTGGCATGAGAATGAGAGTGAACTAGCGGATTACAAGGACCATTTCCAGCCAATGGCAATGGTCCTTGGTTCTCCAATATAATAGGAATAAGCACTTGACCCTTTAGCGCTAAAATTCTTTGTTGCCATGGTTGAATAGTAGGCATTAGTTGCATTTAAAACATGAAGCCAAATGGCATTCTTGCCAATTGCATAATTGATCTTTATATGCAATAAATTAAATCCAGGATAAACGGTTGCATTGGTTTCGTCCATAAAATATTTAGACTGATGATGCCATTCTAAACTACTATTTAATTTTCTATTTAATTTCAAATATAAACTAGCATTACTTAAAAAGCTAGGTGCGGCATTCATTCGATTGCCGTCCACGGTTACTCCTTTTATAATTGTTTTATTGTAAGCATGCTTAGCATTAGTGGCATTCCATTCCAACTGAATAGCTGAATTTATTTTGTATTTTAATTGATACTCGATACCAATATGCTTGGTGCTTCCTGCATTTTGATTCAAGTTTACTCCGTCAGGTTGTCTTACTGATATAATTTCATTTTGTCCATTCAATTGATACAAGGAAACTTCTCCATATAAATTTTTTACCTGAAACCAACTACCTATTTCGTAATTTGAAAATTGCTGTGGTAATAAATAAGGAACTTTCACCGTATTGTATATCTCGGTGATTTGTGGAGGTACAAAGCCTTGACTATAATTTATATAAGTACCTATTTGTTTTTTATTATAAGTCAATCCCAGCTTAGGAGTCCAATGGGAAAAATTATTAAAAGAAGACGGAGTGCCCGATGCAATTAAATTATTAAAAGCATACTCAAATTTATCAAAACGAAATGCCATATTGAATTTCAGCGCATTCGAAATAGTACCTAGGTAATTAATATAAATAGCTTTATTGTTAATTTTTGTTTGGTAGGACGTAAGTAAGGAATCAGGAGTTTTTCTGGTATAACTAGTATATTTATTAAGGATGGTATCTTTTAAGATATCAATATAATTTGCAATTAAATCTTGTTTTGTAATATCCCAATACCCGCCAACAATTATCTTACTTTTTAAATAAGGGATATTCCATTGTTGTTGTAAGTCAAATACAAATGCGTCAAAATGATTGCTGTTAATTTGACCTTTAAATTTATTTGACTTTGCAGTAGAGGCAATAGAATACGTAGGATTTTGGTCCATGGTATTATTCCTATATAAAATATTGAATTGCGTTGTTGAATTACTGTTCCATTCCTGTTTAAAATGCTGTCTCCATCTAAGTATATCTAATTTTCTAAAAGTAAAACTTTGCAAACTGCTAAAATCTTTATTTACAAAATGAATACTATCTACTGACCCTGTCATTTGAGTGTAATAATGAATGTATTGTAAGGTTTGATAACTGCTTAGTTTTTTTGAAAATTTAAAATCCTTTTTTATACTAATTGCATTTTTATTAAAATCACTATATTCTAAAATCCCATTTCTTTGATCTGTGACACTAGCGCTAATCATCCAGCCTCCTTTGGGATTAGGCGTTCCATATTGAAGTTCTAATTTTTTCAATCCCGTGGAGTTTATTTGACTCCTAATGGAGGCAAGTTGTATTGTAGGCACAGGTGTTGAAATAAAATTTACCACACCTCCAATGGCTTCTGCTCCATATAGTGCAGACGCAGGCCCCTTAATTAATTCAATAGTATTAATATTACTGGTGTTGATTTCAATTAAAGCATTACTACTAAATAATCCGCTTGTTCTAATGGGTAGGCCGTCCTCTAAATACAGGTACAATCCTTTAAGTGAAATGGGTTGGCGTATAGACATCATGTGCTGCTCACCGCCAATGCTTGGCATGTACACCCCGCTAACTTTGTTTAATAGAAAATCAATCCTTGAAGCGTTTGCTTTTTCAATGGTTTGATGGGAGATGATTGAAATGGCAATAGGCGCTTCCGTCCTTTTTTGTAAAAGCTTATTTCCTGTTACAATAACTGTACTTAAAGGCTTGAAGGCACTGTCCTGATCTTGACTTTGTCCAAGTATACAAAAGCCCATAAACAGCAATAAGAAAAGGAATGTCGATTTCATTTGGCAAAACTAATAGATAATTGAATGCTAAATGGGCATAAAAAAGCCCTCCCAAATGAATGGAAGGGCTTTTTATCATCTTTCTACTATATACTTAAAACACTATTCGATGTACCAAAAACATTCAGAGTGGTTGCTGTTTCTGGATCGTTTAACCAATGCTTCTTATCAACTAGATATTTGAATTCATGTTGGGTGTCTTTTGGCAAGTTAACTTCAACCGTAAAACTGCCATCTTTCTTTTTAGTCATTGCGACCCCTTTCTTCCATTCGCCGTTAAGCCCTAAAATTTCAACTTTTTTGGCTTCAACGTCAAGGTTGAATTTCACCTTACAATAATCCTTAGTCTTGAAGTACTTTTTATCAATCATAGCTAATGTGTTAATTGTACACTTTATACAATAAACCTAAAAAGGTAACCCATTAACATAAAAAAGGCCAAGCATTACTGCCTGACCTTTTCTTAAATCCATAGCTTTCCCCCAAAAGCTGA
>CANCAY010000002.1 GCA_947374225.1 Chitinophagaceae bacterium | reverse complement strand
GATAATCAACTAGTTACAAATTATTATCTTCTTAGCCCTGGCATTTTGCCTCCCATTGGCATATTACTCATTGTCTTCATCATCTGCTTCATTTGATCAAATTGTTTAATAAACGCATTGATCTCCCCAATATCTTTTCCAGCACCTTTTGCAATTCTTTGCTTTCTGCTTGGAGACAATAAATCAGGATTTCTTCTTTCTACTAATGTCATTGATTGAATGATGGCTTCCACCCCTTTAAAAGAATCGTCATTAATTTCCACGTCTTTTAAACTCTTGCCCATGCCTGGAATCATTCCCATTAAATCTTTAATGTTACCCATTTTTTTAATCTGCTGTATCTGCGTTAAAAAATCTTCAAAATCAAACTGATTTTTTCTAATTTTTTTCTCTAATTTTTTCGCTGCTGCTTCATCAAATTGAGCTTGTGCTTTTTCCACCAAAGAAGTAATGTCACCCATTCCCAAAATTCTTTGGGCCATACGTTCTGGATAAAAAATATCCAAGGTATCCATCTTCTCCCCATTGCTCATAAACTTAATAGGCTTATTCACGGTGTACTTAATTGACAATGCTGCTCCACCTCTTGTATCCCCATCTAATTTAGTTAGCACCACCCCTGTGAAATCTAATCTATCATTAAATGTTTTTGCAGTATTCACTGCATCCTGCCCTGTCATTGAGTCTACAACGAATAAGATTTCCTGAGGTTGTACTGCCGATTTAATATTGGCAACTTCATTCATCATCATTTCGTCTACTGCTAAACGACCTGCAGTATCTATAATGATTACATTTTTATTATTTTGTTTTGCATACGCAATAGCATTTTGTGCAATTGAAACTGCGTCTTTATTTTCTCTTTCAACAAAAATATCCACGCCAATTTGTTCTGCTAAAACAGTTAATTGGTCCATGGCTGCTGGACGATAAATATCGGCAGCAACTAAAAGTGGAGATTTTTTTTGTGCTTTTAAGTAGGTAGCCAATTTACCAGAAAAAGTGGTTTTACCACTACCCTGTAAACCTGCTACTAAAATGATAGTGGGATTTTTAGAAAGATCCAAAGGAGCTGCTTCTGAACCCATCAATGCAGTCAATTCGTCCTGCACTATTTTAACCATTAATTGACCAGGACTAATCGCATTGATTACTTTTTCACCAATTGCTTTTTCTTTGATAGTGTCTGTAAATTCTTTGGCAATTTTGAAATTCACGTCGGCATCTAAAAGAGCCTTTCGGATGTCTTTTAAAGTATTAGATACATTTAATTCATTGATACGTGCTTGACCTTTCAAGTGCTTGAAGGCCGATTCTAATTTTTCACTAAGCGTATTAAACATGGTTGAACATTAAGGGCAGCAAAGATACAAGATCAAATTGAGTCTCACGATTTCAATTCTTATTGATAATCAGCTATATAATAGATATAAATCATGTATTTTTTTGAATCTCATATTTTATCTAAAATATTGATTGTCAGTTATTTAAATGAGTAATTAAGTACGTCGATTTGCTTCTTGACAGTTTCTTAACTATTTAAGTTTAAAAAATACTTGGAACCTATCATTTATTTAATATTATTGCACCTAATGGACCTTATATAAGAGGCCAATGATTTTATGAGTAAGAAACAATTATTTACACTTGAATTTCCAGTGAGATGTTCACCTAATATATTATTTGAATTCCTTTCTACGGCTTCAGGGTTACAAGAGTGGTTTGCAGACAAAGTAGACGAGTGGGAAAACGTTTATAGTTTTTCATGGAATGGCGGTGTGCCAGACAAAGCTGAGATATTGGACCAAGACGAGGATAAGTTTATTCGTTTTAGATGGTTACATAGTGAGAAAAACGAATATTTTGAATTCCGTATCGAGAAAACCGAGATTTCTAACCAAACTATCTTGATTATTAAAGACTTTGCCGAGAAGAATGAGATTAAAGACCAAACTCAACTTTGGGAATATCAAATCAAAGACCTTTTTTATCGCATAGGTAGCTAGTACTACAAACTTGTTCAAAAAATTAGACATACTAATTCTAAAGGCTTTTATTAGTCCTTTTTTGGCAGCACTTATCATTACAACTTTTGTGCTGACCATGCAATTCTTTTGGCTATACATTGACGACTTGGTAGGTAAAGGGTTAGATTTTCTTACTATCATGGAGCTGATTGGTTTAGTAGCAGTAAGTACAGTTACTTTATCGCTTCCTTTAGCATTATTGTTTTCCTCTATCATGACTTTCGGAAACCTAGGCGAAAGCTTTGAATTAATTGCCATCAAAGCTGCAGGTATTCCGTTAATTCGATTCATGAGACCACTATTTCTATTAACCATAGTATTGTCTGGTGTAGCCTTCTTATTTGCTAATAATATTATTCCTGTTACGCAAATGAAGCTCACTACTTTGAAGTATGAGATTATTGTTTCAAAACCAGCTATTGATTTAAAAGAAGGGGTGTTCTATGATAAGATAGACGGATACGTAATAAAATTAGGAAAGAAAGAATCCAACGACAGCGTGATGCATAATATCGTAATTTTTGAAAAGCGATTTGCATTACAGGACAATATGATCATGGCAGAGTCAGGCGTGATGCGTGTTTCGCCCAATAAGAAATTTCTAGAGTTTACTATGTTTAATGGTTGGCGATATCAAGAAAGGGGACAAAGAGCTACTACCAATACAGAATTTACACGTCTACATTTTAAAGAATATAAAAAGGTTTTCGATTTGAAAAGTTTTCAAATGAATAAATCCAATGACGTGATTTACGACCCAAAAATGTTGAGCGTAAGACAACTTCAACACGCAATGGACTCTTTAAAAGGATCAGAAGTGTTTTATATTAAAAAAACGAAAGCCGAACTTGGACCCTATTTACGCTTTATGCAATACAAGGACAGTAGCAAAGTGTTCGATAAAGTAGCAGCTCCAAAAATTAGCAGCTTTAAAGTGATTATCCCAGATTCTATGACGGCTAGTACCAACGAAAATGTAGGATACCAGTTTACTTCTTTAATAAATAACTTAGACGCTTTAGCTACCAATTATAAAGACAAGTTGCAGGCAAGTGCCTATCATGCAATTGAATGGCACAGAAAGTTTACCCTGTCATTCGCATGTATTGTGCTTTTCTTAATTGGAGCTCCTTTAGGGTCTATTATTCGTAAAGGAGGCTTAGGCACACCCCTAGTCCTAGCAGTCGCCTTTTTTGTGGTATTCTTTCTATTAAATAATTTTGGAGAGAAATTAGCCAAATCTGGACAGTGGAATGTATACTCCGGAATGTGGCTTTCTAGCTTTTTATTAATCCCAATAGGCTTGTTTTTGACCTATAAAGCCATGCGAGATTCCCAGCTATTTAATCAGGAATTTTACTACCGAATTTTACATCCAATTAAAGTAACTTTGAGAAAGTACTTTAAAAAATAATACTATGTCAAGTCAACCACAAAATCGCCGCCAGTTTTTAAAAAACTCTGGTAAAGCAGGTATTGCTATTGCAACCATGCCTTTGATCACAAAATTGGCTCCATTTTCTATTACTGAATATCAACAACAAGCACTTCCTTATGCATACAATGCATTAGAACCTTTTATTGATACCATGACTATGGAAATTCACTATACAAAACATGCTGCAGCATATGCAAAGAATTTAGCAGATGCTTGTGTGGCTGAAAAAGTGGACACCACCAATACCAATTTGACAGACCTACTAAAAAATATTTCTAAGTACTCGGTTAAAATGAGAAATAACGCAGGTGGTCATTATAACCATGAATTATTTTGGCAATTAATGAAGCCGGCTCCTTCAACAGCGCCTACCGGAACAATAGCAGATGCTATTCAAAAACAATTTGGATCTTTTGCTAATTTTCAAACTGCTTTTTCAGACGCCGCTAAGGCAAGATTTGGAAGTGGCTGGGCTTGGTTGATTGTAAAAACAGACGGAAGCTTAGCAGTTTGTTCTACTCCGAATCAAGACAACCCTTTAATGGACATTGCAGAAACAAAAGGTTTCCCAGTTTTAGGCATTGACGTTTGGGAGCATGCATACTACTTGAAATATCAAAACAAAAGACCTGACTATATTAATAACTGGTGGAACTTAGTTAACTGGGAATTAGTACAAAAAAGATACACCGCGGCTACTACTTCAAAATAATTTCTAAGTGCAATCAGCAAAGCAGAATTTAAAGATCCAGTTTTTTGTGACCTCCTTGAGCATTGTTTTATTTGTGCTCAAATTTGTTGCTTATTTTATGACACATTCCTTGTCTGTTTTATCAGACGCTTTGGAAAGTATTGTAAATGTATTGGCCGGCATTATAGGTTTATATAGTTTGTACGTAGCATCCAAGCCTAAAGACAAAGAACATCCATATGGACACGGCAAGGCTGAATTTATTTCTGCAGCATTTGAAGGAAGCTTAATTATTACAGCTGGCTTTATTATTTTATACGAATCCATTAATACATTTTTTGAGCCTACCACATTGCATGATTTAGACAATGGTATTTGGGTTTTATTATCCACTGCAATACTAAATTTAGTAGCTGGTTTTATTGCAAAAAGAATTGGCAAAAAAAATAAATCATTGGCATTGGTTTCAAGTGGCCAGCATTTGTTAATTGATAGTTTTACCACTTTCGCTATTGCTATAGGTATTGGATTGGTATTACTTACGGGATATAACAGGATTGACGCTATTGTAGCTATCGTTATGGGTATGTGGATTATATATAATGGTTATAAAATTATTAGAGAATCCTTAGCAGGTATTATGGACGAAGCCGATATGGCTTTATTAGAAGAAGTGATACAAGAGATTAATCAGACCCGCAACGCCAATTGGATTGACTTACATAATTTAAGAGTGATCAAATATGGTGCATTAATGCATATAGACTGTCACTTAACTGTGCCTTGGTATTATAATGTGAATGAAGCACATTTTGCAGTGGATGACTTTACCAAGTTGATTCAAAATAAATTTGGAGATAGTGTTGAGTTTTTTGTTCACACGGACGGCTGTATGCCATTTAGTTGTCCTATTTGCACCATCGAAGGTTGCGAAAAAAGAAAATCAGATTTTCAACAAAAATTAAATTGGGATTTAGAAAATGTTTTGTCCAATTTAAAACATCAATTATAAATATAAGATTATGAAAGAGTGGAAAGAATATCAGGAAGTAAATAAAGAAAGATTCTTAGAAGAGCTTTTAGCTTTGTTACGTATTCCAAGTATAAGTGCAAAGAGTGAAAACAATGACGACATGATTACTTGTGCAAATGCGGTTGAAAAATCATTGCAAGAAGCCGGCGCGACTACTACTAAAATATATGAAACCGAAGGGCATCCAATTGTATACGGAGAAATAGTAGTTGACCCAGCTTTGCCCACCGTATTAGTGTATGGACATTACGATGTTCAACCAGCTGATCCATTAGAACTTTGGAATAGTGCTCCATTTGATCCCACAATTATTGACGGAAAAATATTCGCGCGCGGATCATGTGACGACAAAGGTCAATTTTACATGCATGTAAAGGCATTAGAAATCATGTCCAAGACTAATACTTTAAAAACGAATATCAAGTTTATTATAGAAGGAGAAGAAGAAATTGGAAGTCCTAATTTAGCCACATTTGTAAAATCACATCATGACTTATTAAAAGCAGATGTTATTTTAATAAGTGACACTGCAATGATTAGTATGGAGAACCCTTCAATTGATATTGGAGTAAGAGGATTAAGTTATATAGAGATAGAAATCACAGGCCCAAATAGAGACTTGCATAGCGGTGTTTATGGAGGAGCAGTTGCTAATCCAATAACTATATTGTCTAAAATGATTGCTTCCTGCCATGACGAAAATAATCATATTACCATACCAGGATTTTATGACGACGTTATTGAGTCTACAGCTGCAGAACGTGAAAAAATGGCCGAAGCTCCTTTTGATTTAAATGAATTTAAAGCGGATTTAGGTATTAAAGAAGTATGGGGAGAGAAAGGATATAGTACGAATGAAAGAACAGGCATACGACCAACATTAGAAGTGAATGGCATTTGGGGAGGTTATACAGGAGAAGGTGCAAAAACGGTTTTGCCCTCTAAAGCGTTTGCTAAAATATCTTGTCGCTTAGTGCCTAATCAGTCATCTGCAAAAATTACAGAAATGGTATTAGAGCATTTCAAAAAAATAGCTCCTGCTAATATTACAGTAAATGCATTTGAGCATCACGGCGGCGAACCTTATATTACTCCTATTGACTCACATGAATACCAAAGTGCAGCAAAAGCAATAACTACTACTTTTGGTAAAGCTCCAATTCCAGTAAGAGGTGGAGGTAGTATTCCAATTTGTGCTTTATTTGAACAAGAACTAGGATTGAAAATTGTATTTATGGGATTTGGATTGGATAGCGATAATTTACATAGCCCAAATGAGAAATATGATATTGTGAACTTTTACAAAGGCATTGAAACTATTCCTTATTTCCATCAGTATTTCGCTGAAAAAAAATAATCAATGGCAAATTCAGTTGCAACCATAAAAGAAAAAGTAAGGCTTGATAAATACTTGTGGTCAATACGACTTTACAAAACAAGAAGTCAAGCTACGGAAGCTATTGACAAAGGACGCGTAAAAATGAAAGGGGAAAGTGTAAAAGCGTCAAGAAATGTAGTGGTGGGTGACCAGTACGATGTTCGAACAGAACACAAAAACTGGACCATTCAAGTTACTGCAGTACTAGACCATCGTTTAGCTTATGCAGAAGCCGTTAATTTCTACCAAGACCTTACTCCTATTGAAGAATTAGAAAGAGTGAGACAGGTGGCTGCTACTTTTCAAACTGGGAAACGCTTAAGTAAAATTGGAAGGCCTACTAAAAAAGATAGGCGTGAATTAGGCGATTTTTTGGATTAACTTTGTTGCAATATGATCATCGAAATTTTATCAGCAGTACCAGAACTATTAAATAGCCCATTTGAACATAGCATTATGAAGCGTGCTCAAGAACGTGGAATATTGACTATTAAAATGCACTCATTAAGAAAATGGGCTATCAATAAACATGGTCAAATTGACGACTACCAATATGGTGGGGGCGCAGGTATGGTGATGATGTGTGAGCCATTGGCCAACGCTATTGACGAATTACAATTAGAAGGAAAATTTGACGAGATCATTTTTGTGACTCCAGACGGAAAGACATTTGAGCAAAAGGACGCGAATTCTTTGTCTTTAAAAAATAGGATTTTAATTATTTGTGGGCATTATAAAGGAATTGATCAGCGTATAAGAGATTTATATGTTACGCAAGAAATTTCAATTGGAGATTATGTATTGAGTGGTGGGGAACTAGCTGCAGCTGTGATTATTGACGCTGTAGGCAGGATCATACCTGGCGTGTTAAATGACGAGACATCTGCTTTGACCGACTCCTTTCAAGACAATTTATTAGCCCCTCCAGTATATTCAAGACCTGCCGAATTTAGAGGCATTCCTGTACCTCCTGTTTTACTAACCGGCGATCCTAAAAAAGTGGATATTTGGAGACAAGAACAGGCATTAGATAGAACTAAAAAAAGAAGACCTGATTTACTGAAGGACTAATTATTAACTCAATAACAATTCCTTAGTACAACAAAAGCCGTTTGTCAATTAATAGTCCATTTTCGGGGCTATTATGCCCTTTTTCTGCCTTAGTTGTTAGATATTTGCATGATAAATATCATTCATGCGCATTGCTCCTTTTTTAGTCCTACTATTATTAACTCCACGTTTATTAGACGCTCAGGCAATGACTGAGTATCAGAAGAATTTTCAGTTGAATATTAAACCTACAACAGAACAAATCAAGATAGATGGTATTTTAGATGAGCCCGTTTGGGCTATAGCAGAACTTGCAAAAGACTTTCATAAGAAATATCCAAATGATATTGGAGAAGCTCAGCGCAAAACAGAAGTAAGATTAACCTACGACGATAAAAATATATACTTTGGGTTCAAAGTATATGACAGTGGTTATGCTATAACACAAAGCTTAAAAAGAGATATTGGACATGATGGCGGTGATGGTGTAGCAGTCATGTTAGACCCATTGAACCAAAAAACAAATGGGTTTTTCTTTGTGGTGAGTGCGTTGAATGTGCAGTCGGAGGACCAACTTGCCAATTCTTTTCAAGGACCAAGCTGGAGCTGGGATACTAAATGGAGCTCTGCTACAAAGGATTATGGCACTTATTGGATAGCGGAAGTGGCCATACCACTTAAGTCATTAAGATTCGACCCTAATCAAAAGCAATGGGGTATCAATTTTTTAAGGATCGACGCGAAGCATAATGAGTATAGTGCTTGGACCAAAGTGCCAACCAATTTTAAATCATACGACTTGGGCTACACTGGAATTTTACATTTCCCTACAAGCTTAGCTAAAAGTAAAAATAATATCATTTTCCAGCCCTATATTACTGGAAATGGAAACGAGGATAAGGAAAATGGACAAACTTTGCAAACATCTGGTACTGCTGGATTTGATGCAAAAGTTGCCCTCAACTCTTCTTTAAATCTGGACCTAACAGTTAACCCTGATTTCTCACAAGTGGAAGTAGACCAACAAGTGACCAACCTTACCAGATTCAGTATTTTCTTGCCAGAGAAAAGAACCTTCTTTTTAGAAAACTCTGACTTGTTTTCTGATTTTGGGATTCCTCCTATTCGCCCATTCTATTCTAGAACTATTGGATTGGACAAGGATGGTAATAAAATTCCAATTTTATTTGGCGCAAGACTTTCAGGTAATTTAGACCCCCAAACAAGAATCGGGGCCATGAATATGCAGACTGGAAGACAAGGTGACTATTCCCCTGAAAATTTTGCCGCTCTTACTATCCATCGACGAGTATTAAAAAGGTCTTCTATCAAAGCTTATTTTTTAAATAGAGAGAATTTTATTTCAGAAGCAGCAGCGAAGAAAAATCCATTAGACCGATATGGTCGTAATGCAGGTTTGAGTTTTGAATACACCAACACAAAAGGAACATTTAGTTCTTGGACGCATTATAATCAATCTTATAAAGAAACTTTAAGCAAAGAAGATTCCTATGCTGAAACAGGATTTAGTGCAAATTCAAAACATTGGAATTATGTGGCATTAATAAATAATGTTGGCAAGAATTATTACACCGACATGGGATATGTGCAAAGAATTAATAATTATGATGCTGTAAGAGACACGACCATCAGGTTGGGTTTTAAAAGTCTATTTACAGACCTTTCCTATACCACCATGCCTGCAAAAGGGAAAATAGGCAAGCTCACAATTGGTATAAATCAGGACTTGGTCATGAATCCTGACAATAGTTTTAATGAAGGAAATACACGCCTATCTGCAAAATCGGAATACAAGAATACTAGCTCTATTCAACTGAATGCTACCACTACCACTTTAGACTTAAAATTTCCAATTTCATTTACAGACGCTACTCCAATTCCTGCGATGAGGTATAATTTTAGTCAAATGGATATTGGCTATATGTCAGACTTTAGAAAGCCATTTGGATATGGTATTGGAGCCACTTTTGGACAGTTCTATAATGGGACGGTTAAAGGTTTTGGTGCTGGATTTAATTTACGCAAACGCCCCCATTTGAATTTTGGAATCAGATCCCAGTTCAATCATATTGAATTACCTAAACCTTATGGAAGTACTGATCTAATTTTGATTCAACCAAAGGTCGAATACAACTTTAATACTCAGTTATTTTGGACCACTTTTGTACAATATAATACACAAGGAAATAATTTTAGTGTAAATAGCAGACTGCAATATCGATATAAACCAATGAGTGATTTCTATTTGGTTTATACAGACAACTACTTCACGGATCCACTTTTCAAAAACAAGAACAGAGCACTTATTTTCAAATTCAACTATTGGTTTAATTTATAATATTTTCATTTATGGGCAATTCCTTTACTATAAAGGGGCAGTACGTTGACATTATTGGCAAACGTATTTTTCCCGCAGCTTTGCATATTCAAGACGGAATCATTCAACAAATTGAAGCCTGTGAAGAAGCGCCTGATCAGTTTTTAATTCCTGGATTTATTGACAGTCATGTACATATTGAAAGTAGCATGTTGATTCCAAGTTCCTTTGCAAGACTTGCTGTTGTACATGGAACCATTGGCACCATTAGTGATCCGCATGAAATTGCGAATGTATGTGGTGTAGATGGGGTGCATTATATGATTGAAAATGGAAAAAAAGTTCCGTTTCATTTTTTCTTTGGCGCTCCAAGTTGTGTGCCTGCGACTATATTTGAAACAGCAGGCGCTGCCATTCACAGCGATCAGGTGGCTGCCCTATTGGCTTCTCCAGATATTTACTATTTAAGTGAGATGATGAATTTCCCTGGCGTCTTATTTAAAGACGAGGAAGTAATGAAAAAAATTGCTGCTGCACATAAAATGGGAAAACCAGTAGACGGCCATGCACCTGGATTAAGAGGCGAAGAAGCAATGAAGTATATTCAAGCAGGTATTAGTACCGACCATGAATGTTTTACTATAGAAGAAGCTTTAGACAAATTGTCTTTTGGAATGAAAATTTTGATTAGAGAAGGTAGTGCTGCGAAAAATTTTGAAGCCTTATATGAACTAATTGACGATCATCCTAAGATGGTCATGTTATGTAGTGACGACAAACACCCTGATAGTTTATTAGAAGGGCATATTAATAGTTTATGTGCACGTGCAGTAGCAAAAGGAATTGATCCTTTTAATGTTTTAAGTACTGCCTGCATTAATCCTGTTGATCATTATAAATTACCTACAGGAAAACTACAAATTGGAGACCCTGCAAATTTTGCAGTCTTAAAGGACCTTGTCAATTTTGAGGTAATTCAGACCTATATAAACGGAGCATTGGTTGCAGAAAATGGCAAGTCATTCATTGAACCTATCGAGGAAAAGGCATTTAATCAATTTGATGCGGCATTGATAACAGCAAAGGATATTAAATTGCCAATTCAGGACTATCCCAATAAGGAGAACAATATCCCGGTCATTGAAGCAATTGACGGGCAATTAATTACTAATTGCTTATGGCTTAATCCAAAAACGCAGGATGGCAATTTAGTATCCGACACCCAAAACGACTTATTAAAAATAGTGGTATACAATAGATATTATGCAGCCGCCCCTAAAGTTGGTTTTATTAAAAATTTCGGATTTAAAAGAGGTGCCATTGCTTCTACTGTAGCACATGACAGTCACAATATAATTGCCGTTGGAGCATCTGACGATGCTATCGTTAAGGCCATTAACCTAGTCATTAAAGAACAAGGTGGAATAAGTTGCGTAAATGAAACCGTAGAGAAAGTTTTGGGGCTGCCAGTTGCAGGGCTTATGACAACCCAAGACCCTTATTTAGTTGCAGCGGACTATACTCAAATAGACATCATGGCAAAAGCGCTAGGAAGCTCACTGGGCTCTCCTTTTATGACATTAAGCTTTATGGCGTTACTGGTAATTCCACACTTAAAATTGAGTGATAAAGGCCTATTTGACGGAGCCAATTTTAAATTATTTTAAAAATGGCTTTAAGAAACTTAGTTTTGATTAAAAATAGGAAAGCATGGTTCATAATTTAAGCGAAAACCACAGTTTGGTAAGTAATTGGATTTCAGAATTAAGAGACGTAACTGTTCAGAATGATAGGATGCGTTTTAGAAAGAATATTGAGCGTATTGGAGAAGTAATTGCTTACGAAATGAGTAAGCATATGCTTAGTAAAATTAATAATGTAACAACCCCGCTTGGACAACATGCATCCAAGGTATTAGCAGAGCAACCCGTTTTAGCTACTATTTTAAGAGCAGGACTGCCATTGCATCAAGGCATGTTAAACTACTTTGATAAAGCAGATAATGCTTTTATATCAGCCTATCGCAAGCATCATGATGATGGAAGTTTTGAAATTAGTATTGAATATTTAAGCTGCCCTGATTTAAACAACAGAATTTTAATATTAGCTGACCCAATGTTAGCAACAGGCGCTTCCTTAGTAGAGACCATTCAAGCTATAACAAAAACGCAAAAGCCAAAAGAAATTCATATTGCCGTTGCTATTGCAAGCAAAAAGGGGATTGAAACAGTAGAAGCCGCTTTAGGAAAAAATATTCCAATATGGTGTGGCGACATTGACGACATACTAAATGATAAGAGCTATATCGTACCAGGTCTTGGAGACGCCGGAGACTTAGCTTATGGAACTAAAATGCAATCATAGTGTTAAAAGAACTCATCTTATCTTTTCGTGCCTATTTTAGTGCACACCAATTTATACTACAACATAAATTATGGAGATGGATGATTGTGCCTGGTATTATTTATGCATTCCTTTTTGTAATTGGCATGAACTATTTTAGCCAGAGTTCTAGTTTTTTTATTGAATGGATTATTTTAAAAACAGGATTGAAAAGCTGGGTAGACAGCATGAATAGTGACTGGCTTGGCTTTTTCATTACTATGGGAAGCTTCTGGCTTTGGTTTACTTTGCTCATGTTTTATTTTGCTTTATTCAAGTTTATATTGTTGGTTTTATTTGCGCCCTTCTTTTCCTACCTGCATTTAAGAGTGGTTGCCATTCAACAAAACGAAGTTTTTATTTTCAAGGCAAAAGCTTACAGAAAATTAGTATTTAGAGCCATCCGACTAAGTCTTACTAATTTATTATGGCAGACTGTTTACTTAATTCCCATTGTACTATTTTGTTCCCTTCCAGTAATTGGATGGTTCACTCCTATATTTACCATATTAATGGAATGCTATTTTTATGGATATGCAATGCTAGATTACGGCTTAGCTACAGAAGATCAAAGTAAAGTAGCATCTGCTGCTTATGTGAGCGAACACAAGGGCTTGCCAATAGGGAATGGTATTCTATTTTATTTAATTCACTTAGTTCCAATAATAGGCTGGATGACAGCGCCATTTTACGCGTTAATAGCAGCACATTTAAACACACAGGAAGTAAAAGACAACGCATAAATGAGCAAAGGAAAAGTTTACTTATTACCCATGTTATTGCATGAAGAAGGATGGGAAGCCATACCCGCAGACATGCTAAAATGGATACAGCAATGTGATGCCTTTTTTGTAGAAAATGAAAAAACAACCAGACGCTACTTTAAGAAAATCTGGAAAGAAATGGTCATTGACAATTATATATGGCAACCCATTCATAAAGTAGAGGATGCTCAAATAAAATCGTTCACTCAATTATTAAAAGAAGGCAAGAATATTGGCATTGTGTCTGAAGCAGGATGTGCAGGTATTGCTGACCCTGGTCAACTATTAGTAGCTGCTGCACAACAACAAGGCTATACGGTTAAACCTTATGTAGGCCCAAGCTCCATTCTATTATCATTAATGGCTAGCGGCATGAATGGCCAATTATTTCAATTTCATGGATACCTGCCAATTGACGCGGCCGAAAGAAAGAAAAAAATTCAAGCTTTAGAAGCCGATACTAAACTAACAGGTTGTACGCACCTGTTTATTGAAACGCCTTATAGAAACAATCAAATGTTAGAGGCCCTTGTTCAAAACTGCCATCCGAACACCAGAATTTGTGTTGGAGTTGACATTACAGGACCCTCCGAATTTATTAAAACTGCAGATATTGCCTACTGGAAAAATAATAAACCAGAACTGCATAAGAAATTAGTGATTTTTTTAATGGGCGCTTAAGTATTAACCGAAATTTATTACAATTGTTTTTTTCGTATCCTTTGATATGGATAAATCATTTAAACATTGGAAGTCGGAACACCCCATGTTATTTATTTCCTGCTTATTGATGATGGGGGCATTTATTGCATATACAATTCCAGTACTTTCAGACCCATTTCAAAGTGCTACAAAATGGAATAGGGACTATATCTCACTTTACTTTTTTACAGCAACTATTTTTGTACTATCATTATTACAGTCCAATAAAAATTCTAATTATGTACATGGATTATTGATTTATGTTATCTTGATTTTATGGGGATTTACAATTTCAATTTTTACTAAGCAATACTCCCTATTGTCTATTCCCTATCCAGAAACATTTATTAAAAATGTACGAGCTTTAATAGTTGAAAAAGTAAATCAAACCATACCCCACTCAGAAGCTAACGCTTTCGCACAAGCAATGTTAATAGGAGTTAAGGGGACAATAGACAAGTCCATTGTTAAAGCCTATACTCAGCTTGGCATCATACATATAATTGCCATTAGTGGCATGCACTTAGACATTATTTACCAGTACTTAGCACAGTTTACTAAGTGGCTGCCCCGACATTTATTTTTCAAATGGTTAGAGTTTTTTATGCTAATAACTGGAATATGGACCTATACTTTTATTGCATTTGCGAGTCCCTCTATTGTTAGGGCAAGTGTATTTTTCACCATTTACTTGACGGGCCAAATGTTCAACCTACACCAATACACATTAAATAGTATTGCAGCAGGCATCTTAATTGTATTATTATTTGACCATGCTTCTATTAATCAATTAGGACTACAGCTCTCTTATGCAGCTGTAATTGGCATTCATTTGTTTTACCCCGTATTTAATAATTTAAACAAAATGGACAATCCCATTTTGAATTTTTGCTGGAGTAATTTATCCATAACCATCGCAGCTCAAATTACTACAATGCCAATTTTAATTTATCACTTCCATCAAATATCGGGATTAGTAATAATTAGCAATTTTATAATGGTACCCTTAAGTACTGTATTATTGTATGCACTGTTAATGCTTCTGCTCACTCCTAATTATTTCAACTTACCCCTACTAATTGGCAAAGTAATTCAAGCTTTTATGATTTGGCTAAATCATATTGTAAGTTTTGTGTATCAATTGTCGCCCTATGAGGCGCCTATGCTATATATGACAAAATGGGACGCCCTTGCCTATTATATTTACCTGCTTTTGCTTTATTTATGGATTCTTAAAAAGCAAGCTCGCCTATTATTTGTAGTCTTTTTAATAGCAACTGTCCATTTTTGCCTAAAGTTATTCAGCCTCTTGTGATTTTTGTGGAAAATGAGCGGATTTCAAAAAAGCAGAAGGACCTACCTTTACATATGGAAAAGAAAATACAAGCAGCCCTTATCTCCGTTTTTTACAAAGACGGTTTAGAACCATTAGCAAGAACTTTGCATCAACTAGGAATAACCATCTATTCTACTGGCGGAACCCAGAAATTTTTAGAAGAATTAGGGATTCCTTGTGTATCTGTAGAGTCTGTGACAGGCTATCCTTCTATTTTAGGAGGTCGTGTAAAAACATTGCACCCTTCTGTTTTTGGAGGTATTTTAGGTCGTCGCTATGAAGCGCAAGACTTGCAGGAAATGGCACAATATAAAATTCCTGAATTAGACTTAGTAATTGTTGACTTATATCCATTTGAAGAAACTTTAAGAACTACAGACGAAGAAAAATTGATCATTGAGAAGATAGATATTGGCGGACCTTCTATGATTAGAGCAGCTGCAAAAAATTTCCGCGATTTAGTGGTATTATCTGCTAAAGACGATTATAGCAAATTAAACCAATTGTTAATAGACCAAAAAGGGACAACCACAATAGAACAACGCAAGTCATTTGCTGCCAAAGCATTTGAAGTAGTGATGCATTATGATATTGCAATAAGTAATTACTTTAATCCAGCATCTGGGAAAGTTTTGAGATACGGCGAGAATCCACATCAAATAGCAACATTCTACGGCAATTTAGAAAACTGGTTCACCCAGCTGAATGGCAAGGAATTATCTTATAATAATTTAGTGGACGTTGACGCAGCGATTGCATTAATTGGAGATTTACCAAAAACAAGTTTTGCTATTATTAAACATACCAATGTTTGTGGTGTTTCGCAAAGATCTACTGTTAACGAAAGTTGGCATGCCGCATTAGCAGGAGACCCGGAAAGTGCATTTGGTGGGGTTTTGGTAACCAATGGTACAATTGACAAAGCAACTGCAGAAGCCATTCAAGAAATATTTTTTGAAGTATTAATAGCACCGGCATTTGACGCCGAAGCATTAACAATTCTAGCTGCTAAGAAAAATAGAATCTTATTACAAAGCAAAGAAGGCGTTGCTTTCAAGCCAACACAACAAAAGTCTATTTTAAACGGAACTTTAGAACAAGGATTAGATACCGGAAATTATACCAACTGGGACGAAGTAGGTACAAGACCATGCACGGCTTCTGAAAAAGAAGACCTTGTGTTTGGTAATATTATTTGCAAGCATTTGAAAAGCAATGCTATTGCTTTAATTAAAAACAAGCAATTAGTTGGAAAGGGTTGTGGACAAACATCAAGAGTGGACGCCTTAAGACACGCTATTGAAAAAGCAAAACAATTTAATTTTGAATTGAAGGGTGCGGCTTTAGCGTCTGATGCGTTTTTCCCTTTTGACGACTGTGTTAAAATTGCACACGAGGAAGGCATTGAAGCATATATTCAACCAGGAGGATCTGTTAGAGACAAGGATAGCATTGCTTATTGCGTAGCCAATAACCTAGCAATGGTGATGACTGGATTAAGACATTTCAAACACTAAAAAAGAATTGAATATTTAATGTCGAATCAAAAAAAAGCATACTTAGCCCTTAGTGTTACCAGCATTGTGTGGGGCACTACTTGGGTAGCAAGCAAAATGGGAATTTCCCATATGCCCGCTTTTGAACTAGCTAGTATTCGTCAATTTTTAGGGGGTAGTATTTATATCAGTTTCTTCTTACTAAGAGGAGAAGGGCTTCCCACTAAAAAGCAATTTCTATGGTTAATTCCGATGGCTTTTTTAATGTTTGTATCTTCCAATGGAATTGCAACTTATGGTTTACAATTTATAACAAGCGGTTTAGCGGCTTTAATAGCAGCGCTGTATCCATTGTCGGTAGTACTTATAGAGCGCTTCTATTTTAAAGCTATAAAAATTACGCCTCAGACTTTAATAGGATTATTTTTAGGACTTTTAGGAATTGGATTTATTTTTTATAAAGACAGCCTGCAAGTGCATGGAACGCATTATGCATTTGGAGTGGCATTATCTATGTTTGCAATGCTCACTTGGAGTGTTGGGTCCATTATTATTTCTAGAAATAAAATTGACTTGAATGCCTACTATTCTATTGGTTGGCAAATGTTGATTAGCGCCATCACAATGGGACTTTTTACTTTATATACTGGCGACTATATACCATTACATAAAATACCTGCCATCTCTTGGGGTGTGATTGTGTACATGGTTATTGGGGGCTCTGTATTTGCCTTCATCTCCTTCATCTATACCATGAAGCACTTACAGCCAGCTATTGCTTCTTTATATGCTTATATCAATCCTATTGTTGCAATATGGGTAGGCTCTTTACTTTTAAAGGAAGACATGACATGGAATAGTATTGTTGGAACTATATGCACTCTTATTGGTGTGTACTTAGTAAACTATAGCTTGAAGAAACAGAAGGATCCTGTTAAAGCAGTTGCAGACGCTGACGGAATGTAAGATTATTACTTTCTAATTTGCGACTCCCTATATAATTGATTGAATGTTTTTTTAGGGAATTCCAAAGGAGCTCTTTGATTGCTCCAGCCCTTGAACATTTTATTGATTACCCAATTCTTAATGGTAGCATTACCTTGGTTCATAATCATCCTACTTAAGGAAGCTTGCTTCCACATTTTCCAGGCAAATTTTTCTGCATAAGTACTTTCTCCTGACACGACCGCTTCTCTTCTGTTCTCTAATAATAATTCATGCAGGTTGATTTTCACAGGGCAAACTTCTGTGCAATTACCACACAAGCTTGACGCATCACTTAAATGATGATAGTCGTGCATTCCCCTAAGATGAGGTGTAATGACACTTCCAATGGGACCACTATAAGTTGTGTCGTAAGCATGCCCTCCAATATTTTTATAAACAGGACAAGCATTTAAACAAGCGCCGCATCGTATACAATAAAGCGCTTCTCTACTTTTGGCATTTGCTAATAGTTCTGTGCGACCATTGTCAAGTAGAATTACATACATTTCTTCTGGACCATCTGTTTCACCCGCTTGTCTAGGACCAGTAATAATACTATTGTAGACAGTTACTTGTTGACCTGTGCCAAATGTTGCAAGCAGGGGCCAAAACAAACCTAAGTCTGTCATGGACGGAATTACTTTTTCAATACCAACTATTACAATATGTGTTTTAGGCCAGGCAGCTGAAAGTCTTGCATTACCTTCATTTTCAGTCAACGCAATACCGCCAATATCTGATAAAATAAAATTAGCACCTGTAACTCCTATTTCAGCTTGCGTATATTTTTCTCTTAAATTTTTTCTTGCGACTAAGGTTAACTCTTCGGGGGTTAAATTAATATCCGTTCCCAAATGTTCTGCAAATAATTTAGCAACATCCTCTTTGCTTTTATGCATGGCAGGAGTAACAATATGATAAGGTGCTTCCCCATCCATTTGTTGAATATACTCGCCCAAATCCGTTTCAACACTTTCTACTCCGATAGATGCAAGATAACCATTCAAATGAATCTCTTCCGTAACCATACTCTTACTCTTCACGATAGATTTGCAAGATTTCTCTTTACAAATGTCTCCAATAAAATTTAAAGCTTGTTCGCTATCCTCTGCCCAAAAAACCTTGGCACCTCTTTTGGTAATTTGGTCTTCAAATTGAGTTAGGTATAAATCCAAATGCTCAATGGCTTCCCATTTTTTATTCTTAGCTAATTCTTTAACGCGTGGCAAATTAGGGAACTGCAACTTACCCTTTGGAACCACGGCATTGTACTTGCTAATATTGAAATTGATTTTTTTTCGATGGTCTAAATCAATTGCCTTAGCGGTACTTTTTGCTTTAAATGATTCTGAGTAGATACTTTCCATTAGGTCAAAACTAAATATTAATTACTAATTATTTCTCTTTAAGGTGCTTAGCTGTAGCGTCTAGGGCTTCATAGAATTCTTCACCGTATTTACGAATAATGGATTCCTTTAAAAATTGATAAGCTGGTACTTTTAATTTAACCCCTAATGAACAGGCAGCCTTACACAAATCCTCTCTTGGCTCGTAGTTCATATATTCAATATCTGGGTCTGCCTTACTTTTAGACAATCGGATTGGGAACAAATGACAGCTTATTGGTTTTTTCCAAGGAATTTTGCCGTCATTATAAGCCTGCTCAAAAGCACACTTAATAATACCCTCTTTGTCATGGTAACCATATGCGCAAATTTTACCATCAATAGTAGGTGTTACCCAGCCAAATTCTCGATCATATAAAAACTGGCCAACTTGTTTGACTTCCTTGATGCCTTCTTTGGTCATATAAGGCTCAACAATAGCATAAAACTCTTTCACGTATTCTTTCTCCTGATTCTCTAACGGAGCCCCGGCATCGCCGTCCTCGCAGCACCCACCCTTACATTTAGTCAGGTCACAAACAAACTGTTCCTCAACTACTTGGTCACTTACCAAAACGTTATCAATAGCAATCATAATTTGAATTATTTAGCAAAGATAGTTTTATTTCCAACGAAAACTATTCACAAGGTGTTGCATGTCTTTAAACAAAAAAGCATTTATGGGCGCTAAAGAGTCCTCATTCGGGGTAGTATCAAAATAAAGCGCCCCTCTAAAGAAATGACGACTTGAGTCGGTTACAAAAAACTGATAACTGGTAGCCACATCCCCGCCTATATGAAAAAACACCCCTCTGACACCATTTGAGTTACTAAAGGAAGAGTCTTCTATAAAAGAAGCTTTATTATTATGGTTATTTGCAAAAGTATATGCATCTCTAACTAGAGTGTCAATCATACTAGGTTTAGTAATCTTATTATAACTAATGTATAAAGTAGCGCCATAATTAGGGAAACGCATATTTAACCATGCATCTTTTTTCTTGTCTGTACCAAAATAAGCAACCTGGTCGTCTATTTGAGCATACACAGGAAACTCGAAAGTATATGGATAGTTAGGCTTATTAAAAATTGCATAATTTTTTTTAGGAAACTCCATACTTTGATATCCCTTATGCTTAGGGATAAATGGACTATTACATGCCAGCCCAAACAATAATCCTACCAAAACAATTATGAAAAAAGATTTATACATTGTCGGCCGATGGGATTGACTGTGGAGTAATAATTAATTGAATTTTATGAATCCTGTTTTTTTGAATCTCTAATACTGTAAGGCTAAATTGCTTGTATTTCACCACTTGCTGCACTACCGGAAAAGCTCCTGCTAATTCTAAAAACAATCCTGCCACAGTATCACTCTCTCCTTTTACAGTATCAAAAAAATAAGAAGGCAGCTCTATAAAATTACACAAATCTATGATAGCTGTTTTCCCTTCCACTATAAAATGATAATCATCAATTTTTCGAATAGTGGCTTCTTCTTCATCAAACTCGTCTTTGATATCTCCCACAATTTCTTCTAAGATATCTTCTAAAGAAATGATACCACTAGTTCCTCCAAATTCATCAACAACAATAGCGAAATGGGTTCTTTTAGCTTGAAATTCTTTTAATAAATCTTCAATCATTTTTTGTTCATGTACAAAGAACGCGGGGCGAATTAAACTGTTCCAATTAAAGCCATTGGGTTCTTGTAAATGAGGCAAGACGTCCTTGGTATGAATCATACCCACAACCGTATCCAAGTCTTCCTTGTACACAGGGAATCGGCTATAATTATACTCTTTAATATTATTCATTAAATCATTAAAACTAATAGACTCTTCTACACCAAAAACCTCAAGTCTTGTTTTCATGATTTGCTTCACCGTAATATTTCCAAACTTCACAATCCCTTTCAAGATTTTCTTTTCACTGTCTTGATGATGGGGAGAGGTAGTCAATTCAATAGCATGATCTAATTCTTCAATACTATAGGAACTTCCTTTTGACTTTTGAGATAATTTATTTTCAATAATATTTGTGTACTTAACCATTAAACCGCTAGGCCTAGAAAAAATAAAATAAACAGCTTGAATAATTAAACCAAAGTCTTGCGCAAAACGGATATTATTTTGAGTTGCCATTACTTTTGGCACGATCTCTCCAACAAACAATAGCAATAAGGTAACTGCAACAACCTTGATTATAAATTCAATTCCAGGAATAGGTATTTGCTCAAAAATAAAAGCATGGTCTATTAAAATATTGGCAATTAAAATAATACAAATATTGATAAAGCTATTGGCAATTAACATAGAAGTAAGTAGCTTTTTAGGCTCTTCTAGTAAATCCACAATACGTCTTAATGGTTTAAATTTTTTAGTTTTAAGTACTTGTAAATCTTTATAAGACAAGGAGAAAAATGCCACTTCCGAGCCGGCAATTACAAATGATAAAAATAAAAGTACTATCATCAAAAGCAATAAACCTGAGTCCTGTTGCACTTTTGCAACATCAAAATAAGAACTGCTTAAAAAATTGAACATACACGAGTGAGCTTCCAAGTTGGATTGATTTTATTTATGGAAAGTTAGCATTTTTTTAGAAAGTCTTGTTCTAAGAACTCATTTATGATTTTCGGGAAAGCCAATGACTTTATTTGTTTTTTATTGAGCCAGAGCGCATTAACAAAAACAGGAGGTAATTTCTTAAAAGGAATAATGATAAATCTCGCTTGAATTGTCTGATGTGTTAGCTGTTGTTTATAGGGCGAAAATATAATTGGAGTGTCCGCTAAAAGAAACTTGTCCTGGATCCCTAATTGAACTTTAATTAGGTCCTCAATATTAGTTTCTTTGATGGTTTGCAACTTGTCTTGTTCCACTAAATAAAACTGATTAAGCCCTTCCCAAATATCTCCTGGTCCTCTTTTTTGAATCAACCAAGTATCATTAAATTGAAAACAATAAAAATCAAAGTATCTATTCTTCTTTTGAATCGACTTGGATTTAACTGGCAATTGATTCACTTTATTTATGGAAAAAGCAACACATTTTTTTTGCATCACACAGCTAGAACACAAAGGGGACATGGGTTTGCAAACAGTTGCTCCAAAGTCCATCAATGCTTGATTATAATTCCCGGCTTCTGTTTTAGATAAATTTTCTAGTGCTACTTGGTTAAATAAAACAATGCCTTCTCTAGTATCCGTTGGCGTAGCAAGTCCATAGTATCTTGCAAAAACTCTAAATACATTACCATCCACCACCGCATGTGGTAAGTTATAAGCAAAAGAAGCAATAGCTGCAGCGGTATAGGGACCCACTCCTTTTAACTCCAATAAAGATTCAAAAGTATTTGGGAAAACACCATCCAATTCTTTTACAATATGCCTCGCTGTAAATAATAAATTTCTACATCTATTGTAATAACCTAAGCCCTCCCAAAGTTTGAATACTTTTTCATCCTTAGCTTTTGCTAAATCGAATATAGTGGGATAGGTTTTTATAAATCGCTCATAGTATGGCCAACCTTGTTCCACCCTTGTTTGTTGCAAAATAATCTCACTTAACCATATTTTGTAAGGATCCTTCTCTCCTTTCCAGGGCATGGGGCGATGATTGTCATTCAAATCCCAACTTAAAAGTGCTTTTGTAAAAATCGTAGACATGTAAATGCAAAAATGATCTAAAAAGAATGAATTAGTATAGAAATTATGAAATAAAAAGACATTTATGTATTATGTATATTTAATATATAAATAATATAAATGTATATTAAGCTTAAATTATGGAGAAAAAAGAAAAAAATTATAGGAATATAGTTGCAATTCGGTAAAATTTAATTTATTTTTAATACCGAACCCAAAAAATCAACTTCATGAGAAAATCTGATCTCATCAATCAAATCTCTGAGAAAACTGGAATTCCTAAAGTGGATGTTTTAGTTACTTTAGAAACCATGTTTAAGGAAGTAAAGGAAAGCTTAGCAAACGGCCAAAACATCTACATACGTGGATTTGGTAGCTTTATTACTAAAAAAAGAGCTGCGAAAATTGGGCGTAATATTAAAAAGAATATTGCGGTTGAAATTCCAGAGCATTTTATTCCTGCCTTCAAGCCTGCAAAAGAATTTGTAAACGATGTAAAAAGCAAACGTAAGTAACTACCTTTGCTGGAAATTGTTTTAAATTGAAGAAGTCTCAGATAATTGTAGTTTCATTTGCACTCATTTTATTGGGTAGCCTATATATATGGGCCCCAAGGTTCAAAAAATCAGAAACTACCCCAAACACAGCATCTACTGAAAATCAATCAGTTACGTCAAAGTCATTAGTTGATGGTGCTAAGGTAAACTTAACAGCTGATCAGAAATTAGCTTTGTTAAGCATTGAAAATCAATTGAATAGCTCAAAAACGACTAAGGATAGCATCGACTATACCAAGCAGTTGGCACGCTATTGGGCAGACTCTGCAAAACGCATGGCTCCCTATTTATATTACACTTACAGTGCTGCTTTGTTGGAAAATTCTGAAAAAAGCCTCACTTTTGCAGCCCAGCAGCTGATTGATAACTTAATCGCTCCTGACGCACCGCCTGCACTCCTTAATTGGATGGCAAGTAATGCAAAAGTTCTTTTAGAGAAAGCATTGGTAATCAACCCCAATAATGATACAGCAACTATTAATTTAGGCGCTTGTTATTTATTTGGAAATATATCTGATAATCCTATGCAAGGTATTTTAAAAGTCAAACAAGTAGTGGACAAAGATCCTCATAACATGTATGGACAAATTATACTTGCATTAGGCGGAAAAAAATCCGGACAATTTGATAAAGCGGCAGAGCGTTTTTTAATTGTCATTAAAGAACAACCAAGTAATTTAGAAGCAATGGTGAACCTTGCTGAATGTTACGAGTTGAGCAACCATAAAGACAAAGCCATAGAGTGGTATACTAAAGTGAGAACATTAGTGAACATTCCAGAAGCTAAGGAAGCAATCAATAAGAGAATTCAAGAACTGAAGAAATAAATTTTTTTTAATAACATAAATTATAGGACATGCCTTGTGGTAAAAAAAGAAAGCGTCATAAAATCGCTACGCACAAAAGAAAAAAACGTTTAAGAAAGAACCGTCATAAGAAAAAGAATAAATAGTTCTATATGATTCAAGCGTGTTATTTTATAACGCGCTTGAATTTTTTTCAATGCACTGGCCACATCTCTACTTAGCAACTTTACTTTACCTTTTACCTTCCTTTGTAAAGTGGTCGTGTTTCATATAAATGATAAAGCATTTGTTACGCTATTCTAGTGTGCTACCTGCTTAAAAAAGTTGCCTAAGTGAATAAAGATTTAATTATAAACAGTTCCGCTGATGGAGTTGAAATAGCCCTATTAGAGGATAAGAAGTTAGTAGAAATACATAACGAGAAAATGGATGCCCGTTGGGCAGTGGGCGATTTATACCTTGGGAAAGTTAGAAAAATTATCCCTGGCTTAAACGCTGCATTTGTGGACGTAGGATTTGAGAAAGATGCATTCTTGCATTATACCGATTTAAGTCCCTACGCAAAATCTATTATTAAGTTCACGCAGTTAGCGATGAACGACAATAACAATCAATTTGATTTTTCTAAATTTGAAACAGCACCTGAGATTGTAAAAACAGGCAAGATAAGTGAAGTGTTAAATGGCAAGCCCAATATTATGGTTCAAATTTTGAAAGAACCGATTGCGGCTAAAGGACCAAGATTAACCTGCGAAGTTTCTTTAGCAGGAAGATATGTGGTGTTAACGCCATTTAACGAAATAGTAGCTGTTTCAAAAAAAATACATACTTCAGAAGAACGCAAGCGATTACAAAAAATTATTGAAGCTATTAGACCTAAAAACTTTGGTGTAATTGTAAGAACAGCAGCGGAAGGCCAAAGCACCGCTGAGTTACACGAAGACTTACTTACTTTAATTGAGAATTGGAAGAATATCCAAAACAATTTAAAGGGTGCAGTAGCTCCTACAAGAATTATGAGTGAGGAGAGTAAGACCAATAGTATTTTAAGAGATTTATTGAGCGAGGATTTTAATAAGATAGTTGTAAATGATAAAAAGATATTCGATTTAACATTAAGCTACTTACAAAGAATTGCGCCACAAAAATCTAATATCATAAGCTTACATACTGGAGACGTTTCCATTTTTGATCAATATGGAATTACCAAACAAGTGAAATCTTCATTTGGTAAAACTGTAAACCTTCCAAGTGGTGCATATTTAATTATTGAGCATACAGAAGCCTTGCATGTTATAGACGTAAACAGTGGTTTTAAAAGTGTAAGTAATAATCAAGAGGAAAATGCTTTACAAACTAATTTAGAAGCAGCCGAAGAAATAGCGAGACAATTAAGACTTCGTGACCTAGGTGGTATTATTGTAATTGATTTCATTGACATGAAATTACCAGACAATAAACGCAAAGTGCAGGAAGCATTGGATGAACATATGAAAACGGACCGTGCAAGACATACTGTGTTGCCAATTTCTAAGTTTGGGCTATTACAAGCTACTCGACAAAGAATTAGACCAGAAGTAAACATAAATACAGCCGAAGACTGTCCAGCATGTGGTGGAACAGGGAAAATAACGTCTACTTTGTTATTAGAGGATGAGATGGAGAAGAAATTGGCTTACTTAGCTACTCACGGGCACAAATCCCTGGTTTTATTAGTGCACCCTATCATTCACTCACATTTGACAAAGGGCTTATTTACGAGCATTATAAAGCGTTGGAAAAAGAAGTACAAGATTAAATTAAAATCACAGGCTTCTAACTCAAGTCACTTAGTGGAATATCAATTCTTAGACGACCACCAAGAGCCAATTGTACTTTAAGTTAAACAGGCAGTATAAGCTAAAAAGCTTAAAAAATTAAAACATATACCAGAAGAATAAAGAGCCACTCAATTGAGTGGCTCTTTTAGTTTTGCCCAGGCACAAGAAAGCCTCCCAATTGGGAGGCTTTCTCTATAAACTTAAGTATGTAAATACTATTGTTTTTGAATTTGGAATGTGTAAACACCCGCACTTGAACCACCAGCGAACATTTCTGCTTTCACGGTAATAGAACCAGTACAAGCGAATGCATAACCAGTAGCATTTTTAGCTGTATAGATTGTTCCTGAAGAATACTTTTCAAAAGCAATACCAGCAGAAGGCAATGATACTGCACCAGTTGCAGGGTCAATTGTGATAATCAAAGGATTAACAATTGTAGCACTTCCACCAGGCCATACTCCGCTTACATTCAAAGTATTAGCTACAGAACCAGCTGTAACAGTTACAATATCGCCAGCGTAAGAGTCTTCCCACTCGTCTTTGATAACTTTGTAAGTTCCAGACATATCAGTGTAACTACAAACGATATAAGCTCCAAAATCAAAGCTTGCATGATAAGTAGGTCCGCCTAAGATACCAGAACCTGTGTTAGTACCAGTATTGTTCACGTCGTAACGTGCACCAGACTTAGTAACAACTCTGTTATAAAATGAATAAGCACTTCCTGCTTTGAAAGCTGAAGTAGCAATGCCTAAAGCTTTTGCTAAGTCAGCACCAGTTGCAGAAACTTCCACTGAATCACCACTATATGCTACCGTTTTTACAAACTTCCATTTAGTAGTATCATAAGTTGTTCCTGGAGCAGCATACACATCGATATGATCGATTGGGTCGCCACCCTTATATTCATGCACCACCACGCCTACTTTAGAAGTAGCTGCTGTTGCATAAATAATGTTAGAATTAATCGTTCTGTCCAACACAAGATAAGCGCCGATCTTGTTGTTTGTAACAGACGATAAAGGGTTAATTTGGCCATCAGTTTTTTTACAAGAACTCACTGAAAACAGGAGGCTGCTCAAAACGAAGGCGTATATTATTTTTTTCATAGTCTTCATACAATTTAAAATTATTTAATGAAGTTGTCAGGGTTATTATCCCAGAAAACTTTATTCGCAGCAACACCTGGAGTTTTTTGTGCAGGAGCATTAGAGTTTCTATCAACAAAAACTGAAGGATAGTAGAAAGATCTCATAAATAAACCAGGAGTAGCGGTAGTCGCTGCTAATTGTACATTTTTAGGACTTCCTGTTCTTCTGATATTATTGTAAGGCTCAATACCATTACCCCATAAAGCAATATGATACTCAGACATTAATACGTCTAATTTTGCAGCATCTGTTGCAGCGCCAGCATATAAACCATCAACTAATGCAATATAAGCAGCAGTTTGAGTTGAGTTAGCTAAAGATGCAGCAGGGATTGCTGTATTAACATATCCAATTGCAGTAGGGAAACCAGTCACTTTAGCAATTGATTGAGTTACACCACTTGTTACTAAAGCTGCAGCAGTTCCACTTGGAGAAGTTACTCCTAATGTAAGAACAGCTTCTGCTTTTAAGAATGCAGTGAAAGAAGACAACCAGATTGGGCTAATACCATTACCACCAGAACCAGCTCCTAAAGTAATGCCTTTAGCTTGGCTATAATCGAATTCTCCACCTGCAGGATAGATACCATGTTGAGTTTTGTAAGCTCCGTCTGGGGGTCCACCACTATTATCACCATGGTCTCTTCCCATATAACCTCTACCACCTACCACACAATATGGAGTTTGGTCAGGAACAGAAGGATACCATACTGGATAAGTTGCAGAACCGTACTGAGATTTCAAGATACAAGGACAAGTTGATTCATTTGCCCAAGAATAAGTGTTCGCAGTATTTTGACGATAGAAATAATAACGTAAACGTGGATCACCTGTTGTAGCAGCAGTTGAAGTTGAACTAACACCAGTTACAGTACCAGCATATTTTTCAGAAGCCACTTTCCAGATGAAGTAGTTAGATAAATATCCACCCCCACCATTGTTATTATAATCACCAGCATAATCAGGATGTCTGCTATCTGGAGACAATGATTTTCCATATTGGAAAACAAAATCATTACCAGCAGCATTGATCAAGTTATTCTCAGTCAATAAAGTTTGAATCTTAGCTTTTGCAGACGCGTCTACTAAACGTGTTTGCATATAAAACTTCAATTTCAACGTTTTAGCTAAAGTGATCCATTTTGCAGCACTACCACCATAGTATAAATCTACTTTTGGAGCAGCAGCAGCACTTGTGTTACCTAAGTCAACAATTGCACTATCTAATAAAGATTGTACGCTTGCATAAACTGCAGCACCACCGTCAACAGCAGGAGTTGTGTTATCAGCTCCTTTTGCAGCTTGAGTGAAAGGCACATCACCAAACATGTCAACCAATGTTCCTAATGTATACGCTTTCAAAATACGAGCCATACCCACTTGGATATATTTCTTTTGAGATTGCGCTAAAGGAATCATGGCGTCAGCATTAGCAATTACACCAGTATATGCTGTAGACCACATACCATCAAAACTTGAAGGTGAGTTACCGTTTCTGTAAAACGGTCCACCCCAATAGGTTTGACGGGCTAGAGGACCTGCATAACTAGATGCGTTTTGAAAAAATCCGTTAAAGTTCAATTGAACTGTGTTCAAATACAAGTCAACATCGGCTGTTGTCGTACTTGGATAATTCGGGTTTGTTAATAAGGTGTCAAACTCTTTGTTACATGCTGTAAAGCCTGTAGCAACTAGCAACAACCCAAAAACAATTTTTTTATATTTCATAATATATTATTTTTTAATTTTTAGAATGTTACTCTAATGCTTGCACCATAACGACGAGCTGAAGGACCACTCATGGCCTCAAAACCTCTACCGTTACCTACACCTGTAGAAGACGCTTCTGGATCGAAGTGTACATATTTAGGCATATTTGGAGCGAAGTACCACAAGTTAGTACCTGATAAGCTAAGAGATAAAGATCCAAATGGAGTCTTTGCTAACATGCTTGCAGGAATACTATAAGCCAAAGAAGCTTCTCTTAATTTTATGAAAGTGGCATCATAGATAGCACTCTCGTAAGGAGCTCCGTTAGTGATACTGTTACCATAGTAAGCTTGTGAAGAAGAAATTTGAATATCATTCTTTTTTCCATTCTCTAATACACCTGGTAAGATTAAAGGTAAGAAACGGTCAAATTGAGTATCAGCTGTTACACCACGACCTAATAAGGCTGCAGAAGTACCTGAGAACATTTCACCACCTACGCTATAATCCCATTGCATTTTAAAGCTAAATGCTTTATAAGACAAAGTGTTAATACTTGTTAATTTATATAAAGCATTTGGATCACCAATTACTTTAATATCATTAGCAGCAATATAGTTACCGTCTGGACCAACTAATCTTTGACCGTCTTTAGCTCTTTCAAAATAAGAACCAATGATTACACCATAAGGATAACCATTTTTAGCAAATGTTCCTAAGTTAGAATAACCAGAGATATTAATTTGAGAGATATCAGAAGGAATACCAGAAACCATACTTCTGTTCAATGTGTACAAGAAGTTTGTATTCCATTTCCAGTTTTTGTTTTTGATAACATCATAACCTAAAGCCAACTCAATACCTTTATTTTCAACATCACCAGCGTTAATTTGTGTTGCTGTAAATCCTGTAGAAGGATCCAAGTCACGTCTTAAGATTTGGTTGTTTGCAATTTTTTGGTAGAAAGTCAAGTCCATAGTCAAACGACTGTTGAAGAATTTACCTTCAACTCCTAATTCCTTCTCGTTTAATAACTCAGGTCTTAAGTTTGGATTTGGTAAGAAACTAGATAAAGCATTATAGTTTACGTTAGTCCCACCATTTGTAGTAAACGCCTTAGTTCCAATAACCAACGCTGAACGAGTTGAATATGGATCAGGGAAGTTAGCTGAAGTAGAATAACCAACTCTTAATTTTAAGTAGTTGATATATTTATTATTTCTCAACGCTTCAATTACTGAAGTAGGGATATAAGATAAACTTACAGAAGGATAGAAAATACTTCTGTTTGCAGATTCTACTGTAGAAGCCCAGCTATTACGACCACCTACTGTTAAGTAAGCATAGTCCTTATAACCAACATTCGCTTGCGCAAATACACCCATACTTAAGTTTTGATTTTTATAGTTCAACTCAGTTCCGTCTTCACCACCAGTTGTGTGTGAAACGAAATTACCATGAGTAAATAAACCATAAACTAATTGCTCAGTACTCTTCATACCAGATTGCTCATATGTTTTTCTTCTTGAGTTAACACCCGCATCCACTGTTAAAGTGAAGTTTTCGTTCAAGCGTTTGTCATAGTTCAAGATAGCACTGTGATCCCAGATCATATTAGTACCATTTGTAGAACGCATAATACCTAAAGCTTGGTAAGTACCACCTTTATTTTGTTGGTAGAAATTATATTCAGAATAAGAATCAAATCCTGTTCTGTAAGTTAAGTTCAAACCTTTTGCTAATTCATATCTAGCAGATACTTGACCGTAAGTTCTGTTTGTTCTGTCTCCTGTGAAAGAGTTGTACAAAGTCCAACGTGGGTTTTGAATATCATTACCATTTCTATAATATATAGATTGGTGGTTAGAAGGTAATTCATAAGGTAATCCCATTAAATCCACAGCAGTTGGAGTAAACATTACGTTACCAAATACAGAAGCATTTGATGCGTTGTTACCATAACTATCTGAAGTTGGAGGAGAAACTTGGTTTGTTAAAGCAAAATTGATAGTACCACTAACAGTGATTTTATTTGTCAATTTTGAAGTACCACCCATACCAAATACATTCTTAGTTAAACCGTTGCCAATTACAAAACCTTGGTCGTCTGTATAGCTATAACTTACATTATAACTAGAGTTTCCAGAGTTTCCAGCTAAGTTAACTGAAGTATTGTGCATAGATCCTTTTCTGAAGAATTCAGGAACACTATTATAATACTTATAACTATAAGGAGCACCTTTAAACTGAGGCATTTCAATAGCCCAAGGTTGAGTTGCTGTAACTCTATCATAAGGATGCTTTACAATTTGACCTTGCATTCTACCACCCCAGTTAGAGAAGAAAGCGATACCAACACTTAAGTCGAAACCACCACCCCACTCTTTGTTGTATTCAGGTAATATTGGTTCAGTTGTAAACACTGATTGAGAAACAGTAACTTCTGTTTTCTTCTTAGTTTTTTGAGTTGATCCGTTTTTAGTAGTAATCAAGATTACACCATTACGACCAGCCTCACCATATAATGTAGTTGCACTCAATCCTTTTAATACGTTCAAATTCTCGATCGTGTTAGGATCTAAGTCTAAGAAACGGCTAGGAGTTTGTGTACCAAAAGTAAAGTTTGAATTAGTGTTAGTACCTGCATCAAATGGAACACCATCCACAATAAATAGTGGTTGAGATCCACCAGTGATAGTACTGATACCTCTAATGTTAATGTTTGTACCAGAACCACTTAAACCACTAGTGTTTAAGATATTCAAACCAGGAGCTTTACCACTCAAGATTCTAGCTACGTCAGCTTCTGGACGCATTTCTAATTCTTCTTTACCTACTGAAGATACTGCGTATCCTAAGGCTTTCTTTTCACGCTTGATACCTAATGCGGTAACAACCACTTCGCCTAATTCTTGGCTAAGGTTTTTAAGTGTGAAGTTAGTCACTGTTTGTGCTGTTGCTTCTTTTTTCTCAAAGCCTACGCTTGATACTTGTAAAGTAGCACCACCTTTAACACTGATTTTGTAAACACCGTTTACGTCAGTTAGTGTTTTGTTTTTTTGTGAGCCTTTCTCTGTAATAAGGGCACCCTCAACTGGAGTACCTTTGTCGTCGGATACTTTACCAGTTACAGTTGTGTTTTGTGCGATTGCCGCCTTAAAAGAGAAAAACGCAACAAACAAACACCATAGTAGTTTTTTTCTCATGTTGTTGTCTAAATTTTTGTTAAAAAAGCCCTCTTGGGAGAGAACATGTCCACTAAAATACTGAGATTTTTTGAAATAATTAACTTTTAGGCAACAAAAAATTAATACAAAGATCAATTTAAGTTATTGAAATTTATTTTAATATGAACTAATAATACATTAATTCATTGATTTATAATTAGTTAGATAAAACAAATAGGGGGTCAAATACATATAATAAATAATTACATGTATAATATACGCAAAGCATGCTATCTCATTTCGGCAAATACTCTTAATTAAAATGAAACAAGCCAGTATATTTGCTTTATGAGTAAGTCAAAATCAGCCTTTTTTTGCAATAATTGTGGATATGCATCTACAAAATGGGTAGGAAAATGCCCTTCTTGTAGCGAATGGAACACTTTTACAGAAGAATTAATCGATTCCGGAAAGGAAAAAGAAAGCAATTGGGACGAGTATGCCACTTTACAAAAAGGGACTCAGGTAATTGCTATAAACGAAGTGAATAGTCAGTCAGAAAAAAGAATCGATAGTTCCGACCCTGAATTGAATAGAGTTTTAGGTGGCGGAATTGTCTTAGGTTCCATAGTATTAGTAGCAGGTGAACCTGGTATTGGAAAAAGTACTTTGTTTTTACAACAAGGTTTAATGATGTTGGATCAAAAGGTATTATATATAAGTGGAGAGGAAAGTATTCAGCAAATTAAAATGCGCGCGGACCGATTGAAATTGAAAAATGAAAATTTTTATTTACTTACCGAAACGCATACCAACGCAATTTTTAAAGCCATAAAAAAATTAAAACCAACTGTGGTTATTGTGGATTCTATCCAAACTATTGAGTCCAATTTAATTGAAGCTGGCGCAGGATCTGTTTCTCAAATAAAACAATGTGCTGCCGAATTTCAACGCTTTGCAAAAGAAACGGGCACTCCTGTTTTTTTAATTGGGCATATTACAAAAGAAGGTTCTATTGCTGGTCCAAAAATTTTAGAACATATGGTGGATACGGTGTTGCAGTTTGAAGGTGATCGTCATTATGCATATCGTATGTTGCGTACTTTAAAAAATAGATTTGGAGGTACTAGTGAATTAGGAATTTATGAAATGACTGGCGAAGGAATGAAAGTGGTTAATAACCCTTCTGCATTTTTAATTGCGCAAAGAAATGATTCATTAAGCGGAAGCACTATCGCAGCTTCTATGGAAGGCATGCGTCCTTTATTAATTGAAGTACAAGCATTAGTAACACAAAGTGTTTATGGCACTCCTCAAAGAACCGTTACTGGCTTTGATTTAAGAAGACTGCAACTACTGTTAGCTGTATTAGAAAAGCGTGGTGGATTTGCTTTTGGCATGAAAGACGTTTTTGTAAACATTGCAGGAGGATTGAAAATTGAAGACCCTTCTTTAGACCTTGCTATCATACTTTCCCTACTATCTTCTTACGAGGACATACCATTACCACAAGGCATTTGCTTTGCAGGTGAAGTAGGATTAAATGGGGAGATTAGAGCAGTCAATAGAATTCAACAACGAATAGCAGAAGCGGAAAAATTAGGTTTTGAAAAAATATATATTTCTGCATTTAATTTGAAGGGAATTGATACAAAAAAACACAGTATTCAAATTATTTCAGTAGAGAGAGTGGATGAAGCTTATCGTCTTTTCTTTTAATGATTAAAAAATACCTAGATGCATTTTTGCATTTATGGTATCCCCATATTTGTTTGCAATGTGGCACTGATCAATTAGACAATAACAGCCCACTATGTTTGCCATGCGCCAATGCGCTACCATTGACTGATTTTTGTAGTATGCCAAACAACACTATAGAAAAAATCTTTTGGGGAAGAATAACCATACAACATGCAAGTGCTGCATTGTTTTTTACAAAAGAAAGTATTGTTCAAAAATTAATCTTTGAACTAAAATACAAACACAATAAAAAAGCAGGTTTATTTTTAGGACGCATTATGGGAACTGCACTAAAAAATAGCAACAATTATACTTCCATTAGTTTACTTATTCCCATTCCCATTAGTCGCAACAAACTAAGAAAACGAGGTTATAATCAAGCCCAAATTTTATGTGAGGGCATTTGCCAAGTATGGAATAAAAAAATTGCTACCAATATATTACTCAAAAAGCAAAATTCAGACTCGCAAACGCATAAGGACCGACTAGAAAGGGCAGGTCAGGATGCATTCCAATTCTACCTTAAAGACGCACAAATGCTTGAGGATGAAAACGTTTTAATTATAGACGACGTAATCACCACTGGGGCTACTTTAGAAGCCGCTTGTAATTGTCTTGAAAAAGCGAATCCCAATTCTATAAATATAGCCTGTGCCGCTTATACATTGTAGTCAACTTTTTATCAAATAAGGTGTTATATTTATCAACTAAATCTATTTTATGAAATTTTTATTAAGCATATTTTTTATGGCATCCGCTTTAGTTTTGAACGCTCAAAGCATTCATAGCTTTAAAGTAACTAGCATTGACGGCAAAACGATCAATATGGCTAGTTTTAAAGGGAAGAAAATTTTAGTAGTCAATACCGCAAGTAAATGTGGTTATACTCCACAATACGAAGCATTAGAAAAAGTATACGAAACCTATAAAGACAAATTAGTAATTATCGGATTCCCATGTAATCAATTTGGCGGTCAAGAGCCAGGCAGTAATGAGGAAATTGTTGCATTTTGTAAAAAGAATTACGGTGTGACTTTCCCTTTAGCAGATAAAGTAGACGTTAAAGGTGACAACACTGCAGCTATTTACCAATGGTTAACTCAAAAAGCAAAGAATGGCGTTTTAGACGCTACCATTAGTTGGAATTTTAATAAATTCTTATTGGACGAAAATGGTAAAATGATTGCTTATTTTCCAAGCAATGTTAAACCTGACAGCGAAGCTATTTTGAATTATCTAAAATAAGGTGCTTACACAAGTATCCTTTATCTTCGCGGCATGTTATTGAGTGATGTAATTGGTCAAGAAAAATTAAAGCAGCAATTAGTTGATATGGTGCAACATCAAAGGTTGAGCCATGCCATGTTATTTGTAGGTCCTGAAGGTTCAGGTGCTTTGCCTTTGGCCATTGCTTTTGCACAATACATAGTAAGTATGCCTAGTTCTACAGAGCCAGTCGCTGATTTATTTGGAGGTCCTGCTGTTGTTGCTGCGCCAGCTGCAGTATTAAGTCCTTCTGAAATTGCTTCATTGCCTTCCTATCATAGAGCGAGTCAATTAATGCACCCCGATTTGCATTTTTCATTCCCTGCAATTACCGAGAAACCAGGTCAAAAAAATATAAGCGCAAATTTTATAGAAGAATGGCGTGAATTTATAAATGGTTATCCTTATGGTAATGTTTTTGATTGGCTTCAATTTATTAAAGCTGAAAATAAACAAGGAAATATCAGTGCTGACGAGTGTAGTGAGATTATAAAAAAATTATCATTTAAGAGTTTTGAAAGTACTTATAAAGTGCTAGTAATGTGGATGCCTGAATATTTAGGAAAAGAAGGTAATAAACTTTTAAAACTTATTGAAGAGCCGCCAGACAATACCATATTTATTTTGGTGGCAGGTTCTGAAGAAAACATTTTACCTACTATTCAAAGCAGGTGTCAAATGATTCGCGTGCCAAGATTAAGTAAAATTGAAATTGAAAACGCTTTAATAGAAAAGGGGCAGATAGAACCGAGCAAAGCTGCTCAAGTAGCATTAATGGCTGACGGTAATTATAGAGAAGCATTACATTTATTACAACATAGTGATGCTGATTTCTTGTCCCAAATAAGAGAGTGGCTCAATGCGATTCTGAAAAACGGTCCAGTATCCCAAATGAAATGGGTAGACGATATGAGCAAAATGGGTAGAGAGCCTCAAAAGCAATTTTTGAAGTACTTTAACCATTTATTAGAACAGAGCATTCGTTTGAAAATATTGGGCGCTGACCTGCCTTTAGACCCCGATTTGAAGGATTTTGCCTTAAGAATTAACAAAATAGCTGGTGTTGGGCAAATGGAAGCTATGATTGAGGAGCTAGACAAGGCTGTTTATTATATTGAACGTAATGCCAATGCTAAAATGTTATTTATGGCCATGGGCATCAAGTTCTATCATATCATTCAGAACAAAAGCTTAATTTTGAATTAAGGCTAGCTGTGCACTTGAATCAAGGAATGGATCGCTAACTGGTGGATTTATTATTTTTAACTATTTGAACTTATTATATATGGGATGTGGATCATGCGGAACTGGCTCAACCGGGAAACCGGGAGGTTGCCAAAGTAACGGCGGATGTAGTACAGGAGGCTGTAATAGACTTAATGTACACGATTGGTTACGCGATTTGCCTATTGACGATGCAGAAAGTCAATGTAAGGTTTTAGAAATCAGCTTCAAACAAGGCAGTCGCAAGGAATTTTATAGAAATTTAACTTTACAACATTTTGATAAAGGAGACTATGTAACGGTAGAAGGCGTTAATGGTTTTGACGTAGGCGAGGTTTCTATTACTGGAGAATTAGTGCGCGTACAAATGAAGAAAAGAGGCGTGGACGAATTTAGTTCAGAAATGAAAAAAATTCTACGTCCAAGTAACGAAAGAGATGTGGAAGTATTTAAGATAAGCAAGAGTAGAGAAGCAGAAATGTTAGCTAAGAGTAGAGCGCATGCGATAGTACTTAAGTTAGCAATGAAATTGAGCGAAATTGAATTACAAGCAGATGGCAAAAAAGCAACTTTCTTTTATACAGCCGACGACCGTGTTGACTTTAGAGAGCTTATCAGAATATTTGCTGGTGAGTTTAAAGTGAAAGTAGAAATGCGTCAAATTGGTATCAGACAAGAAGCTGCAAAATTAGGCGGTATTGGAAGTTGTGGCCGTGAGTTATGTTGTAGTACTTGGTTACATGATTTCAAGAGTGTTAACACTACTGCAGCTAGATATCAAAATTTATCAATCAATCAAACTAAATTAAGTGGTCAATGTGGCCGTTTAAAATGTTGTTTGAATTTTGAATTAGACACTTATTTAGATGCATTACAGGGCTTCCCTGACTATGCAGACACTTTGCAAACACAAATGGGTCAAGCCTTCCTTATCAAGAAGGATATTTTCAAAAACTTAATGTGGTATACCCTTCCTAATAACACAAAACATTTCCCATTAACCATTGACCGCGTTAAAGAAATTAAGAATTTAAATAAGCAAGGTATTATTGTTGATGAATTAGAAGCAGTTGAATTAACTAATGGAAAGCCTAAGGAAGTAGAGCCAGACTTTGTTGACGTAGTAGGACAAATAAGTTTGAGAAGCTTAGAGAAAAATGACAGACGCCGAAGAGACCAACAAAGAAATAATGGCCCAAGACAAGAAGGCAATCGTCCGCAACAAAATTTCAGGCCGAATAACGGACCGAATAACAGACCTAATGACGGACCGAATAATGGCCCAAGACCTCAGGGTCCAAGACCACAAGGACCAGGCCCTTCAAGACAACAAGGACCGTCAAGACCTCAAGGTCCTCGCCCACCGCAAAACAGCAGACCACCTCAAAATGAAAGGCCTCCGCAGAGCAATAGACCTAGCAATGACAGGACTAATAATGGACCTAGCAATGGCCCAGCAAATGGTCCTTCACAAAATTAGAATTTAATTAAGTACTGGTTTCAGACTTGATACTATAAAACAAAAGCCGCTCAAATTTGAGCGGCTTTTGTTTTTCAAAGAGTTTATTATTTTAATAGATAGCTATTCTTTAATTACAACTACCTAATTATATTTTTACGACTGCCTTAGTTATTTCTTTTTTCCTTTCTTTAATTTAACAATCACTACTCCATGTTTGTATTTATTGCCAAATTTAGCAATAGCGTCTGCTCCTTTATATACGTCCATTGATTCAATAGTAGCAGTATTAATTTTAGTTACTTGCTCGTAAGTCATTTCTGTTCCATTCACTAAATAAACTGGCAAGCTCGGATCACTTTTAGCGTCCTTTGAATGCGCTTGTGCGGAAGCAGATAGACCACTAATTAAAATACAAATTGCAATAAATATTTTTTTCATGTGATTTTGTTTTAAATATACAATTTTTCAAGTTGCTCATTGGTAAAGTCCATTAATTTTTTAACATAGTCGGGTGAGAAATTAAATTCTATTCCTGCTGTCTTATATAACTCCGGCAATGTTTTTGTACCACCTAATGACAAAGCATTCATATAGTTCTCTAATGCGGCTTTTGGATTTTGTATATACTGCATCCACATGCCAATGGCGCCTAATTGCGCAATACCATATTCAATATAATAAAAAGGCACTTCAAATAAATGCAATTGACGTTGCCATCCAATTGAACGGTATTGTTTTAAACCTGAGAAGTCAATACTCTTTGAAGAAAATTCTTTTACAATGTTTTGCCATTCATTAGTTCTTTGTTGAATGGTGTGCATTGGATTTTCATATACCCAATGTTGAAACTTATCAATAATTGCAATCCAAGGAAATATAGTAATAGTACGCTCTAACTGATGTTCTATAGCTCTATTCAACTCCCCTTCATTATCAAAAAATGACTGCCAATGATTCATGGAGAATAATTCCATGGACATACTTGCTACTTCCGCAATTTCCATTGGATATTCTTTAAACGCGCTTAATGGTAATTGATGTGCCAAGAAAGAATGTATCGCATGTCCACCTTCGTGCACCATGGTAGTAACGTCACTCATTTGACCAGCTGCATTCATAAATATAAAAGGCGCCCCTGATTCTGTTAATGGACAATTGTATCCCCCTGGTGCTTTTCCTTTTCTACTTTCTAAATCAAAATGATTTAATGCTTTCATCTTACGTAAACAGTCTGCAAAGAAAGGATCCAACTGCTCAAAGCAAGCAACTGACTTATTATATAAATCTTCTCCGTCAGTAAATGGTCTTAATGGATTCGTTCCTGCTGGCTCTGCTTCTGTATCCCAAGGCTTTAATTTATCTAACGCTAGTTTTTCTCTTTTACGTGTATAAATTTTATCAATCAATGGCATTACATGCAATTTAACTGCTGCATGAAATTGGAAACAATCCTCTTTTGTATAGTCAAACCTTCCTAATTCTACAAACTTGTAATCTCTGTAATTTGCAAAACCTGCATTCACCGCAACCTGATGTCTTTTTTGTACTAAGTCGGTAAATAAATTATGCATCGCTTCCTGATCCTGTAAACGACGGTCTTGGATTTTTCGATATGCTTCTTCTCTCACCGCTCTGTCCTCATGTTCCAAAAATTTAGCAGCTTGTTGCAAAGTATATTCTTGACCTTCCATTTGTATGGTCATTTTACCAGCAATTACGCCGTATTGTTGTTGCAAAACACTTAAGTCTGCTTGAATTGCAATATTCTCGGTTCTAAATAATTCAATACTTTTTTTAACCGCACGTAAATAAGTAAAATACTCCTTGCTATCTAATTCAGCAGTATATGGTGAATTAATTAATTTTTTATTTAATGCGTCCGCATAAGGTTGCATCTTAGGCTGTATTTCCATGCAGAAATATGTAAATGCGTCTTCTAAAGCCTTATCCGTGGTATCACATGTCATTTTAATTTGTCTCCAACAAGCATCTTCACTAATAAATGCCTCTAATTCACTTAAGTCCTTTAACCATTTTTCAAGCATTCCCTTGTTATCAATAGGTCTATCGGTCAATTCTGTAAAAAAGGGCTCAATACTTTCCCAGTTAGTCAATGTAAAGTCTGCAGGCAGGTAATGATGTGCCAATTTTTGAATGTCTGCCGTTCTAAGCATAAGATGAAATTTTAAGATGCAAATTTACTACTTTTACACACTTTAAAATTGTTAATTAGTGGCTGATATTACTATTCATTTACTTCCAGATCATATTGCAAACCAAATTGCAGCCGGCGAAGTGATTCAAAGACCAGCTAGTGCCGTAAAAGAGCTTTTGGAAAACGCAGTGGACGCCGGAGCTACTGAAATTAAGTTAATCGTAAATGATGCCGGCAAGGCCTTAATTCAGGTAATTGACAACGGGAAGGGAATGAGTCCTGTGGATGCTCAAAATGCCTTTGCACGTCACGCAACGAGTAAAATAAGTAGTATTGAGGACCTTTTTCAGATTCGCAGTATGGGTTTTAGAGGAGAAGCATTGGCTTCTATAGCAGCTGTTGCACAAGTAAGTTTAAAGACAAAAAGAGCCGACGATGAATTAGGCTTTGCAGTAGAAGTTGAAAATAGTAAGGTAATAGCTTCGAGTGCAGTGGCGCACCCTGTTGGTACTAGTATTAGTATGAAGAATTTGTTTTTCAATGTGCCTGCAAGACGCAATTTTTTAAAAAGCAATTCTGCCGAACTTAAACATATCATAGAAGAATTTACTAGAGTAGCGCTTGCATTTCCTGAAGTGTTTTTTAGTTTTAGTAATAATGGCCAAGAAGTATTTCATTGGGACGGAGGAAGTTTTAAACAAAGAGCTATTCAAGTTTTAGGAAATTCCTACCAAACAAAATTAGTGGCTGTTGGCGAGAATACAGATTACTTAACAATAACTGGCTTTGTTGGCAAACCGGACACTGCAAAAAAAACAAGAAGTGATCAGTACTTTTTTGTGAACCGTCGTTTTATAAAAAGCGCCTACTTACACCATGCCGTTGCGAATGCTTTTGAAGGACTTTTACCTAAAGACAGCTACCCAAGTTATATATTATATATAGACGTAGACCCTGCGCAAGTTGATATTAACGTGCACCCTACTAAACAAGAAATAAAATTCGAGGACGATAAGATTATTTACGCTTTTGTACAAGCAGCTGTTAAACATGCGCTTGCTCAATTTAGTATTGCTCCTTCCTTAGATTTTTCATTAGATGCTAATATACAATCATTGGACGCAATTCAAAAGCCATTAGGTGAGGAGAATGTAAGAAGTGTAACTAGCAGTTCTTTATATGAAGGATTTACAAAAAAGAATCAAGCGCATTTTATTCCAAAATCAAGTGGCACAGGAAACCAAGATTGGAAAAGTTTTTTTACAGACATGCCAACCGCTGCAGACCTATCTCAAAATGAACAATTAGGGAATGAGCAACTAGGAGAAGAGAATTATATTATTAAATCTTCTTCTATGGGCTTATATGAAAAGGAAAGAGGTTTGGCTATTTTAAAGGATGCTACTTTATTACAAATTCACAATACTTATATCATAGCTCCTGCGACTAGTGGATTTTTAATGGTGAACCAACAGTTAGCACATGAGCGTGTATTGTATGAAAAATATCAAAAAGCAAGTGTGCAACCACATGCTACCCAAAAAAGCTTATTCCCTGTAGTGCTTGAATTGAGCGCGACAGATACCGTACTTTTAGCAGAAATTATTCCAGACCTTGCTTTAATAGGTTATGAAATAGAGTCCTTTGGACCTAATAGTTTTATAATACAAGGTATACCTGCCGACGTAGAATCTGGCAATGAAAAACACGCTATTGAATTATTACTAGAACAGTTCAAGCATTTTACAGCCGACGTGAAATTTAGTAAAAGAGAAAAATTAATTCGTTGTATGTCTAGGCAGATGGCGATTAAAAATGGCAAACAATTAACTCAATTAGAAATGCATAGTTTAATTGACGCGTTGAATGACTGTGAGACTCCTAATATTACTGCTTCTGGCGCTCCTACTTACATTGCCTTTAAGGAAGATTATTTAGACAGTTTATTTAGTAAGTAAATAATTAATTTCCCTTTGCAATTTTAGTTAAATAAGCTTCCACGGCTTTTCTAACTTGGCCGCTAGATTTACTCATATGATTACCTACTAAAACTGAGAAGTATAATTTTTGATGCTTTTGTGTGTAAATAAACCCACTCAATGCTACCTGTCCTCCTAGGGTTCCTGTTTTTGCGTATACTTCGCCAGGGAAGTCTTTATAATAAGTACTTATAGTTCCTTCTCCACCTTTTTCAAAAATATTTTTCACTCTTGTTTCTCCAAACTTTGTTTGCATCTGCTTTAATATAGCAATATAGTTTTCGGGTGTGTTTAAATTATATCTACTAAGCCCGCTACCGTCTGCCCAACGCATGGGTTGTGGCAAATTAGCAAATTCGGTTTTTGTAATGGTGTCAATAATTGCAGCATCGTCCATTCTGCCTAACACTTGCTCGCTAACCATTAACAACACTTGTTCTGCATAAAAATTATCACTACGCAGCATCATGATTTTTAACAAAGAATCTGTAGGAACTGTCTTGATAATTTTAGTATCCCGCGTTACTGGAAACAATCCTATTTGAATAGGTAATTTCAATGTGTCATTTAAAGACAATGATTGGTACTGATACATATTGCCTAAAAATGGCATTCTAGAACGCTCCACTTGATACTCCTCCCCTCTGTCATTCCAAGCCCAGCCATTACCAAATACTCCAAATTTATCCTTGTTATTAAATGGACAAATTACAACTTGCTTTTTTGTATTCTTTATTAAGTCAACAATAGGCTGATACTTAAAATCAGGATGCATAAAACTAGGGTCGCCTTGTGGAAATAAAAATAAGGTATCTGCATTCTCCGTCGCTTTCCATCCTGGCAAAGAATCCCCTAAATATTGCAAAGCAATATAAGTAGCTAAAATTTTCACATTACTAGCCGGTGTAAAGTTATGATCACTTTGATATTTTGTAATCCATCTTCCCTTAGTGTCATTGTAAATGGCAATACCTATATTCGCGCCTTTTAAGACAGGTGCTTTGATTAATGTTTTTTGTGCTTGCATAATAGAGCAAGACGACAATAACAATACAGCAAAAGCTGAAAAAATATAATGACTTGAAAAAATTACTCTCGCTCTAATGCTCTTAACCATCTTTCTGGAATTTCGTTATTGGAAGCTACTAAATAATCTTTATAACTACAGGGAGCCCAGTCGTTATTATGCATTTGCATCCACCATCGTCCAGTACTCTTGCTTTGTAAAAAATTAGTTTCTATATCAGAGAAGGCAATATGAAATTCCTTAAATCTATCCGAATCTGACAAAGCTGCTTCTTTTTTGCCTTTCTGAACACCATCTATGATATACCAAATCATTTGAGCAATTTGGGTAGCTGTCATATTATTTCTATCTAATTCTGTTTGATAGCCATACAAGCCAATCGTACTAGTCTTCCAACTCATGCCTGCATATTGCATTAACACACATGCTTCTTCTCCATTGAATCCGTTAGGCGTAATAATATTAGCAGGTGCTTGTGCATTCTGTATAGCACTTATATCAAAACTCATCATATGGCTATCTCTAATAACTGGCTCCATTTCTTCAATATCCTCTCTCACAACACCTAATCTAAAACAATCAAATCTCAACTTGTCAATGGTCTCCAACATATGCGGATGCATAAAATAACTTTGAAAACCTATATGAGCATAATGATTTAAGTGATTGGGTAAACCTGTAAATAGTTCTTCTAAGAAATGATCTGCAGGTAATCTGGCTTCCAAATCCAAGTCAATTTTTGCGTCAGCAACAACTGCATTCACTAAAGTTGGAATAGAAGTATATGCATGGTACTGTGGCAGTGTTAAGTCATGCGAACCCCCAATTATAATTACTTTTTTATTTTGCAAAATGAGTTCAGAAATGACCGTCCTTAGGGCAGCATAACTATCTTGGATTGATTGTCCAAGTCTTACATTGCCTAAATCTGCAATGGTCACTTGTGAATGCCAATAATACAAACTATATAAGGCAGACCTAACAGCGTCAGCAGCTGCATGCTCGTTTAAAGCATAGCCTGCTCCCCTGGTTTCGCCAGCACCAATAATTACAATATCAGCGTCGGTAATATCAGGTAACTCATGCTCATTCACTTTAATATGTTTACCTAACTGCGTATCTCTATAGCCTTCGTCATTTGACAAAATTGCTAGATTCACTGGCTGTAAGAAATCAAGTATGGAGGACAAAGACATGGGCGATAATTAACTATATAACTAACGCATAATTCACCAAAACATTGTCTATAGAAGATCTAAATTTGAAATTTAGGCCTGATTCGGCATAGAAAAGGTAAAAACGGTCCCTTTGGGCTGATGGTCTTTTATGGTTAAGCTGCCATTGTGGAACTGTGCAATTTTCTTGCAAAGAAAAAGGCCTAAGCCTGTACCCTTAGTAGCCCTTGTAAATTCGGCACCTACTCTATAAAATTTTTCAAAAACCTTTTCTCTTTCTGTTACTGGAATTCCTTGCCCCTCGTCTTGAACATACAATATGGTATGGGACTCGTTTTGAGAAAGCCCAATATGAATAGGCGATTCAATTGGCGAATACTTATGCGCATTGTCCATTAAATTATTCAACATCAACTGAATTAATAATGGCTCACCTTGTGTATAAACATTGTCCTGAATATGAATGTCTAATAAACGATTAGGGAATCTTTCTTGAAATGACTTTATTGAAAATTCAGTGATGGTTGTTAAATCTATTTCCTGTTTATTTTGCTGATACTCGTCTAGGTCTAATTGAGATGCTAATAAAATATTATTACAAAGACTGTCTAGCCTTTGCGTTTCCTTTAAAGAATTAGCAAGTAACAACTTTTGCTGTTCTGGCGTTAAGGTCCTTTTAATAAGCGTTTCTATATTCAATTGTGTTACAGCGATTGGCGTTTTTAGTTCATGCGTAACAGCCATCATAAAATTTTGTTGCTGATTCGAATATCGAATTTGCTTTAGTAAGGAACGATAAACATATATAGCGCCTAGTAAGAACAAAAATAAAAAAGTAACCCCTTCGCCTAAAAATTGTTTTCTTTTTCTGTCTTGAAAGGTTTGAATGTATTTTGACTTAGCTGCTATTGCAGGATCATTAGATTGAATTGCACCAAATTGAATATTTGCGATTTGGTCATTTTGCTTCTCTAAAGAAACATACCACCAAACGAATGCAGCAATCATATAGGTTAGGAAAACCCAATAGATAATACTTACAAATTTTAATTTATTTATTTTAAAGCGATTCCTCATGGTTTTACTTTTTCTACTCGTATGCCGGTAGACAAAATATTTTGAAGCGGGTCTTCGCGCATGGTATGTTGCACACTGAAATGATATATCCCTTTGTGTAACTTAATTGGCTTTGGAGTAATTGGAATACGTTGATCGTAAATGTCATCCATGCCAGTTCCCAGCCATCCATTCAAGTCGTCTGCTAGATTTAAATTCATTGCTTGCTTTACAAGCGTGTCGCCAGGGGCTTTCATATTAACCTGCAACCAAATATTTTTATAATGATAAGCATTATGGTGTCTAATTACAAAGAACACTTTATACATGGTGTTAGTGTCTTCTATGTTAAACTGATATCCATTAATGGTTTTAGACGACCATTGATGATCTGGATAGATAGTGTTTTGTTCGTATAAGGTTACAGTTTTACAACTAGTAATAAGCACTATTGTAAAAACTAAATAAATACTAAGGGACTTAAACAAAGTCATTTTATAAAACGTTTAAGATTTGTTCTTTTGCTTTTTCTAATTCATCTTTCATTTGAATCACGGCTTTTTGAATATCCACGTCATTGGCCTTGGACCCTGTAGTGTTAATTTCTCTTCCCATTTCCTGTAAAATAAAAGAAAGCTTCTTTCCCTTCGAAGGGTCAGCCTCTTTTAGGATAGTATTAAAATATTCACAGTGATTGGTTAGACGAACGCGTTCCTCTGAAATATCAATTTTCTCAATATAATATATCAACTCTTGCTCTAATCGATTGGTGTCATATTTGTCTGCCCCAATATGCTGCTCTAATTGTTTTACTAAATTCTCTTTTACCTTCGATCTTCTGTTTGGCTCGAATTTTTCTATGACTGCCTGTTGTTCAGAAATGGCAGCTACTCTTTCTACTAAATCTTTTTCGATTGACTTTCCTTCGTCTCTTCTATGATTCATTAGATGCTTAATGGCTTCTAATAATACCCCATAAAGTGCTTTCCATTCTTCTTCAGAAATTACTTCGTTTGTAGAAGAAATAACGTCTGGCATTTTCAATATGGTACTTAAAATATTATCTGTACCAATGCCTAATTCACTCGCTAATTCTGCAATAGGCTGAAAATAAGATTTAGCCAACTCCTTATTAACACTAACTGGTTTAGAGATTCCATTAGATTTCATATTAATATTACATTCCACACTACCTCGAAGAATGACTTCATTCAACTTATTCCTTATCTCAATTTCATAAGGCTTTAATAAAGAAGGAATGTTTAAACGCAGGTCAAATTGCTTGCCATTTAAAGACTTTACCTCAACTATAAAAATTTTATCATTGAAATTTAATTCTGCTCTACCATAACCCGTCATTGAATATAACATAGTGTACCTATTTGTAAAAGTCACTAAAGGTATTTAAAAATCAATACCTACCCAATTCCTTTTACTTAGCTCATATTGGGCATAATCAAAAGTGTACAATTTGCCAGGTCGGTGGGTAACATTGACTTCCATTTCATTCGTGTCTACAAGCAGCCCCATACTAGCAAATTTCTTTCTAAAATTTCTCCTATCTAATTTAGTATTTAGAATAGCCTCATACACATTTTGTAATTGTCTTAACGAAAACTTCTCTGGCAACAAACTCAAGGCCAAGGGATGTTCTTGTATTCTTTTTTGCAGCCATTTATAGGCATAATCCAAAATAGTCTTATGATCGAATGCCATGGCTTCGATTTGATTTACAGCATGCCATTTTAATTCATTTTCATGAATCTTCATTTCATGATGCTTGAAATTCAACAAGGAAGCGTATACCGTAGTAACTACTCTTCCTCCGGGATGTCTGCCAAGTTTGCTGAATGTGTGCACTTGTTCTAAATACACGTCCTGCATGCCTGTGCGGGCCATTAAAACCCTATTTGCTGCAACGTCTAAGTCCTCATTGTAATGAACAATATCACCCAATAGGGACAATTGGTCCTTATATTGGTCTAAATCACTTTTGATAAGCAATACTTTTAAGGCATTGTCTTCAAACGCAAATATGACACAGTCCACTGTTAACGGTACTTTGGGGTACGAATTCACAAGTATAGCAGCATCTTTATTAAAGCCATCTGTGACTCCAATTATAGATTTATTGTATTCTAGCATAAGCAATCGTAGAAATAATCGTTCTAGTTACCAAAATACGAAATAAAAGAATAAAACAAATTGTATTTTAGCAGACATTTTTAAGCATGTACACAAAAGTCCAAATTCAAAGTCTTCAAGCAGTCACTAAAGACTACTTACAAAACCCTCATAATATTCAGTTAGAGGCCTTAAAACAAGTGCTCAAATTTCACGAATACCAGTATTATGTAGCGGCCGCACCTCTAATTAGCGACTATGAATACGATAGCTTATACCAGGAATTATTGGCATTGGAAGGCGCTAGCCCCTCTCTTATAACAAAGGATTCCCCTAGTCAAAGAGTTGGAAGTAGCTTAAATGAAAGCTTTACAACAGTCCCACACTTAGTGCCCATGTTGAGTTTGGAGAATAGTTACAATGCCGATGACCTTTTAGATTTTGACCGAAAAGCAAGAGATGGTGCGGGATTACACCAGATAACATATTGTGTTGAACCCAAATTTGATGGAGCAAGTATTTCCTTAGTTTATGAAAACGACTTATTAGTTCGTGCCTGTACAAGAGGGGATGGAATTGCAGGAGACGACATTACACAGAATATCAAACAAATTAAGTCTATACCATTAAGCATCCCTTTGTCCGAATTCGGTATTACTCAAATGGAAATAAGAGGCGAGGTGATCATGAGTAAAAAATCTTTCAATGATTTTAATGATAAATTAAAAGCCAAGCAATTAGCCACTCTGGCAAATCCCAGAAACGCAGCAGCCGGTGCCATAAGAATGAAGGACCCCAAAGAAGTGGCGGAAAGAAATTTAGACGCATTTATTTATCATATCAGTTATTATAACTTGAAAGTAGGCGCCCCTGTGCCAATACTTTTAGAAACTCATAGTGGTGCTTTAGAACTATTATGGAATATGGGTTTTAGGTCGCCGCAAAAAGAGAAAAAATTAATTCAAGGCGTGCAAGGCGTTATAGACTTTTGTGGCATATTCGAAATTGAAAGAGACAAATTACCTTATGAGATAGATGGTTTAGTTATAAAAATTAATGATTTTTCCTTACAAGAAAAATTAGGCATGACTTCACACCATCCAAGATGGGCTATTGCTTATAAGTTTAAAGCGAGACAAGCTACCACCATATTAGAGAATGTAGAATTTCAGGTTGGCCGAACGGGAGCAGTAACGCCTGTTGCAAAATTACAGGCAGTTGCCATTGGCGGTGTAACGGTATCAAGTATCTCCATGCACAATGAAGATTATATTAAAGAGAAAGATTTGAGACTAGGCGATACAGTAATTATAGAAAGAGCCGGGGATGTGATTCCTCAAATAGTACATTCCATTCCAGCGCTCAGAAAAGGAACAGAAAAAATTATCGAATTCCCTAACACTTGCCCCGTATGTGATTATATTTTGGAGAAAGAAGAAACAGAAGCGGTGTGGAGATGTAATAACCCCTTATGTACGGCTCAGATAGTAGAACGCATTATTCATTTTGTAAGCAAGGACGCATTAGATATCAAAAACTTTGGCGACGCCAATATTAGAAAGTTTTATGAACTAGGTTTATTGAAAAATATTCCTCAAATATATAATCTAGACTTTGATACCATTAGCACACTAGAAGGCTTTGGGAAGAAGAGTGTAGACAATTTAAAGACCGCTATTGCGGCTTCCATGTCGCAGCCATTGTATAGACTCATATATGCATTAGGAATTCGCTTTGTAGGAGAAACAACTGCAAAAACAGTTGCCACCCATGTACATCATATTTTAGATTTACAAAATTTTAGCGAGGAGCAATTACAGTCATTTGAGGACGTAGGTGTAAAAGTAGCTAAGAGTATTTATCATTATTTCCATGAGGGAAAAAATATAGCACTTATAAAAGAGCTGGAAGCGGCTGGCTTGAACATGATTCAACAGCACACACAAGCGGTGGACGGAAATTTGTCTGGACTGAATTTTTTATTCACTGGAACACTTACACAACTAAAGCGCTCCGACGCGGAAGCAATGGTAGAAGCTAGAGGCGGGCATATTCTTGGTGGCGTGAGTAGCAAATTAAACTACTTAGTGGTGGGCGAAGACGCCGGAAGCAAATTAGAAAAAGCAAAAAAAATTGCGACTATAAAAATAATTACCGAGGCCGAATTTATAACTTTGATTGGATAAATTTTCTTTTAGCGAGCTAATCTGCAGCCCATTCATGCATTACAACGCTCCCTATATTCTTTTTGATTGAATTATTTCATTAGCCAAACGCATTTCATTCTTCTCTATCGCCATGGCCGCTAAAATTTATAAATACGAACTAAAAGTCTGAACTCGCACTTCGTGCTCAAACATGCAGACTTTTGAACGTTCGAATTTATAAATTTATTAACGCTATGTCTCAAAGTTCAGAATAAAATGCATATGTCTAATGAATTACTAATACATTTCTAAAAAGAACGCAATGAATCATCTCAATGCTGAGCTTCGAGTCATAGCGTTAAGAAAATGAAAAAATGCATCGTTAAAAAATTGTGCATGTCTGAGCTAAGCGAGTTCACAATTTTAGATGCAGTTTTTTATTTTTAGCGTTCATGACGAGCGTGAAGCATGAGATGGTTCATGAATGTCTTTTTTGAAACCAGCGAAGCATTAAATAATGCCTTTGCTTGCAAGATACTCAGCAATTTGCACTGCATTTGTGGCAGCGCCTTTGCGTAAGTTGTCACTCACAATCCACATATTTAATGTTTTAGCTTGTGTTTCGTCACGACGTAAACGACCCACAAATACTTCATCTTTTTCATGTGCCCATAATGGCATTGGATAAAGTTGTGCAGCATCGTCTTGTTGTACAATCACACCCGGCGCAGCAGCTAATACAGCAATAAGTTCCTTTAAATCGAATTCATTTTCAAACTCTACATTCACACTTTCACTATGACCACCCATTACCGGAATACGCACCGTAGTAGCAGTTACTTTTATAGCGTCGTCCTGCATAATTTTAGCAGTCTCTTTTACCATTTTCATTTCCTCTTTTGTGTAGCCATTATCTAAGAATACATCAATTTGAGGAATCGCATTTAAATCAATTTGATATTTATACGCCATTTGGTCTGCACTTAATGGTGTACCATTTCTCTCCGCCATTAATTGGTCCACTGCTAGCTTTCCTGTACCTGTAACACTTTGGTAAGTACTTACAATGACTCTTTTAATTTTATACTTTGCATGTAAAGGTTGTAAAGCCACTACCATTTGAATAGTAGAACAATTCGGATTTGCAATAATCATATCGTCTGCAGTTAGAACAGAAGCATTTACTTCTGGCACTACTAATTTTTTCGTTGGGTCCATTCTCCAAGCAGAAGAATTGTCAATCACGCGAATACCTGCAGCAGCAAATTTTGGGGCCCACTCTGTTGAAGTTCCACCACCAGCTGAAAATAAAGCCACATCAGGTTTTGCAGCAATCCCTTCTTCCATGCCAACTACTTTATAAGCTTTTCCTTTAAACATTACTTCCTTGCCAGCAGAACGTGCAGACGCCACTGGAATTAATTCAGTTACTGGAAAATTTCTTTCTGCTAGTACTTGTAACATTTTTGTGCCTACTAGCCCTGTGGCACCTACTACTGCAACTTTCATTTTTTTTATTTTAATGTTTAACTATTCTTATTTTAAACCTAAAGCCTTCTTATAGACTTAAAAAGAAAAAGCCCTCCATTTTACTGGAAGGCTTCTGAGTATATTTTTTAGCATACAACAATCAGCACCTTCCTCTTAGAGTGGTTTCTTAATTTGTTTTGTATGTTTATTATTATTCATTTTCTTGGTTTTTGATATTTCTATCAGACACAAAATTAATTCGATTCCAACATATCACCAAATTTATACTAATTCAATGTCAAAATTAACTAGCTGAACAAACGATTGTATGCGTTCTTTAATATCAGCAGCATTAATCTCGGTTAGTCTCTGTGTACCAAATTTCTCAACACAGAAGCTAGCCATAGCACTACCTACAATGATTGCAGACTTCATATTATTAAATGAAATGTCTTTAGTCTTAGCTAAATGCGCTACAAATCCTCCAGCAAAAGTATCACCAGCACCTGTTGGATCAAATACTTCTTCTAATGGTAAAGCTGGTGCAAAAAACACTTCATTCTCATGAAATAATAATGCCCCGTGCTCGCCTTTTTTAATAATCACATATTTAGGACCCATTGTCATGATTTTCTTAGCCGCTTTCACTAAACTATATTCACCTGTCAATTGTCTTGCTTCACTGTCATTCACCGACAAAAGGTCTACTAAACTAATAGTATGTTTTAAGTCGTCCATCATAATATCCATCCACAAATTCATTGTGTCCATAACAATTAATTTAGGACGAGATTTCATTTGCTTAATCACACTGCTTTGTACAGAAGGCACCAAATTACCTAACATTAAAATTTCACAATCTTGGTAACTGTCTGGAACTACTGGAGTAAAGTTCTCTAATACGTTCAATTGTGTATCTAATGTATCACGTGTATTCATATCCATATGATACTTGCCGCTCCAGAAAAAAGTCTTTTCGTCTTTCTTAATTTGTACACCTTCTAAGTCAACACCACGCTCAGTTAAAGCATCTAATTGCTCTTGTGGAAAATCACCTCCCACTACAGAAATTTGTTTTACAGGTGTAAAATTGGTTGCACACCAAGCTATATAAGTGGCTGCACCTCCAATAATTTTATCACTTTTCCCAAAGGGAGTTTCAATGGCATCAAAAGCCATAGATCCAACTACTACTAAAGACATGTGTTTTATTTTATTTTCAGCTGCGAAACTACGATTTTTTTAGCCAGTAACACAACTAGTTGATAATCAGAAAACTAACGAAATGTGCATTTTATTTAAAAAATAATATGAATTATAGGTATTAATTCGATAATTTCGAACTAACGAATTCATCATTTTAACTGTTTTTATGGCAAGAATTAAAACCGAAAAGAACCTTTCTAGGAAGGACGTTATTGTAAGCAAAGCAGCAACCTTATTTAGAGAGAAGGGCTACAAAGCCGCAAGTATGCGTGATTTAGCCGAAGCAGTGGGTGTAGAAGCTGCTAGTTTGTACAACCATATAAAGTCCAAAAGTGAACTCTTACATGAATTAGTATTTAACGTAGCCAATCGTTTTGTTATAAAAATAGATGAAATAGAGTCTGAGCCAGTTAGCTCTCTACAGAAAATGGAAAAAATTCTTCGTTTTCATATTGGAGAAATGATCAATCATTATGAGGAAGTATACGTAAGTGACAGAGAATGGAAGCATTTGTCGGATCCTTATTTATCCAATTTTCAAAACCAACGCAGAGTTTATCGTAAACGCCTAGCTGCCATTATTGAAGAAGGAATACGTAATAAAGAAATCAAAGCAATTGATGCGCCAACTGTAGTGTTAATCTTCTTACACGCGGTAAGTGGTATCGAAAGCTGGCATAGATCCACTAAAAAAATCAGCGCGGAAGAATTAGAACAAAATATGGTAGCTATTTTGATTGATGGCTTAAAAGCGTCGAAATAATTTCAACAAACATATCAAGTTGGATACTAGAAAGCCTCATTTTAAATGGGGCTTTCTTAATTTAAAGCTGCAAAGACTAAGGATTGTTTTACCTTTGTAGTTAATAGTAATACAGGTGTCAGAAAAAAACTTCATTGATTATATCAGAATTTTCGCCCACAGTGGTCATGGTGGTGCGGGTTGTAAACATTTTTTAAGAAATAAGCTTACCGCTCAGGGTGGACCAGATGGCGGCGACGGAGGTCGTGGTGGTCATATTATACTTAGAGGTAATTCCCAATTATGGACTTTACTGCATTTAAGATATCATAAAAATGTAATTGCGCAGAATGGCGAAAACGGAAGTAAAAACAACTGTACCGGTAAAGACGGAAAAGATGTTATTATTGAAGTTCCATTAGGCACGATTGCAAAAGACGAAATAACAGGAAAAATTGAAGCCGAGATTTTACATGACGGTCAAGAATATATTTGGATGCGCGGCGGACGTGGTGGTTTAGGTAATAGCAATTTTGCAACACCTACACAACAGGTTCCCGAATATGCACAACCAGGTGAAGAAGGCGTAGAGGGATGGAAACAAATTGAATTAAAAGTATTGGCCGATGTTGGTTTGGTTGGATTTCCAAATGCCGGAAAATCAACTTTACTTTCTTCCATCACTGCAGCAAAACCCAAAATTGCTAACTATGCTTTTACTACTTTAACACCTCAGTTAGGTATGGTAGCTTATCGTGATAGCCGTTCATTTTGCATTGCCGATTTGCCAGGAATTATTGAAGGGGCCGCAGAAGGAAAAGGCCTAGGACACCGCTTCTTAAGACATATTGAAAGAAATGCGGTATTATTATTTTTAATCCCGGCAGACTCCAACGATCACAAAAAAGAATTCGAAATTTTAAAGAACGAGTTAAATGAATTCAACCCGGAATTGCTTCAGAAAGAATTTATTATAGCGATAAGTAAATCAGATTTATTAGACCAGGAATTAATGGACGAAATAGAAAAAGAATTACCTGCAAATATTCCACACATCTTTATCTCCTCTGCCATCAATAAAAACTTAACAGAGTTGAAAGACTTATTATGGACTACATTGAATAAGCCCATTCAATAAAATCTGGAATAAAATACTACTAACTAAAAAGGCCCTGAATAATCAGGGCCTTTTCTATTTTCAATTAGTTGTAAATACTAATGATTATTAGACTTAGTTGCTTTACTACGCTCGTTCTCATCTAATAATGACTTACGCATACGAACTGACTTTGGAGTCACTTCAATACACTCATCAAATTGGATATACTCCATACACTCTTCTAAAGTATATTGGATTTTTGGAGTAATACGAACACTATCATCACTACCACTCGCACGGTGGTTAGTTAATTTCTTCATCTCCACAGCGTTGATATTCAAATCACCTGGCTTAATGTGCTCTGCTAATACTTGACCAGCATACACTTCCTCACCTGGCTCAATAAAGAAACGACCTCTGTCTTGTAATTTGTCAATTGAATAAGCTGTTGTTGTACCACCAGTCTTAGCAATCAATACACCATTACTTCTTCCAGGAATATGACCTTTCCAAGGCTTGTACTCATGGAAACTGTGCGCCATTACGGCTTCACCAGCAGTTTGAGTTAACATTTGAGAACGTAAACCAATCAAACCTCTTGCAGGAATGTCAAACTCTAAATGTTGCATTGTTCCTTTAGACTCCATGATTAACATTTCACCTTTCTTTTGAGTAACTAAGTCGATAACCTTACCGCTAAAATCAGCAGGTACGTCAACAACTAATATCTCAAATGGCTCATGCTTTTTACCGTCTATATCTTTAACTAATACTTGAGGATTACCAACAGTCAACTCATATCCTTCACGACGCATTGTTTCAACTAATACACCTAAGTGCAAAATACCACGACCATAAACTAAGAAACTATCAGCACTATCTGTTTCTTCAACACGTAATGCTAAGTTCTTTTCAGTTTCTTTCATCAAACGATCACGGATGTGACGAGAGGTAACAAACTTACCTTCCTTACCAAAGAAAGGAGAGTTATTAATACTGAAAGTCATGCTCATTGTAGGTTCGTCTACGCTGATAACTGGTAAAGCTTCCGGATTTTCTGGATCAGCAATAGTGTCACCAATGTTGAATTCTTCTAATCCAACAACAGCACATAAGTCACCAGAAACAACCTCTGTTACCTTACGCTTACCCATTCCTTCAAATACGTATAATTCTTTAACCTTGTTTTTCTTAATACTACCGTCAGCTTGCACTAACACAATGTTTTGTCCTTCTTTAATAGTTCCTCTTTCTACTTTACCAATCGCAATACGACCTAAGAAAGTAGAATAGTCTAATGAAGTAATTTGCATTTGTGTATGACCTTCTTTAACATCAGGACCAGGTACAAATTTCAAAATACCATCCATTAAAGGAGTGATGTCTTCACATTGAGTTAAGCTATCATTAAACCAACCGTTTTTACCACTACCATAGAAAGTAGGAAAATTCAATTGCTCTTCTGATGCATCCAAGTTGAAGAATAATTCGAATACTGCATCATGCACTTCGTCAGGACGACAGTTTTCTTTATCAACTTTATTGATAATTACAATTGGCTTTAAATTCAATTGCAATGCTTTTTGTAAAACGAAACGAGTTTGAGGCATTGGTCCTTCAAAGGCATCCACCAACAAACAAACACCGTCTGCCATTTTTAATACACGCTCTACTTCACCACCAAAGTCAGAGTGACCTGGAGTGTCGATAACGTTAATTTTAACACCTTTGTATGTTACAGAAGCGTTCTTACTTAAGATAGTGATACCTCTTTCACGCTCTAATTCATTACTATCCATAATCAAGTCTCCAGTCTCCTGGTTGTCTCTGAATACTTTAGTTGCGTGTAGAATTTTGTCCACCAAAGTTGTTTTACCGTGGTCAACGTGGGCTATAATAGCGATGTTTCTTATTTCCATGTACTGTTTTGAGGCTGCAAAGGTACGCCGTTTACAGTCCTAAAAAAAACAAAAGGGGGAAAAAGGATAGATTAGATTTAGACTCTTATATATATTTTATATTTATCTAATATATAACCAAGTAACCAGCAAACCAACATAAAGCTTAATGCGAATGCAAGGGATGCCCAATAATTAGCTAAATGAGCAAAACTATGGGTATAAATCCACTCAAAAAGGCTTATTTCCCCAATTTTGATGGTATAAAGGCAAATTGCCAGGATTTCAGAAAATAGATAAATAACTAAAGGATTCTTACCAAAAGTCTCAAAAAAACTTGAAAACTGTAATTGACGTTGTAACTCTATTCTATAAATGATGGTTCCAATGATAATCATATCTAAGCCAACAGTTAACATAACAAAGCTACTGGTCCATAATTTTTTATTAATTGGGAACTGGTAATTCCACATAAAACCTAAAAATACGAAGCCGGCACCCCACATTATTAAATGGGTTAGTCCTTCATATGTTTTACCCTTTTCTTGAATGAATTTTCCAACCCTAAATCCAATCAACACATTCACAATGGCAGGAAGGGTGCTTAACAGCCCTTCTGGGTCAAACGCGACACCTTCTCCATGATACATATGACTTTCTCCAAGCAAGAATTTATCTAATTGAATCCCCGCATTTCCTAGCATTGTCAATTCTGCTCCTGGAGTTCCAAAATGCATACAGATATACCAATATGCTAAAAGCAAAATGCCTGAAACAACCATCACCACTCTCTCGTGCATATAATAAGCTATAAGAGAAGCAAAACCATAAGACAATGCGATTCTTTGTAATACACCTAGAATTCTAGTATCTGACAAAGGACCTGTGAAGGGAAACCAGTACATCAAATAACCCAATAAGAAAATGAGTGCAGTTCTTTTTAAGATTTTATATAGCACAGTAGCATTGGATAATTTTTCCCATTTAGGCAATACAAAACTCATTGAATTTCCTACTGCAAAAAGAAAGGAGGGGAATACTAAGTCAGTGGGCGTAAAGCCATTCCACGCAGCGTGCATAAATGGCGCAAAAGTCATTGCACCATCTCCTGGCGTGTTTACAATAATCATTAAACAAATGGTCATACCTCTAAATACATCAAGAGATAAAAATCGTTGATTTGACATAGCATCGTTTTTTGGAGGTATTAAGATACACAAAATATTTTTTTAAAGAAATGTAATTTGAGTAGCTTTAATTCAAATTCAAATTTATGCGTGCTTTAAAGATTAGTTTTTCACTTTTAGCAGTTCTAGTTATTGTATATTTTTTAGGCCCTCAGCCGCAAAAACCAAATTTCAATAACCTATTGCCTGCGATTGCGGATAGTGCTAATATGGATTCCTATGTAAGCAGCATGGAACAAGGTCATAAGATAAAACCGAATAATGAAGCAAAAATAATCTGGGCAGACAGTAATCATACTCCAACTGATTATGCTATTGTATACTTACATGGTTTTAGTGCAAGTCAAATGGAAGGCGCTCCTGTACATGAAAATATTGCGAAGCAATTTCATTGTAATTTATATTTAGCAAGATTGGCTGAACATGGTATTGATACCTCAGAAGATATGATGAATTTGACTGCAGAAAATTATTGGGAATCCGCAAAACAAGCATACGCAATTGGAAAGAAATTAGGGAAGAAAGTTATTTTGATGAGCACTTCTACTGGCGGAACATTGTCATTACAATTGGCTGCAGCTTATCCTGAAATTGCAGGACTTATCATGTACTCTCCTAATATTGAAATTCACAATCCAACTGCTCCCTTATTAAATGATCATTGGGGATTACAAATTGCAAGAATTGTAATGAAAGGGAACTATATGAATATTCCCTTCACTAATCCTGAATACCCTAAATACTGGAACACCCATTACCGACTAGAAGCCACTGTAGCATTGCAAAATTTAGTAGAAGCAACAATGAATAAAGAGACTTTTAAAAAAGTAACTCAACCAGTATTGACTTTATATTATTATAAAGACGAAGCACATCAAGATCATGTGGTTAAAGTGAGTGCTACTCAAAAAATGTTTACAGAAATTGCTACACCAGACAGTTTGAAAGTTTTAAAGGCGATGCCTAATACAGGAAATCATGTTATTGCTTCCCCAATTGTTTCAAAAGATATAGAAGGAGTTGAAAAAGAGACAGCCATTTTTATTGCAGCAAAAATTATCAAAAAATAATACACTTGCCAATATTAACAACAATAATCCTTAATTAGTCTGTTTTATGGTTTTGCAATAGCCACTGCAATTTTCGAGTCTGCCGTGCCATAATATAATATCCATTGGTCTTTAAAATAAACAAGCCCTTCTACAAAGCAAACTTCATTTACTTCACCAATTTTTTCATAGTCCTTGTCAGGATGTATAAAATAATTTTTAGTGCGATCTATTTGTTTGTAAGGACTAGCTGTATCATATAAAGCTTGCGCTGCGGAATAAGTAAATTTTGGAAGCGACGGGTCATTATTATTGGCCGCATTACTACTATTATAAATAAGCAAAATGCCTTTGTTGGTGTATAATGCAAATGGACCAGGTTCTACTAATCTGCTATCAAAATAGCCTGCCCTTGGCGACAATACATTTACTAAATTTTTAGACTCTGCATTTTCTAATGCTTCCCAATGCATTAAGTCTGTGGAATAAGCCATGAATAAATTCGTGTCCCCAAAATACATCCAGTATTTGCCATTTATTTTCTTAGCTATCATCCGACTTCCCACTCTTTCTACAATTACAGCACCCGACTTGGACCATGTATTAATATATTTTGGCGACTGTAATACTGGACCTCTTTTTTCCCAATGGATCAAATCACGCGTAGTGGCAAAACATAGTCTTGCAGTTTTTCCGTCATAAGAAGTATAGGTTAATAAATAACTACTGTCTGGAGTTTGTACAATACGAGGATCTTCTACTCCGCCCTTCCATTCATATTTTTTGTAGGCATCATTAGCTGGATAAAAAACTGGTGCCGCTTGCTTTATAAAATGAATCCCGTCTTCACTAATAGCCAGCCCTAGTCTTGAAGTCATCGCACTGTCTTGTGCGCGATATAATAAATATACTTTACCGTCCTTAACAAATGCAGTGGGGTTTAGGACATTCTTTGACTGCCATTTTACTTGCTTATTCGAAATGGGGCAATTGAAACTATATGAAGTGTCTGGTAATAAAATCGGGTTTGCTGAATCCAATTTTACAAATTCATTAAATGTCCAAGCCTCCTGTGATTTTTCATTTTTATTTGAAAAATCACAGGAGGCCAGTACTACTATTGCTAGAATATAAATATGTTTCATTCCCCCAAGTTACAACTTTGCCGACTAATCTACGTGACGCTTATGTTTACTTGATACATAAGTGTACACGGCAGGAATTACGAATAATGTAAGTATTAATGAGAACATCAAGCCTCCCACAATTACCGTTCCCAATGGTTTACGACTTGTTGCTGCTGCACCTAAGCTTATTGCAATAGGCAATGCTCCCAATGCTGTAGCTAAACTTGTCATAAGAATTGGTCTAAGTCTTTGCGCTGCCGCTTCTAAAACAGCTTCTCTAATTCCTAAGCCAGCTTCTCTTTTCTTATTGGCAAACTCCACAATTAAGATACCATTTTTGGTAACTAAACCAATTAACATGATGATACCAATTTGAGAGAAGATATTTAAAGTCTGATTGAATATCCATAAGAACAATAAAGCTCCAGCTAATGCAAGCGGCACCGTAATCATAATAATAAATGGATCCGTGAAGCTTTCAAATTGCGCTGCTAATACTAAGTAAATTAAAATCAAGGCCAATATTAAAGCCTGTGATGTATTAGATGAACTTTCTTTAAAGTCTCTAGAAGGACCGCTTAATGCAGTTTGGTAACTCTCGTCTAGTTTTTCTTTAGCGATACGCTCCATTGCCTTAACCCCGTCTCCAATAGTTTTACCCTCCGCTAAAGAAGCCGATATGGTAGCAGAATTAAAACGATTATAGTGATACAAGTTTGGAGGATTACTATTTTCAGTTACAGTTAACACACTAGAAATAGGAATATTCTCGCCCTTGTTATTTCTTACATAAATTTTATTAATATCAGCAGGTGTATTCCTTTCTGATCTTGGCACTTGAGTGATTACTTGATACTGGCGGTCGTTCATGATAAAATAAGCAGAACGTGCACCACTAAAAGCTGCTTGTAATGCTTGTGCAACGTCTGCAGTAGCCAATCCTAAGTCCTTAACACGCATACGGTCAATTGATAAGTCTAGTTCAGGTTTGTTGAACTTCAAATTCACATCTACGTTTTGGAAAGTCTTGTCCTTTCTTGCAGCTTCTAAAAAGCCAGGAATAACATTTCTTATTTTCTGAAAATCTAAGTTTTGGATAATGAACTGAACAGGCAATGAACCTCTAGACATCATTCCTACAGAAATAGTTTGCTCCTCGATAGAGAATACCCTTATATTTTTAAAACGTTTGAATTTTTTATTTAAGTCTAATGCAATTTCCGACTGTGTTCTTTTTCTTTCATCAGGTGCTACTAGTCCTAGACGGCCAGACGCAGAACTATTACCACTGCTTCCTCCATATCCAGGAACACTACCCCAAGTAAACGCTTGTTCAGGGAAAGAGTCTTGCATGATTCTAACGGCTTTCATTAAATCGCCTTTCATGTCCTCATAACTAGTTCCTTCGGCTCCTGATAAGGTGATTCTTACCGAGCTTTTATCTTCTAAAGGAGCTAACTCACTTTGAATAGTCTTACCAATTATAAAAATCATGCCCACACAAGCCAATACAATAACCCAAGCCATCCATCTTATTTTCAAAAACTTAGCAAGGAAATTTTTGTAGCCAGATTCCATCCCCTTAAAGAAAGGCTCTGTGCGTTCGTAGAATTTACTTTGCTTGCCGTCTTTTCTGTTTAAATATACATTCAATACCGGCGTGATAGTTAATGATACAAAGGCCGACACTAATACCGCACCTGCTACTACTACTCCAAACTCTTTGAACAAAGAGCCTACAAAGCCTTGAAGGAAAATAACTGGCATAAACACTACCGCCAATGTGATAGAAGTTGAAATAACTGCAAAGAAAATTTCTTTACTTCCCTCTCTTGCAGCATCTCTTAAATTAAGACCTTCCTCTAATTTTCTGAAAATGTTTTCGGTCACCACAATTCCATCATCCACCACCAGCCCTGTTGCTAGTACTATAGCTAGTAAGGTTAATACATTAATTGAAAAACCTGCCAAATACATAATAAAGAAAGTAGCAATTAATGAAATAGGAATGTCAATTAATGGACGAATTGCAATTAGCCAATTTCTAAAGAAAAAGAAGATTACCAATACCACTAAGGCAAAGGAAATCAAAATTGTTTCTTTTACTTCTGACAAAGCACGTCGAACATTCAATGTATTGTCAATAGGAATCGCAAATTCAATATCTGATTTATTTTGTTTTTTTACTTCTTCTAAACGCTTATAAAATTCGTCCGCTATTTTGATTTGATTCGCTCCTGGCTGAGGAGACACTGTCAACATTACTACCGGCACTCCATTAAAATAAGTTCCTTGGTCTTCTTGTTCTGGACCCAGTTCCACTTTAGACACATCGCCTAAACGTACAATACCAGTAGCATCCTCTTTCAAAATAATATTTCTAAAATCTGCTTCTGTACTTAAACGCCCAAGTGTTCTAATTACAAATTCAGATTTATTCCCATAAATTGAACCTGCAGGCAATTCGATATTTTCTTTATTTAAAGAAGTTTGAATGTCGTTAAAGGCAATTCCATAAGCACTTAATAAATCCGGATTGGGATAAATACGCATAGACTGACGCTTGCCTCGCACTCCCACATTACTTACTTCGTCAATGGTTTGAAATCTTTGCTGTAAAACGTTTTCAGCATATTCAGTCAACTCAAGTAAACCTTTTGTTTTACTTCTAATAGTTAACATTAAAATGAAATCACTTGCGTCTGCCTTAGAAACCACGGGTGGACTAGTTATATCCTGTGGAAGTGATCTTACTGCTTGTGAAACTTTATCTCTTACGTCATTCGCCGCAGTTTCTAAATTCGCCCCCAAATTAAACTCAACAGTAATATTAGAATTACCTACAGAGCTAGACGAGTTAATGGTTCTAATACCAGGTATTCCATTAATGGCTTTTTCTAATGGTTCTGTGATTTGACTTTGTATTACTTCCGCATTCGCACCCGTATAAGCTGTTTGTACATTAATAATAGGCGGGTCAATGGCGGGGTATTCGCGTAATGCCAAGAAAGAGAATCCTACTAAACCAAAAATGATTATAGCAATATTCATTACGGTAGCTAGTACCGGACGCTTCAACGAAAGTTCAGATATATTCATCTAAGTAACTTAATTTTTAAAACTATTTGGTGATATCAAGATTAGACAATGATTTGCCAATCTTTAATTTTGATCCTTCTTTTACAAACAACATGCCTGCAACAATTACACTGTCGCCAATATTTAAGCCCTTTGTAATTTCTACAGCTGTTTGAGTTCTATATCCTGTCTCTACATTCACGAATTTCGCAATGCCATTTTTTACAACCACAATTTGCTTCGCTTTTGAATCTGGTATAATCACGTTTGAAGGCACCATGATTGTTGGCTTCATTGTGTTTTCTCCTAAGTATACTTTAGCATAAGCCCCTGGCAATACTTGGCCTTTGAAACTTGCACGCACTTTGATATTACGAGAGCTTGCTATGATTTGTGGCTCAATGGCGGAAACAGTTGCATCCATTTTAGCTCCTGCACCACCAATAGTTTCAATATTGATTTTCTTGCCTATTTTAACGTAAGCAGCATAAATTTCAGGTAAGGTGAAGTCTATTTTTAATTGGTCTAATTTTTGAATAGTAGCAATGGTAGTGGTAGTATTAATATAGGCACCAACGCTAACTTGTCTTAATCCAATTTGACCTGTAAAGGGTGCTTTTAAAATAGTCTTGTCAATTAATGACTGCGTGTAAGCTTGGTCAGCTTTTAAACTTTTAACTTGTTGTAATGAAACATCATAATCACTTTGATTAATCCCTTTCACATTTAACAATTGCTTATTTCTTTGTTCATTGATATTTGCCAACTCTAATTGAACCTTGATTTTTTCTAATTGTGCTTGTAAGTCAGCATCATTTAATTTGGCAATTACGGTACCCGCTTTTATTAACTTTCCTTCTGGAACTTGCAAAAAGGTAACACGTCCGCTTGTCTCAGGATGCAATTCTACAAAATCGTTCGCCATTACGGAACCATTCACTTCAATTTGCTTATCTACTTTTTGAAACTCCATCACAGCTATGTCCACAGATACTGGTGCATTCGGATTGAATTTATCCGACGTTTTAGCTTTTTCTTTACATCCCATTGCAGCAAAAAGACCTGCAATTACTAACAAATTTAACTTTCTCAAATGACTCTATTTTAGTGAATAAAGGTAAACAAAGCAGGTGTTTCAGAAAAATAAAATAGATGAATGGCAGGCCTATTATCGACTTGCTTTAAAAGCAGCATACTTTTGTTGTATATAATAGCCCAATTCAATGTCATTGAGTAAGCCAAGCACATCATAGGAAGGTTTACAATAGTCCATAAACTGGTTCAGTGAATCCCCTTCTAAATGGGTTAATTTTTGAACATATCTCTTAGTAAAGCGGTAATTCACGTATTTATCCTGCTCTTGCGATAAAAGTCTTTTTTGTAAAAATTGCAGATTGCGGTTCCGCTTAAATCGGAACATATTGATTATCTCATCTAAGTCAAGGCCAATCGTTAGCCCGCTAGGTCCAAATAAGTTTTGAGTATTACTCAGCTTAAGTCCTGGAGGCTGGTAATTGAAGTATTTGGCATAATCGGTCCTATTTTGAATCGAATCCAGCTTATAGTAACTATTTCTTACGCGCACTTCTGGTAAATCCACCCCAGTAACGTGAATCATAATATTGAAATTATGAGGATCTTCAATGGTGTCAATATTGTACTTCTGAGTATTCTTCCCAAATAAAGAAAACCAAATAGAGTCTTTCGATTTTACTGTTATAATATATCTGCCTAATGAATCAGTAATAGCTTGATTGGAATTAGTATGTACCACAACCGACTCCAATGGACGCCTTCCTGAAATATCATACACATTGCCACTAACCACAATGGATTGAGCGACTCCCAAAATGGAAGTAAAAAAAATGAATAATATAATATAGGATATCCGTCGCTTCATGAATCATGCAATATTAAGCAAGGATAAATTAATATGGTTATAGAACCTTGTATTTAACAGGTTTTTACCTTTTAAATTTTACAGTTAAATCCAGTTGGACAATAAAGCGCCCAATAATAAGCAGGAAAGCGCAATCCATTGAGGCGCTAATTTATGTTTGTACAATAAATAAGTACTTATAAAAAAAACGATAATATAAGCCCCTATTTGAAGACTATTGCCGCCTGTCAATTTAAGGGTAATGTCTTTTGCTAAATACAAAGTAGCGCCAGTCATAACACCAACTATTGCTGCATATATGCCTTCTAATGACCTATAAAACAAAGCGTACTTTTTTAGCTTTTGCCAAATGGGAAAGAAGAATAACACGATTAAAAAACTTGGAAGAAAAATGCCAGCAGTGGCAATAGCTGCGCCTACAAATTGCCAAAAAACTCCGCTATCTTTTAAAGCAGTGGCACCCATATAACTTGCGATTGAAAAGATAGGACCAGGCACCGCTCTTACTAAACCTGAACCAGTAAGAAATGTTTCACTGGAAATACTAATCACATCTCTTTTAGATTTCTTAATTCGGTCGGACTGTGGGCGCGTTACATATTGTTCATACATGATAGGAATCAACACATCACCACCGCCAAATACTAAACTTCCAAATCGATAATTATTCTCAAATAAGTTAAACGCTTTTTTATGCTCCCAATTTTCACTTGCAGATTTTTCAGAAAAAAATCCTGCAACAATAAATAAAAATATAAACACCACTAAGCTGATCCATTTTATAGACTTAGGTGCTTCCCCACTTTCTGGAATTCTTTTTTTACTAAAATTGGTCACAATTCCAGACAATATAATAACGATAGGAATGGTCCAAGGAGAATTAAATCCGATAAAAGTTAAAGCACAACTTGTTACAAAAATCCATCTGGTAATTACATTATTAACTGCTTTTTTAAACAACAATAAAGCTGCGCTAGCAATAAACCCAATCGACATGGGTTGCAATAAAAGTAACGACTTTAAAATCCAAGCAATATTATAATGACTAAACAAAATTGCCAAGCAGGCCATTATGGTAGCTGCTGGGGTTATCCATACAAGCAAGGTTAACAAGGCTAACGGAATACCACCCCTCTTAAAGCCCACTAGGACAATGGTTTGTGTAGAAGAAGCCCCTGGTAATAGTTGACAAAAAGCATTGTATTCCATCAATTCTTCTTCTGTTATGTCCTTTCTGGTTTCGACAAATCTATGATGCATTAACCCAACAGTTACCTGCGGACCGCCAAAAGCCGTAATACTATGATAGAGTACTGCTTTTAAAAAATTGATATGTCTAAATGGATACAAAGCTTGTTTATAGATATTAAAAATAATTATTTTTGTTTAGCTTTTGACATAGAATTTAATAGAAAATATAATACGAGGTAATATTAGACATAGGTTCTTGTATTATTTAATAACTTTGTACAAGTCAATATCATTATATACCATGCGTTTTTTTTACTTTTTTCTTGTCGCTATTTTATTAAGTAGCTGTGCTCAGTCAAATTTTGAAAAATTTGAAACTAGTTATAAAAACGAGTCTTTAGATACGATTCCCGACTATTCACAACTAAAATACTGGGCAGCGCATCCAGACAAAAAAGACCCTTCAGACAGTATTCCTGCAGATATTAAATTTGAATACAATCCCAATCAAGTTGTAGACGTTTTCTTCCTATACCCTACAAGTTATTTAGACCCTAAAATGCCAACAGGCTGGAGCGCTTCGCTTAATGATGTTAAAACAAATATTTACACCGATTATAGTTCTATACTTTATCAAGCAAGCGTGTTCAATGAAGTGGGGCGTATTTATGCACCTAGATATCGTCAAGCACATATAGCATCTTATACTCCTGGCAACGCGGTAGATACTGCCAATGCATTGGCAGCATTTGAATTAGCTTATCAGGATGTAAAAAAGTCCTTTGATTATTATATGGAGCATTGTAATAATGGCAGACCTATTATTATCGCATCTCATAGTCAAGGCTCGACACATGCAATAAGATTATTGAAAGAATATTTTGACAATAAGCCGCTCGCAAAAAAATTGGTAGCCGCTTATGTGGTGGGTATGGCAATTGATCCTTCAATATATAGTAATTTACAAGCCTGTGAAACACCTGGTGCTACTGGTTGTATTTGCGCATGGAGAACTTTCTTAGAAGGCTACGAACCCCCTTTTGTTCAAAAGGAAAAGTTTAAATCAATTGTGACAAATCCACTAACCTGGAATAATACGAATACTTCAACAAGTCGATATGCTAACGATGGCTCTGTCTTATATGACTTCAATAAAATCAAGACGCATGTAGCAGGCGCCATAAATCACGACGGTGTTTTATGGACAAAGAAGCCGCGCTTTTTAGGTAATTTTTTATTCAACTCTAAAAATTACCATATTGCAGACTATAATTTTTACTACATGAGTATAAGACGAAATGTTTCTGTACGTGTGTCAAATTATGTGGGAATCGAAAAAAGCATAGCTAACTAATTTCCAACTACGCTTAAAAATTTAATACGCATTATTTTTAATTGCTCCCAAGTGTAATCATTTTCACTTAATTCCTCTTGTGCAATTTGCAAAGAAGACGTTTCACAATTTTTAAAATATTCTAAAATTTCTTCTTGGTCATAAGTGTCTAACCACTCGTCAATCGCATAGTCTAAATTTAATTTAGTACCACTAGCCGCAATGGTTTCCATTTCTTCCAATAAGCTATCTAATCTTAAGTCTTTATTTTTTGCAATGGTTTCTAAAGGAATTTTTTTGTCGACATTCTGAATAATGTAAATTTTATTATTCGATTTATTCGCTACCGATTTCATTACAAAATCATCAGGCTTCTCAATATTATTCTCTTCTACATATTTGGCAATCATTTGCACAAAAGGCTTTCCGTATTTAATTGCCTTACCCTTACTTACTCCCTGGCATCGCTCTAGCTCTGACAAGTCAGTAGGATATAGTGTGGCCATGTCTTGTAGCGAAGTTTCTAGGAAAATAACGAAGGGTGGCAAGCTGATTTTTTTAGCCTCTACTTGTCTTAAATTTTTCAACATTTCAAACAATGGCTCGTCCGTAACTGGAGCAATTTCGCCACCACTTTGTTCGTCGTCGTCGTCTGCATTGCTGTCGTCAAAAACGGTGTTCAATACAATTTTGAAACTAGAAGGCTTCTTTAAAAACTGATGTCCTTTCTTGGTTAATTTTAATAAACCATATTCTTCAATATCTTTTTCAATCATGGTTTCCAACATAGCTTGTCTTATTAAGCTATTCCAGAATAATGGCTCATGTTGTTTTCCAATTCCGAATTGTGCTAATTTTTCATGACGGTATAATCCTATTTGAGGAGTATAAGAGCCTGTTACAATTTGAACTACATAGTCCGCTACAAAACGTTCATCTAATGCTGTGATTACTTGAAGCAATTGTACTAGTTCTGTTTTAGCTTCAATCTTTTCTTTAGGATTTAAGCAGTTATCACACTTTCCACAATTTTTATTTTCCCAGGCTTCTCCAAAATAGTATAATAAACTTTTTCTTCTACATACTCCACTCTCTGCAAAAGCAACTGTCTCGTCAATTAATTGAGCACCCACTTCTCTTTCACTTAGCGGCTTATCTCTTAAAAAATGCTCCAATTTAGAAACGTCAGCATGAGAATAATATAAAATACAGTTTCCTTCTAAACCGTCACGACCTGCGCGGCCAGTCTCTTGATAATAATTTTCAATTGACTTAGGGATATTATAATGAATCACAAATCGAATATCTGGCTTATCAATACCCATTCCAAATGCAATAGTGGCTACAATTACTTGTACGTCTTCATTTAAAAATTGGTCTTGTCTGTCTGCTCTTAATTTTTGATCTAACCCTGCATGATAAGCAACGGCTTTAATATTATTCGCTTTTAATAAATCTGCTAGCTCTTCTGTTGTCTTTCTATTTAAAGTATAAATAATTCCGCTCTTCCCTTTATGACCTGAAATATATTTTACAATACTTTTTATGGTGACTTCCTTTTTTAATTTAGGTTGAACCTCGTAGTATAAATTGGATCTATTGAAAGAAGAAATTAAAACCATTGGGTCACGCAATGATAAATTTTTAACAATATCACTTTGCACTTTTGGAGTTGCAGTAGCAGTTAATGCAATGATGGGTACTTTAGGGTTAATTTCTTCCATCATCTCTTTTAGCCTTCTATATTCGGGTCTAAAATCATGCCCCCATTCTGATATACAATGTGCTTCGTCTACTGCAAAAAATGACACATTTAAATCACTGAAAAAATCTAAATTTTCTTGTTTAGTTAAGGTCTCTGGTGCAACATATAAAAGTTTTGTTTTACCACTCAACAAATCCTCTTTTACAATCTTAATTTGCCCCTTATTTAAAGACGAATTCAAAAAGTGAGCTACTTCGTCATTTTCACTATACCCTCTCACTAAGTCTACCTGATTCTTCATTAAAGCAATCAAAGGTGAAACCACAATGGCACATCCAGGCAACATTAATGCAGGCAATTGATAGCATAAGCTCTTTCCTCCGCCAGTTGGCATAATCACAAAAGTATCCCTGCCGCTCATTAAAGAGAGTATCGCAGGCTCCTGAGTGCCCTTGAATTCATTAAACCCAAAATACTTTTCTAAGGCCGTTAATAAGGACGCTCTATCCACATTGGGACCTAACTGTTGATTAGTAACTGCCTTTTTAACCGTCTTTTTCGTTGTAGCCATTCGTAATTGTCTTAAAATCAACCTTTTATGCAAGTAATGAATCTATTAAATTACAATTTTTAATCGAACTTTTGTTTAAAAATTGTACATTTTTTGTTAAAAACCTTTTTTCAAGGATTTTTTAAAAAGAAGGGATAAAGTAAGCTAACCATTAACTTTGCAAGTTCAGATTTGAACAACCGAATTTAACCTATGAGAGATACCATACTGTCCATTTCAAAAAAGGCCCTAGCTATAGAAGCAAAAGCAGTTCAGGCATTAGATTCTTTTATTGATGCTAGTTTTTCAGACACCGTAGAAGCCATTTTTAAAACCAAGGGCAGGTTAGTCGTAACAGGTATTGGCAAAAGCGCAATCATTGCTCAAAAAATTGTCGCAACCTGCAACTCCACTGGTACACCCTCTGTATACTTACACGCTGCTGATGCCATTCATGGTGATTCTGGAATGATTAGTGACAATGATATCGTTTTAATAATTAGCAAAAGCGGAGAAAGCCCAGAGATAAAAGTTTTAGTTCAATTAATACATCAATTTGGCAACCCAATAATTGGAATGGTAGGCAATATGGACAGCTACCTTGCCAAATCATCAAAGTATATTATCAATACCACTGTTGAAATTGAAGCTTGCATAAATAATTTAGCGCCTACCTCTTCCACTACTGCGCAAATGGTGATGGGTGATATTGTTGCAGTAGCCCTTATGGAATTAAGAGGTTTTAATGCAAATAATTTTGCTAAATTTCATCCAGGAGGAAATTTAGGTAAGCGTTTAACATTGACTACAGGTCAAATTGCGAACGCCAATACAAAGCCTGCAGTAATATTAAATACTAATTTGAAAGAAGTAATAACCACCATTTCTAAAAATAGATTAGGTGCTACCGCAGTCATAGACGAACAGCAACAGGTACTTGGCATTATTACTGACGGTGACATAAGAAGAATGTTAGAACAATATTCAACAATACAAGATTTAACAGCAACATCAATTTATCATGCTGCTCCAGTAACTATTTCCCCCAATGTATTAGCGGTAGAAGCGGCAGACTTGATGCAGCAAAAAGACATTAGTCAGCTAATTGTTGCAGACAAAGGGACTTATTTTGGTATGATTCATTTACATGACTTAATGAAAGAAGGCATTTTATAAAACCAGTTTGCTGATTTCAAATGAAAAAAGATTAAATTTTCTATGAAAAATAAACATCATTATGTAGCCATTATGGCTGGGGGGATTGGAAGTAGATTTTGGCCAATGAGTAGAACGGCTTACCCTAAACAATTTCTAGACGTTTTAAATACTGGCAAAACATTAGTGCAATGGACTTATGATAGATATGCTAAATTTATGCCTGCTGAAAATATTTTTATTGTTACCTCAGAGGAGTACGTTGAAATTGTAAAAGAGCAATTACCCCTTTTGCCAATTGAGAATATTTTGGCTGAACCAAGTAGAAAAAACACAGCCCCTTGCATTGCCTATATTTCTTTCAAGCTAGCACAGATTGACCCAGAAGCTACTTTTATTGTTGCCCCAAGTGATCACCTTATATTAGAAGAAGCTGCTTTTGAAGCCACTGCAATGCAGGCATTAGATTTTGTAGAAAACATAAAAGCATTAGCAACCTTAGGTATCAAGCCTACGCATCCTAATACAGGATATGGTTATATTCAATATGAAGGACATGAAGTGGCAAAGGGGATTTATAAAGTAAAAACTTTTACAGAGAAGCCGAGTTTAGAGATTGCGCAAACTTTTTTAGCTAGTGGTGAATTTTTATGGAACGCTGGAATATTTGCATGGAAAGCTTCCACTATAATTGCCGCTTTCGAAAAGCATCAACCAGAAATGTTTGAATTGTTTGACCATGAGAAGCAACATTTTAACACCCCTCAGGAAAAGCAAGCTATTCAAAAAATATATCCGCAATGTGTGAATATTTCTATTGACATTGCTATTATGGAAAAAGCAGATAATGTATACGTAATACCATCTTCTTTTGGGTGGAGTGATTTGGGAACTTGGAATAGTGCTTATGATAATATGGAAAAAGACTATTTTAGTAATGCGGTGGCGTCTGATAATGTGATCGTTATTGATGCAACAAAATGCATGATCAATGCACCTAAAGATAAATTAGTAGTAGTTCAGGGCTTAGATGACTTTATTGTAGTAGACACAAAAGACGTATTACTAATTTGCAGTAAGGAAAAAGAGCAATCTATAAAGGAATATGTAGCTGAAGTAAAAAGAAACAAAGGCGATAAATATATTTAAACAAATTATTATGGGAACAATTATTAGCGGAACAGGAAGTTATATTCCTAATGTTATAAAGACGAACGCCTCTTTTGTTCATAATAGTTTTTATGGAGAAGACGGAGTGAAAATTGAAACTCCAAATGAAGTCATTGTTGAAAAATTCAAAGACATCACTGGAATAGAAGAAAGGCGCTATGCTGAGCCCAATATGAATACATCAGACATGGCTGCAAAAGCAGCTGAATTAGCTATCAAGGACGCAGGTATAGATCCAGAAACAATTGATCAAATTATTGTAGCTCATAATTTTGGAAACGTAATTAATGGAAGTATCCAGACGGATACTATACCAGCAATAGCATCAAGAGTAAAGCATATTCTAGGAATTAATAATCCAAACTGTGTTGCTTACGATGTGCTATTTGGTTGTCCAGGCTGGATCCAAGGGGTCATTCAAGCAGATGCTTTTATTAAATCTGGAATGGCTAAGACTTGCTTAGTAATTGGCGCTGAAACATTAAGCCGAGTAGTTGATCAGCACGACAGAGATAGTATGATTTTTAGTGATGGCGCAGGCGCTTGTATTGTTACGCATTCAGAAGACCCGAACCAAGGTATACTAGCATCTAGTGTACAAAGCCATTGTAATGACGAGACTTATTTTTTATACTTAGGGAAATCTTTTCACCCAGACGGAGACGAGGATACTCGTTATATTAAAATGAAGGGGCGTAAAGTATACGAGTATGCAATCAAGAATGTGCCTATCGCCATGAAAGCTTGTATAGAAAAAGCGGGGGTGGATATAAATGATGTAAAAAAATTCTTCTTGCACCAAGCTAATGAAAAAATGGATGAAGGTTTTATAAAAGCTTTATTTAAGCTATATGGCACAAGAGAAATTCCTACAGACATTATGCCAATGAGTATTCAAGGGCTAGGCAATAGTTCTGTTGCCACTATTCCTACTTTATTTGATTTGGTAAAGAGAGGGCATTATCCCCAACACCAATTGAATAAGGGCGATGTAATTGTGTTCGCGTCTGTTGGAGCTGGAATGAATATCAATGCGATTTGTTATAGAATGTAAATTTTGAAATCCATATTAATAAAAAAGGAGCCAGTGGCTCCTTTTTTATTAATATCCTCGTACGTTATTTCCTTCTATATAGTTTACAAAAGCTTTATTACAAACTTTGTTCCCTCCAGGTGTTGGGTAGTTTCCGGTAAAGTACCAGTCCCCTGTATTGGTAGGACAACATTGATGTAAATCCTCAATGGTTTGATAAATTACTTCCACAGGAATTTTAATATTATCTGGAGTAATTAATTGTGCAATTTTATCCGAAATTTCTTCAGGGCTAAATGGTTTGTACAATTGTCTTACTACGTTTTCAGTATGCAATTGATTCGTCGCGTCTAGTGTCTTTATTTTTTGATACGTATCGTCAATAATATTTTGCATGCCTCTTTCTTCCAATAAAGCAATGACTGCTTTGAATGCAATAAAGTCACCCATCTTACTCATATCAATACCATAGCAATCTGGGTATCTAATTTGTGGAGCAGAAGATACTACTATAATTTTTTTAGGACCTAGTCTTGACAACATTCTTATGATACTTTCTTTTAAAGTAGTACCTCTAACAATACTGTCGTCTATCACCACCAATGTATCTTCGTCTCTTCTTACTGTTCCATAAGTAATATCATACACGTGCTGAACCATTTCATTTCGATTCGCATCCTCCGTAATAAAAGTTCTTAGCTTAACGTCCTTAATCGCAATTTTCTCTTGTCTAATTTTGCGGTTCACCATCTCCTCTAACTTTTCAGGGTCCACTTGGTTGCCCCAGCTAAGGATACGCTCGACTTTAATTTTATTCAAGTATTGCTCCATTCCCTTCACTAAGCCATAAAACGCAACTTCGGCTGTATTTGGTATATAAGAGAAAATGGTATTTTTCAAATCTTTCTCAATCCTATCCAATACTATTTTGCTCAAATGATTACCTAATGCAATACGCTCTCTATAAATTTTCTCATCACTTCCTCTAGAAAAATAAATTCTTTCAAAAGAACATGCACGTCTTTCTTGTGGTGCAATAATTTCTACAATTCTAGGCTTCCCATCATTATCTACTATCAAAGCCGTTCCTGGCATTAACTCTAATACTTCATTTTCGCCAACGTTAAAAGTGGTTCTAATTGCGGCGCGTTCACTTGCTGCAACAATTACTTCATCGTCTATATAATAATAAGCAGGTCTAATACCATGTGCGTCGCGCATGATAAAACTATTACCGTTCCCAATTAATGCACCAATAGTATAGCCTCCATCAAATAATGGAGCAGCTTTTTTAAGCACATTGGCAATATCCGGATTGTTTGGATTCAATGATTCTTCCTCTGCTAAATAATGATGAATAACTTCCATCATAGCAGCTAGATCACTTTGCTTTTCGAAAGGACCTGGCTCGAAATTAATTTTCTGAAATAGTTCGTCAGTATTTACCAAGTTGAAGTTCCCTGCAAGTGCAATATTTTTACCTGGAACTAAATTTCTCTTAATAAACGGATGGCAAAACTCTACATTATTCTTACCCTGTGTACCATAACGTAAATGTCCTAAAAGGATTTCACCCATAAATGGTAAATGCCCTTTCATTAAGCCTGGGTGCTTTGCAATATCAGGTTGGAATTTTTCCAACTCTTGAATTTCTAAACCAATTTTGTAAAACAAGTCTGCAATAGGCTGAGGAGCACTGCTTCTTAATCGATACAGGAATGGATTTCCTGGTTCTATATTTAATTTAAGTGTTGCTATACCAGCGCCATCCTGACCTCTATTATGTTGCTTCTCCATTAATAGGTACAACTTATTTAGGCCATAAGTTACCGTTCCCTTTTTTTGGAGATAATACGATAAAGGTTTGCGTAGTCGAATGTAAGCTAGGCCACATTCGTGTTTAATGTCATCACTCATGTTTGATATTAGTTCTATTTGCTACTTTAGTCCAATCTTTTAATTCTTGACAAGCTTGAAATTCAGGATCAATAAAAATATAATAATTAGTTATATGCTCCTTGAACCATTTGTCCATTGATTTTGCTTTCTTTTCTTCCAATGCTCTTGCAGCAACACGATTGTAATCCTCTTTTAAATTTTCTTTATGTGGAGTAGTACGCTCCTTAAAATAAATTAAACGAAGTGTTTTTCTTCCGCGCTCATCCATATAAACTTGAGGAGCTGATATATCACCTGGCTTCATGCTTTTCATTGCAATTACCATGTCCTTGTCTAACTGATCAATATTTACATAAGTAGACCCGTCACGACCTGTAATAGCGCCTCCGCTAAATTTACTTCCGTCGTCGTCGCTGTATTTATTCACTACTTCTCCAAAGTTAATTTTACCAGCAAGTACTTCCTTTCTTATGCTATCCAAGAAATGCTTGGTCTCGTTAATTTCGTCTGCAGTAATTGGAGGAATACGCAATATGTGTTTTACCACTGCGTCGTCTCCAGATCTTGAAATTAATTGTATTAAATGGTATCCGAATTTAGATTTCACTGGTGCTGAAATCTGACCTTCTTTAAGTCTAAATGCACCAGACATAAATGCTGGGTCCCAAGTTTTTTCGTTGCGATTCAAATTATATAAACCTAGATTCTCCTTTGCAGCAGGATCTTCAGAATATAATTTAATTAATTGATCGAATTTATTAATGCCCGCTTCCACTTGACGACGATAGTCCATCAATTGCTTGATTACATATTCCTCAATATCTCTATTCGCTTTTGGATGCATAATCACTTCTGCTATTTGCACTTCACTTTCATAAAGCGGCAAACTATCGGAAGGGATTTTATTGTAAAATGCTCTTACTTCGTTTGGCGTAATCTTGATCTTGTCAACGATTTTTTCTTGCATTTGCTCCGCCAATTTTTGCTCTTTAATTAAAGAACGAAAATCCTCTTTTAATTGAAATATACTTCGTCCAGCAACTTCTTCTAATGCCTCTTTAGAGCCAAATTGTTGCATGAAATTTCTGATACGGCTGTCAATTGCAGTCTCCACTTCTTCTTCTGTAACTACGATGGAATCTTTTTCGGATTGTAATACTAAGGCCTTTCTAATTAATTGACCTTCTATAATTTGACAGGGTGTTGGAATAACCGCATTTTCTTGACCCTGCGCCTGTCTTTTGTAATCTGCAATGGCATTGTCTACGTCGGACTTTAAAATATACTTGTCGCCAACAGCTCCAATTATTTTATCCGCTAATACTTTTTTTACTTGTGCTTCTGATAAAACAGAAACAGTCAAGAGCAACACAGTTAAAACAACGCTATGTAATTTCATCAATATTTTTATTAATGGGTAAAGTTCCGATAGCTGGGGCAAGGCCCCAACTATCAAATCTTAATTATTTTATAAAGTACGCTTTACTTCTTCTTCTTCAAATGCCTCAACAATATCCCCTGGTTTCAAGTCGATAAAGTTTTTGATAGTTAAACCACATTCCATATTTGAAACGACTTCTTTCACGTCGTCTTTGAAACGCTTTAAACTACCAAGCTCAGCGGCCTGACCTTCCCCTCTTGGGAACTCAACAATACCATCACGGATAATACGGATCTTACTGTTTCTGCTTAGTTTACCATCTAATACATAACAACCTGCGACAGTTGCTTTGTCAAATTTATAGACTTCTCTAACTTCCACATTCGCAACAATCTTCTCTTGTATTTTCGGCTCCAACATACCTTCCATCGCGCTCTTAAGTTCGTCGATAGCGTTGTAGATGATAGAGTATAATTTAATTTCAACACCTTCTGTTTCAGCCAAGCGACCTGCTTGCATTGAAGGTCTTACGTTAAATCCAATGATGATGGCATCAGATGCAGCAGAAAGTAATACATCAGATTCAGAAATCTGACCTACACCTTTTAATACCACTCTAATGGCAATCTCTTCGGTTGATAATTTTTGTAATGAATCACTTAAGGCTTCTACAGAACCATCCACGTCACCTTTAATAATGATGTTTAATTCTTTAAAGTTACCTAAAGCCAAACGACGACCAATCTCGTCTAATGTAATATGTTTTCTAGTTCTTAAACCTTGCTCTCTTAATAATTGAGCACGTTTAGTTGCTAATTCTTTTGCTTCAGCTTCGTCATCAAATACTTTGAACTTTTCACCTGCTTGTGGTGCACCATTCAATCCTAATATTACTACTGGTGTTGAAGGAGGTGCCACTTCGATACGTTGGTTACGCTCGTTGAACATGGCTTTAACACGTCCATAATGTTGACCTGATAAAATCAAATCACCTTGACGTAAAGTTCCGTTTTGTACTAAGATAGTTGCAACATATCCACGACCTTTATCTAAAGATGCTTCAATTACACTACCGGTAGCTTCTCTATTTGGATTTGCTTTCAAATCTAATAATTCAGATTCTAATAAAACTTTTTCCAATAAAGCATCTACATTCAAACCTTGTTTAGCAGACAATTCTTGGTTTTGGAATTTACCTCCCCAGGCTTCCACTAAGATATTCATTTGAGATAATTGCTCGTATATCTTTTGCGGTTGTGCACCGTCTTTATCAATTTTATTCACCGCGAAAATCATCGGCACATTCGCTGCTTGCGAGTGACTAATGGCTTCCTTAGTTTGAGGCATCACCGCATCGTCTGCAGCAACCACAATAATTGCAATATCTGTAATTTTCGCACCACGAGCACGCATCGCTGTAAAGGCTTCGTGACCCGGTGTATCCAAGAAAGTTATTGCTTTTCCGTTTGGTAATGTTACCTCGTAAGCACCAATATGTTGAGTGATACCGCCGGCCTCACCTGCAACCACATTCGCATTACGGATATAATCCAATAATGAAGTCTTACCGTGATCCACGTGACCCATGATAGTTACAATTGGAGGACGCTCCACTAAATTTGCTAAATCTTCTGCTTCTTCGTCTTCGTCTAATTCTTCTGCATCTTCTAATCCAACGAATTCTACTTCAAAACCAAATTCGCTCGCTACTAATTCTATTACTTCTGCGTCTAAACGTTGGTTAATAGAAACCATGATACCCAAGTTCATACACTTGCTAATAATATCAGCGAAACTTACATCCATTAAACTTGACAACTCACTTACTGTTACAAACTCTGTAACCTGTAATTTAGTATCTCTTACTTCATTGCTATCATTCTCTGCAGCTTCTTCTCTTCTTTGACGACGATATTTGGACTTCATGCTCTTACCACGACCACCTTGGCCAGATAATTTCGCTTGTGTTTCCTTAATCTTATCTTGAATTGCTTTTTGATCGATTTCTTTTTGCTCAGCTGTCTGAGGCATATTTCTTCCGCGAGGACCACTACTTTGACCTGGACGATTGTTTGGTCTGTTGCCTTGGTATCCGCCGCCGCCACCTTGTGGACGATTGCCTTGATAGCCACCACCGCCTTGTGGACGATTGCCTTGATATCCGCCACCGCCCTGTGTTTGACCACCTGGACCTTGGTTAGGAAGATTCGGACGACCTGGAACTGGAATACGTTTACGTATACGCTTCTCTTCCTGCGTCATTGGTTTAGGACGTGTATCGCTATTAATAGGTAATTCAATTTTACCTAAAATTTTCGGACCTGTTAACTTGTCTGCTTGGATATTTGTAATAGCACCATGCACATTTTCTGGTGCAATAGAATGATCTACTGGCGCAGCTTTTGGAGCAGGTGTAGGAGCTGGAGCTGGCTCTGCTTTTTTAGCAGCCGCTTTTGGAGCTTCTGTTGCTTTAGGAGAAGTTACTTTTGGAGCAGCTTCTTCTACTTTTTTAGCTGTCTTCTTAGGACGTGTTGAAGAGTCAATTAAAGACAAATCAATTTTATTGATCACTTTAGGAGCTTCCATTTCTGGAGCGTCGATTTTAACTGGAGCAACAGCGACTGGCGCTTCTACAACCACTTTCGCTGGTTCAGCTACAACAGGAACTACTGGTGCTTCTACAACCACTTTCGCTGGTTCAGCCACAACAGGAACTACTGGTGCTGACTTTGCCGCCACATCCGCCACTTTCGCAGCTTCTGGCTTAGACACAGCATTCTTAGGCAGTTCAACGTGATCTGCTTTATTTTTTGCTACTTTATCGCTTTGAAATTCAGCTTGCAAAGCGTGGTACTGATCTTCTGTTAATTTAGCCGTAGGCTTAAGGTCGTCCTTAGGAAAACCTTTTTTCCCAAGAAATTCAATCAAGGTATCTTGACCAATGTTGAATTCCTTAGCAGCTGCTAACAGTCTTGGTAGTTTCAATTCTGACATTCTGTTGTTTTTTGTTCCGATTTATCACGGAACGAGTCACCTAATACAAATATACTTCTTATTCAAAGGTTATTCACCTTTCGCAAACTCTTCTGTCAAGACACGGCGAACTTCCGCAATAGTCTCTATTTCCAAGTCTGTTCTTTTCTCTAATTCTTCTGCGCTAAGCTTTAATACACTTCTTCCTGTATCACAACCAACACGCTTAAATTCGTCAATAATCCATGATTCAATCTCATCGCTAAATTCATCTAAGTCAATATCAAATTCGTCAACAATTTCTTCGTCCTCACGGTAAACGTCTAATTCGTATCCTGTTAATTCAGAAGCTAATTTAATATTCACACCACGACGACCAATAGCTAAAGAAACTTGATCCGCTTGCAAGTAAACTTCTGCACGCTTAAGGTCTTCGTCAATATTCATGTAGCTAATTTTAGCTGGCGTTAATGAACGTTGAATTAATAATTGAAGATTGGTTGTAAAATTAATTACGTCAATATTTTCATTTTTCAATTCACGAACAATACCATGAATACGAGAACCTTTCATACCCACACAAGCACCTACTGGATCAATACGGTCGTCAAATGATTCAACGGCAACTTTTGCACGCTCACCTGGCTCACGTACGATTTTCTTAATAGTAATTAAACCATCAAAAATTTCCGGAACTTCTATTTCTAATAATTTAGCTAAGAACAATGGATTCGTTCTAGATAAAATAATTACAGGTGAATTATTTTTCATGTCCACTCTAGCAATTACTGCTCTAATGTTTTCTCCTTTCTTAAAGAAGTCTTGAGGAATTTGCTCTGTTTTAGGAAGAATCAATTCATTGCCTTCTTCATCTAATAACAAAACTTCTTTCTTCCAAACTTGATAAATCTCAGCATTGATGATTTCACCAATTCTGTCAGAATATTTTTTAACTAATGCGGTTTTCTTTAAGTCATTGATACGAGAAGCTAAAGTCTGCTTTGCAGCAAGGATAGCTCTTCTACCAAAATCATAAATATTAACTTCTTCTAATAATTCCTCCCCAATTTCAAAATCGGGTTCTATTTTAATAGCTTCAGAATACGCAACTTCTTCTAATGGATTATCAACATCATCGTCTGGTCTAATCTCACGACGACGAATTATTTCAAGGTCACCTTTTTCTGCGTTAACAATTACGTCAAAGTTTTCATCGCTACCGTATTTTTTTCTTAATAAGGTTTTGAAAACGTCTTCTACCACTTTCATCATCGTGGGACGGTCAATGCTTTCTGCGTCTTTAAACTCCTGAAACGCCTCAATCAAATTTATACTTGCCATAACATAATTTTTTTTCAAGCTCCTCGCTTGATGATTTGTTAAAATTGAATTTGAACTATGGTTGATTTAATATTCTCAAATGGAATAAGCTGTTGTTGCTGGGTTGCTTTTTTACCCTTCCCTTCGGTCCACTCTATTAATATATCCGCTTCTGTTACATTCAATAAAGTACCTTCTTTCACCGTGTCGTCATTTAAAATCACTTCTACTTTACGGCCAATGTTTTTAACATACTGTCTGTTTAAAATCAAAGGTTCGTCGATCCCTGGAGAAGAAACTTCCAATGCAAAATCACCTTCTGGAAACCAAGCAGCTTCTTCAATTGCTTTATATAATCTTCTGTTGAAGGAAGTGCATTGCTTAATGGGCAAACCTTGGTCTCCGTCAATATACACTTTGATAATATGACCTGGCTTTACTTTAATGTGAACCAAATAATAGCTAGGATCCTCTTGCAAAAGAGGTTCCAAAATAGCGTGCACCCTGTCCTTTAATTCGTTTACTTCCATATCTAAAAAAGAAGAAGGGAACGACCTCGTTCCCTTCAATAGTATGTTAATACTGTAGCAAAGGTAATAAAATAGGATGAAATCACCCAATATTATTGAAAGGAGTCTTATTTTTACATCATGATGAAGTTAATAATGTACGGTTTGGTGATCTATTTCCTATACAAAGTCATATTTGATATAGTAGTACCAGTGAGCAAGGGCGTTAAAACTGTGCGCCAAAACATGGAACAAATGCAGGAAGCTGCTAAAACTGCAGCAGCAAATGCTGCAACAAATACGGCGACGGCACAGAAAAAAACACAACAAACAGCCCCTACGGCTGCTCCTGTTGAAGCAGAATACATTGATTTTGAGGAAGTTAAGGAGAAATAGTAATTACAAATAAGCCTGAATATCATTTTCTACCATCATTCCAGGCTCCAGAAACAGCACTTTAAGGCCTACAGACGCTGCTGCAATAATATTAGGCTCATTGTCGTCCACAAATAGCGTCTCGTTTGCAACGAGGCCTTCTTTATCCAAAATATATTGAAAAGAAGCAGGGTCTGGCTTACGCTGCCCCATTTCGTGTGAGTAATAAGGCTTCTTAAACAAGGTTTCAAAGGGATAATTGGCTACTTCTTTTTCAAATTGAGGTATAAAGTAATCGTAATGTATTTGATTTGTATTGGAATATAAGAAAGTGTCATATTGTTCATTATGTGCTTTCACCCAGTCAATACTTGGTTTTCTAAATCCAATTAATAATGAATTCCAACCTTTTATAATTTGCTCGTTGGTCAAAGGAATACTTGAAAGCTTTTTAAAACCCTCACAAAAAGCGAGTTCGTCAATAAAACCTTTTTCTAAGTCAAAGAATAATGGGTCAGATTTGTTTAGGGTAAAATGACTTCCGAAATCAGGGATTCCTAAAGACTCGAATGTTGCATACATTTTCTTGAAATCGATGTCATATAAAACATTGCCTAAATCGAATATGATATTTTTTGTATTGGTCATAGTGTATGCTTTAACTTTCGTGAAGATATATAAACCTTTTAATTTTTTGTACATTTGATTTATGCAACAAAGTCTAGCCCATATAAGTATTGTGGTTCGTGATTATGACGAAGCCATTCAATTTTACACCAAAGTATTAGGATTCAAATTAATAGAAGACACAGTGTTGTCTGAAACTAAAAGATGGGTAATGGTGCAGCCACATGGCCCTGCAAATGGATGCATGTTATTATTAGCAAAAGCTGCAACATCTGAACAAGAAAAATTCATTGGATACCAAACAGGCGGTCGTGTATTTTTATTTTTACACACAGACAATTTTGACAGAGATTACCAAGACTATATTAATAAGGGAATTGAATTTACTATTCCACCACACAATGAAGATTATGGCACTGTTGCAGTATTTAAAGACTTATATGGGAATCTTTGGGACTTGATTGAGCCAATTAAAAAATAATGATATAAGTTATCATACTATAATTTCTTATAGCCAACTTATCGTTTCATAGCAGCTGCCATGTGTTTGCAAGCTGGACTTCCTTTTTCTAATTCTGTTTTAATATTTGCAAACGACGCGTCATCGCGGTTTTGACTTAATTTAAAAACATTTTTCAATTCCTTCACTTCTATTTCAAAGGAAACAATTGCTTTCATGTTCTGCTGCATATATTCTGGTGATAAATTTTTAACCTGCGTGGGCGCATTAGGGTCTTTTTCAAAATGCTGCGTAAGTTGATCTAATAAAGTATATAAATGCGCTTCGTCTTTCATCTCCAATTTTCCTACTGCATGAACTGTTTGATAGTTCCAAGTGCTTGCCCCTTCTTTTTCTATATACCAGCTAGCACTCACAAAAGCAGAAGGTGCAGAAAAAATAACGAGCACGTTTTTATTTATTTCAAATGCATTAGTATGGTCTTGCTTTCGCATAAAATGACCACTAATTACAATTTGACTATTCACTTCTTTAATTAAAACTGGAACCTGTGCTGCAATTGGTAATCCATTAGCATCCACTCCACAAATAGTTACAAAAGGATTGGCTTGCATAAAGTCAATTACTTCTTGATGGTCATTGGCTTTGAAATAAGATATATCGTACATAAAAGAAATTATAATTAGAAGATGAGATGCGAATTATAAAGGTAAAGATGTTGTGGTTTTAATTTCATCCATCACAAACAAACTATTTATATGTGCCACCATTGGAAGCACTGCTAGTTTTTCTTGGTAAAATTTATTATAAGTTTCTACATCTTTTGAAACCACTTTTAAATAATAATCAAAACTTCCAGACACTAAACTACAAGAAATTACCTCGTCGAATTGTAAAATTATTTGTTCAAATTCTGCAAAATTATTTTTCGTTTGTTTATCCAATGTGACATGGCAAAAAACAACCAAGCCTAATTCAATTTTTTTGCGGTCAATGAGTGCAACATAGTTTTGAATCACCCCCTCCGTTTCCAGCCGCTTAATTCTGTCATGCGTAGGACTTACTGAAAGATTAATGGCATTGCTAATATCCTTTAATTTAGCCAAGGCATTTTTCTGTAGAATGCGTAAAATGGAAAGGTCGATTTTATCTAAACTCATAGTTCAAAACTTTAAAAGAGGAATAATTTCTGCTCAAGGGCTATTTTGGACACTAATTTACTATAATTTACTGTTATTACTATTATAAAAGAATAATTTACTGTATTTATCGGTTCATTAGAAAATATTTTCTTTTATATGACCTTCGTACAGAAATAAATTCAAAATCATGATAATAGGTTGTCCTAAAGAAATTAAGATTCAAGAATACAGAGTAGGCTTGACTCCAGAAGGTGCTGATAGTTTAGTAAGACAGGGTCATAAAGTATATATAGAAACCCATGCAGGTGCAGGTTCGGGTTTTAATGATGACGCTTACACTAAAGTAGGTGCTGAAATTCTACCTTCAGCTAAGGAAGTTTATGAGATAGCAGAAATGATTATCAAGGTGAAAGAACCATTGGCTGCAGAATTCCCATTAATTAAAGCAGGACAAATTCTATTTACTTATTTCCACTTTGCAGCTTCAAAGGAATTGACAGAAGCGATGATGAAAACACATGCAGTATGTATCGCTTACGAGACTGTTGAATTAGCAGACGGCTCATTGCCTTTATTGGTTCCAATGTCTGAAGTGGCAGGAAGAATGGCAGTTAATGTTGGTGCTTATTATTTAGGTAAACCATTCGGCGGAAAAGGAAAATTATTAGGTGGTGTTCCTGGAGTGAAGCCAGCTGAAGTGTTAGTAATAGGTGGTGGTATTGTAGGTACTCAGGCGGCTAAAATGGCTGCAGGACTTGGAGCGAATGTGACTATTATGGATACCAACTTAACTAGATTAAGATATTTATCGGACGTGATGCCTGCTAATGTGGTTACTCAATATTCTACCATTCTTGCAATTAAAGAAAAATTACCAACCGCAGATTTAGTAATTGGAGCAGTTTTATTACATGGTGCAAAAGCACCGCATTTAGTAATGAAAGCAGACTTAGCAACTATGGAGCCAGGTTCTGTAGTAGTGGACGTTGCAGTAGACCAAGGAGGTTGTATTGAAACATGCAAACCAACTACACACGAAAATCCAGTATACACAATTGATAATGTTATTCATTACTGCGTAGCTAATATGCCAGGTGCAGTACCTCAAACTTCAACTCGTGCATTAACACAAGCTACTATTCCATATGCAATAGCCATTGCCAATAAAGGATGGGAAATTGCATGTGCTGAAAACCCAGCATTAGCTAAAGGATTAAATATTAGAGCAGGGAAAATTTTACACAAGGGTGTATCAGAAGCATTTAACGGATAATTATAATTCCATTATAGTAAAAGGGCCTAGTTCAAAAGACTAGGCCTTTTTTTTATTGGAATTAATATGAAAATTTAATTATATAAAAATTGAATAGCGATTCCCAAAACGCAATAGAGCCCCATATTATTGGGGCTCTATAAACTAAAACTAATCTCAATTCAAAACAACTATTTTATGATCCACATTTTAGCATTAATGTCATCCTTGCCACCGTATTGAGCGGTAACCGCTGCATTGTAATTATCTTTATTAGTAGATAATTCAGACGCAGGGTATTGGAAACGTAAAGGAATAATTCCACTGTTCCCAGTTCCGGCACCTGCACTAAATGCAGGAACTCCTGTTCTTCTCCATTGGTAATAACCTTCATAACCTGAGTTACGAGCTAGTGCTAAATAACGTTGAGTCAAAATTTGATTCAAGCCAGTTGCATTATCACCTGCATACTTAACAGCTGTTTGATTAAAATAGTCAGCAAAACTGAAGTTTACATTATAGTTTACATAATCTCCAGGAGCCGTTCCTTTTAAGAATGAAACTGTATTTGCTCCGTCTACTACACCATAGAATCCTAACATTGCTTTAGTTCCTTTTTGATACCAAGTATCAGCTGAACCACTTACCCATCCACGATTAATCGCTTCTGCAATATTTAAACACATTTCAGGATAACCCACTAAGAAAGTGTTCTCGCCTTTATAGGTGTCATAATAACGCTTACGTCCGATTGGTGAAATTTTTAATGCAACAATATTTCCACCTAACAAACTCATGTCATCTCCTGCTCCACCACCTACAAATGATTTGTAAGAAGTATCAGAAAAACCTAAACCACGAGCAGGGTCTGCTACTTTCATTGCTCTTAAATCTTTTAAAGAACTCAAAGTATTCAACCAAGTTGAAGCAACGCATAAACGTAATGCGTCATTACCATAGTTGCCTTTATTATTAGGATATTGGTTGTAAGCATCATTGTAAACGTATTCCCAGTTGTCAGACATGTCTAACATGGTAGGATACTTAGTAGGATTATTAATTACGTCAGCAAATTTTTGTTTAACATTTAAATCCGCGTCAGTGTCTTTTTTACTTAAGTTAATTAATACACGTAATTTATAAGTATTAACAACTTTCTGCCATTTTTTCAAAGCAGTAAGTGGATCAACTCCTCCCGAGATTTTATCTTGGAAATAGAAGTCACCTAATAAAGAAGTATTTGCAGATGCGATTATTGAAGTTAATTGCGTATTAGCTTCTTCTAATAACTGTAAAGACTGAATAAACACTTGCTTTTGTGTGTCATACTTAGGCTTAGGTGTTGCTAAACCTTTCATAGCGTCTGACATTGGCAAATCTCCCACTTTCATACTCATATTAATGAATGTATAAGCTTTGAAGAATTTCGCTAATGCGCCATATGGATTTAGATCTGTTGCGTTTGCAGATGCTTTTGCAGCTTCTTTTTCTAAAGCTGAAATATTTTGCAAAGTGTTATAATCTAAATTAGTACTTCCTGACCAATACTCGTTGGTTCCGTAATAAGTATAGGTAGACAATGTATATTGGCTAAACTTGTCTTCGTCTCCACCTGGGAATACCATTAAGTTATTTTCAATTTGTCTTAATAGTAAATAAGCAGGTACCGAGGTTGGCTTATTTGGATTCTCAGTATATTTTTCGAAAGTCTTAGTACAACTACTTGCAGTGATAGCCGTCACTAATATAAGTAGTCCTAAAATTTTATTTGTTTTCATTTTCTATTTATTTAATGTTTTAAATTATTATGTTTATAATTTAAAAAACAATGTTTAAGTTAAATCCATAACTACGAGTAGTAGGGGTTTGTAAGTTATACTCCTTACTGTTTGAGCTATTGTAATCACGGCCAGAATATTGGTCAATGTCCATGTCCTTGAAGCGCTCAGGGAAGAAGTATAATAAATTACGTCCTACTAATGAAATATCAACTTTAGAAATAAATGATTTTTTACCAATCAATTCTTTAGGTAAAGAATAAGTCAAAACTACTTCACGTAATTTCCCGTATGTCTTTGACACTGAAGTGTGTTCAAAGTCATTAAAGAAACTGCTTACATAATCTTGAATGTATTTTGCAACACCTGTGTTATTTGTAAACTGTAAATCTTTTAAGTTAGTAATAACACCTGTAGTTGGGTCATATTGAATTGCTTTACCGTTAGAAATTTGAACACCTTCTCCAACATATGTTCCTTTAAAGTTAGCATCGTTATAATGCGCAGCTTCATAAGCTCTAGCAGCACCAACAGCACCAGTTGCAGTGAAAATGTTAGAACCACCTTCTATACCTTTTCTCATTACACGGTCTTGAATTCTGCCACCCACTTTTCCATCAAATTGGAAAGAAAAGCTAAATGCTTTGTAATTAAACTTGTTATAAATTGACCAGCTCCAATCAGCATCTGAATTACCTACATATTGTGCTTTTGGTAAATACACTGGATAACCAGCACTATTGTTAATCACTTGACCTTCTGCAGTTTTAGCGGTCACACCTGCAAAAATTTTATCTACACGATCACCTTGATGAAACTGATAACTTTCGAAATTCGAAGGCAATTCCTTATATGTTTCTTTAAAGGTTGACCAGTTAACCATTACATCCCAGTTAAGTCCTTTTTCGTTTCTAATAGGAGAACCTGTTAAAGACAATTCAGCACCTCTGATCTGAGTTTTAATTGCATTGGTAGTGAATCCAGTAATTCCAGTAGTTTGAGAAATTGGGAAATTACGAATACCTGGTCCGTTAATGTTATTAAAGAAGGTAGCTGAGAATCCTAAACGATTACGTAAGAATTTAACGTCTAAACCTAATTCAGAACTTGTTAAAACAGAAGATTTAATATTAGAATCAATTGCATTCAAAGGAGCACTTGCACCTGTTTGACCATTGTACACTGTTCCAATTGAATAAGCTGGATTAGACAAAGAATAACTTGGTCCACCATATACACTTACATAAGGATCACCATATCCAACTGGATAACCAGCTGGTCCTGCGTATGCAGAAGTATTAGGAGATTTTGCTTCTGCATAACTAGCTCTTACTTTTAAGAAACTAATTAAGCTTGGTAATTTTACATAATCTGAAATTACAGAAGCTGCAGAAACTGAAGGATAGAAGTAAGTATTGTTATTAATTAACAATGTTGAACTTTTATCGACTCTACCTGTAGTTGTTACATTCAAATATTTTCCGAACTCTACTCCTGCTGTATAATAAGCAGATAATACTAACATATTTGAATTATAGCTATATGCACGTATTGGATTTAATGAATTTGAGAAAGAATATAAACCTGGCACGTTTAAGTAATCAGTTGTTGTGAAGCTAGATCTGTATGCGAAATTTCTAGCATTCAATCCACCGATCGCATCAAAAGCAATACCATTATTTAATTTATGATTGTACTTTACTAATGCTTCAACGTTATTATCAAATAATGAACGACTGTCTTCTCTGTAATCACCACGATTCAATTCTCTTCCATAAGGGTGAGCAGAATAAGGCATTTTTTCAGTTCTTAAAACATCATTAGTGCTAATATTTGTTCTTAAGATAGCTTCTAAGTCATTGCTTGCCTTATATGATAAAGATGCATTTGCAGTGATATCATTTTTCGTATGACCACGTAACCACTCATAACTCATAAAATAAGGATTGTGGTAACGTTGGTATTCAGCAAATTTTGATTGAACACCTTCTTTGCCCGCCTGCCAGTAGTTCTTCATATCATCTACATTCCAGTCAGCTCCAGTCCAAATAGTCATTGAATAAATAACGCTATTAGGTCCATAAGAAACGTCTGGAATATTTGGAGAAAATTGACGGTTGTAATTCAAATTACCGTCAATAGTAAACTTGCTACTTAATTTATAGCTAGCATTCATATTGAAGTTAATAGTATTCAGCTTCGTATTTGGAATAATCCCTTGTTGGTTAGTATGACTTAAAGACATACGAACACTTGAACGATCAGTTGCAGACGAGAAACTTAAGTTATTTGTAGTCAATACACCTGCTCTAATGAAACGCTTCAAGTTATCTACTCCTACTGGTAAATATGGAGTTGCTTGACGCTTTCCAGTTAAAGGATCAATTGGGCTATTCCATTGAGGAATTAATTGGCCATTTAAAGCTGGTCCCCATACATCATAATCACCATCGTTGATTCCACCACCTTTACCATCACCAAAAGAGTATTGAGAATAATCACCACCACCATATAAAGCTTGTGTCTTTGGCAATGCAATAAAACCTTTGTCTACTTGAGTAGAAGAGTTAAATTCAATAGTATACCCTTTGTCGTTTTTCTTTGCCTTCTTTGTAGTAATTAAAATCGCACCGTTTTGAGCACGACTACCATAAATAGCAGTTGCTGCTAAACCTTTCAATACAGTGTAAGTATCAATATCGTCTGGACTTAAATTCCAAGTATCTGAAGTTACTGGAATACCATCCACTACATATAATGAGATATTACCACCACGTAATGATACGTTTGGAGAAGCTAACATCTCACGATTAATAGCAACATCCAAACCAGCTACTTTACCAACCAATCCGTTAATTGGATTTGGCTCTCTAGCTTTCACCAAATCACTTCCTTTAACTTCTTGAACTGAGTAACCTAATTTCTTAGTTTCTTTTTTAACACCCAATCCAGTTACTACTACTTCACTTAAAGATTGCTCTTGTTTTTGTAAGACAACGAATAAATCATTTACACTTGAGTTTATTGCAATAGACTTTGTAGTAAATCCTACATAAGAAATTTGCACATTACCTGCTTTAGCAATGGATAATACAAACTCACCGTCTTTATTAGTTTTAGTAGCACTTGATGTACCTTTTACTAAAACTGTTGCAGATTCTAGTCCTAGCTTTGTCTCTGCATCGACCACTTTACCTTTTACTTGTATATTTTGCGCATTAGCTTGAACGAAAGTCAAACCTAATACCAAAACAGCAAGTAAACTTTTGTTTAAAATTTGTTTTAACAACATAGATGTTTATTTAAGACGCAAATCTATTTGTTAAAATGCTCAAGTACTTTTTAACACAATGAACAAAGTATTATGTAATTGTTTCCTAATTGTTAACAAACCTTAAAATTAAACTATTACTTTAAACCATTTAATTTCAAATAATCGATAATTGCTTTGGGATGATCCGTTTGTAGACCGCGTAGGCCAACCTTAATTGCTTTATCCCATTGTACAGGTCCTTCTTCATTGCTTTGAATGTCAGCCCAAATTGGGATATGCATTTTTTTAGCAGCAATTACTATTTCTTCATTATACTCATTATAATCACCGTCTAAAATATCCATCTTAAATTGAGAAACCAACACTTCTAGCTCCATTCCTGTTGATATTTTCTTAGGCAAACTAATCATTAATGGCATATTGGGAGCAACACTTTTCCATTCAACTAATTGTTGAGGAGAATTAATATAAACAACTACATTTTGTTCCATTCCATATTTAGTAATTAAATTATAAGCTTGTTTTGCTGATGCATTTTTAAAATCTAAGTAAATATTAATTTTATTCTTACATAATGAAAGTACTTCGTCAAAAGTTGGAATACTATAAAACCCCCACTCTAAGTGGTTTTTAGCAAAAATTTTAATGTTTCGCAAGGAATCGTAATTAAGATCTGAAATTTTTGCATTAATACCCGCCATATTATTTAAATTGGCATCATGCATTATTACCAATTGACTGTCTTTAGTGGTTCTTAGATCAATTTCGACAAAATCAACCCCAGCCAGAATTGCATTTCGATAAGCAGCAATGGTGTTTTCAGGAGCTTCTGTATGATCGCCTCTATGAGCAATTATAACAAATTTATTTTCCAGTCTGTTTATTAAACTAGACTGAGCGAATAACCCATTAATGCTAAATGTGAGCAATAAAACACAGATTCGGATATAAAGATTCATTTTCTAATTTATTTGGAAATTATTTGATAATATTTATAATTACTTAGTTAGCGGCAAAATTAACATTTAGATAATTCTGCAATGAGGACTATATAGACTGCTAATGATACGTTTGTAGTTCAATTTCAACCAATATGAAACCTAGTTTATTAAATAAGTCGATTTCGTTAATGTCAATAATTATGCTGACTTTAAGTAGCCCGATATTTTCTCAGCAAAATAAAAGCTACTTGTCAGTGCCTGGTTATGATCAATATGCAACCATCAATACTTCAGGTATTTCTGTTTTGCCAAGTGGACGATATGTGACTCCGATAGGCCAAACTGTAAAAATAACAAACGATCCTTTTGGATTGGCTATTTCGCCAAATGGTAAAGTAGCTATCACATTACATAATGGTGTATTTACAATTATACATTTGAATGATTTAGGTACCGTTCGAGTTCCTGACTATCAAAAGAAAATTGAATCGCCATTAAAAGACGGTTCATTTTTAGGAGTGGCTTTCCATCCTAGTTTAAATTATGTTTTCTTAAGTGGAGGCGACAATGGTACCGTAATAGTTTACGATTATGTAAATTTAAAAACTATTGAAAAAATATCATTAGATGGAAAATTTAATAACCAATTGTTTGAAGGTAGCTTTACAAGTGATTTATTATTCAACGAAGCTGAAAATGAATTACTAGTTTTAGATAGAGGCAATTTTAGGTTAGTAAGAATTGACCTTGCTTCTAAAAAAATTAAAGCATCAATTCCAACAGGCCGTCAACCTTTTGGCCTAGCTATTTCTCCGGACCATGGCACAGTGTTAGTTGCCAATGTTGGCATGTATGATTATCCATTAGTAGCTGGAACTACAAAAGAAAATATACAATCACAATATATACCATGGCATCCTTATGGTAACAATACAAAAGAATCAATTAATGGTAGTATTGTAGAAGGAAAAGTAATACCCGGATTAGGTAGTCCTAATGCTGATGAATCAATGAGTGTGTTTGCCATTGACTTAAAAACAAATCAAGTAATTTCTAAATTAAAAACTGGCTTGAAACTGGGTGAAATGATAGAGGATATGGAAGTTGTTGGAGGCTCAAGTCCAAACTCTATTGCCATTGGTTCTGAGTTCGCTTATGTTACTAATGCTACAAATGATAATGTTTCTGTAATAGATTATAAAGCAGGCAAAATAATTAAAACTATACCTATTAAAGTAGACGCAGCTTTAGATAAACTAAGAGGCCTACTACCTTTTGGTATCACATTAAGTAAAGATGAGAAAAAATTATACATTGCATTACTAGGTTTTAACGCCGTCGCTATTATTGATTTAAACACTGACAAAACAATAGGACTATTGCCAGCAGGCTGGGGGCCAACAAGAGTAGCACTTTCAAAAGATGAAACAGAAATTTATATAACTTCTTGCAGAGGCTATGGTGCTGGTCCTAATGGCGGAAAGAATTTTAGGATTCCAATTCAAGGCACTTATATTGGAGATATACAATTGGCTACTTTTCAGAAAGTAAAAATGCCAACTAGTAATGAGTTAGCTCAATTCACATCACAGTCAATTACGAATACCTATACTAAAATTGAAATTAAAGATCAGGATAGTTTACCTATGCCTATCTTACCTAAAAGCATTTCAACTCCAATTAAACATATAGTTTTTATTTCAAAAGAGAATAGAACATTTGATGAAGTCTTTGGTCAAAAAACAAATCTTAAAGGAGATTCAGGATTGGCAAGATTTGGAATTGGTGTAAATGTTTCCAATAAAACCACATCCTTGAAAAACGTCAATGTGAGTCCAAATCATCATAAAATTGCTAAGCAGTTTTCATTAAGTGATAATTTTTATTGCGATAGTGACGCTTCTATTCATGGCCACCACTGGATGATGGGCGTAATTCCAAACGAATGGGTAGAAGCCAATTCAAGTGTTGGTAAAACAGCAGACTACTTTTCAACAGCCCCTGGTAGAAGGTTCCCCGGCTCCACAGGTAGTATGGACCCAGAAGATTATGCAGAAACTGGTGGACTTTGGGAGGCATTAGAAAGAAATAATATCTCCTTTTATAATTTTGGACAAGCCAACGAAACAGCACATGTAAGAGAAGAGTGGATGGATACTGCTACAGGCGCTAGTCATATTGTAATGGTTCCAATGCAAAAAGCAGTGTGGTCAAACACTTCACATAATTATGCAGGATTTAATACCAATATTCCTGATCAATATAGAATGAAACAATTTGAACAAGAGTTCACACAAAAATGGCTGAACGGCAAAGATAGTTTACCGCAATTATTAACAGTAATGCTACCCAATGACCATGGTGCAGACACAAGACCAGAGGACGGTTATCCCTTCCGACATTCTTATATGGCAGACAATGATTTAGCACTTGGCAGAATGTTGCATTTTTTAAGTAGAACTCCATACTGGAAAGACATGTTAGTGATTGTTACCGAAGACGATCCACAAGGTGGCGTTGACCATATAGACGCACATAGAAGTATTTTAATGATGGCAGGTCCTTATGTAAAAAAAGACTACGTTTCAAACACGCATGCCAATTTTGGTTCTATTCTTAAAGTGATGTATAACATTTTAGGTATTCCTTATGTAAATCAATATGACCAAACTGCTTCCTTATTAACCGATTTTTTCACCAATAAGCCTGATTTTTCTAAATACGATTTTGTATTCCCCGACAAATCAGTTTTTGACTGGGGTAAAGCCATGAAGAAATATAATTATAATATTGATTGGAGAAAGGTAAAGCAGGGACCTAAAATGGACGACGAAGAGGATCAAAAAGAAAAGCATTATAAAAACAAAGGACAATAAAATCCAACTACCCTATATACTACAATATTATTAGCGACGATATTATTGGCGGAATATTAATGAAAGTAAAGATATAAATGAAAGCAAATTTTAGAATTAAAGGTATATATATACTTGCATTCGTATTAGGTGTTAATTCTGAAGCACAATCTCAAAATATAGACTCTAACTTTAAAACACTGGAGTCTATTACTGTAATTAGTAGAAATATAAAATCAAATGACAGTAGCACTCCGTATACTTTAAGCCGTATAAACGAGAAGTATATTGAATTAGCTGAGGCTAGGACAACTCCTGAAGCATTAATGGGAGCTAGTGGTGTATTTATTCAAAAAACAAATCACGGTGGCGGGTCCGCTTTTATTAGCGGATTAACTGGGAATGAAACTTTAATTCTAGTTGACGGTATTCGCATGAATAATTCCACATTTAGATATGGGCCAAATCAATACTTAAATACTATTGACGTTTTTAGTATTGATAAAATTGAAGTTGCAAAAGGTATAGGGTCGGTTGAACATGGCTCTGATGCTATTGGAGGTATTATTAATTTGCTAACTAAAGAAGCTCAGTTTAGCCAAATAAAAAAAATACACTTCAATTCTGAGATTAGACTTATCTCGTCTGGAATGGAACAGTCTAGCCGTTCTGAAATAAATTATTCAGATAAAAATTTTGCGATTATTGGTGGAGCTAGTTTTAGAAATTTTGGCGACCTTATTGGAGGCAATGGAGTTGGAAAACAATCGCCTTCTGGATACCAAGAGAAAAGTTATGACATTAAAGCTAAAATAAAAACCAGTGAAAAAAGTAGTATTCTATTTGCGAGCCAATTACTAAGGCAAAATGACGTTCCAATTTATCATAAAATTATTTTAGAAAACTATAAAATAAATCAAGTTGATTTACAAGAAAGAGGGATGCAATATTTGAGGTATAAAAAAGAATTCAAAAATAATATATTATCGGAGCTATTGATAACAGGTTCTTTGCAAAGATCTATTGAACAAAGAAGTAATCAAAAAAATAATAGCGCAACCTACAGGAAAGAAGCCGATACAGTAAAAACAATTGGAATTAGTGCAGAAATCATTTCAAAACCTTTCCCAAATTGGAATATCAATACCGGGTTTGATTATTATCAAGACGGTGTAAATAGTATAGCAAATGAATCAAACCCAGCATGGAATAGTATAGCTGCAAAAAGAGGTTTATACCCAGATAACTCCGTATATAAAAATAGTTCTTTGTTTCAAATTCATAGAATTAAACTAAACAATATTCAATTAGAAACTGGAATTAGATATAATTTTTTGTCCATACAATTAAAAGACGAGCTACTAGGAATTGTCAATTTAAAGCCGTCTGCATTAGTTGGAAATTTGGGATTGAATTATGCATTATCAAAAAAACAATATTTGTATAGTTCCGTTTCTTCGGGATATAGAGCCCCCAATATTGACGACCTTGGCAGTTTAGGTATAGTTGATTTTAGATACGAATTACCTGCAAGTAATTTAAAACCCGAAAAGTCAATACATACTGAATTAGGCTATAAATATATAAGTAGGAAATTAAATGTAAATGTTTCGTTCTTCTATTTGTCTTTGAAAGATATTATTGCAAGAGTAAAATTAGAGGGACAAATTATTGATGGTTATACTGTATATACAAAACAAAATATAGAATCCGCCTATATTAAGGGTTCAGAATTTTCAGTTAGTTATGAAATAAATAATCATTTCCGATTCAATTCCAATGTTACTTATACTTATGGCCAAAACCTTACTAAAAAAGAGCCTATGAGGAGGATACCACCATTATTTGGGCAATCAAATATTGAATGGTCAAAAGGGAAATTTGAAGTACTAATTTCTCATCAGTTTGCAGGTAAGCAAGATAGACTTAGTCAAGGAGATAAAGATGACAATAGAATTGGGAAGCCAGGTACTCCCTCTTGGAATGTGTTTAATTTAATGAATGGTTACCAATATAAAAAAATCAAGTTAAATCTAGGTATGCTAAATATATTTAACGAAAAATATAAAACACATGGATCTGGAATTTATGGCATGGGTCAGTCCTTCTATTTAAGCACTAAGATTAACTTATAAATTACTTATTGCATTTATCATAAATAACGCAGTTTCCGCAAATTCTTTACCTTTATTCATTCTGTCTATAGCAGCTCTTTCGTAAGCTAGTTCTTCATTTTGCGTTGTAAGTACTCCAAATATAATAGGTGTAGTATTTGTAGCAGATAAATAACTTATACCCTGCGTTACATATTGACATACGTATTCATAATGATCTGTGTCTCCTTTTATAATCGCTCCTATAACTATAATTGACTTATACTTATTAGTCATTAATAAATTTTTGCTATAAACAACTGTTTCAATAGCACCAGGGCACTCAAAAACCTGAAATTGACTATTTTGTTCTAATAGATAGTCAACACAGCTAGCTTCTAATAAGTCTGTGATATGGCTGTTAAATGTGGCTTTTACTATGGCAATCATGATGGCATTTTAATGGTATGTTGAGCAATAGATATTTTATCCTGTAAGTATTTTAAATTATGCGGGGTGGGATTTGCTGGTAAAGAAACAACGTTAAAGGTAAAATTCGAGAATCGTAAAGCTTCGATTTTTTTTGGATTATTTGTCATTAAATCAAAATTGTCCACACCCATATTCTTCAAGATCCAGATTGCATCCTGATATACACGATTATCTTTAGGTAGGCCTAAATTTGTATTGGCCTGATAGGTGTCAATGCCTGTTTCTTGTAATTGATATGCCGCAATTTTATTAGCGATCCCAATTCCTCTTCCTTCTTGACCTTTTAAGTAGATTAAATAGCCATGTTCAATTTCTGATATTTTTGATAAAGCAGTATGTAATTGATTTTGGCAATCACATCTTTGACTTCCAAAAATATCTCCTGTCAAGCACTCGCTATGAATACGAACAAAAGGTTTTACAGAAGTATTCGTGTTTTTAAATACTGCGACATGCTCTATTTTTGTCAATGTATTTCGAAAAGCTTTTATAGTAAACACTCCGAATTCTGTTGGCAATGACGCTGTTGACACAAGCTCAATATGATTCTCATTTGCGTTACGATAATCTATAATTTGTTGAATTGTGATTATATTGAGTTCGTGTTTTTTTGCAAATACAAATAAACCATCTCTTCTCATCATATCCCCCTGCTCATTCATTATTTCACAAATAATAGCTGCTGGTTCATGTTCTGTTAAAATACATAAATCAACAGCTGCTTCAGTATGACCCGACCTAACTAAAACGCCATTCTCTTTAGCTACAATGGGGAATAAATGTCCAGGTTTTATGAAGTCAGTTGGTTTACTATTTTTAGAAGAAATATGTTTAGCTGTGATAGCTCTCTCTTTAGCAGAAATGCCAGTGCTAATTCCCCACTGTTGAGTAGCGTCAATTGAATCATAAAAAGCAGTGTGAAAATTGTCTTTATGATTGCTATTCATTGGGCGTAAATCCAGTCTAATGGCAGTACTTTTATCTATTGCAATACAAACCAAGCCCCTTGCTTCTACTGCACAAAAATTTAATCTTTCTTGTGTAGCCATATCTGCAGGAAAAATAATGTCGCCTTCATTTTCTCTACTTTCATCATCTACTACTACAATAGGATTTCCATTTTTAAAAGATGCTAATGCCTCCTCAATTTTATTAAACATGATTTGTCTCCCTTTTTATTAATAATTTTTCTGTGTATTTAGCTAAAATATCAAACTCTATATTTACTGCATCTCCAATTTCAAGTGAACCTATATTAGTCTTTGCAAGTGTAACAGGTATGATACATAATTCAATGTAATTCCCATTCACTTCGTTAATTGTCAAACTCACTCCATTAATCGCAATAGATCCCTTATAAACTACATATTTTTCAAATGGGCTTGGGACTAAAATTTCTAAAAACCAAGCTTGCTCTTCCTTTTTTATATTGGAGACAACAGCATTGGCATCAACATGCCCCAACACATAATGACCTCCCAAATAACCAGAAGGCTGCATAGGTAATTCAATGTTTACCAATGAGCCAGCTTTGTAATTCTTAATGATAGTTTTGTCAATGCTTTCTAATGAAACAAAGAAATGTAACAAAGTCCCTTCTATTTTTGTTACAGATAAGCAAGCACCGTCTATAGCTACACTAGCTCCTAAGTTTACACAAGCAGCTACTTCACTTGACTCAACAATTAGTTCCCATCCAGTAGCCCCTGGATTTATTCTATTTATTTTTGCAGATCCAACAATTCCTGTAAACATATGCTTCTAAGTAAGTAATTTTGAAATGCAAAGTTAAATTATAAATGACTCAAGAAGACTATTTACATAAAGCATTTCTACTTTCGACAAAAGCTAATATTAAAGATATTAGACCAAATCCTTATGTTGGAGCAATTATTGTCAACGAAAATGGAGAAATTATTGGGGAAGGCTTCCACAAATTGCTTGGCGGGGCACATGCAGAAGTTATTGCCATTCAAGAAGCATTAAAAAAGGAATCCGACTTGTCAAATTGCACATTATATGTCACTTTAGAGCCTTGCTCGCATTATGGCAAAACACCCCCATGTACGAATCTAATTTTAGCACATAATATTAAAAAAGTAGTTATTGGCTCTTTAGATCCCAACCCGAAAGTTTCCGGCATGGCCATTTTAAAAGAAAATGGCGTATTAGTTATAGAATTACAATTACCTGAAATTAATGAGCTTAATAAAGTCTTTTTTATCAACCAGCTTAATCATAGGCCATTTTACCAATTAAAAGTAGCTTCTACTTTAAATGGAAAAATAGCGGACAGAAATGGAGTTAGCAAATGGCTAAGTAATAGTCAAAGTAGGAAATTTGTTCATGAAACATTAAGGGACAATGCTGATTGTATTTTAACTACTGCTAAAACTATTATAAAAGACAACGCAAAATTAAATATCAGACTGGCGAATGAAATCAGCAAAGAGCTTAGCGTAGTAGTAATTGATCCTAATTTAGATTTGTTAAAAAATGAAAATGCTGGCTTGGCATTGTTTTATCCAAGAGCGAATTCAAAAATTTACTTAGTAACACCATTAAGTAATCAAACTATTTGTCCAGCGCTGAAAGAATACCCAATTGAAATTTTACAAGTGCCATTTAATGAAGGCAAATTAGATATAACAATTTTAAACAAAAAATTAATTGAAATTAATATATATCAAGTATTAATTGAAGCTGGAGGGAAATTAAATAGTAGCTTTTTAGAGGCAAATTGCATTGATGAGCTATATTTATTTGTAACACCAAAAATCATAAATGACAATCAAGCAATTGGAATATTTGAAAATGAACATTACCAAAGCTTGCTTGATGGAAAAAAGATGCAATTACACAAAGTAAAAAAAATAGAAGAAGATGTATTATTAGTTTATAAAAATTAAACCAAGTCTAAATTATAGTGCACCCCAATGTTTTTATCTTTAGAAGCTGCGTCTTCTAAAAGCAACATGCCAATAGCTAGAATTACATTGTTTTCCCAGTTAGCAATAAAGTTTTCGTCATCCGATCTCGTTTCCATGGTTGGGGCATTTTTCTGTATTTGACGTAACAAGTGTAAACCATTAATCAACCCCTCATTAGTTCTAGTAACCCCAGCAGTTTCACTTATGATTCTTTGCACTTCGCTTCTATCTATTATCTTTAGAGCAGGTAATTGATGAGTATATAAATATATCGAACTATTTAACCGATTTATATTGTCAAGTAAAAGAGGCACTGCAAATTTTGCAAATGCAATTGCTTCTAACAAGGAATTTGATGCTAGCCTATTTGCACCATGTAAGCCTGTCTCTGCACATTCCCCAATAGCGAATAGTCCTGGTATATTAGTTTCTCCAAATTCATTTACTTCAATGCCGCCACAAGCATAATGTTGTGTAGGAATTACAGGGATTAAATCTCTAAATAAGTCTAAGCCTACTATCTCAAAACAGTTCTTTATAATATTAGGAAAATGAGTTTTCAAATAAACTGGGTCAATCTGAGTAGCATCTAAGTACACATGTTTGCTATTTGTTTTCTGCATTTCACTTAAGATGGCCCTAGAAACAACATCTCTTGGTGCAAGTGACCCTCTTGGATCGTATAACTCCATAAATGGCTCCTTCTTATTGTTTACTAAAATTGCGCCAGCACCTCTAATTGCTTCAGAAATTAAAAAAGAAATGGAACCATCACTATATAAGCCAGTCGGATGAAATTGAATGAAACTTAAATTTTTAATTTTAGCACCAAGCTTTTGTGCAAAATAAATACCGTCCCCCGTAGCTATAGACTGATTTGTAGTTTTTTCAAACAATGATCCTACACCCCCTGTGGCTAAAACTAATTGACTACAAGAAAGATTTTCGGTTATCTTAGCTATTTTATCAAAACTTAATAAATGAAATAAATCGTTATCATCTTTCACAACATTAAGAACAATATTATTGGTTTTAATAACTAATTTTTCAACCAATTTTGTTTCCTTAACTAGTGTCTCTTGTAATGCATGTCCTGTAGTGTCTTGATAATGCCAGATTCTAGCTTCTGAATGCCCTCCTTCTTTAACTAAATCAAATGAACCATCGATTTTCTTATCCAAACGAATTCCCCATTTTATTAAATCTTGCATTAAAGCAGGAGCCGCATTAATTACTTTTTTAACAATATTAATATTATTGACATGGCCACCTGCAACCATAGTGTCCTGAATATGTTTTTCAAAATTATCTTGTACTGCATTAACTGCAGCAATTCCACCCTGCGCCCAGTCTGTATTTGTTTGATCTAATTCACCTTTAGCAATGAGGGCAATACTAAGTGTTCCTTTTTTATATTGTTCAGTTGCTGTTAGATATAATAAAGTTGACAAACCGGCGACACCAGATCCCACTATAATAATATCAAAATGCTTACTCATTAATTTAAATTGACAGCATATTATTTAAAGCCTTTAAAGCACCTTCCTGAGTTTTTGCATTGACTTTGATTTCAGGCATTTCATAATACAATGCATTATATAATTTTTCCAAAGTATTCATTTTCATATAAGGGCACTCCGAACATGCGCATGAATTTGACTCCAAGGCAGGAGCGGGTATTATAATTTTATTAGGCGCAACTTGTTTCATTTGATATAGAATACCAGCTTCTGTAGCAACAATGAATTTCTGCGTTGTCGACTTTTGAACATAATCCAAAAGTGCTTTCGTGGAACCAATAAACGAAGCACTATCTAATATAATTGGTAAACATTCTGGATGTGCAATTAGTTCAGCATCAGGATGCATTAATTTTAATTTTTCTAATTTCTCAATAGAAATATTAACATGAACAATACAAGCACCCTCCCATAAAATCAATTCTCTTCCTGTAACTTTCTGAACATACATTCCCAAATTCTTATCGGGGGCAAATATGATGCGCTTGTTTTTAGGAATGGCATTAACTACTTCAACAGCGTTCGAAGAAGTGCATATATAATCACTTAATGCTTTAACCTCCGAACTACAGTTGATATAACTCACAACAACTGCATCTGGATATTGCGCTTTAAAAGCTTCAAATGCTGGCCCCGGTGCAGAATCTGCCAAAGAGCATCCAGCATTTAAGTCAGGTAGTAAAACCTTTGCAGCAGGATTCAAAATTTTTGCAGTTTCTGCCATGAAATGTACTCCACAAAAAACTATAATATCTGATTTCTGGGATTTTGATGCTTGTGCTAATGCCAAACTATCTCCAACAAAATCTGCTATTGATTGTATTTCGTCACTAACATAGTAATGTGCCAAAATAACAGCATTCTTTTCTTTCTTTAATCGTAGAATTTCGGCTTTTAGATCTATCCCCTCAGGTATGGATCTACTTAAATATCCCACTTTTTCTACTTCTTTATCAAACAACATATTACTTAATTTTTAATGAAATGTCAATGGATAAAACATGATGTGTTAAATCTCCCATTGAAATAAAATCAATACCCGTGGATGCGTATTCTTTAATATTTGAAGCGTTTATGCCGCCAGAAGCTTCTATTTTTTTTCTTCCGATATTACAACTGATAATTTCATGAATATCTTCTGGTAAAAAATTATCAATTAAAATTCGATCTACAACTTCAAACTCAACTGCTATCTTAAACTCTTCTAAATTTTTCACTTCTACAATTACTGGTACTTTTAAAGCATTAGCTTTAATATACTGCTCGCATTTAATTAAAGCATTATCAATACCGCCAGCGGCTTCAATATGATTGTCTTTAATTAATATGGCGTCATACAAACCAAACCTGTGATTTGTTCCGCCTCCAATTTTAACTGCCCATTTTTCACAAACCCTGAAATTTGGAGTAGTTTTTCTAGTATCTAAGATTTGAACTTTGTCTTCCTTCACTAGATTTACAAAAAAATTAGTTTTAGTTGCTATAGCACTCATTCTTTGCATGCAGTTTAATAATAACCTTTCTCCCTTAAGTATTGCATGAATTGGGCCTGTAATAATACCAATTGTTTGATTGGCTTTAATAAAATCTCCGTCTTTACACTCAAACTTGCAAATTATTTGGTTACTTATTTCATTGCATATTAAACTAGCCAATTCAATGCCAGCTATTATACAATCTTGCTTAACAATACAATAAGCTGTACCCATTTGATCTGGATGTATAGTCGCTAGTGTAGTAATGTCGCCTGTATCAATATCTTCGGCTAACGCAAGCTGTATAAATTGTTGTATTGTTTGCAATTTAATTTTGTTTATCTATGATATTAATAGTCATTTTTTCTAGCTTAGATAGCAATGGAGGTAAAACAAATGGAGTCCGTTGAAAATAAAATAAGGTAATTAATTTTCGATTTTTGTCAACCATATAAGCTGTATTAAAAGCACCTCCCCAGAAGAAAGAGCCAATAGAAGCGTTGTTTATTTTAGTACCCTCCTTAGTTGTTAACCCAACTCCTAAGCCAAAATTATTTTGTGATTTTATACCGCCAAAAATAAATGTTTTATCACCTAACTGATTTGTCCAAAACATTTCTAAAATAGACTTATTTATTAAATGCTTTCCATTTGCGTATGCTCCGTTATTTAATAGACAATTTAAAAAACGTAGATAGTCATGTGTTGTAGAAACTAAGCCACCTATTGCAGAAAAATAAGTGCTTTTTTCTTTTAATGGATAGTCGACAGAATATAGATTCGTGTTTACTTCTGTTAAACTATCCTTCCCTGATCTCATATATACTTTTACTAATCTGTTTTGTTTTTCTTTGGGCAAATAAAAATATGTATCAGTCATTTTTAATGGCTTAAAAATGTTCGCCCGTAAGTATTTATCTAAAGGCTGTTTTGAAAGTATTTCTATTAATCTCCCAATCACATTGGTACTTAAACCATAACTAAATCTTTCACCAGGTTGGTGTACTAAAGGCATTTTTGCTATTTGCTCAACCTCGGCTTCCAAGTTCTCAAATTCACTGTTTAAAGATTTGTTCAATTTGTATTGCATGAACAACTTACTAAATTTTGGATATTCGTCTGCAGATGATATTCCAGATTGATGAGATAACAAATCTCTTGGCGTTATTGATCTATTTTTAGCGGCAAAAATTATTGAATCCCCTACATACTGAGCGACTTGTTGATTTTTAAAAGCTGGGATATATTTTTCAATAGGATCGTCTAGGCTAATTTTACCTTGTTGAACCAGTTGTAGAAATGCAATAGAAACAATCGCTTTGGTTTGTGATGCAATTCTAAAAACAGATTCGGTAGTCATTGACTTTTGCAAACTAATATCTGCAAATCCAAAAGCCTTGTCATATACAATTTTGCCATTATGCAATATTAAAGCCACTCCCCCTGTTATATTTTTATTTGTAATTTCTGCACTTATAGTGCTATCTATGGGAGCAAAATTTTGTCCGTAACTATTTGATTGTAATAAATATGAGAAAATTAATACTACTAAAATGCGTTTTGCCATGTCTTATAAGTTTCACAAAGTTAATAAAATGATTTTATATCAGTTCTAATATGAAAATTTAAGTGCGTAAATTTGAACTCAAACAGTGTATAATGCAAAAAGAGCGTTCTATTTTTGATGTAATAATTATTGGTGCTGGACCAATTGGCCTAGCTTGTGCTTTAGCATGTAAGGCTAATGGGCTTAAATATACTATTATAGAAAAGGGGTGTTTAGTGAACTCTATATATCACTACCCTCAACATATGACGTTTTTTTCTACCTCCGAAAAGCTCGAGGTTGGTCAAATTCCTTTTGTTTGCGTAAACCCTAAACCAAATAGAAATGAAGCACTTGAATACTATAGGAGAGTAGCGGATGTTGCTTCACTAAAAATTCAGTTGTTTGAAGAAGTAATTAAAGTCAACCCAATTAAAGCAGATTCCCCACAATTTGAAATTATTAGTTCCAAATCTACTTATTGCACAAAAAATATTATTATAGCTACCGGCTTTCATGACATTCCATACTTATTAAATGTGCCGGGTGAAAACTTACCAAAAGTCACACATTACTACAAGGACCCTCATTTTTATGCATTTCAGAAAGTATTAATAGTAGGCGCAAATAATTCTGCAGTAGACGCTGCATTAGAAACATGGCGTAAAGGAGCAGCAGTAACCATGCTTATAAGAGAAGACGAAATAGGCAAAAGGGTTAAATATTGGGCAAGGCCAGACATTATCAATAGAATTGAAGAAGGATCCATAAAGGCAATATATAATGCCAAATTAGTTGAGGTAAAAGAAAATGAAGTTATTATTCAAAAAGATGATGTTTTGCATCAAATTGAAAATGATTGGGTAATTGCCACTACTGGTTACCAGCCTAATCTAAAATTCTTAGAGGAAATGGGTATTCAGCTATCCGAAGACGCAATCAAAAAGCCAACTTATAACGAATTAACTCAGGAATCTAATATTGATGGTATTTACCTGGCAGGTGTAATTTGTGGAGGAATGGATACGCATAGATTATTTATTGAAAACTCTAGGGTTCACGCTAATAAAATAATTGATTCTATTATTTTAAATAAAAAATAGATATGGTGAAATAAGAAGGTGAAAGTTTTATGAAAGACTGTCTGATAAGCTTTTTTTAGACCACTTTTTTGTTTCTACTATCCATTCACTTGTATGCTCTTTAATATTTGACAATAAATCCCAGGCTTCCATCATATGTGCCTTCTTAAGATTAATATTTTTATACTCTTTATTATTTTGGATTTTACCTACAATTTCACCATTCACTAAATACACAGTATTATTAAATATTTTTCCAATTACCTTATTTTGTTTACCAAAAAAACAGTCGCCAATCAATATTCCTAAAACACCCTCTAACTTAATATCTAATATCATCATATTTTGGATATAAGCAATCTCATCTCCCTTCTCATTTAAAATCGTGTACATTGGTTTATTTTTTTGTTTGTTTCATTAGTATTTCAACTATTTCTGCTGTCGAATGTTTTAAGTCAAGTTTAATTGCATTATAGCTATTTACCCAATTATCGAAATGCGCACTAAAGTCTTTGTCTATATTTTTCAATACTTTGATGCCAAGCTGCTCTAAAGCAAACGCATTGCAGGCTTGCTCAAAATGATTTTTTATTGGAATGCTAAGCACTTTCTTATTCATATACATAGCTTCTGCTGGTGTTTCAAAGCCACCTGCGGTAATTATTCCATATGACCTAACCATACTGTTCGAAAACTGGTTGTTATTTATAGGGTAATAAGTGATATTGTTTTTACAAATAATTCTATTAACCTCTTTAGTGAAAACCTCAAAGTGAAAAATTCTTTTTGCTAATAAATAAGGTTCTAAAAAATGTATTGAGTACTGTGGTAAATACACGGTCACATGCCCGTCATTAATGGGTTGAGCAGCTATAATTTCATCTTTAATAATAGGATTATAGATATTAGTATCATACGCATTAAAATGAAGTCCTAAATAGGATTCGCTTTTTACAAAATTTTCTAAAATTAAATTCCCAATTGGATTTAAAGATTTTGATCTTGGGGTATGCTTGCTTTGAAAACTTGCTTGATGTCCAAATTGAACACAGGGCACTTTTTTTATTGAACATGCTAATGAAGAAACGAATTCAAAATCGTTAATCACCAAGTCGTAATTCTCAACTGGCAAATTCTTCGCCTCTTTGTATAAATTTAAAGACAAGGATTTAAGAATTTTCATATAATCCAACCCCCCAGTTTGCTTATAGAATAAACTTACCCCCTTGCTTTTAAACTTTATTGGTATTGAATTATTAAGTTGGGAGTTCGAGCCACTCAAGAAAAAATCAACCGTTCCATATTTTTGTAAATATGGATACAGCTGTACAGCCCTACTTAAATGGCCATTACCGGTACCTTGAATTGCGTAAAATATTTTCATTAAAAAGAAACTTGAAATGCAACAGCGTCAGTTAAAACATTCAATTCATTGTTTAAATGAACAATTTTAATTTTTTCTGATGAAACATGTTCGAAATTTTTAGCATCATATTGGTATAAATGCCACGCATGATTAACATATTCTAAGGCTGTAAGATTTTCTATCCAATCACCGCTATTTAAATAAGTAACACTTCCTTTTTCTGTTGTAACTACTCTTTGTTGTGGTTGATGTATATGACCACAAATCACATACTGGTATCCATTTTCAATGGCCAATTCTGCTGCTGTTTGCTCAAAGTCTCCAATCCAAGAAACTGCTTTTTTAACCCCATTTTTCACTTTTTTGCTGAAGCTCATCTTTTCTTTACCCATTAATTTTCTAATCCAATTAGATAAACTATTCAATAAGATTAATAAGTCATAGCCATATCCACCCAATTTAGCCAAAATCTTAGCACTTCCTTTTGTTGTTCTATCAAATACATCCCCGTGGAATACCCAGTTTTTCTCCCCATTTATTTCAAAAACAATTTTATCTGTTAAAAATATATTACCCATCTCAAAGTCAGCATACTTGCGCATAGCTTCGTCGTGATTCCCAGTGATATAAATAACTTTTGTACCCTTACTTGCCATGTTAAAAATCTCCTTGATAACTGCCATATGGCTAGCCGGGAAAAATCGTTTGCTAAATTGCCAAATATCAATGATATCCCCATTTAGAATTAACGTAGTAGGATTAATACTTCTTAAATAATTTAGTACCTCTTTAGCATGACATCCGAAAGTTCCTAAATGAATGTCACTAATAACACAAATTTCCATTTTGCGCTTTTCCATGGGGTTAGATTTTAAGTAAAAGAAGATTATTTTCTCGACTACTGTATTACCTCATTGTTATCGAATTATTAACATATTATTACTTAAATTTTTAATACCTTGAAAAAGTTAATTTAGTGCTGATAATTAATGATTTATATGAAGAATAAATTTATCCCAAGAGATATTAGCTGGCTTAGTTTTAATGGAAGAGTGCTTCAGGAGGCAAACGATACTTCCGTTCCATTAAACGAACGTATTCGTTTTCTAGGAATTTTTTCAAATAACCTTGATGAGTTTTTTAGAGTAAGGGTGGCTACATTAAAAAGAATGGTAGAGTTTATTGACAAAAAAGGTCATGTAAATAATATAGATATAGTGGAGTCGCCACAAATTATATTAGACGAGATCCAAAGTATTGTGCTAAGACAGCAAAACGAGTTCAATAGAATCTGGCTGAATTTGAATAAAGAATTAAAACTAAATAAAGTTTATTTAGTTGATGATAAAAAATTATCCATTGAACAAAAAGCATTTGTTAAGACCTATTTTGATGAAATAGTTCGACCGTATATCATTCCTTTAATGATAGAAAACGTTCCAGAGTTACCTTACCTAAGAGACAAAAGCTTGTACTTAGCCATTGTAATGGGAAATAAGACGGACGCTTACAATCAGAAATTTTCGTTAATTGAAATACCTTCAAGGTCTGTTGGTAGATTCATTCAACTACCATCTAAAGCCGGCACTTCTAGTATTATTTTACTAGAAGACTTAATTAGATTCAATTTGCCAATCATTTTCTCTCATTTCAAATTTAATAAGTTCGAAGCGCATGTATTTAAAATCACAAAAGATGCGGAAATTGATTTAGACCAAGAAATTGGAATTAATTTTATTGAAAAGATTTCGAAGGGGATTAAAAATAGAAGAAAGGGCAAGCCAGTTAGATTCGTATATGAAAAAGAGATGAATGCTGAGATGCTTGAGTTCCTTATAAAAAAATTGCAATTAACTAGAAAAAGTAGCATTATACCTGGCGGGCATATTCATAATTTTAGACATTTTATGGATTTTCCCAATGTAATACCAGAAAAGACTAAAAGACCAAGTCCATTGGTACATCCTGCTTTTAAAAAGAAGGAATTAGTATCAGATATTATAATGCAAAAGGATATCATGTTGCATTTTCCTTACCACGCGTATGACCCAATTATAGACCTTTTAAGAGAAGCTGCAATGGATGACAGTGTAATTAGTATTAAAATTACAGCCTATCGTCTTGCGTCAAATTCTAAGGTAATAAATGCATTGATTAATGCAGCCAGAAATGGAAAAGCCGTAACCGTATTTCTTGAATTAAAAGCAAGATTTGACGAGGAAGCGAATATAGAATGGAAGTCGGTGATGGAAGAAGAAGGTATAAAAGTATTGGTTGGCGTTCCTAATAAAAAAGTACATGCTAAACTTTGTGTTATTCAAAAAAGAGTTAAAGGTAAATTAGTAAAATATGGTTTTATTAGTACAGGGAATTTGAATGAAAAAACTGCACGTATTTATGCGGATCATTGCCTACTAACTGCATCAGTTCCATTAATGAATGAGTCAAATAGAATATTTAACTATTTAGAGCATTGGCAGCAAGGTGATAAACCCATTGTAAAGATGACCAATTTGCTTATCTCCCCTATTAATATGCGGAATTCAATTATCCTATTAATTGAAAATGAAATTAAACATGCTAAACAGGGAAAGACTGCAAAAATTATAGTAAAATTAAATTCCTTGACTGATCACATATTACTAGAGCATTTATATAAAGCTGCAAAAGCCGGTGTAGAAGTTCATTTAATTATTAGAGGGATATTAACACTAAAGCATGGAAGTGAAAAAATAAATCAAAAGTTGAACGCAATAAGTATTGTAGATCAATATTTGGAGCATGCAAGAATTATGGTTTTCCATAATAATGGAAATGAGAAAGTATATATTTCAAGTGCAGACTGGATGGTTCGAAACCTAGATCACAGAATTGAAGTAGCAACGCCAATTCTAGACCCAACAATTAAAAAAGAATTAATTGATATTGTAAATATTCAATTAAAAGACAATCAAAAAGCTAGAATATTGGACAGTGAATTAGTCAATAAATATGTACCTTTAGTTGGGAAGAAATATAAGTCTCAAGAAGAAACTTATAACTATCTAAAAGGAAAAAAATAATTTTAAATTGATACTAGCAGCAATAGATATTGGAAGTAACGCAGCAAGACTTTTGATTTGTGAAGTAGAGAAAAAAGGAAAAGAGACGGAGTTTAATCGCTTAAATCTTGTTCGTATTCCTTTAAGGCTAGGTTTCGACGTATTTGAGAAAGGATTTATTGGCACCAAGAAACGTAAAATGTTAGTTGATACCATTAAGGCTTTTAAGCATCTAATGAAAGTATATGACGTTGAGCATTATATGGCCTGTGCGACAAGTGCTATGAGGGATGCAGAAAATGCTAAAGAAATAATCAAAGAAATTGAAATAGAAGCAGACATAGAAATAGAAGTAATAACAGGAGAATTAGAAGCAGAAATAATTTACGAAAACCATATTGCAGAATTACTAGATACCGATAATAGTTATTTATATATTGACGTAGGGGGCGGTAGTACAGAATTGACTTTATATCATAAATCTGAAGTTGTACTTCAAAAGTCATTCAATATTGGTACGGTTAGAATGTTAACGAGTAAAGTTAAGAATGATAGCTGGGATGAAATGAAGGAAGCATTAAAAGATATTGCTAAAAAATACGATCATTTAATTGGCATTGGATCTGGTGGTAATATTAATAAAATATTCTCTTTAATAGGTGTAAAAAATGGTGAATCATTGGCATTTGATGCTATAAAAGAATTGTATAAGGAAATGCAACCTTTATCCGTTGAGGAAAGAATGAATAAATATAAAATAAAGAAGGATAGGGCTGAAGTAATTATTCCCGCACTTGCTATATACAATAGCATTCTTAAATGGGGAAATATAAATGAAATTAATGTGCCAAGAATTGGTCTTGCAGACGGATTAATACATCACTTATATGATCAAATCCAAAATGCCTAAAATTATACGCTAAAATATTTTAGCATACAATTTCTTTTCCGATTTAAATTTTTTTCTCATATAAAAACCTTGTGTTGTAGTAGCATTTATATTACACAACACTTCAAATTTATAAATAGACAAACTAGTAGCTTTTTTTTCTAATGACTCATAAAGCTTGTCTGCGATGTTTAATTTTCTATACTTAGGGGTTATGTAAAATTCTTTAATCAAAATGCAACCACTATCGTCTACTAAATTATATTTTTTCTCACAAATAATACTACCTACTATATTTTGAAGGTTATTAGTTGCTACAAAAATTAATGAATTTTTATTTTTTAGAAGAGTTTTATATTTTTCATAAAATACAACACTATCTAATTTTGTATTATAAGTAAGCTGTATGGATTCGAAAAAATAGTTTACATCTCCTTCTGTAGCGTTTCGAATAATATAATCACTCATCTTGTTAATTTTTAATATTCTTAATTATTGGCAATAATTCTGCTAAGCTGTTAATAACAAAATCGGGATTTGCTTCTGACAATTGACTAGTAGTGTGCGCGCCAGTTGTGACACCAATACTATATAAACATTTTGCGTTTCTACCTTCTTCTATATCTATTTTAGAATCTCCCACTTTGATTACTAATTTAGGATTATCAATAGAAAATAAATTCATGGCATGTGTAATCATGTCAGGAGCCGGCCTACTATTAGTTACATCAGTTGCTGTAACTAATAAATCATAATGATAGGTTTGCTTCCACCCAATTTTATCTAAGAGTGAATTTGCAGTAACTCTATCATAACCTGTATTTAAGACAACAAGTATGTTTTGACTTCTTAAACTCACAAGAACCTCTTCTGCATGCTGCATTCCTTTAATATCTGCAATTGAATATGCTAGTTTTAAGTTTATCAAGAAGGATTCAAATATTTTATTTGCTAAGGATTCTTGTTCTTTAGTACCGAAAAAATTAACAATATCTTGAATGGCATTCAATTTTTCTTTCCCTGCACCATAAGTTAATACATCCTCTAAAGTTACTTTAACTCCCTCTGCTTGAATAGCACTACAAAGTGTCTTATAGACAATATTATCCTCGTTAATTGTGGTACCTGCCATATCAAAAACGATCATTGAAATTTTCATAATTAGTTATTTTTTAAAGCAGCTGTTAAAATATTCGTGTAACACTCAATTGGCTCAGTTTTTAATTCTGGATCTTTTGCTAAATCATCCCATCTTCTCAGCATTACTGCTTCCATATAAAATTCATTTTTTTCGAAATCTCCCTTTTCCAGGCTTGACATAATTCCACCTTGCAATATTAAACTAGCTTGAGAAGCTGGCGATAAAGTACTATAATACCCTGCTTCAATTAAACATAAATATCTTTTTGCATTAACATGTAATTTTACAGGTTCGGCAACTTCATTTATAAAATATTTTTCTAAAAATTGTGCCCCTAATGCTTCGTGTAAATCGTCTATTCCTTTATCCGTTGCGTCGTCTGGCAAGTCATGAAGTAAGTGTCCAATATCATGTAAAAGTGCAGCAGCAACAAGTGCATCTGATGCATTTTCTAATACTGCAAAATGGGCCGCTTGAAGGCCATGTTCTAATTGCGTTACCGCTTCTCCACCATATAAGTCACCCCCTTTATTATTAAATAAATCAATAATAGTTTTAACAATATTGTTTTCCATAATTTAAATTTTTTCTACGGCTTCTTCGGCAAATCCAAAAGACAAAGTCATGCCATTGCCGCCAATTCCATTAATAATATATACTCCAGGTTCTACTTTTAAAAATAAATCTGTTGCTCCATTAGTCATTTTAGGATATACTCCATTCCAGCTTTGCTGCATTGTCCAGTCTTCAATATGCATCATTTTTTTAAGGTAATCAAGTACCAATTTATTTAGATCCATGTTGTCGAAAGGATCAAAGTCAAGTGCATATTCGTGCGTATCACCAATTGTTAATTCCCCTTTGTTATTTTGTGAAACCATTACATGTATACCATGCTTTATATATTCAGGCATTTCACTTTCTATCTTGGCTTTTAAAATGTCTAAAGACTTAGATGCAGTGAAACTTTTGTAATGCAATAGTGACAAACCTCCACAGATTGATGTTCCGATTCTATAATGAGGATTATTTGATGTAAATCGCATCATTTGTAGCTTGGTTTTTATAATAGGCTGTTCTTTAAATATATATGGATATAAATGTTCGAAATCTGCTCCACTACAAATACAAACAATATCTGCATTGTATTTAGTTTTAAAAGACCAAACAGTATTGGTACATACATTAGTAATAGCGGTACCCCATTTGAAATCTACATTATAATAAGTATTCAAATAGGCTGGTAAATTTTTAATCCCTTCTCTAGGATCAATAATTACTTCGTCATTACTATACAAGCCCCCAATTAAATTTTCATTTACGATGCCATTGTACTTAGCCTGAATCTCACTTGCGCCTAAAATACTTACGGGCCTATTATTTTTTAAAAAATGCTCATATAACTCCTCTATAACATTTTGTTCCTCAACATTATATGCCAAATGAACGCTACCGCAAGTATCAAAGCCAATCTTAGACGCAGTAAGAAATTCTTTCCAGACCTCTCTTGACTTAATTGCTCTTTCATATAATTTACCATCTGGCTGCCCTATTGGCCAGATCATCCCAAAATTTCTTATTGATGCCCCAACGGACTGTAAAGAGCGTTCAAATACTGTAACCTTATATCCTTTCAAAGCTAATGCCCTTGCAGTAGCCATGCCAAGGATTCCAGCACCAACTACTATTGCAGTTTTACTACTCATAAATTACAATTTGTTTGCTTTTATTAATAAAATATATCAAAGTAATGATTGATAATATAGCGCCGAAAATGGAAAACAATAAAACACCATTCCCATAAAACGAAAGCCAATTCATTTTAATATGCGATGCACCCTTAAAACTAATCACTAATACAGAAGCTAAATACCCAAATGAATCCATCATATACATAAAGTAACCAACATTCCCCTTTAATCTAAAAGTTGCAATCATTCTATCGAACAATATTGAATTATATGGAATATACCCCATATATAGCCCTAAGCCAACAAGTAACATCCAGTTAAAACCTGATATAAAATGTTGTTGAAACAAATAGGTACAAACACCTGCCAATATAAATCCAAGAATAATTAAACATTGGCTAATAATAAATACAGTGTTATTGTTTTTGATAAAAATCATACTTGCAATAAGTATTAATACAATTACTGCAATTGTAAGTTCTGTACTAGTAAAAATGGAGGCATTATTTACAAATCCCAAGTCTTTCCAAATATCAGCAGCAAAATTATCTCTAATATCTCTGAACAAGGTCAGAATAGTATAAATAAAAATGAAAGCAATAAGTCCAAATTTAAACCTGATGAAAAATGATTTCCTTTCCATTCCTGTCATAGGAAGTCTTATAGATTTTAATTCAACTTCATCCTTATTTGGAGGTGCTATTCTATCTAATAAAAAAACCAAGCATATTACTGGTAAAATGAATAAAAGACCAGTGTAAAAAGGCAACCACATTTCATTTAATTGAAAACTCAACTGCAACCATTTTGCCACGGATTTAACAAATCCTGACGATACAATAAAGCTAACAGCTAATGTAGCACCAATAAAATCCGTACCTCTTCGTCCTTCGGCAAATGAAAAAACAATGCCCCAAATAATACCTAATGGCAAACCATTTAAAAATAAACAAAAAATGTTAAGCGGCGCCGGAATTAAAGGAAACAGAAACAGTGGTATCCAGGACAAAAAAAGCAAAATAATAATAGCTTTTCCCCTGCCTATTTTTTTTAGTTCTGAAATATATTTAACACCATAAAACTTACTAAACGTATAGCCAAGCACTTGACTAATTACTAGGCAGTTTTTGAAATCAACTCCTAAAAATAATGGCTGATTTGAATATAGTCCAATGGTAAATGGTTTCCTAAATGCATAAACGCAAGCATAAGTTAAAAAACAGATTAATGCAGTATAGATAGAGGTTAATACGCTCTTATAATTATAATTAACTGGAATCATTTTGAATACAAATACTATTAAATACTAATAAATATTTGTAAGTCAAACCTACAAAAATGTCGTTTTACTAATAGCAAAACGACATGATGAAATAGTTACCTAATTGTAACCAAATAGTTAAGTGCTAGTATTTTAATTGTTTTTTGCTCCATTATCAATCCAACAAAAAATTGCATTTTTATCTGCAACAGAAATAGTTCCATTTTTAGGCATTTTGCCAGTTGAAATAGACAATCTTATTTGCGCTGCCCCGTCATGAACTGTTTGATAAATATTTAAAGCTGTAATTACTTTATCATCATGACAACCAGCATTATTGCAATCTCTATCTAAAATTGGTTTTACAGTATTTATAAAACTAATATTGGGGTCACAAGTACTTGATGCAGGAATTGTTGCACTTGATTGTTTAGAACAACTTGCAATAAGTATAGTTCCAAAGATTGCTAAACAGCAAAATTTTAAAATGTTACTTTCTATAAATTTCATACAATTATAATTTTACCAAAAACGTCCCGAAATTTCGGGACGTTTTATCATTATATCTTAATTAGACTAGTAATTCCATCTTGTCCATCCTTTCCACCATGTAGCGTCTTCGCCATTCAATCCAATTGCACCTCTAAATGTTACAGGCTTAATAAAAGCGTTCTGTAATTTAGAATCTGTGAATGAACCATTACTTGCATAGTTGTAGTTTGCAGCTACTCCAAAAGTTAAGTTAGCAGCTAAAGGAGAAGCTGTACCAGCGTATGGAGTTGGGTCAAATGAAGTATAGTTAAATGGTTGGATCAATTTAGCATCGACTGCATTTACTGTAGCTGTGTTGCCAAAAGCTGCAGTAGAAACCCAAGCTAAGATACTTGCATCATTAGCTCCAGTTGCAGCACTTGTACTTGCAGTATATTTAGTATTTACAGTATTACCTGCAAAAGTATTGTTCTTAAAACGGATTGTACTGTCATCAATATTTTTGTCGGTTGGTGAACCTAAACCAGCATCAATTAATAAACCTGTAGGCCATCCCATGAATACTGAGTTTTCGATAGATATTCCAGAGTTTCTTCTAATTTGAGCGCCAGCTAAAAATAAGCTATTACCCACGTTTGCTAATGTAGCTCTTGGTCCAATTGCTGTCATGTTAGAGAACACAGCTGTAGTTTTTGGAGTTGCAGTTGTACCTGTTGCGTTATTATCTGATTCAAATGCTTCTGACTTAGAAATGTCAGCAATTAAAGAATCACGTAATCCAATACCAAACTGAACAAAACCACTATATCCATTGTCTGTATCAAAGTCATCATCTTGACCTTTATATGCAATGATATATTTACAGTTTACAGTACCACCAAACCACTCAAAACTATCATCTTTTCCAAACGCAGCTTCTACGTGGTCGATTTGTGTACCGCTACCTACAGCAGCCATTGTTAAACTATTGATTTCTTTATCTGGTTGGTAAGCATATCCAGCATACTCAATTCTTACATAAGAAATGATACCTGAATTGTCTGCTGCATTTACAGTTGGGAAAGCTGCATCACCTGCACCAGCTAAACCGTCACCATTTGCATTATCAACACCACCTTCTACTTGGTATAAACCTTGAACAGCAGCGCCATTCACAGTAAAACTTGTATTAATTGGAGCTATACCGCAAAGTACGATTCCACCCCAGTCACCTGATTGTGGGTTAGCAGATGCTGAAGTAAAAACAATAGGATTATCAACTGTACCTTTTGCAATTATTTTAGCACCTCTACAAACTATCAAAGCAGAAACATCCGATCCTGAGTACTTACCCATTACTTTAGCACCCGCTTCAACTGTTAATGTTACACCCTTAGTGATATAAACTAATCCAGACAAGTAGTTGTAATCTTTTGCATACAAAGTAGTATCCTTTGTAATTCTACCTGATAATGTGATAGTATTTGCAGTTGGTCCTGTTGGGATAACTGGTTGGTTTACTATTACGATTTCTTTTTGGCCATCGGTTTCAATCTTTCTACAACCGGTTACGGCTAAAAAAGCTAACGATAAAATAAATAATTGTTTCATTGTTTTTGTATTTAAAAAAAGTTTAATTTATTGATTAAGGATTATAAAGAATAGTTGAATGACACTCCAAATGTAGACCCGAATTTTCTTGCAAAACGAACCACGTCAACACCTTTCTCGTATTTAGGATTGGTTGTTAAATTCTGGTAGAAAGTTTGTTCTTTGTTTAATAAGTCAGCAATTGTTAATTTGATTTCTGCCTTATTTTTCATTATTTTTTTACTCATTTGGAAGTCAATTAATGACCTTGGAGCTTCATAAATATCTGGGGAAGCAGATCCAGCTTGCATATCACCCACTAAGTAAATTCTTTCTCCAATTTGGTTGAACAATAATGTTGCATTAAAACCTTTTTCAGCAACATCATATAAAAGTCCTAAGTTCACTAAGTAAGGGGATTGACCTTGTAATTGTCTGTTTAACTTCAAATTGTCATCCTTTATCTTACTATTAATTAAAGAAGCATTTGCCTGGAAAGTGAAATATTTATTTAATTTTTTTCTTGCCTCTAATTCTAATCCATAAGTGATTGCTTTTTTAGCATTTTGGAAAGAAAAAGTACTAGAACCACCAGACCCTTCGCTAAATATTTGCTCGATTGGATTTACGAAATCTTTATAGAATACTCCTGCAGTGAATACTTCACCAGAGCTTGGATAAATTTCATATCTAATATCAGTATTCGTAATCTTAGTTCTCTTCAAAGTTGGATTACCTTGAACAGACGCATTTAATTCAAAGTCAAATATATTTAAGAAAGACAATTCTCTTAATTCTGGTCTGATTACAGTTTGAGACGCAGTAACTCTTAAGTTACTTGTTTGGTTAACTTTATAAGTAGTATTTACACCTGGCAAGAAGTCAGTAACTCTTGTATTTGTGAATCTTGGATCCCATTTTTTCACACTACCTACTAATTGGTCATAGTCCTCAACACGTAGACCCCAAACTGCTCTTAATTTTTCAGATACTTTATTATCAAACTGAATATACCCAGCATTTAAAATAGTATTAGCTAAGTATCTAAAGTTTCTACCTTTAATAGCATCAAATCCAAATTTATTGTCTGTTCCGTTTCCGAAATTTTCAGGAGCAAACACAACGTCAGGAGTTAATGATCTTAAAGCAACATTGTCCTTTGGTAAGAAATTCGCAAATAATTTCGCGTCGTATAAACGATCCTTAATTTGTAATATATAACCCGCTTTGATAGTTTGTTGCTTTATTTTGAAAGTCAAGTCACCACCAGCCGTATAGATATAATCACTTAAGTTTTGATAAATTCTACTACCTGATTGTTGAGATAAAGAGTTTGAGATATTTAGTACATAAGGATCTGTTCCTGTAGCACTCTTAGTATAAAGAATTCTCCTTTGGTCTGGACTATAACTGTCTAAAATATTGAAAGCGCCATACCAATTGAACTTCAATGCTTTTGTTAACCCATGCTCTCCACTTAATTGATTCGTGAAGAAAGTATTTTGAGCAAATGTAAATTCGTTTGCCTTCATTAAGTCACCTCTTGAATATTCATTACCAGTTCTTGAAGTATAAGAATTGTTAGATTTAACATTCAAAATAGCTTTATAACTTATCTTATTCAATGGATTTAAATACATAGACAAACCTGCAATAGCGCCCATGTTAATGTCTTGAATATACTTTTCGTCAGCATACTTATATATAGTAGAAAACTTATTATTCTCTAATGTATTTTGTTGATTTAGGTTGTCTTGGAAACGTTGATTTTTTGCAAAGTTAGCGCCTAACATACCGCCAATTTTCTTCCCAAATAATAAACCCGAAAAACCACCATTCATTTGTACCGCATAATTAGGAGAAGCAGTTGTCTTTGCAGGAGTCCAGTTATTAGACATTTTTTTACCTAAAGCAGTTTTCATTGCAATACTAGAAGTATCAAAATTTGATTTAGTAGTATATCCTGCTGGTAAAGATCTTGCACCATCATCAATTCCTAACCAATCTGTTTTTCCACCCTTGTCTTTATAAAAATCTTTTCCTGTAGAAATGGTATTATAGCTTGTTGAAACTTGAACGTTAAAGAAATTTTTATTAGGAATGTCTTTTGTATTTACTTGAATCAATCCTCCTGCCCACTCACCTGGCAATTCAGGAACGAATGCTTTGTTTATAATAATATTGTCAATAATTTGAGCAGGGAATAAATCGAATGAGAATGTCTTTCTATCCGGCTCAGTGCTTGTTAATAAAATACCATTCAACATAGCTTGATTGTATCTATCGGCTAAACCTCTAACTACAATATATTTTCCTTCTTGGATAGATGCACCAGGCGTTCTTTTTAAAATTTCTGCTGTATTTCTATCTGGACTTCTTTTAATGGCTTCTGATGAAATTACTGAAGCTACTGTATTTGTATTTTTTTGGTATGCAATTAAGGCATTTACTGATTCTCCTTTATTAGAACTACGAGAAGCAGAAACAACTACATCCGTTAATTTTTTGCCGGCTTCTTCTAATAAGATATCATTGTTTATTTCTTCGCCTGCTTTTGTTGCAATGATTTTTGCAATTATTCTTTCCTTATAGCCCACATATGTTGCAGTAATAGTGTATTCCTTATTTACATCTATATTGAAGCTATAACGACCTTCGATATCTGATTTTGTTGCCTGACTTCTGTCTGATTTCAATATGATAGAAACGCCAATTAAAGACTCGTTTTTATTATTAGTTATCTTGCCCGATAATTTAGCTTTTTGAGCTTGAGCAAAGACTGCAGAAAAAATGACGATTATTAGTAATGATATCCTTTTCACGATATGTTTTTATTTATACCGCAAAGATTAGATTCTAATGTTACCAAATTGTTACGCCAATGTGAACTTAATATTAAGTTAAATAATTAAAGTTTGAATTAAGTCTATGATTTGATAATATTTTGAAAATCAACTACTTATATTTTTCAAGTATGAAAATCGTATCTGGACCAGTCAATTCTATATGCTTTACTATGATACTTGTAACCTGATCTTTAAATTCATTGGCAACAGGCAGATTTTTATTAATAAGATGGATTTGCTTGAATTTTCCAGGTATTAACACGATTCCATTTTCAGGCTTTTCAAACAAATGCAAGTATACATATTTATCGTCCTGTGTAGTAACACCCCATTTTTCTGGTTGCATTGGACCACCACGCGTTCCGTAAATAGTATGCCCATTTTGTTTTGTCCATTTCCCTACTGCAGCTAAAGTATCTGTAAATTCTTTTTGAATTTCACCATTAGGCATGGGACCCACATTTAATAATAAATTGCTATTGCGGCCAGCGGCGCCCACTAAGGTTCTAATAATTTCGTTGAAGGTTTTATACTTATGGTCGGTAATTCTAAAACCCCAAGAATCATTCATGGTAATACATGATTCCAATGGCAACACGGAAGCAGATTGAAAATTCAGACCAGCAGAATTATTCCCAGGCAAATCCTGTTCAAACATTTGAAAATCCTCTCCTTTAATTGGATCCATATGATGATTGTTCCCAATCATAGTAGCGGGCTGTAATTTATGTATCAAGCCATAAATCTCATCATATTTCCAGTCTATTCTAGAAGTTCTGTCTGCAGAACCTTCCGGGTTGGTCTGATCCCAATGACCGTCAAACCAAATACAAGAAATAGGGCCGTAATTAGTTAACAACTCAGTTAACTGGTTTTTCATAAATTTCAAATAAGACGCATAGTCGCCTTTGCTTGTTCTACCTGACTTTTGGCCAGTTCTTCCTGACACAAAAGGATAGTCCTCTCTACTCCAGTCTAGTGTGGAATAATAGAGTCCTAATTGTATTCCTTGTTTTTTACATTCAGCAGCTAATTGCTTTAATGGATCTTGTTTATAATGTGTATTGGTGATTTTCCAGTCAGAAAATTTGGTATCCCAATTTGAAAAACCATCATGATGCCTAGTAATAAATACAATATACTTCATGCCCGCATTTTTCGCTGTGCTCACCCATTTAGCAGCATCAAAGTCAATTGGGTTGAATACTTTTAAAAGTTTTTTATAATCGTCTTTGTTAATTCCTTTGTTTTCCATTACCCACTCGCCGTCTCCTAATACACTTGATGCACCCCAGTGTATAAACATTCCAAATTTACGGTCTTGAAAATCGGTTCTTGATTTTAAATTAGCGGCAGTAGGTTGATAAGTCTGTGCATTTACTAATCCAAAAAATAGGAAAGACAATAATGTAAGTAGGCAATTTTTCATATTAAAATTTTAATCGTACAACTTTTTATTTAATCGTTAAGCATATTAAATATACAATTTTAAAAACAAAAATGGCGGCCCTTTTGGGCCGCCATAACATAGTCAATAACTAAATACTTGCTTAATCTAAATGATAAACCTTATGCAAGTCTTTTGTACTCTTAAAAGTAACCTCTAGGTCTTTAATGATACCATCATTAATGTCATAAGCCCAGCCATGTATATGCAAGGGTTGTTCTCTTTTCCAAGCATTTTGAACAATAGACGTTTTACCTAAATCATGAACTTGTTCTACCACATTTACCTCTACAAATCTTCTTGCTCTTAGGGTTTTGTCCTCTATAGCATCCAATTCTTCATGATGGTAACGGTAAACGTCTTTTATATGTCTTAGCCAATTATCAATCAAGCCAAATTGCTGATTTTCCATTGCAGCCATTACACCACCACATCCGTAATGTCCACAAACAATAATATGTTTTACTTTTAAAACTTCCACGGCATAGGACAAAACACTTAGCATATTCATATCACTATGCACTACCATATTTGCGATATTTCTATGCACAAAAACTTCCCCGGGATTGGTTCCTGTAATTTGATTTGCAGGAACGCGACTGTCTGAACATCCAATCCACAAATATTCTGGATTCTGTCCATTCGCCAATTTTGAGAAATATTTAGGGTCTAATTCTAATTGCTCCTTCACCCATGCTTTGTTATTTTCTAATAATTTTTTGTATGATTGTTCCATGATATTTTTTTTAATGACCTGATACTTTGATTCGATCAGGTACTTGAATAAATTCAACTTTAATATTTTTTAATGCTGCCTGTGCCTTAAAATCGTACAATATTTCCAGGACGTCCAAGTCTATAAAATGCGATTTAGATGCATCAATTTGAACAGATGACTCGTTAGGAATTTCAGCTAATTTTTTTGCAATACTTCCCTTATTAATAAAAGTAACATGGTCGGAAAGTGTGATCTTAATTGCACCCCCCTCCGCTTTGCTATCCTGATGGATATGATAGTCTCTTCTAAAATTGGTTCTTAGAATATAAAAAATAGCAACTAGCATTCCAATCGCAATTCCTTTTAATAAGTCTGTAAACTGAATAACAACTATAGTGATAATAAATGGCATAAACTGCTCCCATCCTAATTTATACATTTCCTTAAACAAGGAGACTTTAGCTAATTTATATCCTACCACAAGTAATACAGCAGCCAAACAAGCTAATGGAATTTTATTTAATATTTCAGCAAATGCAATAACACTTACAATTAATAATAAGCCATGAAAAATCGCAGACATTTTTGTTTTAGCTCCTGCATTCGCATTCGCAGAGGTTCTTACAATAACCGCAGTTACAGGCAATCCGCCAATGAATCCAGAAATTAAATTACCAAACCCTTGTGCTACTAACTCTCTATTAGTTGGAGTTACTCGTTTATTTGGATCTAATTTGTCGGCAGCTTCTGTGCTTAATAAACTTTCTAAACTAGCTACAATTGCGATGGTTACCCCTAACACATACACATTGTAATTGGAAAGTGCAGAAAAATTAGGCATTGTAAATTGTTGAAAAAATTGTGTTGAAGTGTTAGCTACAGGCAATTTTACCATATGGTCCAATGGCAATGTCCACTCAGGTTTATATATTTTAAATACCTCATTCAAAGCGACTCCAATAAATACTGCTATTAAAGCACCCGGCACCCACTTGAAAAACATATATTTCTTAAGTGAAGAAATGTCGCAAATTAAAATAACAGCAATAGAACTAACTCCAATTATAATAGCACCATAATGGTAAGGAAGATTACTTGCTTCGTTATAACCAATTGCAATTGGCAATTGCTTTAATATTAAAATAATACCAATTGCAGCTAGCATACCTTTAATTACACTAGAAGGAAAATAATGTGCAATAAGACCTGCTTTTAAATAGCCAAGGCCAATTTGCAAAACTCCAGCAATCATCACTGCTACTAAAAAAATGTCAAAACTTCCTAACTGTGTAATTCCATTTAAAACGATAACTGTTAAACCAGCCGCAGGACCAGTTACACTTAGCGCAGAACCACTAATAGATGCAACCACTATACCTCCTACAATACCTGCAATTATACCCGAAAACAAGGGCGCTCCAGACGCCAAAGCAATGCCCAAACATAAAGGCAATGCCACTAAGAAAACGACCAACCCAGCTGGCAAATCGTCTTTTAAATATTTTAAACTAAACCCATGAGAGGGCATAACTGATTTCATAAATTAAAGTTACTTTAAATAATAAGACTAAGCCCCTTTAAACAAGGGCTATACCATTATTTGATACGGAAAATGTATTAAATGTCGATGTACTGAACTAAGCCTTGAAATTAGGCGGCGGAATCAAGATTGAAACATGCCCTTTATGAGAATTATTGTCATTTTGAACAAAATGAGCTTTAGCGTCTTTATCATTATGGAAAATGGCAATAGAATGCCAGTCTAAATGTTCCACTAATACCTTGCTAACGTCTACTGTGTCTTCTTCAATTTGTTGTAAAGAAACAGATAAGGCAATTTCATTTTCAGTAGCAAAGTCCGCGTCCAATGATTTTGTCAATAGCATTAAACTAGCTACAGGGAAAATCTGCACAAACATAATAGCAGCAATAAAAAAAGCGATTAAGTTCTGTTTCATTGAGGCACGAATATATTTATTAATGCTTATTTTCGTACAAAGCTGGTAATAAGATATTTACGATAAAAGAAAAATATGAATAATTTAGAAATAGTAGTTGAAATAATGGGATGGACTGCCTCTGTTTTAATAGTTGGCTCTTATGCGCTTAATATATGGGGTAAAATTCATGCAAATAGCAAACCCTATGTTTGGGCTAATATAGTGGGAGGCTTATTTTTTGTTGTTAATACTTATTATCATCATGCATATCCTTCCATGATGGTGAACATTGTATGGGTAATTATTGCAATCGGCTTATTATGTAAACCTTTATTCACTAAAACTACTAAATAGCGCATGCCCAATAGTCATCCTTATGTTACTGCAATTAATAATTTCATTAAATGGACATTATTGTGTGGTATAGTTGGAATGAGCATTGGATCAACTACTGCATTATTTTTAAGCAGTTTAGATGCCGTTACTTTATTCAGAGAACAGCATCCCTGGATCATTTTTAGTTTGCCTTTAGCAGGTTTATTAATTGGGTTTACTTATTATTATTTAGGTAAAGAATCTGTCAAAGGCAATAATTTATTACTTGAAACACATCAATCCCCTAATAGGCCTATTCCATTTTTAATGGCTCCTTTGGTTTTTATAACAACCCTATTAACACATTTAGCGGGAGGCTCTGCAGGACGAGAAGGTACTGCAGTTCAAATGGGTGGCGCCATTGCAGACCAGTTTACTAAATGGTTTAAGTTAAATGACAGTCAGCGAAAAACAATTGTTATAATTGGCATTAGTGCAGGGTTTGCTGCTGTTTTTGGAACCCCTTTGGCAGGCGCCATTTTTGCTTTAGAGATAATGAGTTTTCGACAAATTCATTTACGTTCTATAATTCCAAGTTTTGCAGCAGCTTATATTGCACACTATACCTGTTTAGCTTGGCATATTGAACACACAAACTATACACTAACAGTTATCAATACTTTTGAAATTAAAAGCATTGCATGGGCAAGTTTCGCAGGAATCATTTTTGGAATAACTGCATTATCATTTACTTGGATCGGGAAGAGATGGAAGCAATTATTTGAATTCATTAAATACGCTCCATTGAGACCATTTTTCGGAGGTCTATTATTAATTGTAGCAATTTTATTATTGGGCTCACAAAAATTTATAGGACTAGGAGTTCCAAGCATAATTGCTACTTTTACAATTCAAGCAGGTCCTTATGACTTTTTAATAAAATTAGTATTGACCACATTGACTTTAAATGCAGGATTCAAAGGTGGTGAAGTGACTCCATTGTTTTTCATTGGCGCAAGTTTAGGTAGCGCCTTAATAGTGTTTGTGCCATTGCCTTTAGCAATTTTAGCGGCAATGGGATTCGTGGCAGTATTTGCAGGCGCAACTCATTGTATAATTGCTTCCATTGTGATGGGTATTGAATTATTTGGACTGCAAGCTGGATGGTATGTTGGCGTGGCAAGTATTTTTGCTTATTTTTCGTCTGGTATAGAAGGTATATACAGTGCACAAGAAAAACCAGGAACCAAATATGAAATGTATAACTATATCAAGAAGGTTTTTTCTTTATAATGGAATTCAAATAATAAAACACAATGGTGCAAGTTACAAGAGCAAGTAGTGAAGCAGATTTAATTGGCATTCAAGCATTACAAACAGCAAATTTAAAAAGAATTATTGGCGAAGCCGAAGCTGCTAAAGAAGGATTTGTAACTGCAGAATATAGTTTAGAATTATTAAAAGCAATGCATGCGTTAGGCGCTTCTATAATTGCCAAAGACGGAGATACGGTTGTGGGTTACGCATTAGTAACAACAAAAGAAATTTATGGTCAACATGAATTACTAGACGACTTATTCAATGTGTTGAATAAGCTAAATTTTGAGGGTAAGCAATTAAAGGAGTCTCCTTATGTTTTAGTGGGACAACTATGCGTAGGAAAGGGTTATAGAGGGATTGGGCTAGTTCAACAAATGTATAACTACTTTAAAGAATGTTATCATACTCAATTCGATTACTTAATTACAGACGTGGCCGACAATAATCCAAGGTCCTTGAAAGCGCATATCAAATCAGGCTTTCAAGTGATACATAGTATTGACTATGGTGGTGTAAGATGGGATATTGTTCTTTGGGATTGGAATAAATAAATATAAACTTAGCATTTCATGAAGCATTTATTATTAGCATTTACAGTAACATTATTTACTATAACATCGTTTGCTCAAAAATCATCCATTAATTCTACGAAGAATATTGATATACTCATTAAAAATATTAATGTTGTTGACGTTGAGCACAATACAATTCACGAACATCAAACTATTGCAATTGTTAAAGACAATATTATAGCAGTTGGCAATGCTGCCATACAGCAAAAGTATAAAGCAACTAATATAATTAACGGAACTGGAAAGTACATCATGCCTTCTTTATGGGACATGCATGTACATTTTGGCGGAGACACTCTGGTTGCCGAAAACAAAATGTTATTGCCATTGTATATCGCAATGGGCGTAAGTCATGTAAGAGACTGTGCAGGGGATATAAGTTTGGACGTTTTGAATTGGAAAGACTCAATTAATAAGCAGCAATTATTTGGACCAACTATTTTTACATCTGGGCCAAAATTGGAAGGGCCTAAGTCCATCTGGCCAGGAGATTTAGAAATCGCGAATGAAGCAGAATTGAAAATAGCGCTTGACTCTTTACAAAAATTAAAAGTTGACTTTGTAAAAATCACTGACAATACTTTAGACCCAGAATTATTCTTAAAAAGTATAATAGCAGCTAGAAAAAGAGGCTGGAAAGTAACTGGGCATGCTCCTGCTACAATGACTATTGAAACATTTTCAAAAAATGGACTCTCTGCCATTGAACATATTGGATATTTAAGCAGGTCTGCTTCCGATAAAGAAGAAGAGATCACTAAACTAAAAGCCGACGGAAAAATTTCAAGTAAAGAAGCTACCGCATTATATTTAAATAGTTTTGACAGTACTATTGCCATGGAAAAATTCAAGCAATTAGCATTGAATGGTACGGCAGTGGTTCCTACTATTAACGGGAGCTACGTTACTACCTACTTAGATATTAATGACCACAAGCAAGACGATTACCTAAAATACCTAGGACCAGCATTAAAAAGAACTTATAATTGGAGAGTGCAAAGAGCTGCTAATGACGACGCAGCGGGGATACAGTTTAGGCACAAAAATTTCGAAGCCAGCGCTAGTTTATTGCCTTTGCTGTATAAAGCCGGTATCACCATTTTAGCGGGCACAGATGCTGGCTATTTAAACTCATTTAATTACCCTGGGAAAGGAATGCATGACGAATTAGCTATTATGGTAAAATATGGATTAAGTCCTCAACAAGCTTTAGCAAGTTCTATTATCAATGGTCCTGCATTTTTTAATTTGAGTGCGCAATTTGGATCGGTTGCAAAAGGTAAAAAAGCTGAATTATTATTATTAAACGGAAACCCATTATTGGCTATTCAGAATACAGAAAAAATAGCGGGAATTATTCGCCAAGGCAAATATTATGATAAAAAAGATTTGGATTTAATATTATCAAATTTGGCGACAGTAATAAGTGGATTGAAATAATCTACGTGAATTAGAATAATCAAAGCGCGGAAAAATGTTCAAAATGCATGAAAAATAATTAAACTAAAGAAATATAATTGTTAGCTCCTCTAATCAATATCACCATTATAGCAGTAACCTTTAGGATATTTTCCAATCCAATTGCGAATGTTTTACAAAAGCAAATAACAGGACTTGGACAACACCCTTTATTTGTAAACCTATTAACTTATTTAGCACTTGGTGTATTTAGTATTGTGCTGATTTATGATTACCCTGTTCAAACATTAAGTCGTGAATTTTGGATCTACTCTTTATTGGGTGGCATTGCTGGTGCATTGGGGAATGGCTTTATTATAAAAGCATTAGAAAAAGGGGACCTTTCTGTATTAGGCCCTATCAACGCTTATAAGTCTATCGTTGGAATGATTTTTGCTTTTATATTAATTCATGAGCTACCCAATTATTGGGGCCTACTAGGCGTATTATTAATTATTATAGGAAGTTATTATGTTTTAGATACCACAAATGAAAAATTTTCATGGTCATTACTTAAACAACCGGCTATTCAATTTAGACTAGCTGCATTAGTCCTAACTGGCATTCAAGCAGTATTAGATAAGAATGTAATTCATTACTCTAATTTAAGTATGGCATTTGCCGGATGGAGTATTTTTGGAAGCTTTTTCTCCTTATTGTTCATAAGCTTTACAAAAATAAAATTAAAACAAGAATTTCAAAAATTGAATAATAATTTAATTGGAAAGTATTTTGTATTGGTAATTAGTATTGGAATTATGTTGGCTTCTACCAACTACACATTGAATAATATGCCAGTAGGATACGCACTCTCCCTCTTTCAATTATCAATTTTATTAACTGTTATATTAGGCAATCGAATTTTTAAAGAAACGCATTTAATCCAGAAACTAATAGGAGCCGCTATTATGATTAGCGGCTCCATTATTATTATTTTAATGAAATAATTACTGCTCTAGTCCTCAATACTTTTAAAATAAAATCTCAAAATATTTAAAAGTATAAAAATTATAAACGTTCAATGGGTCTTGTCAAACAAGTGGGTCCACCACCACCCTTAACACTTATTTCCGCCCCTTGATATTCAATTACTTTACAACCTGCTTTTTCCAAAGCTGCCTTAGTCTTAGGATTTCCCTTAACCATTAAGCAGACTCTTGGTGCCAAAGCCAATACATTACATCCCATACTGTCAAATTCTTCCTCTGGCACTTCTACTAATTCAAAACCTCTATTTAATAATTCGTTTCTAAATACAATAGGAATTAATGGAGAATATACTACGGCCAAATTTCTATCAACAGGACTTAATACGGACATTAAATGAAATACATCGGAAGGCCCTTTGTAATGCGGCATAGGAACCGACATCACTGTTACGCCAATGGGTGCAAGTAATTCAGTCAATTGTTGAATCCCCTCAAGGTTCGTTCTATACGTATGGCCCACTGCCAAAGTTTTATCGTCCAACCAAGCTACATCCCCGCCTTCTAGTGTGCCAGGCGCTTTTATAACTCCAAGTATTGGGATGCCTTTTGCTTCAAATGCTTTTTGTTCTGCCAATGGTTCCTTCCTACGCCCCTCTTTACCCATATTACAAATAATCATGCCAGCACTTGTTGCAATGGCAGCATCTCTGCAATAAATGGAATCCATATTAACCGTTGGGTCTTCTGGCAAATAAAATATTTCAGTGCCATTGTCTTTAAACACTTGTTCAAATGCCTCGTATTCTTCTAATGCTTTATTAATCTCCGGCTTTCCTAAATAGTTTAAAGCCTCCCAGTGCTCATCAATATGTGCATCATTAATAAATGCAGCACTTGCTTTTTTAATAAATAATGACTTCAACTTGCCGAATTCTGAATGTGAGCTCATATGATAAATTTGATTTTAATATATTGATTGAATCGTTTTAATTAGCAATTCGGTCTCTTTTCCAAACAGCCCATACATAAATAGGCACGGAAGACATAGACAACAAAAATCCCCAATAAACAGTTTCTTGACCTGATCCATAAATCATCCATAAAGAAAATAGAAAAGCAAAGAAAGAAAGGATTGCAGCTGCTGTGATTAATTTAATACTGCTAGACTTTTCTTGTAATCTTAAAATCATATAGGCTGCTGTTGAAAATAAATAAGGGATAAGTACTGTTAAAGTAGACAACAAGATTAGAAATTTAAACTGCGCAACTAAACCTTTTGTGTAATTCATACTCATGAAAATTGAAACGAATACACTAGAAATTGCAATGCCTATTGCAGGAACACCCTTGCTATTTTTCTTTGCAAATATGGAAGGAAATAATTTATCCTTTGCGATCGCATAAGGGATTTGACCCTGAATTAAGATAAATCCATTCAATGCTCCAAAAGCTGCAATAGCAACACCTGCACTTACCCAGTATTTTGAGCCAGCTCCAAATATTATTGTAGCAGCGTCAGCAAATGGAGTCACTGTATTTTGCAATTGCGAAGCGGGAATCATTCCCATAATACTTACGGTACTTAATATATATACAGCCGTTGCAATTAAAGTACCCAGTATAGTTGCTTTTGCAATCGTTTTTTCTGGATTAGCCACACTACCTGATGGTATGGTAGCACATTCAATACCTAAAAATGCAAAAAATGTTAAAGTGGTTGTAGCAGTTATGGCTTCAAAAGAAGAAGTTCCACTTGAATTAAAAGGAAGAAAATTTCCAAATTTTATAAAAAACAAACCTCCAATACCTACTAGTACTATTGGAACAATTTTTAAAATCGTAGTGGCTAATTGAAGCCTGCCAGAAGTTACAATACCCAATGTATTGACCCAAGTTAAAAACCAAATAGTAGCTAAGCCACAGAATACAGCTAGAAAAGAATTCGTCGCTAAAATTGGTATAAATGTACTTAAAGCACTAATAAAAGAAACGGTGATAGCTGCATTGGTACACCATACTGAAACCAAATAACCCCAGGCCACTAAGAACCCTGCAAAATCACCCAACCCTTTTCTAGAATAAGCATAAGGGCCACCGTCACCCGCTGGCATGATTTTACTTAAATGTGCAAATACTTTAGCCAATAAAAAAGCGCCGATTGAGGAACAAACCCAGCCTATAATGCTAATACCTCCAAAGCTTGCTAAAGTTGCAGGCATTAAGAACACGCCTGCTCCAATCATATTCCCAACCACAAGCGAAGTGCTTGTCCATAATCCTAACTTACTCTGATCTTTTTGCATGCGCTTGGAAATAGTTTGAATTCTAAATATAATTAAACTATCGAATACTATTCCCCTCCTTGCTTTATTTTTATTAAATTCATGGTATGAAAAAAGTATACATAATATTGACAGCTGCTTTATTGACTACGTTTGGTTTAAGTGCTCAAAAAACAGTATTGCTTTGTAAAAAGCTAATTGACGGAACTGGGAAAGTAATAGACAATCCTGCCATTATTATTGAAGGAAAGAAAATAATAGGCATTGTGAAAAAATCAGAAGCTCCGAAAGAAGCTACTGTAATTGATTTAGGTGATTATACTGTGTTACCTGGATTAATTGATGCACATGTGCATACGAATTACAATTCCGACGATTATCAAGTTGCACATATTAGACAAAGTTCTGCAGCAAAAACACTGACTGCATTAAAACAATTACAAGACTTATTAGCTGAAGGTTGGACAACGGTGAGAATTGCAGGGGATGCAGATGTAGAATATGGTAGTATGGAAATAAAAAAAGCAATCAATAAGGGTTTATTTGTGGGGCCGCATATTCATGGAGCAGCGCATTATTTATCTGTAACTGGTGGCGGTGGTGATATTAATTTCATGTCTCATGAACAAAAAATAATACCAGACGGATTAATTGTAAATGGACCAGAGGAAGTTAGAAAGGCCGTTAGAGAGGAGATTAAATTTGGTAGTGACTGGATTAAAATATTAGTAACAGGCGCGTTCATGACCGTGGGCGACAATCCACAAAATGTTCATTTTAGTCCAGAAGAATTGAAAATGGCTGTAGATGAAGCCGCAAGAAGGGAAGTTCCTGTAATGGCGCATGCACATGCTACAGAAGGAATTAAGCAAGCAGTGAGAGCTGGAGTTAGAAGTATTGAACACGGGTCTTATATGGACGAGGAAGCCATTGACTTAATGATACAACATGGAACTTACTTAATACCTACCTTAACTATCGATTTATACTTTAAAGAAAAAATTGCAGATAGTAAAGCACTTTCAAAAGCCATTGAACTAGCAAAAGATTCAAGAGCAGAATTGTATTCCAATTTAAGAATGGCCATTAAAAAGGGGCTAAAAATTGGCTTAGGCACTGATTATATAGGATGGACTCCAAATTTTTCAGCGAGAGAATTTGGCGAGTATGTGAGCTTAGGCATGACCCCTATGCAAGCAATACAGGCAGGCACCAAAGTGAATGCAGAATTATTACAAAAAGATAAAGAAATAGGTACCATAGAAATTGGAAAACTAGCTGATATCATTGCAGTAAAAGGAGACCCTTTAAAAGATATCACAGAATTGCAAAAAGTAAAATTTGTAATGATCAATGGAACTGTTGTAAAAAATCAAAAATAGCATTAGATCCTATTTGAACAATTAAAAGAAGGTGATTCCGGTTAAAAAAAATTAGATTAAATATTAAAAAATGAACATTTCAAAAGAGGCCATTGAAAAAGCTGCTGCTACTATCAAACCTTATATTCATCACACGCCCGTGATGACCAATAAGAGTATTGACGAATTATCTGGAATACATTTTTATTTTAAATGTGAGAATTTTCAAAAAATTGGCGCTTTCAAAATTAGAGGTGGTATGAATGCCACTTTAAGTTTAAGTCCCGATCAATTAAAAAACGGTGTAGCAACGCATTCTTCTGGTAACCATGCACAAGCGCTAGCCTATGCAGCAAAAGTATTAGGCATTAAAGCATATATCGTAATGCCTAAGTCCTCCCCAAAAGTAAAAGTGGATGCAGTTAGAGGTTATGGAGCCGAAGTTATTATTTGCGAAGCCAATCAGGCTGCAAGAGAAGCTGCATTAGAAGAAGTGGTAGCTAGGACTGGCGCTGCATTTATTCATCCCTATGACGACGACAGGGTTATAACTGGACAAGCAACCTGCGTAAAGGAATTAATTGAAGAAGTTCCAGATTTAGATATAGTAATTACGCCTGTAGGTGGAGGCGGATTACTTTCCGGCACATGCTTAGGTGCACATTATTTCAAGCCAGGTTTAAAAGTATATGGTGGTGAACCGGAAGGAGCAGCTGATGCAGTCTTAAGTATTAAATCTGGCAAGGTTGAAAAAGCACCTTTTATTGATACCATTGCCGACGGCTTAATGACTACATTGAGTGAAAGAACTTTGGCAATTATAAAAGCACATGTAACTGATATTTTATTAGTGTCTGACGAAGAAATTAAAGCAGCTTTGAAATTGGTTTATGAAAGAATGAAAATAATTGTAGAACCTAGTTGCGTGGTTCCATTTGCCGCTGCTCTAAGAAACCCGGAATTATTTAAAGGAAAAAAAGTAGGCATTATACTTTCAGGTGGAAATGTGGACTTGACAAAATTTGGAAATTGGTTTCCTGCTAACTAATCAATAATATTTCCTACTAAATAAATTATAAAATAAAATGACCCATATGAAAAAAATGATTTCAATCTTCTCATCGTTCTTGTTGCTAGCTATTTGCTCCAATGCACAAGTATTGAGCTATGAAGTAAAACAAAGCGCTGATGTTGACTATAAAAAATTATCTCAAATTGACACGATAGTGAATAGCTATATTACTAAGCATTGGGAAAATGGGGTTACTGTGTTAGTGGTAAAAAACAATCAAGTGATATATCATAAGGCATTAGGCTATGCGAATGAAGCAAAGAAAACACCAATGCCCGAAAATGCTATTTACAGAATAATGAGTCAGTCCAAAGCCATTACTAGTTTGGCAGTATTGCAATTGTTTGAACAAGGGAAACTAAGTTTAGACCAGCCTGTTTCAGACTTTATATCCAGTTTTAAAAAACCGACTGTATTAGACAAGATAAATTTTACTGACACTACTTACACTACAGTTCCTGCAAATAGAGAAGTTACTATTCGTGATTTATTAACGCATTCTTCCGGCATTGGTTATACTGATATTGGATCTAAAGAGATGAGCGCTATTTATAATAAAGCAGGTGTGCCTTCTGGCTTAGGATATTTTGATGCTAACTTATTAGAGAAGATGACCATTTTAGGAAGCTTACCTTTAGCACACCAGCCAGGGGTGAAATTCACTTATGGACTGAATACAGATTTATTAGGTTGTTTAGTGGAGATAGTAAGTGGCATGTCACTTGAGGCTTATTGTAATAAAAACATATTTACACCACTAGACATGAAGGATACTTATTTCAATGTGCCTGCTGAAAAAGCAAATAGACTGCCAACAGTTTATACTGAAAATGAAGACCATAAATTAATTGAGTGGGCGCCTAGCTTTAGAAAAATTGATCCTGCTTATCCAATGATGAAAAAATCCTATTTCTCAGGTGGTGCGGGATTATCTTCTACCGCATATGATTACGCTATCTTTTTACAGATGCTGTTAAATAAAGGAAAGTATAATGGTCGTCAAATTATAGCACCTAGAACTTATGAAATAATGGTAAGCCCACAATTAGATTTTACTAAGGCGGGTGATGATAATTTTGGATTAGGATTTTCACTTACTTCAGAGAAATCTGCAAACCTTAATTTAAGAAACAAGGGTTCCTTTTCATGGGGAGGATATTATAGTACCAACTATTGGGCAGACCCTAAGGATAAAATAATTGTATTAATAATGACACAGCATACTCCTAACTCACATGGAGCATTGAAAGAAAGAATTGAAAATATTGTTTATGGAAGTTTGAAAAATTAAAAATTACAAACTCATATAATCTTGCAGATGTTCGATTAGTTTTTTCTGCGCTTCAATGGTATGTCTAATAATATCACTTTGACTTATGATATTATATAAAACTCCATTTTCAAATACAGGAAGATATCTTAAATTTTTCTCTGACATTATAATACTACAATGTTCAATAGGATCATCCGCTTGCAATTTGGGTAGGTTCCCGTCCATCACTTCCTCTACAGAAGTATTATTCGAGGCCCTTCCTTCTAAAACCACTTTACGTGCATAATCACGTTCGGTAAATATACCCGCGTATTGTTCATTTTTTAAAACAACTAAGCTGCCAATATTAGCTGCAGCCATGATTTTTAATGCATCAATAATTGGAGTAACATTAGACACGGTAATAACATTCCTGTTTTTAGTGCTAACAATATCTTTTACGGTTGGCATGGCAATCAATTTAAAAGTTTAAAAAAAGGTCTTACCTAATTTACAACTTTTTAATAAAAAAACAAGAATAAATTTTCGTATATAAATAATACAAGCAAGTCGAATTCTTTCTACTTAGTGTTCAATCGTAGTTTTTCAAAAAATACTTCCTCTTCTATTTCACAAACTTCGCCAGCTGCTAGCCCTGTTAGTTCGATAGATTCAATAGAAGCCCTTATGAGACGCAAACATTTATGATGCACCGCGGCCACCATTTTCCGAACTTGATGAAATTTACCTTCAGTAAGCGTAATACTCAACCAAGTTGTTATAACATTCTCATGTAAAGCATAAGCTGGATCTAATATTAAATTAGGATCTGACATTAACACAACCTCACAGGGAGTTGTTGTAAACGTGCTGCCATTAGGGGCACTAATTTCAATACCTGCAGCTAATTTATCAATGGTAGCTGCTTCCACTTTATTTTTCACTTGTACCCAGTAAGTTCTTTTATGAGGAACTGCTCCTTGAAATAACAACTTAGTGACTTTTTTATTAGTTGTAAGTAATAATAATCCCTCAGAATTTTGGTCTAGTCTACCAATAGCATGTGTGCCATCTGGAAAATTAAAATCTACATCCCTCAGTAATCTAACATTATGACTACTTACAAATTGCGACACCATATTAATTGGTTTGTGCAAAATAAAATATCGATGTCCATTCATAATGGCAAATTACTTAATTTTACATATGCAACAAGCTTCCAAGGACCCATTACATGGAAAAACATTAGAATTTATTGTTACCGAATTACAAAAGTACTTTGGCTGGGAAGTGCTAGGACAACATGTTCCCATAAATTGCTTCAATAGTAATCCAAGCATCAAATCCAGTCTTACTTTTTTACGTAAAACTCCATGGGCTAGAAAAAAAGTAGAAGATTTATACGTTCGCATGATTGCTCCCTCAGAATCTTAATTTCGCTAACTTTAAGGAAATAAATATAGCATGTCACTTCATCTAGGCAGGACTCAATTTGGCAATACAAACAATATAGGAAATGTATTTAGCAGAGCAGAGGCAGAAAGCCTTTTTAATGAATGGGTTTTAAACCCCAAATTAAAAGTCCATATGTTACAAGTAGCTCATTTAATGAAATGCTGGGCTGCAGAAAAAGAACTACTTGACGACGCTGGACAATGGAAATGGGAAATGGCAGGATTATTACATGATGCAGATTGGGACCAATGGCCAACTTTACACTGCAAAAAAATCATAGAACATTTGGAGTCAAATAATATAGACCCTGAAATCATAAGAGCAATTGCTTCTCACGGCCCAATTCATTTTGGTGTGGAACCAGAAACTAATATGGACAAGATGTTATATGCTTTTGACGAGCTGTCTGGCTTGATACACGCTTATTCCTTAATGCGCCCTAATGGTTATGAAGGAATGGATTTAAAAGGAGCAAAAAAAAGAGTTAAAGAAAAGACTTTCGCAGCGAATGTTTCTAGAGAAGATATACAAGACGCTTGTCAGCGAGCAAACATATCACTAGACGACTTGATTAATTTTATCATACCAAGACAAGCTACTGTTCTCTAGAACAATTCATATTTAACATAAGCGAACTTAGTACCGTCTGGCGACCAAGATGGAACATTAATAGTTCCTTGACCACCAAAGAATGGACCAGTCAAGTCTTGAATAGTTTTGTCTTTGAGATTAAGTAATCGAATTCGAACTTGTTTCCCAAAAGGATGTGCTTGTACTTGATCCTCATCATAACTTATTATAGTAGCCACTTTTCCATTGGGTGCAATATGCGCAAACCAATTGGATTTATTATCAAATGTCATTTGTTCTGGACTGGACCCGTCAGGATTTATTCTCCAAATTTGCATTTTACCCGATCTAAATGAATTAATATAAATGTACTTACCGTCCGGGCTATATTCAGGCCCATCGTCTAAGCCTTCAGTAGCAGTTAATCTTGTTTCAGGGCCACCATTACTACTCATTGAATACACATCATAATTGCCATTACGTTCCGCACAATACACAATTGTTTTACCGTCATGAGAAACGCCATGCCAATAAGAAGGTGTCTTGTCTGTTAATTTAATAGGCTCGCCCCCATTTGCAGGAAGTTTAAAAATAAAGGAGGAGCCCGCTTTTATAGAAGGTATTGCAGTAGAAATAAACAAATCATTGCCGTCAAAACTAAAACCATGGTCATTATTGCAATTAGCGATATCGCCAGTTGGTAGTACACCTAGTCGATCTCCTGTCATAGACATGCGTTCTAATTTGCCGTATGCATTAATTAAAAAATATTTGCCGTCTCTTGACCAATTGGGTGCTTCGAAATATCTTAATTCTCTAGTGATTAAACTAGATTTTTTCGAAGCCATGTCATATACATAAATAGAACTAATTACCGTTTTGCCTTCTGGGATTTGAGCAAAAGCTTGAAAGGCAGATAATAAAAATAAGAATGCAAATTGGAATTTTTTCATGGCTTTGAATTGTTATCTTAAATATATTAAATAATTTGATGGTATTATATAAAACTTAATGGACCTTTAATGTAATGAATAGAAGCATAATGCTAGAGAACTTATCCAAGGACGCAATTTGGGATATTGTGATTATTGGGGGAGGCGCTACGGGTGTTGGTTGTGCTATTGATGCTGCATCAAGGGGTTATAAGACATTATTAGTGGAGCAATATGATTTTGCCAAAGGCACTTCTAGCAAGTCTACAAAATTAGTGCATGGGGGTGTACGTTATTTAGAACAGGGGAATATTAACCTCGTAATGGAGGCACTTAGAGAAAGAGGCCACTTGCTTAAAAACGCCCCACACTTAACACATGTTCAACCTTTTGTTATTCCTGTTTATAGTTTATGGGAACAGTTATTTTATACTATTGGCTTAAAAATTTATGATATTTTATCTGGCACCCTTTCCTTAGGTAAAACAAAAATGTTGTCAAAAAAACAAACTGAACAGCAAATTCCATTTATTAATACAGATAAGCTATACGGAGGAATTTTATACTTTGATGGACAGTTTGACGATAGTTTATTGTGTATTGAAATGGCAGAAACAGCAGTCCAACAAGGAGCTACAGTGTTGAACTATTGCAAAGCAATAAATTTTGTAAAAGATAATGAGGGTAAAATTATTGGAGTTGAAGTGCAAGACGAAATAAATAAGATCTCCTACCAGGTTAAAACCAAAGTAGTCATAAATGCAACAGGTGTATTTACAAATGCAGTGATGCAATTAGACGACGCGCATAAACATGAATTCGTTTCACCTTCACAAGGCATTCACTTAGTGGTGAATAATAAACATTTTAATGGAGCAGCCGCAATGATGATTCCTAAGACTAGCGATGGTCGTGTTTTATTTGCAGTGCCCTGGCATAATAAAGTTATTATAGGCACTACCGATACGCCTGTAAATACTATTGATATTGAACCAACCCCATTAAAGGAAGAAGTTGATTTTATATTAAGTCATTTTAACAAGTATTGCAATAGTTCAATAAGCAGAAAAGATGTATTAAGTGTATATGTAGGATTGAGGCCACTTGTAAATAATAAAAAATCCAAAGCCAAAACTGCTCAATTGTCAAGGGCACATTCTTTAACAGTTTCTGACAGCGGACTTATTACTATTACTGGAGGCAAGTGGACTACTTATAGAAGTATGGCGCAGGACGCTGTAAACAATGCAGTATTTGTAGCAAAATTAGAAAGAAGAAAATGTATAACAACGAATTTGTCGATTGATAATTTAATAGCGCGTTTAGAAGCTTTAAATCAATTGAAAATTACAAGGCCTGAACTTGCTGATTTAATACATCCAAAATATCTTTTCATTAAAGCGGAAATTATTTACGCCATAAAATATCAAATGGCAATTACATTAGAAGATATTTTAGCAAGAAGGATTCGCCTACTATTCTTAGACGCCCGTATTGCAATACAAGTAGCGCCAATGGTAGCGTCTATTATGGCGGAAGAACTTAATAAAGACGAAGATTGGATAACAGATCAAGTAAACAGCTTTAACCAGCTTGCTAAACAATATATGCTCTAAACAATATATTTTTTAAGCAGACCCACTAGTTCATTAGCTTGCTGCACCCCAGGTTGTCTCCACTGAATTTTCCCATTTTTAAAAATGGCTAAGGTAGGTACACTAGACACATTTAATTCAGCAGCTAATTTTTGATTCTTATCTACATCAATTTTAATAATGCGTACTTGCTCCCCCAATTTTTCATGTACTTTTTCTAAAATAGGCGGCATCATTTTACAAGGACCACACCAAGTGGCAAAAAAGTCAACCAATACTGGCTTGTCGCCATTAATAATGGTACCAAAGGTTTCTGTTGTTGACATAAAATTTATTTTAATTCTGTAAACTTAATTTTTTCGTGCTGGATAGCCGCAGGATCCATTATAACCACATCCAATTTTATATTTAGCTCCAATGATTGCATATATAGCAAAACCTATGCCAAATACCGCTGGGATATAGTCATTACTTTGATATCCAACAATAACCATGGAAGCTGCCATTACAAGTCGCATAACTAATCTCCAGTCAATTTTATTATACCATTTTTGCATTGCTTAGTTTTTTACAAAGTTAAAACCTAGCTGTTTTATAATATGTGACTTTTATTACATTTAAGATTATCTTCACAATGAATTTAATCGCTATGTTAAACAAAGACCAAATTAAGCAACTATTTCCCGATTGGGAAGACGGATTATACGAATCAATTATAGAACATGCGGAACTAAGAACCGCACCCGCAGGGGCCACTTTGCTTAAAATGGGGCAAAATATTAAGTCTACTATGTTGGTGGTGGAAGGCACGGTTAAATTATATCAAGAAAATGAAGAAGGGGCTGAATACTTTATGTACCATTTAAATCCCGGGGAGGCTTGTGCTGTCACCATGGTTTGTAATTATCATTTAGAGCAGAGTCAAGTATTGGCAAAAGCAGTGACTGATGTAAGCTTCTTAGCTATCCCAATTGAATTTATGGACAAATGGCTGAACCAGTATAAGAGTTGGCACTATTTTGTAATAAGAACCTACCGACTTAGGTATGAAGAATTACTAAAAACCATCCACGAAACTGCCTTTAAAAATATGGATGAGCGCCTTGAATTTTATATCAAAAGGCAAGTAAAACAATTTGGGAATACCCTTAAATTAACCCATCAGGAAATTGCAAACGACTTGAATACCTCAAGAGAAGTGGTTAGCAGGTTGTTAAAAAAGATGGAAAATCACCAATGGATCGTGCTGAATAGAAATTCATTCGAGTGGATCAAAAAAGACTAATTATCTATTTTAGCTGATTATATATTGATTCCATATATGATACGTTTTCTAACTAAGGACTTTGTGATAAATATCACAGTCAATATGTTCATTAATAGTGAATTTTGTAGCGTAAATTAAAAAATATGCAAAAAGTAATTCAACAAATTAAAGAGAAAAAAGGTACCCTATTGGATGTAAGAAGCCAGATGGAATTTGAAGAAGACCATATTCAAGGTGCATTAAATATTCCACTAGATACTATTGAGTCCCAAATTAAGACGATAGCGGAACTTCCGAAGCCTATTGTTGTATATTGTTTAAGTGGTGGCAGAAGTGGCATTGCTACAAGCGTTCTACAGCAAAATGGCATAACCGAAATCTATAACGGAGGTGGAATTTTTACATTAAATAATATTTTAAATAATAACTAATATGTTCAGCTTTATAAAAAAACTTTTCGGGCCAGGTGTGGATTTCAAAGCATTGAAAGAGAATGGTGCTGTTATAATAGACGTTCGTTCTCCACAAGAATTTGATGGTGGCCATATTCAAGGATCCAAGAATATTCCACTAGACAGAATTCAAAGAGAAGTTGCTGCTATTAAAAAAATAGGCAAGCCTATCATTACAGTATGCAAGAGTGGCGCTAGAAGTAGTATGGCAAAATCAATATTAAAAGGGGCTGGTGTGGAAGTATATAACGGCGGGCCTTGGAATGTGCTTGTTGGAAAAATTAGATAATTAACTTAACTAACAATATGATCCAAACTAACAATATAACAAGCTGGATAAATAAAAATAAGTTAAGTATTATTGGAGCTTTGATAGGCGCCCTTGCTGGATTTTTGTATTATAAATTTATTGGCTGTGCCAGTGGCACTTGTATGATTACCTCAAAACCAATTAATAGCACCCTTTACGGGGCCTTAATGGGGTATCTATTGTTTAATATATTCAAGAAGGATACAATTCAGAACTAGACAGAACTTGGCAAATTGTTAAAGAAAACAGAAAAGGTTTTGGTTAATTAAACTGAACTGCCTTAATATTGTCTTAATGAGCGTTATTCATAATTTATAACTATCATTAAGACAATCATATGCGAAGCGTTACAAAAACAATCATCTCCACTGCAATAATCACTGTAATAGCAATTGGCTGCTCTAAAACAGATAGTTTAAGTACACTAACTACAAGTCCTACAACAAGTGTGGTAACAGAAACTGCTAAAACAGTAGACCCCTATGCCAATATAAAAATTGCATTTGGAACTAATATTGATCCAACAAGTTTGTTCAATTATGCAAATCAAAATAAGCCTAATTATATTTTAAAGGATAATGGGACAGCAAATCCAATTACAGACGCTAAAGCAACACTAGGAAGGGTCTTGTTTTATGATAAAAACTTAAGTGTAGACAATACAATTTCATGTAGTAGTTGTCATAATCAAAAATTTGCTTTTGGAGACACTGCAATTCAAAGTGACGGTGTACAGTCTGGCCTTACGGTTAGACATGCAATGCGATTAGTGAATAGTAGATTTGCGGAAGAAAGTAAATTTTTCTGGAATGAAAGAGCAGCGACACTTGAGATACAAACTACCATGCCAATCCAGGATCACGCTGAAATGGGTTTTAGCGGATTAAACGGAAGAGGCACCATGTCAACACTTTTAAATAAATTAACTGGCATTGGATACTATAAGGAATTATTTAAATTTTCATACGGAGACACTTTAATAACTGAAAATAGACTGCAAGAGTCATTGGCGCAATTTATACGTAGCATTCAGTCATTCGACTCTAAATATGATATTGGACGTGCTCAGGTAAACAATAACAATAGAGATTTTCCTAATTATTCTACCATAGAAAATACCGGAAAAACATTATTCTCCACTCCGCCAGTATTTGACGGCAATAGTGTAAGAATTAGTGGTGGAGCTGGTTGTAACGGTTGTCATAGAGCCCCAGAGTTTGATATCGACTCCAACACTAGAAATAATGGAATAATTGGAACTATAGGAAGTACTGTATTAGATATTGCCAATACAAGATCTGCCTCATTAAGAGATTTAATAAATCCAAATGGGCTTGCCAATAGCCCAATGATGCATACGGGTCAATTAAAAACGATACAAGATGTATTAGGCCATTATAATAATATTAGCATTGTTCGCAATACAAATTTAGATCCTAGATTAAGACCCAATAATATTGGACAAAAATTAAACATGACCGCAGACGAAATAACTGCCATAACCGCTTTTATGAAAACCCTAACTGGCGCGGCAGTGTATACAGACAAGCGATGGTCAGACCCGTTTATTAAATAACTAAACTTGTCTAAAAGAAATAATTATACTTGACTAAAAGCTTAATTATGACTCAATGGCTCTGTTCAGAAAATGAACAAGTGGCGCTATTATTTTGAAATCAGCAATGGTTTGTTTAACTAGCTGTTTGTCTAATAGAGTGCCGTCTAAAACGGGTCTAGTAACCACAAAGCTTTTCAATTTTAAATATTCAATTGCGGGATTGTCTAACTCATAATCCTTTGGTGCTCTAATAAGTTTCTCGCTACTATCCAAATCGCCATAATTGGATTTGAACTTTGATTGTTTAAGTATGCCATTAAATTCTTTAAAACAATAATCAATTTCTTGTCTTACTTTTTTCAAATCGGGAGCCATGGGCATCCATAAACCGCCACCTAAAAAACAAGCACCAGGCTCCAAATGGAAATAATAACCAGCACATTGAACTTTTTTGCCACCCTTGCTAAAGCTAGCACCGAAATTAGTTTTGTAGGGTTCCTTATTCTTACTAAATCGTACATCACGATTAATTCTGAAAACACACTGTTTTGGCTCTAGCTCATTTAATGAGTTATCTACCTGTTTTAGCTCCTCTAGTACCTCTGTGACAAATGTTAAGTAATCTTTTTTAGCAGCTTCATAAACGGGCCTGTTTTTCTCAAACCATTCCCTATTATTATTCTTTTTAAGTGCTTTTAAAAACTGAATAGTTGAACTTTGTAACATGGTATAGGTTTAGGGATTAAAAGTAAAAGCTTATTTCGAATTATTTAATTATATTTATAGCATAATATAAACAATTATGGGATTTCATATCAACGAAAAAAAAGCTGCTAAAAATGCAGCGTCTGCAACCAAGAATACATTTCAAGGTGGTAGCTCTAAATTTATTGCAAAGGCAAGTACCAAATCAACTGGTACCACAAAGAAGCCTATTAAGACAGGCGGTTCTAGAGGAAGCTGATCTGAATTAATCGCGATAAACTTATTGTACAAAAATGCCCACCTTATAGATGGGCATTTTTTATATCTTGTAATTAGCAAATACTAGTTAAGTGTATTGTTGCTTTAAATTAAAAATTATTTTCTTGCTATTTTAAAGGACTTTACAACACTGTTAGAAGCAGTTGTTTTAGAAGTAATAGTTATAGTTGTAGTACACAAAACTCCTGGTTGCAAATTTTCAATGCTTACTGTATTAGTTGCAGAAGTGGTGGAAGTACTACTTGAAGAAACCACAGTTGCGTCACTGTCTTTTTTAGTGCTAACGTCAATTTGAACACCTGCTTTAGGAAGTGCAGAAGACAAATTCACATTAATTGTTTGTGTTGCACCTAATGCAGCGTAAATATTACCAGCACCCGGATCAATATCGATACCATAAGCTATTGTAGCTTCTGTAACTACAACAGGTGGTGTTACAGGTGTAGTTGTAGTGGAGTCTCCCCCTTTACTGCAAGAAAAAAGTGCAATTGGAAATACTAATAAGATAAGTGCTGTCTTTTTCATAAATGCTCGTTGAAATACAAATATAATAGTTTTTAATATAAAAGCTTATTGTGATTTAGCCAACTTGGCTGACTTTCCCAATTTTTGATTCACTCTATATTTAACTATATCTGCTATTATTTTTTTAGGCAACGATTCTCCATGGTTAAACTTAATGGCACCCTTGGATGTTTCATATTTAACCAATTTATCCTTGAAAGTGATAATAGTGGCTGGCATTGGATAGAGTCCATAATGTCCTTTATGGGAAGCATAACAAAGTAATAGCCCATTTAACTTTAAACTTAGCATACCATAAGTCATGCCTTGTATAGCTTCAGGAGCTGCTGCAATAATAATTTGATGTAGCTCTTTAAAACCTGCTCTACATGACAATGGTATGGCCTTTATATACTCAGCAGGAGTAATTGGCTTATTAGTAAGCTTATTTGATTTATTCGTGGGATTTTTTAACTTATTGATTGCTAGTTTCATAAAATCAATTTAAACTGTTAGGACTTAAATGGCTTTTTCTTGATCATCCCTCCTTTGGTATCTTTCACTGAATTCATTACCACAAAAGCAGTTGGAGTAATTTTTTCTATTTCAATATTTAACTTGTTTATTTCGAGCCTCGTAATTACAGTATAAATAATATCTACCTCTTGCACTTCTCCTCTTTTACCAAATCCTTTTTTACCACTATATACAGTAACTCCACGGCCAAGTACATTAATTATCATAGACCTGATTTCCTCGCAATGTGAAGAAACTATGATTACGCCAATGTACTCATCAATACCTTCTACAATAAAATCTACCATTTTTGATGCAGCAAAATAAGTGATCATAGAATACAACGCCACTTCTACGGAAAGTAAAAATGCAGCTGATCCGAAAATTAAAACATTGATCACAATTATAATATCCCCAATAGTTACACCAATTTTTTTACTTAAATAAATTGCTAATACTTCCGTTCCGTCAATAACACAGCCTCCTCTCATAGCAAGGCCAATACCAGCTCCCAAAAAAATGCCGCCAAATACAGCTACTAATAACTTATCGTCTGTAACATTTGGGAACTCAACAAGTGCTAAGCAAATTGCTAATCCCAAAATTGCAAAAGCAGTTTTAATGGCGAATTGTTTTCCTATTGTTATTGCACCCAATATCACAAAAGGAATGTTGATTACAATAATGAGTATATACAAAGGAATATTTGACAATGCAGATATTAGTAAGGAAATACCTGTAGCACCGCCATCTATAAAATGGTTAGTAAGTAAAAATCCTTTGAATCCAAAACTTGCCGATAAGATTCCAGCAACAATTAATACAATATCTTTAAAATGCCTTTTGTTGGAAAGAACAGATTTCTTATATGCTTTTGCTTTTTGATAAGACGATGTCATTTTATAATAAGGTAGCGATCAGCTTAAGCTTTGCTTTTGTTGGAAGCTTTGTTGATTCAATTTTTTTATCTAATATTAAAACTTGTTCTTTAGTGGTTTCATAAGTAGGCCATTTAACCAAAATTCCTCCATTTGGATTACCCGTTTTTACAAAATTGACCCAGTAATTTGACATAGAAGTCGCTAATTCAAAATCTGATTTGTCCCAAGGTCTATCTACTGTTTTAAGATTGTCATAAGCATAGACAACTTCACCTGTATGAAATGCTCCAAAATCTGAAGCAGGTGTATATGCTGGTAGTTTTTTATTGAAATTATATACAAAAACTGGTGCTTTTCCTGACTTAACTTGTGCGTTAGCCCAAGCAAAGCCTTGTACCCCAAAGGTTTCATCTCTATTCATATCACCTTGTGAAATTGCAGCTTGTGTATCATTCTCGCCAGGATATTGCGCAAGAACCTCCGAAGCTTTCGAACCAAATCGCTTTTGTATTTGTAATTTATAGTTCACTGCAGTTAACGGAGGTACTGGTATTTTATCGTCTGCATTCCAGCCTAATATTAATGGGATATCATTTTGTTTCCCTTTAGTATAAATAGATAAAATTGATTCGGGTAACACATATCCATCTTCATATGGAGCACTTAATCCCCCATTCGCCATTAAAATTTCATTAGCAGTTTTGTTTCTTAAGTCTGCAATAGTTGTACAATTTAAATTTTTAGCAAATGCAGTTCCCATCGCTTCTGCTTCTTTTAATTTAATAGAAGGTCTAATACTACTTGGCAATACACTGCCGCCGCTTTCAGCAATGGCGCCACTAATTAGTCCCTTAGTTAAAGGAGTAGCGCATAGAAAGTTTACAGCAAAAGCACCTGCAGATTGTCCTGCAATAGTAACTCTACTGGGATCTCCACCAAATGAAGCAATGTTATTTTTAACCCATTGTAATGCAGCTACCATATCTAATAATGCATAATTACCTGAACTATGATTAGGAGATTCTTTAGTTAATTCGGGATGCGCTAAAAATCCAAATACACCCACTCTATAATTAATACTTACAAAAACAACGTCTTTATTAGCAACTGCTTCTCCGTCATAGATAGGACAAGCAGAACCCCCTGACATAAAACCACCTCCATAGATATACACTAAGACCGGTTTTTTTTCTGTGGTAGGTTTTGACCAAACGTTTAAATATAAACAGTCTTCATTAATGGGCTCACTTGGAATTAAAAATTCTTTAGACCAACACATAAAAGGTATAGGTGCTCCTTGAACCGGGCTTGCACTAAAATTTAAACATTGCTTTACACCGTCCCAAGCAATAACAGGCTGTGGTGCTTTCCATCTTAAATCTCCTATTGGCGCTTGTGCAAATGGAATTCCTTTAAATATTTGAACGCCGTCATGAATAGTCCCTTCTACCTTACCAGATGCTGTTGTAATAATTGGACCATGTGTTTTTGCAGATGAGTTGATTATTGTTGGTGCAATAATTTTTTGCCATATAGTATACCCTTTTGCATTCATATGCAAGTTGTCTCCCACAAATATGTCTTTAAACACATTACCTTGCGCATCCAACATGGCATTATGCACGTCTAAATACATCGTGTTTTTTTGAGTTGCCAAAAATGCTTTTACTAATGCATTGGCTTTTACCATACGAGCTTCCATACTCCATCTTGCAACACTTGGCTTAATGGAGACAAATGCTACAGGAATCGTTGGATCTAAATTGGTACGAATTATTTGAAATAAACTTTTGAATCTTATTAAGACTGTTTCAGGACTCACTGTATCACTTCCTGCAATATCATTTTCACCGCAGTAAATATAAATCCGCTTAGGCTTATACTTTATAATAGTTTCATTGGCATATTGGATTACGTCAGTTAAACTAGATCCACCGAATCCTCTGTTGATAATTGGAACACCTGGAAAATAGTTCTTAATGTCCTTCCAATAATTAAAAGAAGAACTGCCAACAAATAAAACACTATTCGCTTCTGGTTTATTAATACTATCTGCTTTTGCAAAAGCATCAATTTCTTTCTGAAACTGCGCATTCACCATGTTACTGCTACAAGCAAAAAGAAATAGAATGAATAGTATTTTTTTCATGTCAATTATATTTGATTACATGAAAGTTAAGAAAAATAAAAGAAAATGAAGCGTCGAGAATTGTTAATCTTTAAACTTGTAGCCAACGCCCCTAATAGATATAAAATGTTGGGGATTTTTAGGGTCTAGCTCGAAGTGTTTTCTGAAATTAAGGATAAAATTATCAATGGTTCTAGTGTTTGGAAACACTTGATAGCCCCATACCGTTTGTAATATTTTTTCTCTTGAGACAACCGTGTTCTTATTTTCAACTAATAACTTAAGCAATAAGGCTTCTGTTTTTGTCAGATTGATTATTTCTCCATTAGCTAATACAACTTCAAGAGAATCGAAGTTCAAGTTATGGCCTGCGAAATTATAGGTATTAGAAACAGAAGCTGCCACACTGGTAGTAGGCGACTTTTGTATTAATTTGGCAACCCTCAAAAGCAGTTCCTCTAAGTTAAAGGGTTTGCTTAGATAGTCGTCTGCCCCTAATTTCAAGCCCTGAACTCTATTAAAACTGGTATTTTTAGCACTTAAAACTAAAATAGGAGTTTGATTATTATTTAACCTCAGCTTTTCTATAATTGTAAAGCCGTCAACCTCCGGCAACATGATGTCTAATATAATAAGATCGTAATAGGCATTCTTAATTTGCTCCAATGCAACGCGACCATTAAATGCCGAGTCTACATCATACCCCTCAAGTACTAAATTTAACTTTAAGGCCTCATGTAAATGCTCCTCGTCTTCTACTAAAAGTATATGGTATTTCTTATCCAATTTTGAAGCATCCAGTTTTAAAAGATGAGTTCAAAGTTAGCATTATCTATATTATAAATTCAAATTGATATGACCAAAGTCAGTTATTTACCATTAATACAATTACAGCTGGTTGTTTTGTCATAGAAATGTAATAATTAAGTACAAAAAGTTCAATTTAGAGCGCCCTACAAGGCCATTTGACAGCGATCCTAGGAACTTTGCCCTATGATTAAAAAATGGAGTGTTTTTATATTATTGGTGATTTTTTTTAGCACCTCTAAACAGTCATTTGGACAAGTTAGTTTCAATAAAGACAGCCTTGCTTTATATAGTGATACCATCTTTGTAACCGCTAATAAATCAGAGCGTCAATTTAAAAACATTGCCGTTCCCGTTAGTATAGTAAATGCAAAATATATAAACCAAACAGGAAGTTTACGCTTGACAGATGTTTTAAAGGAGCAGAATGGTATTTCCATGACATCTGGCTTTGGGGCTGGGATACAATTGCAAGGATTAAACCCCGATTATACCATTATCTTAATTGACGGAGAGCCATTAATTGGAAGAACCGCTGGCGTTTTAGATCTAAATAGAATTACCGTAGGAAATATTAAAAAAATTGAAATTGTAAAAGGGCCGTCTTCTAGCTTATATGGTAGCGAAGCAATGGCAGGCGTTATTAATATCATAACAGACAAGACTGCAACTTATCCTTTACAAGCTAGTGTTAGATACGGAAGTTATAAAACAATTGACGCAAATGTAATTACCTCTAAAAATTATAAGAAGTTTTTTTACCAAGGATTTTATAATTATTACAGTACAGAGGGATTTAGTATCAAACCAAATAGCAATAAAAGATTCATTACACCAATTGACCGATTTACTATAACGCAATCTCTAAAATATCAAATTACTCCAAAAACCAATTTGGACTTAAACATTAGATACAACGATGAAAATATTAAAAGTGTAATTGCAGTTGCCAACAATGGTACTACCATTTACTCTAATGGAAACGAAAATAATAATGACGCAAATGGATCAATCATTTTAAACCATCAGTTTAATGATAAGATTAAAACAAAATTCAATTCCTACTTAACTTATTTTAAAGCAAAGCAGGATTTAATGACATTAAGTGGAAGTCCTTATAATGATCTTTTTAAACAAAATTTTAAACGATTCGAAAATCAAACAGAGTTTCAAATAAATAAGAGAACCAACACTATTGTTGGAGTTGGAATAGTTAGCGAAAATGTAAATAGTTCCCGTTATGATTTTGTAGACAGCGTAAAAACGAATTCTATTAAATATATCTTTAACCAATGGGAATGGAATAATGGTTCAAAATTATTTATCAATGCAGGATTTAGATACGACAACAATTTAAACTATGCATCTGCCTTTAGTCCAAAAGCTTCCTTTTTATATAAAGTAAAAACCAATTCTAGATTCAAGTTCAGTATTGGACAGGGTTTCAAGGCGCCTGACTTTAGACAGCTTTATTTAAATTTTACCAATGCGGCAGCTGGCGGTTATAGTGTATTTGGAAGTGTAGAAGCTCAAAAAGTAATTGAAAAGTTGTCTTCGCTTGGACAAATTGGATACTTGTTTAGCAATTACTATCAATTGAAAAAATTAGAACCAGAATATTCTACCGGGATGCATTTGTCTTGGGAATGGGAGCCTACTTATAATAATCAAATTATTATTCAACTTTTCAGAAACGACATTAAAAATTTAATTGATGTTCAACAGGTAGGCACTTATGCAAGTGGAGCACAAATATATAGCTATCTAAATATTAAAAACGCCTACACTACTGGCGTGGAGTTAGAAGCAAAGCAAAAATTAAATAAATACATTAATGTTTCACTAGGCTACCAATATTTAGAAACTGGAGACAAAGACCAAATTAAAACAATCAAGTCGGGCACTGTATATACTAGAAATGCCGACGGGTCAAGCAGAATATTAGTAATGAGTGATTATGTTGGCTTGCCAAACACTAGTAAACATAAATTTCAATTTAGAGTTAATTACGAACACCCAACTGGTATTTTTGCAACATTAAGATGTGTATATAGAAGTAAGTGGGCTGTTGCCAATACCAATGGAAATGAAGTGTATGACAATGGGGACCAATTCGCCAAAGGGTACGTTTCCCTAAATGCATCCATTGGTAAGGAATATAAAAGCGGGGTGTCGATTCAAATGGGTAGCGACAATATGAATAATTATATAGACGCAATCAATTTACCCAACTTAGCTGGAAGAACTTATTATACCTCTTTAAAATATAAATTAAAAAACAAAAAATAAACTATGAAAAAAGCAATCGTGAGCAGTTTACAAGTCTTAGCATTAAGCATGGCAATTTTCTCTTGTTCTAAATCAGACACCACTACTGTAGTTCCTGTAGCAACAATAACTACAAATACAGTTAAGGATTTGATGGCAGATACTATTATTGGTAACGGTGCTCAAGGACCTTATGGCGCAGGGAAATACACGTTCTACAGTTTAGAGAAAAACGCAATTGTCCCAAATACAGACAGTGCTTCTACTAAATGGGATATTGCATTAGCGGGTACGAAAATTTTAACGAATGGCGGAACAAGTGGCACTGGCCAAGGTGGAGCATTCGTTTTTACTGGTTTGTTTGATGACTTAAAAACGATCTCTGCAGATTCTGCATTTAAAACTGACAATGCGCCTACTAGCTACGCTATTACAACAGGTAGTGGTAAAGGCTGGTACACTTATGATCCAATTAACAACTTAATTACTCCATTAGCAGGAAGAGTTTTAGTAATTAGAACTGCTTCTGGGAAATATGCGAAGATTGAAATTTCTTGTTATTATAAAGGTGGTGTAACATTAGCTACTACTGCAACAGACGCAGAAAAATCTAGCAAGCAACGTTACTATACATTTAGATACAGTTATCAATCTAATGGTACTAAGACTTTCTAAATAAATTTGATTAGCGTCAAGTTCAATTCCCCCACAAAAAAGGATGAGTGTAAGCTCATCCTTTTTTTGTGGTCCTAAAGGACTAATTATAAATTTTTAAAAACTATCTTCTTTGTGGCCTTCTTGGTCTTGGATTGTAATTAGGCGTAGGTCCGAAATTCTCTGGGACCGTGCCTTTAAGGACTGGTGCACCAAGTAATTCCTCAATGTCAGCAAACTTGTTTTGCTCCTTTTCACTAACCAGTGTAAACGCAGTGCCCGACGTGGCAGCTCTAGCAGTTCTTCCAATTCGGTGAATATAGTCTTCCCCGTCATTAGGTACATCGTAATTAATAACTAGGTCAATGTCTTCAATATCTATACCTCTGCTTAAAATATCTGTAGCTACTAAAATATTAACTTTCTGATTTCTGAAATCTTGTAAATATTGTTCCCTGCTTTTTTGATCCAAGTCGGAGTGAATTTCTTCCGCTGCTAAATTGGCTCTTTTTAATTCGGCAGTCAAGGTCTTTACATTTTGCTTTTTAGAACAAAAGACAATCACTTTGGTATACTTCTTGGATCTAAGCATATCCTTTATAATACCTACTTTCTGCGCTTCATATACTACAAATGCCTTCTGAACAATTTGCTCAGGCGGCTTTGAAATGGCAATATTAATTTCAACCGGATTTCTCAAAATTTTATTGGCCAACGCACGCATTTTTTGCGGCATGGTTGCAGAGAATAATAAGTTCTGACGCTCGGCAGGCAAATACGTTATGATTTTAGCGATATCGTCATTAAATCCCATGTCCAACATTCTATCTGCTTCATCTAAAACCAAATACTTAAGTCCTTTTAATTTTACGTAGCCCATATTTAAATGTGCAATCATTCTTCCAGGAGTACATACTACAATATCAGCACCTGTTGTTAAAGCTTTCTTCTCTGCTGCGAAGGAATTACCATCTCCACCTCCATAAACTGCGATAGAACTAACGTCAGTAAAATAAGCTAGCCCTTCTAACCCCTCTGCAATTTGAATAGCCAATTCGCGAGTTGGAACTATGATTAGTGCATTTATGTCCCCTGCATGATGAGGCGATGTAATAAGTCTGTGTAATAATGGTAATAAAAACGCGGCTGTTTTCCCTGTACCTGTTTGAGCTGCTGCAATGATATCCTTACCTTCCAATATTGGCACCATTACCTGTTGTTGAACGGGTGTTGCCGTTTCGTAGCCCATTGCGTCAATTCCGTCTAATATTCGTTGATCCAGTCCTAAGTCTATAAATTTCAAAATAATTTGTTTTTTCGAAGCATAAAGGTACTTTTATTTAAATTAGATACATGAAACTATTTATGATATTAATTGGATGCAAGCCAAAAGGAAGACATACAGAACAGCATGATATGTACTTCGGTATTGCGAACGAATTGAAAGATTTAAAATCGGAGATGATACAGTTTTGGCCAGAAGCAAAGGGCAAAATGCATGTTGACGGATGGAGAGAAGTGACCCAGGTAAATGGTCAAAATATAACAATATTAGAGAAATCAGAACCATTAATAACTGCTGGTCAACAATTGTATTTCATTAATCTAGGAGGTTATAAAAAAGACGAATTTGAAGAATTTCATTATAAAATGGTCATTGCGGCACCGGATATGGCAAAAGCAGTAAGTATAGCTAAACAATCTGCATTCTTTAAACACACCCATTTTGAAGGAGCTAACTCGCATATTGACGACAAATACGGAGTAGACGTAGACGATATTTATAATGTAAATGAAATTCTCAGCGACGCTACAAAAGCAAAATATCAAATAAGTTTAAGCCCGGCAAGCGAATTAGTTATAGACGAATTGCATTTAGGCTATTTTAAATTTGATTCACTTTAGAAAAATAATTCACTTTAATTGTTAATTAAAATAATGTTTAATTCTTCTCTAATATGCCTGCATCTGGACTACTTATAATTGGATTGCCATTAAAGTCATTACCAAAGCCAACATTAGTCCCAAAATTAATTGGAGGCGTGCCTGACAATAAAGTATAATCCCAATTAGATGGCAAGCCAGCAGAATTAGTAAACAAATTAAGATTGCTGCTTAACAGTTCGCTTGTATTTAAAGTAATACCAACTGTTCCAACTGCTAGTCTAAATATATTATTACTATGAGCAACTGCCCCATTATTGAAATAAGAAGGGAATATATTAACCCCAGACGACAACCAAAATACATTGTTCTTTAATACTACCATTCCAACTGGCGGAGTTTTAAGTGAACTGTAAAATAAAACAGATGGTTTTGTAAATTGCTTCGCCGTTTCAATAAAATTATTATTGTAGTATTGAAAATTACTAATTTTTACAGCAAAAGTTCCCGAGGTTTGAAAAGTACCTGTACCTGCTGAATTAATAATTTTATTGTAAGCCACCACGGTATTATCACAAATTCCATTGGTACTACTTCCCACTTCTACAAATCCACAGCTATTTATAATAGTATTATAGACGATACGATTATTACTAATAGCAGTGCCATACAATTCAACAGCGCCGCCATCAAACACATAGTCGTAGCTATTAGCCCAACAATCTTCAAATCTATTTCCTGTTATAATATTATTAGAACTTTCTACTACTAATCCATTTGCTCCAAAATCGTCATTCGCATTAATAGTTGTTGGCGTATTTTTTACCATGCGTAAATTGGTGATGGAATTTTTCTTAATAGTATTGTAATTTGAAGTAGGTGTTAATTCAACCCCCACTCCAACTAATGAAATATCACAATTGCTAATGGTACAATAACTTGAATTATTTAAAATAATTGCATAACTAATTTTAGCTTGAATAGAATGATCTGTTACGCTCATAGTATTGTCAATAATTTTAATGCCATTTAGTTCAACATATTTTGCATTTGCAATTGTTACTACATTTGAAATAGCATTATCAAAAATGGGTAGCGAATTACTGGTCCCATAATTGGTAAAAACAATTGGGTTGTCAACGGTACCAGACTTACTAATATAGAGCCTTCCTGTAAATGTTTGCCCTCTTTTAAAAAAGACCGAATCACCAGCATACAATGCAGTATTATTAACTTGGCTGATGGTTTTAAAGGGATAAACTAAGGTTCCATTAGAAGTAGTGGAAGTAGAAGCAGGGTCAACATAATACTTTTTGGAAGTGGATAGTGCATTAGATTTAATTCGATTAGAATCTAATACAACTTGACTTTGTGGCGTCATAACTTGTGCGGTTTCCATTTTTGCACATCCAAAAATGGATGCAGTAAATAAAACCAATAGGGGGGTGTTTATTTTCATTGGATAGATTTAATTAAGAATGAAAATAAAAGTCAATGAGAAAATATTCATTGACCACCGTCGTTTTTTTAATTGATTGTAGTCAATAAAAAACCACTTACAGTCTAGTAAGTGGCTTAATATTATAAAAAAAAGTAAAATGAATCTATACTGATTTCTTAACAAATTTTGTTAAAATTACGATTGTATCCCCGTTTACCTTGCCCTCAATCTGTTCTGCATTGTCAGGAACCAACCTGATCTTTCTCACAATAGTTCCCTTTGGTGCCATAAAATTGGCTCCCTTTACATTTAACTGCTGCGTTAAAACTATGGTGTCTCCACTTTCTAATGGTGTGCCATTACTATCAACATGCAATGCTGAAACTTGATAAGCAGATTCTGCCCAAGTAACTACTGTCTCGTCTAATTCAACTGAGCTAATTATTTCACTAGCCCATTCTTGGTCTCTTACACCATATAAAATTCTATAACTTAAAGCTTGTACACTAGGCTCTGTATTCCAGATACTACCAGCTAAACACTGCCAATGACTACCCGCATCCGCCCCTTCTATAATAGATAGACAAGTGTCACATAAAGCAACTTCATTCTCAATCACGTCGTTACTTTTAGGACTCACCGCATAAGCACAAGTAGCTTGATTGGTAGCGCAAAGTTCACATAGTCCTTCTGATCTTTCTTTTAGGTTATTGCCAAGGGTAGATTTCATAGTTCAAATTGAATTGATTGATAAATTAGAATCGGCGCAAATTTACGATAAATAATTAGGCTTTTGAATTCAATTTCATAACTGCTGCAGTTTTATGGTCTCCAGTATGACTCCAGCCTGGTGGCATAAAAATATAAAGTATCTTATTGGCTATCCCAGGAGCATTATATACGTCTTTGGATAAGGAAATAATTTCGCCAAAATAAGCGTCTAAAAAACTATCCGGTTTGATTGTTCTTGTTGTACCGTATTCAATCTGAACAGTTGATTTTTCTGGTTGATAGGTTTTAAAAAGTCGGTCCCAGATATTTAATAAATTACAGAAGTTAGTGTCCATATATTCCACATTCTTTGCATGATGTACTCTATGATGCGAAGGGGTTAGAATTAGCTTACCAATAAAACCAAGTCGTGCATCTTTCAAAAGAGATTCCCCAATATGAATAAACGAACCCCAAGTGCCGTCTATAAACATAATTGCAAATAACATTGGAGGTGGCACACCTGCTAACATACAAATTGAAGTTCTAATAATATCGGCATAAGGTCCTTCTAAAAAAAAGTGAGCATACGACACAGATAAATTCATGTTCGTTGGTGCATGATGTGAAGCATGTAAGCACCAAAACAATCTTACTTTATGTGCTAGATAATGATAAATAAAATGTGCAAACTCCCAAATAATATAACCAATTATAAAGCCGTACCAACTAAAAGGAATTTTAACTAAAGCATGCTGTTCAAATAACCCAATACAAAACATGGTCATTCCTATTGAAAGGTATCTTCCAATAATTGAATTAAATACATAAGTGAAGAAGGGAATTTTATAAGCAACCACTTTAAACTTCTTATATAATAATCCCCTCACTAACTCTAACACTAAAACAATTGGCAATATAGGACCAATGGCGGTAGTGATTCCTTCATAAGTTAGAAGCGTTGAATAATTACCAGTTTTAATAATTTGCAACAATCCTTCCATCCCAAAAAAGCCCTTAATATTTTCAGTTATAATTTTAATAATTTCCATAATATTTATTTAATTTTTATTACTTGAACAAAAGTTACTTAAAAAGTAAATTACTTCATGCGCTTTTGACTAGATTGCAAAAAAAATAAATGACTAAAGTTTGGTTAATAACAGGATGTTCAACAGGATTTGGACGTGCATTAGCACTTGAAACACTGGCTCAAGGCTATAAAGTAGCAGTAGCTTCAAGAAGTACGGCAGATATTAAAGACATTGTTGAACAATATCCCGAGACTGCTATTGCTGTACAATTGGACGTTACCAAAGCTTCTGAAATCAAGGAAGCAGTAAATGCAACGATTGAAAAATTTGGACAAATAGACGTATTAGTAAATAATGCAGGTATTGGATATTTTGCATCAGTGGAAGAAAGTGAGGAAGCCGAGATTAGAAAGATGTTTGAAATTAATGTTTTTGGATTAGCCAATATGACTCAGGAAGTATTACCCCATATGCGTTCACGCAAAACAGGTCATATTTTGAATATTGCATCTATAGGGGGTTTAAGGTCCTTCCCTGGCGTTGGATTTTATAATGCAACCAAATATGCAGTTGACGGTTTAAGCGAGTCATTGTACAAAGAAGTAGCTCCATTAGGCATTCATGTAACTATCATAGCGCCTAGTGGATTTAGAACGGACTGGGCTGGTCGTTCTGCAAAAGACGGACCTAAAAATATTGAAGACTATCAAAGTACCGCATGGAAGAATATGGGCGACATTAGAGGTTACAGTGGGGCACAACCAGGGGATCCTGTAAGAGCAGCAAAAGCAATGATTCAAGTTACAGAAACAGCCAATCCGCCATTACGATTATTATTAGGCGCTGCTGCTTTAAAAGGTGCTAGAATAAAATTAGAAGAATTAAAAAATGATTTTGATAATTGGGCAACAGTTTCTGAAGGCGCAGATTTCCCAAAAGATTAAGATCAAATAAAAGATAAATACTACTGCTGATATTTCCTGAAGAACCAAACCTTAAGCATATCTGCTGTTACTATATAGGCAAGTACAATGGAAATCATGGCTAATAAAAATTTAAACGGCATCGCTACAAGACCAACCTGTGTGCCAACTTCAGTATAAGGCAACACAATGGTTACAATGAGTGCCAAAATACTCAAAATGATCAAATATTTGCCGGGCTTACTTTTGAAAAATTTATTAGGAGTACGAATAATGAATAAGATAAGTAACTCAGTAAGTACCGACTCTACAAACCAGCCAGTTTGGAATGCCCCTTCTTTAACTTTCAATACATTCAATAAAATATAGAAAGTGCATAAGTCAAATACAGTACTATGAATTCCAAAAAGAACCATATACCTTCTTATTAATTTCAAGTCCCATTTGCCGGGCTTTTGTACTTGTTCTTTATCTACATTATCCGAAGAGATGGATAAATAAGGAAGGTCTGTAATAAAATTAGTAAGTAATATTTGTTTAGGCAGCATGGGCAAAAAAGGAAGATAAAGCGATGCTATAACAACACTAAACATATTTCCAAAAGTTGAACCAGTATTAATGAAGATATATTTTAAAGTATTTGTAAATGTTTTTCTTCCTTCTTGAATGCCGTCTACAATGACCATTAAATTCTTTTCCATTAAAACAAAGTCTGCCGCTTCTTTAGCAATATCAACCGCATTGTCCACCGAAATGCCAACATCTGCAATGTTAATAGCCGAAACATCATTAATGCCGTCACCAATATAAGCAACTGTGTAGGTGTTTTTTAGCAACTGAATAATGCGTTCTTTTTGCTGCGGCTCCACTTCGGCAAAAATATGTGTCTGATTTATTTTTGCTAATAAGTCAATGTTATTAGACTCCTGCACTTCCTTACCAGTTAGTAGGATTGGGTTTTGAATACCCAGTTTTAAAGCAATAGACTTTGCAATATTTTGATTGTCTCCAGTAATTATTTTAAGCTCCACTGAAAGTTGATTCAAGGCCGCAATGGTATCAATAATATCAGATTTAATCGGATCCTCTAATTGAATAAACCCTGCAAAAACCATATCGTGCTCGTCAATACTTTGAACGGTTAATTGGTTAATATACTTATAGCAAATACCAATAGTCCTATAGCCAGCTAATCCGAATGAGTCATAAATATTGCGCAAGTTGGCACTATGATTAATAATATTCTCTTCTTTTGATTCGTCTATTTGAATTGTTGTATCGTCTATTTTAACTTTTGTACATATTCCCAAAATTTCATTAAATGCACCCTTAGTAATCATCAACTTACCCTTAGGCGTATCGACTAATACAGACAATCTTTTTCTAGTAAAGTCATAAGGCACTTCGTCTATTTTAACTGGAATTAATTTTGGGTCTAGGTTTAATTGTTTCAAAGCATCGTCAATAGGATTTCCATACCCCGACTGTAAGCAGGCATTCCAAAATGCCAATTGTTTAACCTGATCAGATTCATTACCGTTAAAGTCTAGGATTCCCTTTACAGTAATTAAACCAGCTGTAATAGTACCCGTCTTATCGGTACACAATAAATTAACCTCTCCTAAATTTTGAATAGACGTTAGCTTTTTAACGATCACTTTTTTTTCAAGCATTTTCTTAGCACCCGCACTCATTGCAATAGTAGTAATGGCGGGAAGCAATTCAGGGGCCATGCCGACAGCTAAGGCCAATGCAAATAAAGCCGACTCAACAATGCTTTTATGCGCATTTAGATTAACAATTAAAATAAAAACAGAGAGTAATAATGTAATGGTCATTAAGAAGTATCCAAATTTCTTAATGCCTTTTTCGAAAGAGGTTTCATAAGTAACAGCAGCCTGACTAGAAATAGATCCAAAAATTGTATTGTCTCCAGTATTAATAACCAACGCTTTCGCATTACCACTTACAATATGCGTGCCCTCCCAAATGCAATTAATTCTGTTAGACAATTCTGAAACGTCACCAATGGCGTTCAATTCTTTTCTTACGGGGAAGGACTCCCCTGTTAAACTTGATTCATTTACATTCAAGTCATTCACTTCTATTAACATACAGTCCGCTGGAACAATATCACCTGCTTTAAATAAAATGACATCTCCAGCGACGATTAAATTGGAAGCTATTTGAAATACAATTCCATCCCTCAGAACCTCACTTTTAATAGTGATCATGGATTGTAATTGCTCAACTACCTTACTAGCATTTCTTTCTTGTATAAAACTTAATGTTCCAGTAGATACTACTATTGTAAGTATGATATAAACATCGGAATGGTCTCCTAGGAACGCAGATAAAATAACAGCCCCAATAAGAAGAATCATTAATGGGCTCTTGTACTGGCTTGCAAATAAGAGCAGGTCTTTTTGAAAACCGGATAGTTTTCTTTTAGATTTAACTTGAGCGTTAAGCCTATTAGTAGCAATAAAATGAGACAAACCATCACTAGAACTAGATAAATTATTGATCCAATAATTAATATCTAATTTCCAAAATTGTGATGTGTTTGTCTCAGACATTTATTTTTTAATTATGGCTTTGGCGCATCCAAAATTTTAGTATCATTTAATTTGATATCAGAAACTGCAATTAAAGGTTCCAATGTTTTTGCTTTTGTATTTTTAAATACAAAATAAACATCTTTGGCTCCTGCGGTCTCGGTAATATCAACTTTAATTCCTGGCTTGTTAAACATAGATGCTAAATCAAATTTAGGCTTTTTAGCAGCTACTTTAGGTTTAGCAGCCGTCTTGTTCTTCCCGCCATTGTTTTGAACTGCGTCAGCTGCACTCATCATAGCTGCAAATGGATCTACAGCTACTATTTCAGTTTGTCCAATCAAAGTGCCAGTTGCGCTACCCAATCTAATTTCTATAGTTCCTCCTATAAATCCTTGACCTGGATTTGCAGAAGCGGCGAATTCCATTTGCTTCACTCCAGTTAAGTCAATATTTTTAAAGGCAATATGTGCATTATTTTTAGGAATCACATTTACTGCAACAGAGAACATTAATTCTTTCTTAATAGTAGCATTAGAAATAACGTCTGCATTACTAGGACTTAAATGTGGGCTTTTTAAAATGATCATTTTTTCAGTAGTGATCTTATTAATTCCATTAGCACCTTTGTCTGTGTAAGCAGCTCTTAAAATTAATGATCCTTTACCATTGTCACCTGTTGGAATAGCTTGTGTATAGTTACCAGCTAAAGCAAGTGTGCTGATTGTTTTTTCTTTGCTATGTAAAATATAATTTACAATAGTCTTTGCGTCATTTAAAGAAACACCAGGATGTGCAGGCATATTCACTTCGCCCCATACGCCACCGCCACCAACTCTGATTTTTTTAGGTAAGCTATCTAAAGCCCAAGCTTGTTTAGACTTATACTTTTCAGCAATATCAACAAACATAGGCCCTACCGACTTCGAGTCTAAATGATGACAGTTATTACAATCACTCTTTCCAATAATATATTGAGCCACTGCAAATCTTGTGGAAGCGTCAACACTTCTTTGTTGTTGTGTTACTTCTGCAAAATCTAAACCTTCAGTTGCGTAGTCAATACTCACTGCAACTTGAGCTGGGTCTGCTTTTCCGTCTTCTTTATCATTTACGGTAATCGCATATCCAATTTGCTTACCTGGGAAAAAGAAGCTTTTGTTTCCAGCAATGTCCAATGTAATAGCAGGAGGTTCGTTACCAGCAATTAATTGTAATGTTTGGCTATTTTTTTCACCCTTAGGATCTGTTACTGTCAAAGTAGCTTTGTACTCGCCAGCTTGTGTAAGTGTTAGTGTAGGATTTTCTTCTGAAAACACTTGTGTTTTTCCACCTGCTACTGGACTAATTTTCCACTCATATTTCAACACATCTCCATCATAATCTTTAGTACCTGCAGAAGACAATTTCACTTTAAAAGGAACCGCACCACCATTAGCACTAGCTGTTGCTTTTACTACTGGAGTTCTGTTTCCTGCATTGTATTCAATTCTTACCAATTTAGCATTATCACTTTTTCTAAACCAGTTGCTACCATATTCCAAAACATATAAATCACCGTCATGACCAAATTTAATATCGATTGGTTCGATAGGTTGATAGTTAGGTAAGAAACGTTCCATGGATTTATAATTACCATTATCGTCCATACTAATACTCATGATCCAGCCACGAGATAAATCTGTAGCCAACCACTTACCTTCAAAATAAGCAGGGAAAGGACGCTTAGCGTCTTTGAAATCTGCTTGTCTATAAATTGGGCCCCCAACTGCACAACGAGAACCAGTTCCCACTTCAGGAAATTTCTCAGACACACCATAAGGATAAGAAATAAATGCAGGTTGCGCTGCAGGTAATTCATTTAAACCAGTGTTATTAACAGAGTTGTTAATTGGCTTAGTAGGATTATTTTCCTCGTGAACTGTATTTGTGATATAGTCATAGTAAGGATATCCTCTATTTTCTCCAATAAAATACGGCCATCCAAAATTACCTGGCTTGCGAGCCTGGTTAAATTCATCCATTCCCGCTTTAGTAGTTTTAGAATCTGCATTTGCATCTGGACCTACTTCACCCCAATACAACCATCCTGTTTTACTGTCTACAGAAGGTCTCCAAGGATTTCTATGACCCATGGTGTAAATTTCTGCTCGAGTTTTAGGAGTTCCTTTTGCAAATAAATTTCCTTCAGGAATTGAATAAGTACCGTCCGCTTCTGGATGTATGCGTAAAATTTTACCACGTAAGTCATTTGTATTACCAGAACCACGTTGATCATCCCAGCTACTGCGGTTTGGACGCTCGTCTGTTTGAGATTTGTCGGCAACATTACCTGTATTGTTTCCTACAGACAAGAATAAGTCTCCTTTAGCATCCCATGTCATTCCACCACCTGTATGACAACAAGATTCACGTTGTGTAGCAACGTCTAATAATACTTTTTCAGAACCTTGTACTAATTTATCGTTCTTGATTTCCCAACGTGTAAGTACATGCTTCGCAATTGTTGGATGTGAATAGTATAAATAAACCCAATGGTTTGCATCAAAATTAGGGTCAATGGTAAAGCCCATAAATCCTTCTTCCGCTTCACTTACAACGCCTTCTGCATTTGTGTATTTAGTATTCACTGGAATAGTTCCTACCAATGAAACCATTTTAGTAATTGGGTCGAATAGTTTTAAAGCACCTTTACGCTCACTAATGAAAACTTTTCCGTCTTTTAAAACTTCAAAGCTCATTGGCTCATCAAAATCTCCTTCGGCTGTTAAAACTACTGGAGTAAATCTATTCTCATCAGGTTTTTTGGTATCTGAACCATTTTGGTTACAAGCCACAAATGTGACAATACTAGCTAACACGCATAGTGTTAGTAATAATAAGCTGGGCTTAATAGCAGGCAATCGTTTTTTCAATGTAATTTATTTTGTATCACAATATAAATTAAATAGAAATTCAAACGTTTGTAATAAACATATTTAGGATAAATGGCATAAAAAAACTAACGACCATTCTTCATGGTCGTTAGTTTCAAGCTATTTAAAGAATAGCATTTATTTGAAGAAGCTTATTTAAAGGTTACAACCGCTCTTTTAAGAGGTGAAGTTTCAGTAAGCTCAAATGTTTTTGCTCCGGCTTCTAGGCTAGTCACTCTACATTTAACTTGTTGCTTAACTCCTTTAACGTCGGCAGTTACTATAATATCAAATGGTACTGCTTGATTAATTTTAGACATTAAAATCAAATTAGAAGGATTTTGAGGAGGGCCCTCTTGCTTTTGTTCTTGTTTAGGCCCTTGCTTTTGTTCTGCTGCCAATAAAGTTTCAAGGCTTTTCCCTGTTGTATCTGTTACTTCAACAGATAATGAAGCAGACATTGCAGAATCTGATTTTTGCAAGATAAGTGTTACAGACTTTCCAGAAGTGGAGTCATTGGTGGTTTTTTCTTGAAAACTAATGCCCTGACTAGGTCTTGGCCCACGCTTAGGTGCGAATATTTTACCAAATTCAGCTACTGGCTCTAATACTTCTGTTACAGACAGAATTAAAATAATACCAGCTATTAAACTAGCAACAATTAACTCTTTTTTTATACCCCCAGAGTTTTTATCCTTTGAATAAGTTTTAACAGAGTTCCAGTTATTAGAAAAGTGAAAAATTGCAAAGCTTATGAATAACAAGCCAAACACCGTATGTGTCATTTCAATGAAATGTGCTTTTTGCTTTATATACAATAGAATACCAGAAGTGCCTAAGATAAAAAAGGCAAAAGCTAAAGTTAAGCTTATAAGGTTTTTGCTTTTCATGAATTGTCGTTTAGTGAAATTTATATTTGTCAATATTAGACAATTAAATTTATATGAGGTTTAATTGTGATGAATGATTTTTAGCCAATCTCAATGAAATTTTAGTACCTTTTCATTTCATAAAACAATTCCATGAAGTACTTTAACTATATTTTTACCCTGGTATTTATATTGTTTGCAGCTTTGCAATATAATGACCCAGATCCTTATTTATGGATACCTATTTACTTATACCCTGCTGTTTTATGTTTTATGGCAGCTAGACAGATGCCAATTAGTAAGTCTTTATATTATATAGGTTTTGTTTTATTTGGCGCATACGCTATATATAAATTAGTTGATGCCAATGGAATATTAGACTGGATTAAATACCATGACGCTTCTAGCATTGCATCCACTATGAAAGCGGAGCAGCCATGGGTAGAAGAGTCAAGGGAGTTTTTCGGACTTGTAATTATTCTTGGCGTGTTAGCTATTAATTATTTTAAAGCTTTCTTAAAAAAATAAAATTATTTTTTCTTAACGCTATACTTAATAGTTCTAGCGTCTTTGATTACGCCTTTCCAATTTAAACCAAATCCAAAGTCGTACACATTTCCATTGGCATCTTTATAAGGAACCATGTCATGCGGAACGTCTTCCATTTGCTTTTCCACCACAGACATATTTAATGGCATTTGCAAAGGCAATAAACCAGAAGGTTCTGTCTTTCCAGAAATAATATCCATTTGTGCGTCTATTTGAACTCCAAATTCTCCAACAATAGCATCCACTTCTTTTTCAAATTCTCCAAATACCATTGGATTAGAAATTGCAATGGAAACTATAACAGGCTTGCCGTTCATTGCCTTTTTAGTTTCTAAAATAGTATTTAAGTCAGGATAAGAATTAGACTTAGACGTTTTGCCTTTATAGCTTCTGTCTTTAATTGTGGAATCAATCACTGGGTCACCGGCAGCCATACTGTGTTCACGTGCATCAACAGCAGTATAGTCTTTTAATTGCAAACTAATTGGTACATATCCGTTTCCACCCGCTTCTCTGTCTGCTCTGCTATACCCGCCACTCATTGGACTTTTAATAAAAACAATTGCAAAATCTGCTTTACTTGGATCGTCTGTGACAGTATAATATCTCTTAATTAATTCTAAGTTAACAGGGTATTCAATTTTTTCTGGAGCTGGTTGTCCAAAGAAATTAATACTTGCAGGAGTAACACGTTTAGGTATATAAACTGTTTTTCCTTTTGCAATTGGCAATGTCTTATTTTGATTCTTAATTAAAACAATAGATTTTAATTGCGCATCATACCCAGCTTTCATAAACTCCGCTTTTCCAACAATTGCTTTAGATGCTGCTGGATCTAAATATGGATTCTCAAATAATCCAACTCTGAAAATATTTAATAATAAACGAACAGCAGATTGCTCAAAACGTTTACGCATAAAAGCTTCCCCATGTTCTTTAACACCCATTTGATACGCTTCTAAAACTGGCTTAGCGTCATTATTGCCTCCAAATTGGTCAACGCCTGCCATTAATACTTTATAGTGTCGCTCTGCTATTGATAATTTTTCAACACCCCAAGACTTACCCATAAATACATCTGGCTTAGGACCTTCATTTGCAGTAACTAACCAGTCAGTACAAACCACGCCATCATATCCGTATTTATTTCTCAACAGGTCGGTTACTAAATATTTACTATATCCATTCCCTACATTCTCTCCGTTCTTTTTATCTTGATTATAAGAGATAGTATAATATGGCATTACTGCTGCCGCTTTTTTAGTGCTTCCATTTAATTTAAACGCACCATCAATAAATGTTCTTAAATGCATTTGAAAATTATTACCAGGATATACTGCAAACTTACCATAAGCAAAATGCGCATCACGTCCAGCTTCTTCAGGACCACCACTTGGCCAATGTTTAACCATGGCATTCACACTAAAATTACCCCATCCGTTATAAGTAGTCACTGCTTGAGGTGATGTCTGAAAACCGTCTACATAAGCTCTCGCCATGTCTGTAGCCAAATAAGGATCCTCTCCAAATGTGCCAATAAAACGATTCCATCTAGGCTCGGTAGCTAAATCGATTTGAGGTGATAAAGCAGTAGCAATACCCAATGCACGATATTCTTTTGAAGCAATAGAACCAAATTTTCTCGTGATACTTGGATCAAATGTTGCGGCTAGTCCTAACTCTTCTGGCCACTGTGAAATAGCCCCACCACTTCCTGCATTATATTCCGCTTCTTTGTTAGCTCCGTTTCTTGGATCAGAACTATTATTAGCAGGAATCCCCATGCCAATAGCTTCTACTAATCTTTGAACATTATTATTCCAAGTAGCAGCTACAATTGGATTGGCAACAGAAGTAACTAGTACATGTCTTAAATTATCGTTCGTTAAAAAAGCAATTTGTTGATCTGATAAATCAGAAGGCTTTGCACCACTTTCAGCAAAAGCTTTTCCGCCATAAGTTGCTTTAAACATACCAACAGGAGGCATTGGAATGGCCTGATGTCCACTGTATAACATCAATCCAGCAATTTGATCAATTGACATGCTAGCAGCCAAGTCCTTAGCGCGCTCATTCACGTTGACTCTCCAGTCTTCGTAAATATCGACTACTCCATTTTTATTTAAATCCTTAAACGGAAGACCGTCTTTCATGATAATTTTCACTCCAGATTCGGTAGAATAAGCTAAAGTAATTTGATTGTTTACTTTGATGCCTTTAATGTTTTCGGCAATATTAGTTTCAGCGAACTTAGTTTGCGCATTGGCAAATAAGGGCATGGCAATTACTAGGTAAAGTATTTTTTTCATATGCATTCGTTTATGGCTTTAAAATAAGCGTCATAAATTTATGCATTTATTGCGTCATTATAACACAATTAGAATTTTTCTTGACGGTATACGACACCCCCTTTCATTACAAATAAAATAGCACTCGTGATTTTAATATCCTTAACGGGATCACCATTCATTATAATAATGTCTCCTAAATACCCAGGCTTTAAATAGCCTAGTTCATTGTCAATATGGAAAGCCTTGGCGTTGACACTAGTAGCTGCCCTTAAAACATCCAAGGGCTTCATGCCATATTCAACCATCAATTCCATTTCTAAAGCATTTTGTCCGTGCGTGAACACCCCAACATCGCCACCCATCCCAATAGTTACCCCTGCGTCCATGGCTACTTTGAAAGAATTGTGTTTATTAATAATATTCAACGGTGCTGCTGCCTCCCCTTTCTTCCAACCTCTGTATTCCGTAATTTTCTCTACTGCTGCAAGTGTTGGGATAAAAGTAACCCCATGTGATTTCATTAAATCTGCAATTTCCTTATCTAAGTAATCACCATGTTCAATGGTTTCCGTACCTGCTAGAATGGCTCTTCTCATACCTTCCTTTGATTTAGAATGTACTACAAAACCTCTGCCGCTACTTCTAGCCACTTCGTTCACCATTTTCAACTCATCTAAAGTAAAAGAAGGTTGATCGTCTCCCTTTAATCCCCATCTATAGTCTGCATATACTTTAATCAAGTCCGCCCCTTTCCCAATTTGATCTCTAACCACTCTTATTAAATCATTCCCATCGGCCGATTCTGCCCCTAACATAATTTTTTGATCATCGTCGTACCCTTTAGGACCATAAGAACCTGTGGCAACAATGGCTCTGCCGGCAACCAACAATCTTGGCCCAATAATAATATTTTCATTAATTGCTTTTTTTAATGCTACGTCGGAATAGCCAGCACCCTCTGTTCCTAAATCTCGAGCAGTAGTAAAACCAGCCAATAAAGTATTTCTAGCATGAACAGTTGCTCTAATAGTACGATAAGAGTCGGATTCTTTTAAAACCTGAGTATCCCAGTCGGTAATATTATAAGGGTATAAGAACATATGAGAATGGCCTTCAATAAATCCCGGCGCAATTGTGGAATTAGGATAGTTGATTTTTGTTACTCCTGCCGGGATACTCAACTCTGCGATAGGACCCACTGCAGTAATTTTACTACCTTCTACTAACACACCCCATGAAGTATGCATTTCGACTCCGTCAAAAATTTTGTCCGCAGTCAAAAAATAACTTGTCTTTACTGACGCTGTATAATCAGGTTGTAGAGTTGAAATTGGCTTAGGCTGTGCCAAAGCATTCAAGGACAAAGCCAGTAAAATTAAAAACGAATATTTCATAGGAGTCATATATGGTTACTCAAATATATTTTAAATAGATTAGATTTACATAAACATATTCACATGAAGAAGTATACACTATTAGCAATGGCGTTGTTCCTAATTTGTTCATTTAAAAGTTTTGGGCAATTTGAAAAAGCAACAGCTGGAATACAAGCTATAATGCAGGAGTCTAAAGTAGTAGGACTGTCGGTTGCAGTAGTGAAAAATAATAAAATAGTGTACACCCATTCATTTGGTCAGAAGGATGTTGAAAAAAATACACCATTAACGGACGACTGTTTATTTAGAATAGCATCCATTTCCAAATCTTTTTCTGCCACTTCCATCATGCAATTAGTGGAAGCCAATAAAATTTCATTAGACGACGACATTAGTAAATTATTAGGCTTCAAGATTAGAAATCCTAAATACCCAGAAACCGTTATTACTTTAAGAATGATCATGTCGCATTTGTCTTCTATTAATGATAGTCAAGGTTATTTTACATTAGACGCTATTAACGCAGAAAAGAATCCAGACTGGGCTAAGTGTTTTAACGATTATGAGCCAGGTAAAGGGTATATGTATTGTAATTTAAATTACAATATGACAGGAACAATAATTGAGAAAGTTTCAGGAGAACGTTTTGATCAATATGTAAAGCACCATGTATTAGATCCTCTTGGACTATACGGCGGTTACTGTGTAGACTCTTTGGACAAGAGTCGTTTTGCAACTATTTATGAATTCAATACAGACTCTATTCGTTTTTATCCAACACCGGCTGCATATGCACCAAGAAGTGTAGAAATTAAAAATTATGAAATGGGAAAATCTACTCCCATTTTTTCACCAACAGGTGGCATGAAGATATCTGCAACTGATCTAGCAAAGTATATGATCATGCATAGCAGACAAGGTAAATATAGCGGTGGAAGAATTATATCAAAGCAAAGTGCTAAGGAGATGCAGACAGCGCTTTCTAGTGAAGAGGGATATGGTTTAGCTATTGAAACAACAGATCATATGATTCCTGGTAAAATAATGAAAGGACATACAGGTTCTGCATATGGATTATTCAGTGCCATGTTTTTTCATCCTAAAGAAAAATTCGGAATTGTAGTAATTAGTAATGGTTGTGATCCAGAATATAGTAATGGTTATAATACTGTTATCAGAAAAGCAGTAAATAGTTTATATGAAAATATTATTTTAGAATAATTTCATTTTCAATTATAAAAAAAGCAGCACCACTTAAAAATCCAATAACAGCAATCCAACTTATTTTTTTAAGGTACCAGAAAAAATCAATTTTTTCTACTCCCATAACTGCAACACCTGCGGCTGAGCCAATAATTAAACAAGAACCGCCCGTGCCAGCACTATAAGCTAAAAGTTCCCAGAAATAATGGTCAGTAGGGTACTTATCTAGCCCGTACATACTTTGCAAAGCTGCAACTAAGGGCACATTGTCAAATATAGAAGAGAGGAATCCAATACCAATAGCAACCACATTCACATTACCTGCTACCTTATCTAATTTATTGGCCAATTGAGGTAATACTTCAATATGTTCTAAGGCAGCAATACTCATTAGAATACCAAGAAAAAATAAAATACTTGGTGTATCGATTTTTCTTAAGGCATCACTAACGGACAAATTCTTTTTGGCTTCCAGTTCCTTCCCTTTGTGTATTAACTCAGTAACAACCCATAAAATTCCCAAGCTTAACAACATTCCCATATAAGGTGGCAAATGTGTTAAGGTCTTAAATATTGGAACAAATAATAAAGCAGCAATACCAATATATAAAATTAAGTTTCTTTCTGTCAAACTCAGACTTGAGTTAAAAGTATCCATTGGCTTAAATTCAATTTCACCTTTAATTTGATAGTTAATGATAAATGTGGGGATTATCATACAAACCAAACTAGCAATAAAGGTTTCCTTAATAATATTCAATGGCGTTATTTGCCCACCAATCCATAGCATAGTTGTAGTAACATCACCAATAGGCGACCAAGCTCCACCTGCATTAGCTGCTATTATAACTAAGCCAAGTAATAACCATTTTGTTTTTTTGTCTTGAATCAATTTGTTTAAAATAGATATCATAACAATGGTCGTAGTTAAATTATCTAAAACAGCGGATAAGAAGAACGTGATTAAAGAAAGGGTCCAGATTAATTTAGTTTTATTGGTTGTCTTTATTTTGTCTGTAATACTTTGAAATCCGTCATGAGCGTCAATTAGTTCCACAATAGTCATGGCTCCTAATAAAAAGAATACGATTTCGCTAATGGAACTTAAGTGTTTTGACAAATTGCTTATCACATGAAGCGTATCCTGGCTCGTCATTGCAATAACAGTCCAACACAACACTGCAGTAATCAAGGCTGTTGCTGCTTTGTTTATTTTTAAACTTTGCTCTAGTGTAATAAGAAGGTACCCTATAACAAATATAGAGATGATAAGTATTGTCATACAGTAACTGATATGTTCAAATTTACTTAATATTCTCCGAAATAAAATTGGAACAATATGCCTTGATTTGATCTCTTACCATCGCAAACTCAGCTTTAATAGCTGCGTCGGACCCAATAGCTTTCGCCGGGTCCGGAAAATTGTAATGAAACTTAATAGCCTTACTTGGAAAATAAGGACAACGCTCTTTGGCATTATCGCAAACAGTAATCACATAATCAAAATCAATACCAGTATACGCTAATATATTGTTTGAAGTATGGCCACTAATATCAATTCCGTCTGCCTGCATAGTTTCAATAGCGCGTGGATTTACTCCATGTGTTTCCACACCAGCACTATAAATCTCAGCCTTAGCTCCAGCAAAATGTTTCAAATAGCCTTCTGCTATTTGACTACGGCAACTATTGCCCGTACACAGTACTAAAACTTTTTTCATAAGATAAGATGTTGAAATTGGTAAAAGATATTTTTAAAATATAATTTAAGCTTATTTAATTATTTAAAAAACAATTTGGACTTACTTAATAACTGGACTAGGATAATATTTATCTCTTAACCAAAAAGCAACATTAACTAGTATAATAAGCGCAGGCACTTCTACTAATGGACCAATCACACCAGCAAAAGCCTGACCGCTATTAATTCCAAATACACCAATAGCAACTGCAATAGCTAATTCGAAATTATTACCCGCTGCAGTAAATGCGATAGAAGTATTCGTTGCATAGTCTGCTCCCATTCTTTTGCCAATTAAAAAACTCACAAAAAACATAATAGCAAAATAGATAACTAATGGTATTGCAATACGAATTACATCAAAAGGGATTTTTACTATCAATTGTCCTTTTAAGCTAAACATGACAATAATGGTAAACAACAATGCGATTAAAGTGATTGGAGATACTACCGGGATAAACTTGGTATTGAACCATGCTTCACCTTTGTACTTTATTAAAATATATCTTGATAAAAATCCTGCAACAAAAGGAATACCTAAATAAATGGCCACCGATTCTGCTATTTGTCCAATAGAGATATTCACCACAGCACCTGTGATACCAAACAATGGAGGAAGTACTGTCACAAATACATAGGCATATACACTATAAAGTAAAACTTGAAAAATACTATTCAATGCGACCAGTCCCGCTGCGTATTCTCTGCTGCCTTCTGCCAATTCATTCCAAACAATGACCATTGCAATACATCTAGCTAGTCCAATTAAAATAACACCTACCATGTATTCAGGAGAATTATGTAAAAATAAAATAGCCAATGCAAACATTAATATAGGGCCCACTATCCAATTGATAAATAAGGACGCACCCAATACCTTCATGTTTTTAAATACTTGCCCTAATTGATCATATCTCACTTTAGTAAAAGGTGGATACATCATTAAAATCAAACCTAATGCCAATGGGATATTAGTAGTCCCTTGAGAAAAGGAATTAATAAAACTACTCGATGAAGGAAAAAAATATCCAATGGAGACGCCAATGGCCATGGCTAAAAATATCCAAAGGGTTAAATACCTATCTAAGAAGTTTAATTTTTTTCTTTCATTTGCAGGAGCGCAGTTATTCACGGACATGTATATGAGTTTAAATTAAAATGACTATTGTTAATTATATTTTAGTTGCTACTAAACTAGCATTAACAGCAGCCTGAACCTGGTGCACATGCAGCTTTTTCTGTAGCTGGCTTTTGAGCAAATACTGTAATACTAAATATTCCAGTTGCACCTGTTGTAAAAGCATCTATTTCTGCTTGACTTAAATAATTTTTTAAAATATCGTCCGGGATAACAATTGGCTTTTCTTTTTGAATAACCATATTTTCAAAGCCATTCGCTTGAATCAATTCCAAATAAACTTCTCTTTGAATAGCCCCAGCAACACAGCCAGCATACATTTCCGCATCCTTTCTCAGTCCTTCTGGTAATGCGCCAACCAATACAACATCGCTAATACTAAAATGACCTCCTGGCTTTAGTACTCTATAAATATCTTTTAAAACTGCATTCTTATTAGGCACTAGGTTCAACACGCAGTTGCTAACTATAACGTCTGCCACATTAGCCGTGATAGGCATATGCTCAATATCTCCCTGTCTAAATTCTACATTATTAAACCCTCTAATTTCTGCATTATGTCTTGCTTTGTCAATCATTGCTGGTGTAAAATCAATTCCAATTACTTTCCCAGTTTCTCCAGTTTCATGTCTAGCTATAAAGCAATCATTACCTGCTCCACTTCCTAAGTCAACTACCACATCCCCTTTCTTAATTTTAGCAAACTGAGTTGGCATACCACAACCTAGTCCTAAATCAGCTTCTGCATTATACCCTTCCAATGTGGTATAATCTTCTGACATAATATTATATACTTCGGTTGAACATCCGCCTGCACCACAACAAGAACTCATATTGGTTTCCTTGTCTTGTAAGGCGATTTCACTATACTTTTTTCTTACGATCTCTTTTAATTGTTCTTCGGTTTGCATAACTTAAATTTTAATAATTAAAAATTAACAACACTTGGTATTCATCACATTCAACTTCTCAAATAATTGATTCAATTGTACTTTCGCTTTATTCCATTCTTTTTCATCCACGCAATAGCAAACTGAAGCCCCTTCAATATCTCCCTTAATTAATCCCACTTCCTTTAACTCTTTTAAATGCTGCGAAACAGTACTTTGAGACAGGGGAAGCTCGTCCACAATGTCGCCACAAATGCAAGCCTGTTTCTTTAAAAGCAAGTTAAGAATGGCAACCCTTGCAGGGTGTGACAAGGCTTTGGCATATTTTGCTACTGAAACCTCTTGTATAGAATAATCTGATGTTTTACTTGTTCCCATATTAATCGTAAAATTACGATTAATACTTAAATAACAAAAATAATTTTTATTTAGGCTAACTTTGACTCGTAAACAGCGCTAGTTTATAGGTCCAAATAGCACTAGATAAAGCAAAATATAATTTTATGCAAAACGAAATAAAGGTTTTTATAACAGGTGGCACTTTTGATAAAGAATATAACGAGTTAAATGGTAGTCTCTATTTTAAAGAAACTCATTTAAACGAAATGCTGCAGCTTGGTAGAAGCCGACTAGCACTTACCACAGAAACCTTAATGATGAAGGATAGTTTGGAATTTAATGAAGGCGACAGGGAGCTAATAGCAAAATCATGTGCAGCATCAAAATCGAACAAAATTGTAATTACTCATGGCACCGATACCATGACGGAAACTGCTTTGTATTTACAGAAAAATTGTCAAGACAAAACCATCGTACTTACAGGAGCTATGGTCCCTTATAAATTTGGAAGTTCCGACGGATTATTTAATTTAGGCAGTGCCCTTGCTTTTGTACAAGTATTGCCAGCAGGGGTTTATATAGCTATGAATGGCAAATATTTTGAAGCAGGTACTGTTAAGAAGAACACTGACAAAGGAGAATTCGTTGCCATTTAAAACCTACATGCTCCAATTCTAAATTACTAGTATTTGATATTCACCAATTTGATGATCTTAATTTTGTCAAATAATTTAATAATTGGATACACTGGGTCAATTTCCCACCACTTTGCAGCAAAATTAGGTCTAGCACCTGCATGATGATGATTGTTTTGGAATAATTCACCCAACATTAAAAAGTCAAATATTAAAGTATTCTTGGATTGATCTTTTTCGTCCGGGAAATTGCGATATCCATATTTATGTCCAGCCCAGTTAACAACCGCACCTTGTATTGGACCAATCAGAAAGTGAATTGGTAATAACAAGAACATCCACCAATGCGTTGCAAAAACAATATAGAATGTAATATATAGACCAGCAAAAAATAATCTTGTAACAATATGGTCAGCTATTTTATCAATAGTTGGATACACTGGGAAGTTTTTATCAAATTTAGGCTCAACTTCTACCGTACCTGTTAGCACTCCATTGTAAATTCTTCTCGTGTGCATCATCATTGTAAATACCTCCTTAAAAAAATGAGGTGTATGCGGGTCCTTCTCTGTGTCGCTATATGCATGGTGCATTCTATGCAAAATAGCATAAGCACGGGCATTTAGATAAGATGTACCCTGAGTAACCCAAGTAAAAATATACCAGTATTTCTCCCAAAACGGAGACATTGTAAACATTTTATGCGCAGAATAACGATGTAGGTAAAAGGTTTGACCGAATAAAGACAGATACCAATGTAAGACTAGGAAGAAGAAAATTACCATATGTTTTTTATAATAGGTTGCAATTTAAGTCAGCTTATTCAAAATGAAACATTCTGTTTAAAATATGACCTTAAAATGACCTTAATGAATATATAACACTACCATTTAAACTTTTAATAACCTAAGCTGTCCAATATATAACGATATTTGTACCCAAATTACAAGAAAGAAACATGAACCGAATTCTCCTATTTATATCCCTATTTATATTTCAAAATAGTATCAGCGCACAAAATAATGGTAAAGTAAGTGGTACTATAAAAGACAAACAGCATGCAATTGAATTTGCGTCTGTAACAATTTCTAACGCAGTAGATTCTTTAAAAGTATTGCATTTTGAAGCCACTGACTCTCTTGGTCATTTTGCATTTACTAATTTAGCAGAAGGTGCTTATATTTTAAAAATAAGATTGGTAGGCTATAAAACAATTGCTCAAAAATTTATTTTATCAAAATCAAAAAACGAACTCCTATTTAATAATTTAGAACTTATAACAGACAATACTAATTTAAATGAAGTTGTAGTAACTGCGCAAAAAAAGTTAATTGAAAAAACAAGCGAAGGATTTGTAGTAAATGCAGCGAATAATATTACTCAAGTTGGAGGCACTGCAACCGACTTATTAAAAGTGACACCTACTGTTTCCGTGGATAATGACGGTGTAATTACCTTAAGGGGTAAGACACCCTTGATTTTAATAAATGGAAGGAGTTCTAAATTATCCAATACAGATCAGATTCCAGCTAGTAGTATTGAAAGTATAGAAATTATAAATAATGGTTCTTCCAAGTATGACGCGAATGCAGAGAGTGGAATTATTAATATCAAATTAAAAAAGAACAAGCAAACTGGCACTAATGGTGCTATTGCACTTGGTGGTGGTATGGGTTCTAGAGGAAGAGTGAACAGTTCTCTTATTTTAAATCATAAAGCAGGTAAGTTTAATTTTGGATTGGGCTATGACAATAGGTTTGCTGGACGTACCAGGAAAATTGAAAGTAACAGAACCAATTTTAATATTGCAGACAATTATTCAATTATTCAAAATAGAAATGACAAACGTATTGAGCAATTACAGAATTTAAAATTCAATGTGGACTATACTCCAAATGAGTTTAATAGCTTTTCATTTGAAGCAATTGGGAATATGGAAGGACAGGATAATGACGAGGATTTATTGAGTAAGATTAGCAATCAAAATAAAAGCTTTACTAGTGCCAATGACCGACATTCTTTTGAATACGAACGCGTACAAGTAGGTGAATTTGCATTAAACTATGCAAGGACTTACAAGGATTCTAAAAAAACCTTAAACGCAAGTTTGACAAATTCTATTGACAATGGGCGTCAAAATACAGATATCCTAACACAAAATTTAAATGAAGATTTAAGTAATTTGGGAACTTTGCAAGCACAAAGAACACATAATTACGAGACTGGGATAATTTCAAACGCCATTGTAGATTATTATATTCCAACTTCTCAGAATGGGGTATTTGAAACTGGCTATAAGGGAGTGTTTCGATCCATTAACACCGACTATTTAACAGCAGACAAAGTAAATAATGCATTTGTCACCAATACAATAGCAAGTAATGTTTTCAAATTTAATGAGCAAGTACAGGCTTTATATGCTCAGTATCATGATGCTTTTGGAGGAACTGTTAATGAGCCTAATTGGAACTATGCATTGGGATTAAGAGCTGAGCAAGTAAATAATAACGGAGAGACTATTACACAAAGCACGCGTTTTACCAATAGTTATTTAAAATTATTCCCTACTGCAAATTTTGCTTACTTAATTGGTCAAAATGAAAGTTTGAGAATTAGTTATGGTAAAAGAATAAACAGACCCAACTTGGGCCAATTGAACCCATTCGTTGACATTACAGATATCTTAAGTCCACATAGTGGCAACCCTAATTTAAAGCCAGAAATTATAGATGCTTACGAATTGTCCTATAATAAAGGAATCAATAAGTATACCACAACCACCAGTTTGTTTTATAGACATTCCACCAATTCAATTCGATCTTTTTATACCCAACAAGCAAGTGGTGCTATTTTAAATATGCCGATGAATATTGGTAATACAGATAATTATGGAATTGAAAGCATGTTAATTGGCAAGCCCTTTAAGTTTTATGATTTTAATTTGAGTGCAACTTTATTTCAACAAAAGATAAACGCAAGTAATATTATAGACGACGCTGTTCAAAGCTCCATGAACTGGAATGGAAAACTGATAAATAATTTTAATTTAAACAAGGGAAGTAAAATTCAAATTATTGGAAATTATATTTCACCTAAAACCACTCCACAAGGTGAAATGTTTGCATTGTATAATATGGACCTAGCTTTCCAACAAAAATTAGGGAAGAGTAATTTTAAGATGAACTTTATAATTGTAGACGCTTTCAACACTTTAAAAAGCGGATACAATAGCTACACCAATCTATTCTCTATTTACAGAGCTCAGAAGTCTGACACAAGAGCATTTATGATTACGCTTGCCTATTCCTTTAAGGCAGCATTGAAAGAAAAAATGTTAGAGAATAAATTTAGCTCAGAGTATTAATAATTATACTACTAAAATAAGTTTACATTGATATCATTACAATACCAACTTCATCATAAGGTCGGTCTGTGTATCTTCTCCAAGCGTAAATAAGTGTTTGTCAAATTCTACAAATCCGTTTTTCTTATAGAAGCTAAGAGCTCTATGGTTTTCCTCCCAAACACCCAACCACAAGTAGTTTACTTTATGTGCTTTTGCAATTTCAACTGCTTTTTGATATAAAGCTTGTCCAACTTTTGCACCATGAAATTCTTTTAAAACATAGATCCTTTCAATCTCCAATGCAGTATTGTCTTTTAATTCTGTTTGAGCGTCCCCAAAATTAACTTTAAGGTATCCGACAATTTTAGTGTCTAATTCTGCAAAGTAAAATTCAGAACTAGGGATTGCCAATTCTAAAGCAAGCTTTTCCAGTGCATAAGCAGTGTCCAAATATTTAGTCATGTTCTCCTCGCTATTCCTGTCTGCAAAAGTTTCCAAAAATGTTTGACGGCTAATGGATTGTAAGGAAGTCAAATCTTTTTCTGTAATAGCTCTGATTATCATAAATTTTAAATGAATTGATGAATAAAATTATAATATTTCTAATTGCCTAGTCTTAAACATATAGAAATTTACAGTTGTTCTTAATTCAAATCCAAGTCTTTTATAGACTTCTATGGCTTTAGTATTATCTGTTCTTGCATGTAAAAAAGGAATCTGCCCCTTGTTAATAATAGATGCCGCTAAAAACTGAGTTATTCTTGCAGCATAGCCTTTCCCTTGTGCATCTGGATGCGTACATATGGCACTAATTTCAGTGTAATTAGCAACATGCATTCTTTCTCCGCCCATGGCTACTAGCTTACCGTCTTCAAAAATTCCATGGTAATTGCCAAACTCAATTGTATTTACAGAAAAAGGGCCGGGCTTAGTAAGCGCAGTAAGTATAAGCATTTCGCTGATATGAGTTTCATTTAGCGGGACCAATTCAATTTCCTTATTCTTAATAAGTTCCCTATTTAAGTTGGCGCAAACAAATTGATGAATGGGCATAGTTACTAGTAATTCTAACTGCTCAATTAAAGTTATAGTTTCTCCAATTAATAAAAACCATTCCCTGTCAGGCTGCCCAAGTTCAATAATTTTTAATTGACTTTCCTCCTCCCAATTAGAAATGCCAATAAATGGGGCCGTCTTAATATCAAAATGTCTAACGAAATCATTGCCTTTATTTTTCTCAATATCTCCTGTATTAAGTGCATTCCATATTGGATTATTTAAGACTGAAATGATTGACATAAAAATAAACGGTACGGTGAAATAAAAATTGAAATTAACACAATGTTTTCATACTTTACAAGCCATTCTAAATCTAAATTATGCTACAAGAAATTAGTACCTGTTTATGGTTTGACAGCCAAGCTAAAGAAGCCCTAATGTTTTATAAGGATGTGTTTGGTGCTGTGGAACTAAAGTCCGAAAATCCTTTTGTTATAAATTATACATTGTATGGCAGACCCTTTATGCACTTAAATGGAGGGCCAGCATTTAAAGTGAACCCCTCTATTTCATTTTTTATAAATGGGGAGTCGGAACTTGAAATACAAGCGATATGGGATAAGCTAATAGTAGGCGGTCAAATTTTAATGCCGCTGAATAACTATCCATGGAGTAAATTTTATGGTTGGTGTGCCGATAAGTATGGAGTGAATTGGCAAATAATGCTAGGCCATGAGAGTAGCTGTAAAGTAATGCCAAGCCTTATGTTTAATGGTGCTAATAATGGAAAAGCGCAAGAAGCCATTGAGTTTTACAGTGCCCTTATTCAACCATCTCATATTATACAAATAAGCAAATACGAAAAAGGAGAAGCAGATATAGAAGGAAATGTAAAGTATGCTCAATTTGAACTTAACAACTTGCCTTTTGGCGCAATGGATAGTTCAGCGCCACATCAATTTAATTTTAATGAGGGAGTATCATTTATGCTTACCGTTGATACACAGGAAGAGATAGATAATTATTGGGACAATTTATGCAAAGATGGCGGTGCTCCTGGAAGATGCGGATGGCTGAAAGACAAGTTTGGCGTGAGTTGGCAGGTAGTTCCTTCAACACTTGGAAAACTAATGACAAATAAAGAAACAGCCGGCAAAGTTACCAAGGCTTTTATGAGTATGTCAAAATTTAATATTGCAGACTTAGAAGCAGCAACGCTATAATGAATTGATCTTTTCTACTTGAGTTAATTCTGTAATTGCTTTAATTTAATTTATTCTCGATGAATGACTAATGGTCGAAACTAACTACTCTAGAAATTTTCCAAGTCTCGTTATCGTTCTTCCATATCATTAAAAATCTAAATGTGCCTATCTCAAGCTTACCATTTTCCATATGTTTGAATTGGTGTTTACCTATTTCAATAGCGCCATAACCCTTAATAGGAATTACCTCAAGTGAACCAGTTACCAATGCCCTTGATAATTTATTCTTATTATCAAATATCGATTGGAAATTTTTGAAAACTGTTTCGAAATTTAATAAGCCCCCATTATCTTGATACCATTCTAAGTCATTTGTGAAATAACTTTTCATTTCGGCAATATTTTGATTGTTATACTTTGCAAACATTAGACTATCCAGTAATGCAATTTTATCAAATAAGCTTTTTTCGATTACTGTAACTTTTTTTTCTTTTGTAAACTTATATTCATTCCTTTTTATCCAGTTAGTAGCACCTTTGAATTTTACCTCTTTACTTATTGAATAAGCGTTGCCTATTAATGAATAAGAATGTCTTAAAACTGCCTTCTTTTTATCATTTCCATCTACTCCTTCTATTTCGGTAATTAAAGTAAAATCTCCATTTTGTTTGAATACAAAACTTACTACTTTTTCATCGCCAAAATAGGTTCCTTTATTTTTTAAATAGGTTGTGTCAATAGCATTAGCCTTCGGCTCATCAGGATACTCGAAAGCAGTGATATAGCCCAGTTTACCCGCTGAATAACTAATTTTAATATTGGCAGGCATGCTATAAGGCTTGCCAGTAGTATAATCTAGATAAGTTAATGTTCCATTCCAGGTCCCCATTGTTCCCGATAATTTTTCCAACTGAAATTGGATTGGTTTGGATTGTGCAAACAAATTAAAAGTCAATAATGCGAGTAATATTGTAAAAATGGAGACCTTTCTTAAAAACATATAATTGATTTAATTGTAAAAGCTATAACGCAAGATATAGCAAAATGTTACAGCCTTACATAAAAATGGGGTAGCCTATTGCTAGACTACCCCATGAGGGAAAACTATTTAGTTTCAGTATACTAAAACTAAGCTAGTTCAAAACGATCTAAGTTCATCACTTTATTCCAAGCTGCAACAAAGTCAATTACGAATTTCTCTTTTGCATCTTCACATGCATATACTTCCGCTAATGCACGTAATTCAGAATTAGAACCTAATATTAAATCAACTCTTGTACCTGTCCATTTAATATTTCCAGTAGCACGATCACTACCTTCAAAAATATGAGGATTAGCAGCACTTGCTTTCCAAGTAGTAGTAAAGTCAATTAAATTAACAAAGAAATCGTTTGTTAATGCCTCTTTATGTTTAGTGAATACACCATGTTGCGCATTGTCAAAATTAGTATCCAACACACGTAAGCCACCAATCAGCACTGTCATCTCTGGTGCAGTCAGTGTCAATAATTGCGCTTTGTCAATTAACATTTCTTCTGCAGAAACTAACGTGCGTGCTTTGATATAATTACGGAAACCGTCAGCAACTGGTTCTAACACAGCGAAGGATTCCACATCCGTTTGTGCTTCTGTTGCGTCGGTACGACCTGCTGTGAAAGGCACTTTCACGTCATGACCACCATTCTTTGCTGCTTTTTCAACACCAGCACATCCAGCTAAAACAATCAAGTCAGCAATTGAAACTGCTTTGCCATTTGACTGTGCTGCATTGAATGTTTTTTGTATTACTTCTAGTGTATCTAAAACTTTTGAAAGTTGAGCAGGATTATTTGCAGCCCAATATTTTTGAGGTGCTAAGCGAACACGTGCTCCATTGGCACCACCACGCTTATCTGATCCACGGAAAGTAGAAGCAGAAGCCCATGCAGTAGCTACTAATTCAGAAACAGAAAGTCCAGAAGCTAAAATGGTTGCTTTTAAAGTTGCAATATCCGCATCATCAATTACTTTATGTGTAAGTGCAGGGATAGGATCTTGCCAGATTAATTCTTCCGCAGGAACTTCTGTTCCAACATAACGAGAACGAGGTCCCATGTCACGGTGTGTTAATTTGAACCAAGCTCTTGCAAATGCATCAGCAAACTGATCTGGATTTTCGTAGAAGCGTTTTGAGATTGGACCGTAAGCAGGGTCAACTCTCAATGCGATATCTGTAGTCAACATAGTTGGAGCATGACGTAAAGCAGGATCATGTGCATCTGGAACTGTTCCAGCACCTGCACCCGCTTTAGGCTTCCACTGATGAGCACCAGCTGGGCTCTTAGCCAATTCCCACTCAAATCCGAATAGGTTTTCAAAATAATTATTGCTCCATTTAGTTGGTGTCATAGTCCAAGCACCTTCTAAGCCAGAAGTAATTGTGTTAGCGCCATTTCCAGCACCTAAAGTATTTTTCCAACCAAGGCCTTGCTCTTCAATACTTGCAGCAGCCGGTTCTCTACCAACATATTTTCCTGGGTCAGCAGCACCATGTGTTTTACCAAATGTGTGTCCACCTGCAATCAAAGCCACAGTTTCTTCATCATTCATAGCCATACGTGCAAAGGTTTCACGAATGTCACGAGCAGAAGCAATAGGGTCAGGATTACCATTAGGTCCTTCTGGATTAACATATATTAATCCCATTTGAACTGCTGCCAATGGATTTTCTAAATCACGGTCGCCAGTATATCTCTTATCACCTAACCACTCCGTTTCAGCTCCCCAATAAATGTCTTCTTGTGGCTCCCAACGGTCTTCACGACCACCAGAAAAACCAAATGTTTCAAAGCCCATAGACTCCAAAGCACAGTTACCAGCAAGTATCATCAGATCCGCCCAAGAAAGCTTCTTGCCATATTTCTTTTTAATAGGCCATAATAATAAACGTGCTTTATCTAAATTGGTATTGTCCGGCCAGCTATTTAATGGAGCAAAACGTTGCATACCCGCACCGCCACCACCACGACCGTCAGTTGTACGGTAAGTACCAGCACTATGCCAAGCCATACGAATAAAGAAAGGACCATAGTGACCGTAGTCTGCAGGCCACCATTCTTGAGAGGTAGTCATTAATTCAAAAATGTCTTGCTTCAATGCTTTCAAGTCAACAGACTTAAATGCTTCTGCATAATTAAAAGACGCATCCATTGGATTAGACAAAGAAGAATGTTGACGAAGTACATTCAATTTTAATTGGTTTGGCCACCAATCACTGTTTCTAGTGCCTTTGCCAGCGCTCATTTGCTTTGGAGTAGAAGAAGCACCCGTAACTGGACATTTAGCTTCTCCACCGTTAGAGTTATGTTCCATATTCTTATTAAATTTTTATAAACTGGTTAAGGGATAAAATTACTAAAATTCTGGTAATACTAAGGAGCGTAATTTGCCAAATACATTATAATTTTATAGACATTGAATAGAAATCAAAATATTGTTTAAAATTTTATGGCCATTTACCCAAATAAGTTAATAGAAGTGCAGGATGGCTTAATGATCTTTGTTCCAGAAGCAGCACAATTAAAAACAATATACGAGGAGCAATTAGCAAAGGACCATTCAACTCCATTCCCATTTTGGGCGAAAATATGGCCGGCCGCTATTGCCATGTCAAACTTTTTAAAATCAGAACCGCATTGGGTAGAAGGGAAACGAGTGGTAGAAATTGGAGCTGGGATTGGCCTCCCCTCTTTTATGATAGCGAATCAAGCACTGGAAATAATTATTAGTGACCACGCTCCAGAAGCGGTTACATTAATTGAAAAAAATATTCAACACTTAGCATTGCAAAATACAAAAGCCATGTGCTTGGACTGGAATGATTTTCCAGATAATATATATGGAGATACAATACTATTAAGTGATATTAATTATGCACCGGCACAATTTGAGGCACTCATACAATTGATAAAAAAATTCCTAGCAGAAGGCGCCAATATAATTATTGCTACACCGCAAAGAATTACCGCTACGCCATTCGCAAAAGCAATTCAGCCATTTGTAAAACGAACTGTTCTGCAAATGGCTGAAGATATAAATCAAAATGAAAATTTAAATCAAGAAACCGATATCAGTATTTTAATACTCAGTGCTCGATCAGTTTAAAATAAGTTGCTACGAATTTATTATTCACTATTTTCCCTTGCACTTTTGCCATGCTGATAGCATTACAAAATCCCATTTTAGCATGTGCGTCACCAAAAGAATCAATATTTGCTTTGTCCACAAAATAAGGTTTGCCGAGTATTCTAATAGCTAACGTACAACCCTTCCCTTTCATTTTAAATTGACATTGACCACAAGAAGCTTCTACTGTTAGCAATTTCTTTTTTGGGTTGATCGTGTTAGTACTAATTTTAGTAGTAGCTATTGAGGTGTTTACACTTTGCGCAAATGAGGCAAATGAATTAAAAAAGAAAAGTAGTATAATTAAATGTTTCATTTATTGTGTTTTAATAATTTTCTAAAATGCAAATGAAAGATGAACCATATTCCTAGAATTAGTCACTATCATTTTGTTTCCGATATTTTGAAATAGAGGGGTTTGAGAATTAAAGCCAAATAAGGTATTATTTATTTTAAACTCTGCTCCTATACTTCCATTTAATAAGGAGCCGCCAGATACTTGTACAATGGTCTGCTTATTATAGTCCTTGTCATTTATTTCTAATTGCAATCCCAAATTAGGTGATACAGCTATCTTATCATTTATAAAATATTTATGATAAAGCTGCGTATTGAATTGAAGCTTGTTACCGTATTGATATTCAAATTCATTTGAAGTGTTCATCTTATAATTAGTCGTTAAATTCAACCCGGTATTTTGAATTCTTGCCTCATATACTCCGCCAATATTAAAATCTAAGGTTCCTGTGCCTAAAGTAAACAGTTGACTAGTGGAGCTGTTTTCTGTTTGTTGGTACCTCCCTGTTGGCAATTTGATTCCAGCGGAAATCCTCAAACTTTGTAAAAATACTTTATTAGCCTTGGTTAATTTATTGGACTGTACTAATGTATAATATCCCATCAAATTTATATCGCCCAGCCCATTGATATGCTGTTGTTCGATTGAACTAGTTCTTTCATTTGAATTATATGGCAAAGTAAACAATAAGTTAAAACGTTTAGAAATTTTGACACTTCCCCAGAATTCATAAGAAGTATAAGATTCCTTGTTAGTCAAATAAGTGTTCATCCCATTATTGCCAACATGCGTTCTTAAACTATTTTGCCTGTATCTAATTCCAAAAATGTTTTTTTGAAATTCTGGCATTATGCCTACATAGCTTCCATTATTTCCACAGCCACAAATATCACAAGCTGAAACCTGATATTGTATTAATAGAATAGAAAAAAACAATATTAATTTCACTTTTCTCATTGTTCAGCAATTATTGGATTGGTAATAAATTTTCGATCGTTCAACGTATTTAGAAAAATTAAAAGCTTTCCTTTTTCCTCGGCGGTTAAACTAATTCCATTTTTTCCATTACTATATAATAAAGGATCCAAGTTACTAGTTTGAACTACCTGGCTATTATAATGTTCTAAAACTGCATCAACATTTAAAAATCTGCCGTCATGCATATAAGGAGCTGTGTAGGCAAGATTACGTAAACTAGGTACTTTGAACTTATATGTATCTGTAGGTAAAAGTGTAATCAGCTCTCTGCCAATATCATTCAAATTACTTGGCTACAAGCCATTATTTCTAAAATTGTTATCTGTAAACAAGGGCTCTTTATGACATGAATTACACTTATTTTGAAATAGTAGATAACCTGCTTTTTCGTCAGTTGTAAATGTTTGCTGCTTTCGCATAACACTGTCATATTTAGATTCAGCGCTTACACACATCAGCATAAACTGAGACAAGGCTTTAAGCATTTTTATATTAGTCACTTCTTCGGATCCAAAAGCCGCTTTAAATAGCTGAGCATACTCAGTTTTGTTTTTAAGTTTTAGAAGAACATTCGACATGGTCTCCCCCATCTCTACATGATTTGTAATAGGGGCAATAGGTTGCAAGTCCAAGTCGGCAATGCCACCATCCCACATAAAACTGGAACTCCAAGCTAAATTCATAATTGGTGGGCTATTCCTAGTACCCAATAAGTCATTAATACCATGACTAACACTGTGGCCATGTTGTGTAAATGCGCTTGTTGGTATATGGCAGGACCCGCAACTTATTGTATTATCTACAGATAGCATTGGATCAAAAAACAATTTACGTCCAAGGTCAAAACCCGCCTTTGTAATATTGTTATTTTGAAATTTATAAACTGGCTCAGGGAAATTCGAAGGCTTTTGAAAGCCTTCGAATAATTGGGTTACTTCTTTTTTACATGCTAGTATAAAAAATATTAGTACTAAGATGTATACAATATTTTTTGGTTTCATTAGTTCTCGGTATGATCGTGTTGAAACATGTTTGCATAATTATCTGCTACTTTAGCACTTAGCGCGGATGCCATCACAACTGAATTGGTTGCAATACTAATATTGGTTGAGCCATTAAACATTTTCATAGCATCAACGAGTAAATGAATATTAGGTGTTTTCCCAGTTTTTACTTTTGCAATACCTCTTGCAGTCAAGTCGATGGAGATATTTTTTAGATTATTTAAAGTTGGGGCAGTATACCCACCAAAAAGCCCGATATGGTATTGAAAAACATTATTTACTTGTGGTGAAACAACTGCGGTGCCTTCCATTTTGAAAAATATATAACCACTATTCCAACTCCAATACATACCTGCTGCATCACCTGTTGGATCTAATTTTCCAGTTCTTTGCGATAAGTCTTTTGTATTTCTTAAACTATCAACTCCCAATACAAAATCAAGTTTCGCATATTCTCCTTCTGGTATATTAATTATAGAAGATAAAGTTGCAGCTTTTGATTCGTCAATTAAAAAATAACAACTGTCTTGTGGTACTGTATATTTTGTACCGTCCGTTTTTGTAAGCACTATATTACTTACAAAATATTTCAGCATGGTAACTTTAAACTGTTCGTTATTAGCATTGGAATAAGATGCTGTCCCTAATTGAAGGTCTGACCCGCCAATAATATTGTCAAATTCAATAGATAAAGGCGTTTTAATAGTAGCATTGTATTGTGGAACAGTGTCTTTTTTACAAGAAAAGGACATTGTAACTAAGGGTATAAAAAGCAATAATAGTTTTTTCATTCGTAGGAATATATAAATTACTGGATATAGTATCCAATATGATTGATAAAATAATAGTTGTGCCAGCGGTGATGATATCATGCTGTTAGCAAGTCCAACTAAATGAAGGACCACTCAATAGATGTAGAAAGAAAAACTAAGCGGGTGGATGAAATACAGTACCTATATAGTTAGAAGAGAAAGCACTATTATAGGAATAAAAGGATTTAAGTTTGTCAGAAACAACAAACTCGATACTAGGAAAAAAAGATTTTGAGGATAAAACTAGTTCAACTTCATTGAACTTAGGAGCAGTAGCATTTGAACCCGAATCTCCTTCCTGCTTCTTCATTTTTTTAAGCATTTGACATTTACCATTACAATGCAACATAGGCTTAGCCTTATTTTCACAACTCTTCTTATAGGTTTCTACATTGACCATATAATCGGCCAATACCAAGGACCTAGAGAAGCTCTGTGCAATAAGTGCTGTAAATAGTAATATGACAATAGAATATCTCAATATGGCGCGAAGATATCCCAAAACATTTACATAAATATTATCTACTGACAAAAATCATAAACGGCGCAACACAAGCCCAGGCTGCAGCAAAATTGTCGTTAAAAGCTGGGTGTCCGGCATTTGGAATGATTGCGATTTGGTGATTCGGAATTAACAAAGCAGCATTTAATACATTTTGAACTGAATTGCCGCCGTCGCTATCCCCTGCCATTACTAAAACAGGACATTGTATGGAGCCCAATAAATCCTTTCCAACAGTTAGTTTACTATAGCAATTAGCCACTTGTTTAAATACGTGTTCTAATCTATTGGGCTCAGGCATTATAGCTAGTTGCTGTTTCCAAAAAGCCTTGTCTAATTCCATTGCTTGATTAATATTAAAAGAAAAATCTCTTAGTCCTGGGTACAATATACCTGCACCAATAACTACCATTTTATTTACTCTATCCGGATACAAAGAAGCAAATTTGTAGGCAGTGTAGCCGCCATCACTAAAACCTATGATACTTACTTTCTCCTTTGTAACTTCATTAATTACGTTTAATACATCACCGGCTCTTTGTTCTAGCGTTAAAGAATCGCTTCCAATTTCTGATTTTCCATGACCTCTGGTTGAAATGGCAATAACTTGAAATGTTTTAGATAGGCTATCAATAAAATCTGCCATTTCAATAGTAGAACCAAATAAGCCACCATGTAACAGAACAACCGTATTGCCTTTCCCATACACTTCGTAATAAATCTTCGCGTCTCCTGATTTTACAAAATGACCAGCACTGGTATTATTTCCATAGGATACTTTATTTGAAGGAATATCTGCATTCTGCATAAAATGACGCATTGGCAATTGCGCGAAAAGAAGACTGCTAAAAATGATATTTAAAACAAGCGTTGCTAGTAATTTATGTAAGTAATTTTTCATAATGCTATTGTCAGAATTGCTAATAAGGAAGTGTAAATTTATTTATAGAATAATCCAGCACCGTATTCAGTACCTAAAGTGCCTGGCTTCAATTGTAAATAATAACGACTAGTTTGATCTTCCTCAATATTCAGTGTCCCTGTTTTCTTGATTTTAAAGTCAGTACTATATTTCAATTTTGACTTATCTGCAGGAATACCAAATTCTTGCGGACCGCCTCCTTTATTGACAAATTGATTGTAACCAATTAACATGGATTTTTCTATTTTGAAAGTATTATGCGCGTCTTTTTCTAAAACCCAAAACACATTCGCATTGTTCACCACATTGTTGTAAAATTTAAAGTCTTCTGTTGTTGACCAAGTCCAAACAGCTGCCCCATAAATGTTCAGAATTAAATTATGATGCATGCTGGATTTGTCTGATTTATTATTCCACATAACAACAGCATCCTTAACTCCATAAAAAACGCAGTGGTCAACTGTAAGCTCACTTCCATTCGCTAATATCCCCAAATGGTTCGGTAGTGCGAATTTATTTCCCAAGAATAAACATTGCGTAACTCTTAAATCGACTAAATTTTTTCCTTCCCAAACTATTGGATAGTTTCTGATTAGTAGGCCTTCTCTAGGTTTCTCATGTATTGGCTCGCCTAAAATTCTCAAACCTTGAATAGTTACATGACTTGTGTTAATTTCAATACCATAATTAGAACCATCCGTAACTTCTTTCTGCTCGTTTAGTGAAAGTTTAAATGGCATGGTAGAAACTATAATAGGCATTTTACCAGGGGCCCACGATAAGCTGTCAGGTAAAACCTCAGCACGAATAACTAATCTGTCTTCTTTGTTAAATTTCCAATGGATTGGATTAAAAGAAGCAGTTTCATATAAGCCGTAAGTTCCTGAAGAAAGAAATACACTTATAGCACCTTCTCCTGTCATTTTACTAACACGCTTGGCCGCTTCTGGCAAGGATTTAATTGGACTTTCCTTACTGCCCTCAAAAATATCGTTACCAATATTTGGGTTTACATATAATTTTACAGTGGCAGACTCGCCATTGCTAATACTTGTTTGATTCTTAATACTAGATTGAGCAAAAACATTTAAAGATGCAAATACAGCAACTAAGATTAAAATACTTTTATTGATTTTCATATAACTATTAAAATAATTTTCACAAAATTATGTTGTACAGTGTATATTTGTTACTTAAATAGTAAATACAAGTAACCTAATGGTAACCACTAATTTCAATTCCCGCTTTATAGATAATCCGTTGAATTGTCCAGTAACAAGAACCATGAGTATTATTGGTGGCAAATGGAAGCCGATAATTCTAAACTGCATTGGAGAAAGAGCTATTCGTTTTGGAAAACTAAATCAAATTATACCTGCTATATCGAATAAGGTATTAGCAAATGAATTAAAAGAATTGGAGAATTTTGGCTTAGTGAAGAGAACTGAATTTTTAGAATTACCACCTCGTGTTGAATATGAGCTTACCACTAGTGGCAAAAGCTTAATGCCTATACTCCATGAATTAGCTAATTGGGGAAATAAAAATGTGGCGAAGAAAATTATTAAAGAGCTTTCATAAAATAAATGACTTACATGAAAAACCGAATACTACTTGCTTTGATGCTACTTGTGTTGGCTTATCCAAAATTTACATACGCTACTCAGAATAATACAAAGCCAAGAATCATTATTACTGCCGACCCTGAATTGGACGACAATAATTCACTTATTCGATTCTTATTATATAGTTCAGAATTCAAAGTGGAAGGCTTGGTATATACAAGCAGTCAGTTTCATTGGAAGGGAGACGGAAAAGGAACAAAGTTTATGGTACCAGGAAGAGAGTACACTAAATACGGGTTAAACCTTTGTCCTTGTGAATCTTATCGTTGGAGACAAGACGAGCGTTTTATACATGAAGCGGTTGAAGCGTATGAAAAGTCTTATGCTAATTTAAAAGTCCATGATGCAGGTTATCCAACACCAGCTTATTTAAAATCAAAAATTAAATACGGCAATATTGAATTTGAAGGAGATTATTCAAAAGACACAGAAGGTTCCAATTTAATTAAAACAGTCTTATTAGATAGTATTGCAGGGCCAGTATACGTAACTGCTTGGGGAGGACAAAGCACCATTGCAAGAGCATTAAAATCCATTGAAGATGAATACAAAAACAAAAAAAATTGGTTAGCTATTAAGAAAAAAGTGACTCAAAAATTAGTGTTATTGCCTTCCGGGGAACAAGACAACACTTATGCAACGTATATAAAACCAAATTGGCCCGGCATTGATTATAGACAATATAAAAACGGTCCTAATTATGGATATGGTGCACAATTAGTGGCTAATGCAGAAAACGCGCCCTTGCTTACCACAGAATGGATGCAACAAAATATTACGTCAAAAGGCGCTTTTGGAAACATATATAGAGTGTGGGGAGACGGAAAGCAAATGGTAAAAAATGATCCTTTTGATTATTTTGGAATAGATGGTTACAGCAATGAAGAATTAAAGAAAATGGGCTATATCGTTTGGATGCCCAAGCAACAAAAAGGGTCTTGGTTGGGAGAGGGTGATACCGGCACTTTTATGAATATACTTTCAAACGGATTAAACGCCTACGAAAAAGAAAGTCCAGGCGGTTGGGGCGGCAGACCCTTCCTTCCGGACCCTGCAACCTATATTGATCCATTTAGCAATGACACCACTAAAGTAAAAGCGCTAGTAATTTCAGAAGCTTATTTAAAAAAGATGGCAGCAGCAGAGGCAAGTAATATTGCATTCCCTAATTTTTTCCCTGCAGCACAAAATGAATTTGCTGCAAGAATGGACTGGTCTTTGAATAGCAATTACAATAACGCCAATCATGCTCCTATTGTAAATATTAAAGGTGCAAAAGCAATAAACGCAAAACCAGGTGATATCCTAAAATTAAACGCATTCGTAAAAGAACCAGACGGAGATGCTTATACAATTAAGTGGTGGCAGTTTTTAAAAAATAAAAGCAACGCGACAATGAATATTACAAATAGCAGCAGCTTACAAACGACCATTGAAATTCCCAAGGACGCA
>CANCAY010000001.1 GCA_947374225.1 Chitinophagaceae bacterium | reverse complement strand
TCCACAGTGAATGCGAGTGTGTTGGGATATGGTGCGACCAATAGTACAAGTAACTCCGTGTTATTAGGAAATGGATCCGTGACACAGGTGAATACCAGTGGAGCTTTTATTACTTCGAATAATAATGCAGCGAGTAATACGTCAACAGGTGCATTGCAGGTACCGAATGGAGGAGCAGGTATCGGAGGAAGTTTATATGTAGGAGGTAATGAAGTGTTGAGTGGGACTTTAGCAGTGACAGGGGTAACTACTTTATCGTCTAGTTTATCCGTTGCAGGAGCATCACAATTAAATAGTACATTAGGTGTGACTGGTATTACCAGTATTACAAATACGACAGATGCGAGTAGTGTATCAACAGGATCGTTAGTATTATCTGGAGGATTAGGTGTGGCGTCGCAGTTAAGAGTAGGGGGTAATGTAACGCTGGGCAGTAGTTCGGTGTTGAATGTTACAAATTCAACAGTATCAAGTTCTACTAATAATGGTGCGTTGATTGTAACAGGTGGTGTGGGTATAGGAAATAATATAAATATAGCAGGAACTGCAACTATAACAGGAGCAACACAAATGAATAATACTTTGGGTGTTACAGGTATAACAAGCATCACAAATACAACAGCATCAACAGCTACAAATAACGGTGCTTTGATAGTGAATGGTGGTGCAGGTATTGCAGGTGCATTAAATGTAGGTACAGATTTAGGAACAAAACATATAAAAGGTAATTCAGCAACTCCAACAATTGCATCTGGTGTAGGAGCGGGAACAACTCCATCAGCAATTACGATAGTTGGTAATGATATAAGTGGTACAATTTCCTTTACTACTGGATCAGCCCCGACAGTTTCTGCTATGATAGAGACCATTACATTTAATACGGCATATGGTGTAGCACCGGTAGTGGTTATAACACCAGGGAATGCCGCGAGTGCGGCATTAACAGGCGCTCAATCTGTTTTTGTTGGGACGATTTCGACGACTAATTTTACATTAAATTCTAACACAACTGCTCTTGCAGCAGCAACTGCATATAAGTGGTACTATCATGTAATTCAATAATCATTAACTAAAAATAAAATTCAAAAAAATGCAAAAATCTAAAAATGTATTAAGGGGTATTTTTATCGGAGCAGGAATGATGGCATTAACAGCATTCGTTGTAGAAAAATCATTTTCATTGAAATTTTCTGAATCAGATCTAAATAAACATTACCAAAAATTGTCAATCATTAAGCAAATAGTGGAAAGTAGTAATTTGCCGCATCAAGATGTAGTTTTTATATCAAAAAGCGTTGACAGTTTACAATCCGAAATCCTTACTCAGGTAAAAGCACAAACAGCTGAAACTCCTGTGAAAAAATAAATTAAATTTCGAAAAAGAATACCATTAAGCCAAAATATGTTTTCGAACATAAAATATGGATCAAACAGCTAAGGTTTCTATTTCAAAATTATATATGTTATCCAGCTCATCAAATAAGCAAGGCCCGTCATCATACAAAATTGAATGGCGGGCCATTTCCAAGAACCTGTTTCTCTTTTAACAACAGCTAGTGTACTCATGCATTGCATGGCTAGTACATAGAATACCATTAAGGATAAGGCGGCGGCTAAACTATATACAGGAGTTCCGTCTGGATGTTTTGCAGACCTTAATTTTTCTCTTAGAGAACTATCGTCTGCAGTTTCTACACTATATAATGTGGCCATTGTACCAACGAATACTTCTCTTGCGGCAAAAGAAGTGACCAATGCGATTCCTATTTTCCAATCATATCCAAGTGGCGCAATAGCTGGCTCAATAGATTTTCCAATAATACCTGCATAGGAATTTGCTAACTTGTCTGTATGATATTGCTTTTCAATTTGTTTTTGTTCTGATGGTCTTGCTGCAATGGCAATCGCATAGTTACTGTCAACTTTTTTCATCCTATCGCTTGGCCCATAACTACTTAAAAACCATAGAAGCAAACTTATTAGCATAATTACTTTACCAGCGTCAGTAACAAAAATTTTAGCTTTCTGAATCATAGTCATCCCTACATTACCCCAACGCGGTGCTCTGTATACTGGCAGTTCTAAAATAAAATAACTCTTCTCTTTTATTTTTATAAATAGCGCTAATACAAAACTTGCCATCAACGCCATTATAATTCCTAATAAGTATAACCCCATCATAACTAGCCCCTGCAAACTTAAAAAACCAAAATACATACGCTCGTCAATGACCAAAGAAATTAATATTGTATATACTGGTAGTCTTGCACTGCAACTCATAAAAGGCGTAACCATTATGGTTAGTAAACGTTCCTTTTTATTTTCAATATTTCTTGCACTCATAATGGCTGGCACGGCACAGGCAAATCCACTAATCATGGGCATTACACTTTTTCCGTTCAATCCAACTTTGCGCATTAGCTTGTCACTTAAAAAACTAATTCTCGCCATATAACCTGTGTCCTCTAATAATGTTATAATGCCAAACAATATCATTATTTGTGGAACAAATATGATGATACCGCCAAGTCCCGCCACCATTCCATTGACCAATAAGTCCTGCCACCAAGCTTTTGGTAAATGTGCATTTAAATATGTGGTGACATTGGTGAAAATCCATTCTATACCATCCATTGGAAATTTAGCCATCCAAAAAACAGACTGAAATAATAAAAAAAGCACACTGAATAATATTAAATAGCCTCCAACTCGGTGTAAAAAAATATTGTCTAGCTTGTCTGTTCTTTTTTTCTTGGCATTCGGGTCGGGGGTAACAACACGATTTTTCATAATCTCTTGAATATGACTATAGCGTTGTAGTATTTCCTGTGCCTGTGTTTTAGTATGATTAAAATTATTCGCTATTTCAATTTGTTCAATAGTGTCATGCATCTCGGAGTCCAGCGGAAAAGTTTCATGATGCATTAAATAGTGCAATGCTGCATAGTCACTATGAGTGGGGTATTGTTTTTTAAAATCATCAATCGCATTAGGGGCAAGGCTTTTATTGTCAATAAAACTTTCTTGATTTCTGCTTCTAGGTGTTTCAATAATGGTAGTTAGTGCTTTTTTGAGTTCCACTAAACCTTTATTCTTTCTGGCGTCAATGGCAATAACTGGAATCCCTAAGTCGGCTTGCAAACCTTCAACATCTATTATGATTCCTTTTTTAGTAGCCAAGTCGTTCATGGTAAGTGCTAGTACCACCGGAATTTTTAAATCAATAATTTGACTACAAAAAAGTAAATTTCTTTTTAGGTTACTCGCGTCGGCCACTAATAATATTAAATCGGTCTTTACGTCCTTGTCCACTCCCATGAGAACTTTATAAGCTACCCATTCGTCTTCTCTTTTGGGGTAAAAACTATAAGTGCCAGGTAGGTCAATAAGCGTGGTGGAGTATGCACCAAGTGTAAGACTCCCTGTTTTTTTGTCAACGGTGACGCCTGGAAAATTGCCTACTTTTTGGTGTAAACCTGTTAATGCGTTAAAAAGCGAGCTTTTTCCGCTGTTGGGGTTCCCCACTAAGGCAATATGAATACCAGGTTTCATGCAGGGCAAAGCTATCGTTTAAAGGTATGCCCTAGTTACGAAATTAGAAATTGAACAAAGCTTTACTTATTTTTGTCTTGTAAAGCGTTTTTATGAATAAATACTCCTTGTTTTTGATTTTATTGTTGCCTTTTTTAACGAAGGCACAACATGTAAAAAGAGCGGATAAGCTCTTAATTAATAACTTGGAAAAACATATCAGTTTCTTGGCAAGTGATGAGCTAGAAGGCAGGAGGGCAGGTAGTATTGGAGAACAAAAAGCAGTTGACTATATTATTGAACAATATCAAAAAATTGGTTTAGCCCCAATGGGGGAAAATGGATATATACAATCATTTCCAATAGACGAGGGTAAGAAATTGGGGACGAATGCACATTTGAACATTAATGATCAAAAATTACAGGAAGGCGCTGACTTTTTCCCACTGTCAAATAGTGGTTCTGGTGTATTTAAATCTCAGGCTGCAATAGTTTTAAACGAAGCTAAGCAGGTATGGTTCAATGACGTAAATGATATATTAGAAGAAAACAAATCCAATCCGCATTTTGATTTAGTGGAATGGGTATCTAAAAGAGTTGTAGAAGTAAAAGAGAAAGGGGCTACTGCATTATTCCTTTTTAATAGTGGTAGTATTATTGACAATATTCAGTTTAATAAATATGACACTAGTAAAGCCTTGTCATTACCAGTAATTTATTTTACAAAAGAAGGGTACGCAAAACATTTTAAAGACGAGACAGCAACTTATGAAGTGGACGCAGCAATTCAATTTGAGCATGCTACACGCACTGCTCATAATGTAGTAGCCTATATTAATAATAACGCAACCAACACCGTAATTTTGGGTGCACATTTGGATCATTTGGGGTATAACCAAGACAAGAATGCATTAGATTTAAATACGTTAATTCATAATGGTGCTGACGACAATGCTAGTGGTACAGCAGCTTTGATTGAATTGGCAAAAAGCCTTGCTAAAAAATCCCCTAAAAATAATAATTACTTGATCATACATTTTTCTGCGGAAGAATTAGGTTTATTAGGAAGTAAATATTGGTTAGCGCATCCAACTATGAAAGGTAATTTTAATTACATGATTAATATGGATATGGTAGGCCGTTATGATACTGCACGAAAGTTAACAGTAGGTGGTTATGGCACTTCTTCAAAATGGGCAAATTTGCTAACAAAGAATGCAAGCAACTTAATCACACATTACGATAGTGCAGGTACAGGGCCTAGTGACCATGCGAGTTTTTACAGAAGCGACATGCCGGTTTTATTTTTATTTACAGGTAGTCATAATGATTACCATAAAGCAACAGACGACTGGGATAAGATTAATTATATTGGAGAAGCTGCTATTATACGTTGGACACAATCCATTATTAAAAATGCAGACAGCTTTGGAAAATTTGATTTTTTAAAAACGCGTGAGGTTTCTATGGGGAAGAGCACTAAGTTTACAGTGAGCTTGGGAGTCATGCCTGACTACGCTTATACTGGAACAGGCGTTAGAATTGAGGGAAGCAGTCAAGGAAAATTAGGGGAAAAGATTGGTTTAAAAGCAGGGGATGTATTAATGCAATTGGGTGATTATAAAATCATTGACGTAATGGGTTATATGGGAGTGCTTTCCAAGTTTAAAAAAGGAGACAAAGCAATATTGGTTATTAAAAGAAGCACAGAAGAACTTAAATTTGACCTACAGTTTTAAATAATAATAAGTGAGTAGTAAATTAATTTTAGACCAGGATGCCATAAACGAAAGTGATTTTGAAGGGTCACGCATTTTAGGTATTTCTGCGCCTATTAAAAACTATCAGTTTTGTCTTTTACTGAATCAGTATATGGGCTTTGAATTTCGATTCAATCCTGATCACGAAATTGCCTTAAAACGTAAGAATAGAACTTATTATTTTTCTATGTATGAAGGGTTAGAGCCAAGTACTAGTATTCAACATTTTGTGTATCATAACCAGTTCGACGGAGAATACTTACTGCCTGAACTAAAGCATATGGACTTTATTTGGTGGATTCGCGGTGAGTGGATCGAAGACGAAAAAGTAAATGACATTTTATATACAGTTCGTAATATTAAAGGTGTTCAGCTAGTTGCCGAATTAACACCAGAACAAATTAAGAACAAAGGGCATTTAATTTTTGAGTAATTAATTGACCTTTACGGGAGTCAATCCATCCTCAAAAATTCCTAAAAAAATCTCTTTCTTCGGTGCCAATAGAATGGCTATACTATAACAGATATGATTTGCAAAAGTCAAATAAGTTACAACGTAATACAATTTAATAAAAAGGGCTTGTGTATTAGCATCGTACAAGAATGCCATTAAAATTTGTAATACAATATAATAAATACCACCCACAGTGATTGGCAAAAATATGAGCATCCTAGAATACCTTGTATTTTTTGTAATGGATTCTTTTCGAGTAACTGCCAAGAATTGTAACATTATAAATATCAAAATGATATAATTCGTAATAAAGAGCCATGCAAATTCAATTTTATCATGCGGTTCTATAATTGCATCAATAAGTACTACAGAAATTAATCCGACTATAATAATGTTTTTTAATCGACTTTTATTTTTTAAGAATCCCCATTTAAATAGAATATTTAAATTAATAAGCAATGAAAGATTTCCATAAATCAATTGCCAAATATTGATGAATTTGATATTTGTTATAAAAGGCGATATTGAGGAGTACACTAAATCCAAACATAGGTATGCAATAAACCAGTAGTAAGATTTCTCTATTTCCCTTATCCTAAAAAAACCAATGCCTATTGGGACTAAAATAAATAGCCATTCGAGTGATTGAAGTAAAGTTTCTCTCATTATTAAAGCATGTCATTATTACAAAATGGAGGGCAAACTTGACCTAATTCCATAATAATATCTTCTCCATTCCCGCTTAAGGAATTTATAATATCATTTCCTGCAGCATCCACTCCAATATGAATTATACAAATTGTTTTATCTTCTTTCATTCCATAATAAGATCTAAAACTTACACATTCGGGTTGATTTAATATTGCTTGTATAGCTGCTGCATCAAAAGTTTCGCTAAATGGTAATGCGCCTTTAAATTCGGTGGTAGTAATTGCTTCTAAATTAGTTCTATATCTACTTGTTAAAGCTTTGGCTTCTGCTAAACTTATTTGGTGTTTGTTCATGAAATTATTTTAATAAATATATTCTATATTACCCTAAAACTATTACGTAAATATACGGAATAGCTCTATTGCTTTACAATGAGAACTTGTAGCTTAGGTGCTTGTTTTATGGAGCTACTTATTTACAATAATTCTTTTTTCTGAAGCTTTTTCACAAATGCCAAAGGGTTCAAAATAAGCAATGCCTGCCGCTTTTAAAATTGTTTGCACTTCATGTAAAGAAGCTGGGTCTACTGCAATTAATAAACCTCCATTGGTTTGTGGGTCTGGTAAAATTAGGGAGGCTTCTTTTTCATCAACTCCTTCTCCTAACTCAATCCCTTCATTGCAGGAAGACCAGTTTCTTGCGGTTGCTCCAGGTATTGCTTTTAGTGCTATATAATTTCTTACTTGACTAATAATTGGAATTTTATTGTAATCAATAACTGCTGTTAAATTACTTCCTTCCATCATTTCTGTTAAATGTCCTGCTAATCCAAAACCAGTAACATCGGTCATGGCATGCACTCCTTTTACTTTACCTAATGCTTCTCCCGCTTTATTGATTGTGGTTAATTGCTTTACTAATAATGCTAAATCATCTTCACTTAATAATGCTCTTTTTTGTGAAGTGGCTAATATGCCCACCCCTAATGGTTTTGTTATAATTAATAAGTCACCTTCTTTTGCAGTATCGTTTCTTTTTAAATTTTCTATATCTACCATTCCATTTACTACTAATCCAAAAATGGGATCCTGACTGTCAATGCTATGCCCGCCTGCAATTACAATACCCGCTTCTGCACAGGTTTTGCGCGCACCTTCCATCACTTTTGCGGCAACACTTGCTGGCAAAGTTGCCAATGGCCATCCTAGAACTGCTAATGCAAAAATGGGTTTTCCGCCCATGGCATATACATCACTTATGGCATTGGCAGACGCAATTTGTCCAAATGTAAAAGGATCGTCTACTATGGGCATGAAAAAATCGGTAGTACTTATCATTGCTGTTTTATCATCTATCTGATACACAGCCGCGTCGTCTCTACTATCATTTCCAACTAATAGTTTGGGAATATTTGTACCTACTGTACCAGATGCTAATATCTCTGAAAGCACCGCTGGTGATATCTTACAGCCACATCCGCCGCCTTTACTATGTTGAGTGAGTTTGATTTCCATTATTGATTTTTTAAATGTCCCATGTAATTTCGCCAAAATTATAGGTTTGCTCTATACCTTGGTCAATTATTAATTGGCCTTGTTTATTTACGCCCTTTACAATGCCTGTAAAATGTATGTTCTTGTTTTTGAATTTTACGGTCTTCCCTAATTTATATAAATGCGTGTTGTACTCCGCCAACATCTTATCTAAATCGCCTAATTTCCACTCCTTTAATCTAGCAGTCAAAAATTTGGATAAGGTTCTAATTAATTCAAGAGGTTCAAAGCTTTTCCCTGTAATTTGTTTGAGGGAAACTGGATTCGGCACATCCGTTGAAAACTCAGTTTGATTTATATTAATACCCATCCCAATTACCGACCAGGTCCATTCACTTCCTCTAAGCAGGTTTTCAATTAAAATGCCTCCTGCCTTTCTGTCACGCCAATAAAGGTCATTGGGCCACTTAATGCTGGTTTCTTCACCCGCAATACTGTTAAAAAAATCATATAATCCTAGTGAAATTGCAACGGAGAACCCAAATTGCTGTGTAGGATTAGGCCCTTCTAAAGCTAAAACATAGGACAATAGTATGTTTTGACCAGCTTGACTCTCCCAAAACTTAGTGAATTGTCCCTTTCCACGGGTCTGAAAATGGGTAAAATACCCACTGCCAGATGACGCCAAACCTTGTTTGACTTGGTCCATGGCATAAATATTGGTACTATCTACCAAAGACAGTTCAATAATCGGCTCCCCTAATGTGATAATTGGTGTGGCAGGTAACAAAGAATTGCTATTTTTGTAAAGTTAGCGCAGATTGATATGTATTTACAATTTCTTTCGACTAACAAGGCATTAACAAATTAAATATATAGAACTATTGGAACCTCTTTCCGCTTTAAAAGATCGTAAAAAATCTCCGACGCAAATTACTCGCAGTGCTAAAATTTTCAAAACTATTATCAAGGCTATTCAAGATAAAAAAGGTGAAAACATAGTTAGCTTAGACTTAAGAAAATTACACGAAGCGTCTGCTGACTTTTTCGTGATTTGTGAAGCAAACAATACCACGCAATTAAAAGCTATAGCTGACAATATAGACTTTGAAGTAAAATCACAATGTGATGAATTACCTTATAAAAGTGAAGGTAAAACTGCATCACAATGGTTGTTAATTGACTACATCAATGTAGTTGTTCACGTTATGCACCCTGAATCTAGAACTTTTTATAAGTTAGAGGAAATGTGGAGTGACGCTGATATAAAAAATCACGATTTATAATTAAATAATAGCTTCCTTAAATAAAGGAATAATAGCATTTATAAAATGACACCAGAGAAAAATTCAAAGAAGAAAGGCCCGTTAGGCGAGGGACCCAAATTACCTAAGTTCAATATTTATTGGATCTATGGTTTAATAGCGCTTTCGTTGTTGTCCGCACGTTTCTTTCAAGTTGCTCCAGACGTTGCTACCTTGTCTCACAATGAATTTGTGAAACTAATGACAAGTGGAGACATAGAGAAGTTTGTAAAAATTGAGAACAAGAAAGTGGTGCATTTTTACATTAAGCCTGACAGTATTCAGAAAGAATTTTATGTTAAAAAATTCAAGCAGAAATTGTCTAAGGAAAAAGTAAAAGGCAATGCCTTGTTTGAATATAAGATTGACGACTGGACTTCTTTCAATAGAGAAGTAGACGATATTTATACCAAGTACGCCATTACGGAAATTCCAGATAGTTCTACCGACTCTGAAAGTGATTGGTTTGGGCCTATTGCAAATACTATATTTTCTTTAGTATTGATAGTAGTAGTTTGGGTTTTATTAATGCGTAAGATGGGTGGTGGCGCTGGTGGTAGCGGCGGTCCAGGTGGCATTTTTAATGTTGGAAAATCTAAAGCAACCTTATTCGAAAAAGGAGGCACAAAAGTAAATATCACTTTTGCTGACGTTGCAGGTTTAGAAGAAGCAAAAGAAGAAGTCATGGAAATAGTTGACTTCTTAAAACATCCAAAAAAGTATACAGCCCTTGGAGGTAAAATTCCTAAAGGTGCTTTATTAATAGGGCCTCCAGGTACAGGTAAAACATTATTAGCAAAAGCAATGGCGGGAGAAGCACAAGTGCCTTTCTTTAGCTTAAGTGGTTCTGATTTTGTGGAGATGTTTGTAGGAGTTGGAGCAAGCCGTGTGCGTGATTTATTTAAGCAAGCGCGTGAAAAAGCACCATGTATTATATTTATAGATGAGATAGATGCGATTGGTCGTGCTCGTGGTAAAAATGCCATGATGAGTAATGACGAACGTGAGAATACATTGAACCAATTATTAGTAGAGATGGATGGCTTTGGTGGAGATACTGGTATTATTATATTAGCTGCGACAAACCGTCCAGACGTATTAGATAGTGCTTTATTAAGACCAGGTCGTTTTGATCGTCAAATTTCAATTGATCGTCCTGACGTAAAAGGTCGTGAAGAAATTTTCAAAGTGCATTTAGGACCTATCAAAGTTTCTGAAAACTTAGACGTTCATAAATTAGCAGAACAAACTCCAGGATTTGCTGGTGCAGATATTGCAAATGTTTGTAACGAAGCTGCTTTGATTGCGGCACGTAAAGGCAAGACGGGTGTTGAAATGAAAGATTTCCAAGACGCTATTGACAGAGTCATTGGTGGATTAGAGAAAAAGAATAAGATAATTTCAAAAGAAGAGAAAGAAGTAATTGCTTATCACGAAGCAGGTCATGCGATTTGTGGATGGTTCTTAGAGCACGCTTATCCTTTATTAAAAGTAACTATTGTGCCTAGAGGTACTGCAGCATTAGGGTATGCACAATACACTCCTAAAGAACAATACTTATATACTATTGAACAATTAACAGACCAAATGTGTATGACATTAGGTGGTCGTGCAGCAGAGCAAATATTTTTTGGTAAAATATCTACAGGTGCTTCTAATGACTTACAACAAATTACCAAAATGGCTTACTCTATGGTAACCACTTATGGTATGAATGATAAAATTGGAAACGTAAGTTTCTACGATCCATCTCAAGAAAACACTTTCCAAAAGCCGTTTAGCGAAGAGACTGGAAAAATCATTGACGAAGAAGTGCGTAAAATGATTGAAGCAGCTTATCAAAGAACCTTAGGTCTTTTGAAAGAGAAAAAAGAGGAAGTTGAAAAATTAGCACAAGCATTGTTGACAAGAGAAGTATTACATAAGTCTGATGTGGAAGAGTTAATTGGTAATCGTCCTTTTGAAGAAGAGAAGGTGGTTACTTTCGACGTTGAGGATAAAGCTACAGCGGCTGAAAAATCTACAGAAGCTAGAACTATAGCAGAAGACGGTGGCGATCAATTTGCCCCATCTGAAACAACAGTAGTAAACATAGTAGAAGATAAATTAGACGCTACTAGTGTTGTTGAGGATAAAGAAGACAATTCAGATTTTATTCAAACCAATGATTAATCATTGAATTAATAGCAATGGAATCACAAGGAGCTAGAAGCAAAATATTACAAAAGATAAAACAGGCACTAAAGTCACCAGTGCCTGTTCCTTTTCCTGATCAAGTATCAGAAACTCCTATTTTTTTTCCGTCAGAACAAGAATTAACAATTGGCTTTGCCGAGAAATTCACTGAATTACTTGGCAAATTTATTTACTGTGCAGACGAAGCTGAATTAGTTAGTCAATTGAGTAAACTAATTCGTGCACACAATTGGACTAAGATTTATTCCCGTGAATCAGGCTGGCTAGATGATATGAAAGAATATCAATTTGACCCTGTAAATACAGATGATTTAGCAGGTTGTGATGCTGCCATAACGCTATGTGATCATTTGATTGCAAGAACAGGAACTATTGTTTTAAGTAGTCAGCAATTAAGTGGACGTACGGCTAGTGTATATGCACCAATTCATATTTGTATTGCTTATACTAATCAATTAGTTTTTGACATTGCCGATAGCTTGAACCAATTTAAGAAAGAAGCAGACTGTATTCCAAGCATGATTAGTTTTGCTACCGGTCCAAGTCGTACTGCAGACATTGAAAAGACATTGGTAGTGGGAGTGCATGGCCCTAAAGAAGTGTATTGTTTTTTAGTGGATAAACAAACGGATTAGTACCTTTATAAAAACCATCTATTTCATGGACTTAGCTCCTGGCAAAAAAGTTTATTTTTTATCTGATTTTCATTTGGGAGCACCCAATGAGCAAACAAGCAGAAAGCGAGAAGACCGTTTGGTTCGTTTTCTTAATCATGCTAAGCAAGACGCGGGAGCGATTTTTGTAGTTGGAGACATTTTTGACTTTTGGTTTGAATATAAAACAGTAGTTCCAAAGGGCTTTGTTCGTATTTTAGGCTGTTTGGCTCAGATAAGCGATGCCGGTATTCCTATTCATATTTTCACAGGCAATCATGATTTATGGATGCAAGATTACTTTGAAAAAGAGTTAAATGCAAAAGTGTACTTTGAGCCTCATGAATTTCAATTTGCAGCTAAACGTTTTTTAATAGGTCATGGAGACGGGCTTGGTCCTGGTGACGAAGGATATAAATTTTTAAAGAAAATATTTACGAATCCAATTTGCCAATGGTTGTTCCGTTGGATACATCCTGACATTGGTATTCAAGTTGCCAATTATTTTAGTGGACAAAGCAGACTTAAAACAGGAAGTTCAGACGAAATATTTTTAGGAGAAGACAAGGAGTGGCTCATTCTTTATACAAAGCAAAAGGCAAAAGAAATAGACGTCGATTATTTTATTTTTGGTCACCGACATTATGCGCTTGATTTTAAAATTAATGACAAGACAAGATATATTAATCTAGGAGATTGGATTAGACTAAATACTTATGGTGTATTTGATGGAGTGTCTATGCAACTAGAGAAATGGGAAGATTAATTCCTTCCTAAAAAAATAAATTAAGATGAATTTAGACCAACAAATATTAAGTAATTCTATCAGGAGTTATTTAATTATACTAGGCATCATATTGGGTACGCTTATCATAAAAAGACTAATCTCTCGCTTTTTTGCAAGTTTGATTTATACCTGGATTGATAAAAAAAATCATTCTGAGCTTAGAAAGATTCATGTTCACAGACTGGTGGTTCCAATAGAATGGTTTTTAATTTTCCTTGTAGCTATCGTTGCTTTATATGAATTGAAATTTCCAACTGCATGGAATGTACATTTATTTAAGTTAACGCTGCAGCAGGGGATAGAGTCTATTGTTAAATTAATTTTTATTATTTTATTTATTCGAGTTTGTTTACGTACACTTGAATTTATTGCTATCATATTAGAAGAGAAATCGAAATTAACTAAGGATCAGAGTGATGATCAATTAGTTTTATTTTTTAGAGATTTTTTTAAAGTGATTTTATACATCGTTGGTGTTTTGTTAATCCTGCATTATGTATTCAACGAAAATATTGGTAATTTAGTTACTAGCTTAAGTATCGTAGGAGCCGCTATAGCATTGTCTATGCGCGAAAGCCTTGAGAATATCATTGCGTCCTTTATTATCTTCTTTGACAAGCCGTTTTCTATTGGCGACTTGGTTAAGGTTAATAGCTTTACCGGAACCATTGAAAAAATAGGATTGCGCAGTACGCGTATTCGCACACAGGAAAAAACATATATCTCAGTTCCTAACAAACAAATGGTGGACAATATTGTTGATAATATCAGCATGCGTTCCGAACGTAAAATTGAAATGGATTTACAATTAAGTGTTCAAACAACGTCTGATGTTATTTCGAATTTCTCGCAATTTTTGAGAACTCATATTGCGCAACAACAAGGAGTAGTGAGTTCGGTTGTGTTTTTGGCTGAGTCGGGTAAAATGTCACACATAATTCATGCAGAAATATTTGTCGACATCGATCTTGAAATTTCAAAATTTCAAATGCTCAGAGAAAATATTAATTTAGCAGCCATTCAATTCGCAAATACGAATCAAATAAAATTTGCAGATAATGTTTAGGTATTTATAAACTCGTCTTTAATGCGGTTAAAAAACTTTTAATATTTTTCAAACTGTTTAACAAGGCCATGTCTTTTTCTGCCTTCTCTTTGTTATTTTTCAAATAAGTTTTTGCCCCGTCAATTGAATATTTTTTTTCACGTAGTAAAAAATATATCTGCTTTAAGAATGCAATATCCTGAGACCTAAATAAACGATCTCCTTTTCTAGTTTTTCTTGGCTGTAATTGTTTGAACTCTTTTTCCCAGTATCTAATAAGGGAAGTATTTACATTAAACCAAGTAGCCACTTCTCCAATTGGGTAGTATAATTTTTTGGCTAGTATTTCTGCACTAGGAACCTGCAATTTATCCATATCACCATCCATGGAAGCAAATGACTTTCTACCTCTTTTCTGTTTGGCAATGGTTGCACTAAAATTCATCGGTGTTCTAGATACTGTTGGAAGCGGATCCTCTTCTCTAAGTTCGTTGACAGTTTCTTCAACCAAAACCACAGGTCTTTTAGCTTTAACTGTCGCGGTTTTCTTATTAGTTTTGGAATTAGATGGCGCAGCAATATGCACCGACTGTGGTATATCATTCCCAAATAAATCTAATTGCTGCAAGTGCTTCGCCATGGGACAAAGTTAGGGGGACAATTAATAAGAATTAAGCTTTACAAATGATTGGTGGATAAATTGTTAAGTATGCTGTAAATTTGCTTATGCGCCTATTTATTTTAACTGACAGCCATTTTGCAAACCCATCCACTTTGATATATCAAAAAGCATGGGATATGGTGGAAGCTGGAATAGCTTTGGATCAGGTTCATTTTTACATTGTAGGAGATGCTATCCCCACTAATTATATCAGTTTATTTAAGCGACACGCTAATTACAACGAATATTCTAAAGTTGAAATAGTATGCAATCAGGAGGCTCAAAAGCTTATGATATCTCTAACCAATGTGATTATTGTGCATTTTGGAACTTATTTAAAGGGAAGTGAAAGGTTCCCTCATTATTTTATTCCGTTAGGACACCCCGTATGCAATAGCAATTTATCATTATTGCAAAACTGGTTGCAACAGCGAAAGTTGGAGTCCTTTATTAAAAAGTCAATTAATACCATCTGTTTAAATGAATGGGTGCTTAATACAATCAAATCAGCACATCCTAAATTTGCATTTAAAGCCAGGTTAGGGTATCTACCAACAGCAGCTTTGCCTGTTTTTGAATGGCAACATTTAGCTGCTTGCAAAGAGGAGATCGCGGGTGGAAATAATTATTTTCTGGCATTCCTTCCTTTAGCTGAAATGGTGGCTACACTGAAGGAATTTTCCATTTTTAAAAAATGGCAACAAACTTCTATGGCATTGGTTTTTGTTTTTGAGAATGATACGATTTGTGCCAAAGCCCAGCTTTTACTAAAGGGGTATAAATTTAAAGAGGCCATTTTCATACTTTCTAAATCTAATCTTAAAAAAGAATGGTTAGCATCTACTTATGCTGCTTTATGGAGTGGATCAAATTTTGATAATAGTTTTTTAATAGAAGAAGCGGTACAATACCATATACCATTGCTTTTCAACACTACCTGCAACTTACCAGTGTCTTGGGAAAAAGCAGGGGAATATTTTGATTTTTCACCAAAAATGGCTTTGTCTAATCATTTCAAATTATACTACAAGGACGAGGTTTATAGACAAGCTAGATCCAATATGGGTCATGCATGGCTGAATCAACAAAATACAAATGGGGAACTGCAATTTGACAGTAAACTCCCTATGTGCTTAAAATAATAAATTGTACTTTTGCTCCATAATTATTTTATGATGCAGCAATCCAATATAAACGTTCAAATTAGTTTGGACGATCAAAAAATACCACAAAACATTGAATGGTCTGCCACAGACAGTTCTGCTCAAGAAGCGCAAGCGGCTCGTGCAATGATGCTTACATTTTGGGATCCAACCGACAAGACAGCATTAAGAATTGACTTATGGACAAAGGATATGATGGTAGACGAAATGGCGGACTTCTTTTATCAGAATTTAATGGGTATGGGCGATACTTATTTAAGAGCTACTCAGGACAAAGCTTTAGCAGAAGAGTTTAAGACCTTTGCTAAATCATTTTATAACAAATTTAGAGCAAGTCAATTAGCTCAAAATCCTAAATAATATTTTATGAGTTTAGAAGAAAAAGTAATGTCTTTAATGAAAGACGCAATGAAAAGTAAGGACGAAGCATTGTTAAGAGGGTTAAGAGCCATTAAAGCTGAAATTATAAAAGCAAAAACGGATCCAGGTGCAAACGGTGCTATTTCAGAAGATACTGAACTTAAATTATTACAGAAACTAGTTAAGTCACGCCGTGATTCATTGACTATTTATCAAGAACAAAATAGACCTGACTTAGCAGCTAAGGAATCGGAAGAAATAGCAATTATTGAAAAATTCTTACCTGCTCAAATGAATGAGGAAGACGTGAAAGCTGCAGTACAAGCTATTATTACGCAAGTTGGTGCAGCAGGTCCACAAGACTTAGGAAAAGTAATGGGTGCTGCAACAAAGCAATTAGCTGGTCAAGCGGACGGTAAATTAATATCTGCTGTAGCTAAATCATTATTGACTCCTTAGTATATGTGGTTAGATATATTAACAGGAACCGTTTTTATTGTTGCCATCTTACAAGGATATCGTCATGGGTTTATTAAAGCCTTGATTTCTTTTTTCTCCTTGTTTGTTGGATTAGTGTTAGCATTTCAGTTAGCTGGATATGTTGCAACGCAATTAAAAGAGCATACTAAAATTGAATCTCATTGGTTGCCATTCATTGCATTCTTGATTGTACTTATTTTAGTGATGATTTTGCTAAAAATGATCACTGGAATTCTACAACAAACTGCGGAATGGTTAATGTTGGGATGGTTGAATAAGCTCTTAGGTATTTTGTTATATGCACTTATCTATGGAACTATCTTAAGTGCCATTTTGTATTTTATGCAAATTTTAGGAGTAATAGAACCGGCTAAAATGAAAGAAGCTTTGGTGTATCCATATTTGCAAAAATGGTGGCCATTTTTTATGGATAAGATGAGTATAATAGTTCCATCTATAAAAAAGACTTTGGCTCTATTCATTTGACCCTGTTAACAATGAATTAATTATCTTTATATGATTGGCAGAACAAGGCCAATTTGATAAGAATTGCTTATCTTTTGTGCATAAAGCATTGATTTATATGGAATACGAAATAATAAAGGACGGAAAATTTGATTATGTAGAAGTAGGTAAAGGGGAAACGCTAATGCTTTTGCATGGACTTTTTGGAGCATTGAGCAACTTTTCTGATTTGATAGAAAAGTTTAGACATACCCATAAAGTGGTTATCCCAATGCTTCCTTTATTCGATTTAGACATATTACATACCAGTGTTACAGGTTTAGCTAAATATGTTCATCAGTTTATGGAACATAAAGGATATGATCATGTTCATATGTTAGGTAATTCCTTAGGCGGCCATGTTGCGCTAATTTATGTTTTAAAACATCCTGAAAAAGTAAAATCATTAACCTTGACAGGAAGTAGTGGTTTATTTGAAAACGCGATGGGAGATTCTTATCCTAAGAGAGGAGATTATGAATATATAAAGAACAAAACGGCATTGACATTTTATGACCCAGCCATGGCGACTCCGGAATTAGTGGATGAGGTTTTTGAAATAACTAAAAACCGTATTAAGGTAATTAAGATTATTGCACTTGCAAAAAGTGCCATTCGAAATAATTTAGGAGACGAGCTAAATCAAATTCAACAGCCCACTTTATTAATTTGGGGTAAGAATGATACCGTTACACCTCCTTTTGTTGGGGAAGAATTTAAAAAATTAATTCCTAATAGTGAATTACATTTTATAGACAAATGTGGCCATGCTCCTATGATGGAAGTGCCGCATGAATTCAATAATATTTTAGAGAAATTTCTTCAATCATTGCCTAAATAAAATTAGCTATGCTTGCAGCTTCTATTGCTATACAAGGTTTTCCTCTGCTTCATTTAGATGATACTGCAAATTTTGCATTACAAAATATGGATGACTTTGACGTACAGCAATTGGCAGTAGTAAAAGACGACTATTATATTGGCTTAGTGGAGAAAGATGACTTATTAGATATTGAAGGCACGCAAACAATAGCAACTATTGCTGACCAAATTCAGCGAATTGGTATTTTAGGTAGCGCGCATGTATTAACTGCATTAGATAATTTTGCAAAACATCATTTAAGCTTATTGCCAGTATTAAACGAACAGCAAGAATGTATTGGGGTAATACCTCAGAAAAATTTAAATGAAATGCTCGCTCAGTTTTTAGGAGTGACTCAGCCAGGCGCAATGTTAGTGATTTCTATTTCTCCTTACCAGTACTCTCTTGCAGAGATGAGCAGATTGGTAGAAACGAATAATGCACAAATCATTCAATTAAACACTTTGTTTGACGAAGTTTCTGGTGCATTTATTATTACTATAAAAATTAATCAAGAGGAGGCACAAGCGATTATTGCCACTTTCCAAAGATATAATTACCAAGTGCTTCATTACTTTGGTAAAGCTCCTGTCAACAATGATATCGAAGAGCATTATCATCATTTAATGAATTATCTAGATGTTTAAATTTCTGAAGTACTCATTTATTTTTCTTTTAATTCTTCTAGTTGGAACTCGCAAAGTCCATGCTCAGTCTACAATTAGTGCTATTGACGTTGAGGGTAATCATAAAACCAAGGAGTATATTATTTATAGAGAATTACCCTATAAAGTAGGGGATATACTTTCAAAAGATTCAATTGTCCTACTTAACAAAATTGCTCAAAGTCAATTAGTGAATACTACTTTATTTAATGAAGTGGTTGTTTCTATTTATGATTTGGATAGCGTGCATGTACAAATTAAGATTCAAGTTAAAGAAAGATGGTACTTTTTTCCATTGCCCTATTTTAGATGGGTTGACAGAAACTTCAGTCAATGGTGGAATGAACAACATAGAAGCCTAGACAGAGTTAACTATGGCGTTAACTTTAGGCAGAGCAACGTTACCGGCAATAATGACAAATTAGTATTAGGATTAATTACCGGCTATACACAGCAAGCTATTGTGCGATATCAATTTCCATTTATTGACAAAAACTTACATTTTGGGTTGGGTGCAGGTTTTCAATACCTGACTCAAAAAGAAATTAATTATACTACACAAAACGATAAACAGATTTTCTATAAAACGGACGGTGTAATTAGAAGTGGATATCGTGCTAATTTAAATTTATCATATAGGCCCAACTTATTTGAACGTCATTCTTTTCAAATTGGTTTTGGAGAAGACCATATTTCTGACTCGGCTTTTTTGAAACAACCTAAATTACTACCTAGTTATACAAAATCAATGTCTTATGCAGATCTTAGCATTGCTTTTTCTAAAACTCGCTTTAATTATAATGCCTATCCTACTCAAGGAAATAGTACTGAATTTATTGCATTTCAAAGAATTGCAGCAGCAGGTAATTTGACTTCATTTCAGTTTAGACAAATTAAAGCACATTCTTTTTCTACTACTAATTTTATTTACTTAGAATCAAATTCTATTTTCAAAATCTTGCCTAATCAAAATTATAATGATCAAAAATTAATGGGATATGGTAATATGCAAATGAGTGGTTTGGAATATTATGTAATAGAGGGAAATGCAGGAACTATTTTAAAAGCTTCTTTTAATCATTCTTTAGGAAGTTATACTGTGCCTAATATTCTTAATTCAAAATACATGCCCAATATAAAATATGATTTTTGGATTAAAGTATTTTCCAATCTCGGGTATGCTTATAATGCACATCCACTTAGCAGTAATAGGTTGTCTAATACCTTATTAAGAACTGCAGGAATTGGAATAGATATTATAAGTATTTACGATTTTGTGTTAAAAGTGGACTATAGTGTGAACCAGCTTGGAGACAAAGGTTTATATTTGCACGGCGGAATTAATTTTTAAAAAGGATCGATGAAAGTTGCAATATATAGTAGAGGGGTAGACATGGATCAACAACAATCTTTAAATGCTTTGTTGTTTGAGCTATATCGTTATGACGTAACTATATATGTCTTTGAAGATTTAATAAATAAATTCAACCTGACTGCAGCTGCCGGAAAAGCCCCTTTAATTCCTTTTCAATCTGCTTTAGACTTACACAATACTATTGACTGTTTAATAAGTGTAGGAGGTGATGGAACGGTGTTGGATGCTATTACTTTAATTGGTGACACGAATATTCCAATTTTAGGAGTTAATTATGGAAGGCTTGGATTTTTAGCGTCTATTTCAAAAGACGAATTAAGTTTAATGGTAGAAGCTTTAGTGAATAGGTCTTATGTGGTAGACAAAAGAACGCTAATACATCTTGATTCTAATATGCCTGTTTTTGGGGATACACCATTTGGATTAAATGAGTTTGCAATTCATAAAAGAGACACGTCTCCTATGATAAAAATTCATACTTATTTAAATGGTGAATTTTTAAATTCCTATTGGGCAGACGGATTGATTGTTTCCACTCCAACTGGTTCTACTGGATATAATATGAGTTGCAATGGACCTATACTTTTTCCAGAGTCGGCAAGTTTTGTAATAACACCGGTAGCTCCACATAATTTAAATGTTAGGTCTATAGTGGTTCCAGACACTTCTGTTATCTCCTTTGAAATTGAAGGAAGAACAGAGGAATTAATTTGTGCATTAGACGCACGTAAAGAGATTGTTGCTAAAACAATTCAGCTTGCAGTTAAGAAAGAAAATTTTACAGTAAGTTTTATAAGACTTAATGAGAACAGCTATTTAACAACATTAAGAAACAAGTTGACTTGGGGATTAGACAAAAGAAATTAAACATGAATATTAAATATCTCTTAATTTTTACATTTTTATTTTTAGGTGCCAATAGTTTTGGACAGCATCTTGAATTAATGGATGACAAAGGTGAAGCCGGTGTCATGGTGGGATATGGTTCTTATAATGGCGACATTGCACCAGATGTCCAATTCCTTAAAATGAATTATGGTGCTTTTTATAAAAAGCAAATAAATGAATTTGCAGGCATTAGACTAAACTACCAAAGTTTTAGTTTGAATGTTAATGACAATAAGTCTACTAATGCTTATGCAATTGCAAGAGGATTTCACTTCCAAAGAAATTTTCATGAATTAACGGTAATGACCCAACTCTATTTTAATAGATTCATTAGCGGTCGAAAAAATTATCGATTCTCTCCTTATTTAGGTTTTGGTGCTGGATTATTAATTAGTACTTCAGTAGACAATTCATCTAATGGAAGTTCTAAAAACCAATACCCAGTAATTCCAGTCAATTTTGGTCTTAAATATAGTATCTCAAATCATATCAATGTATTCGCTGAGTACAAACAAAGTTTTACTACTTCCGACTATATTGATCATTTAGCGGACAATCAATTATTTAAAAATCCAACTACGGGTGATTGGTTTCAAGGAAGCAAGTCGGGCAAAGACAATTTATTAAGTGCCCAAATTGGGATCTCTTATAATTTCAGAAAAGTGTATGGTCCGGACCCCATTAAACAATCGAAGCATAAAAACACGGGTACCGAAATCAATACTAAAAGTAGCAAATCGAGTAAACTCAACATTTTCAAGCTATTTAAGCGTAAATAACGACGCTATTTTTCTTAATTTTACCTCATGGAAAATCTGGACCAAAATAGACTCCCAAAGCATATAGCCATTATTATGGACGGGAATGGCAGATGGGCTCAAGAGCAAGGACAGGATAGACTTTTTGGTCATTATCATGGAGTTGTGAGTGTAAGGAAAGTAGTAGAAGCAGCAGCGGAAATTGGGATTCAGTACCTCACTTTGTATGCTTTTAGTACCGAAAACTGGGACAGACCTGCGGAAGAAGTCGCTGGATTGATGACCTTATTTGTGGAAACCATTGCAAAAGAAGTCCCAGATTTAAATAAAAATAATATTCAGCTCCAATTTATAGGAGATTTAAGCCAATTGCCCCCAGAGGCAAGAACCGCTTTGGATGTATCTACAGCTCAAACGGCAGCCAATACTGGCCTTAAATTGATTATTGCATTAAGTTATAGTAGTAGATGGGAAATTGTAAATGCGGCTCAAATATTGGCAAAACGTGTTCTGGACGGACAATTAGCAGCCGAGGACATTAATGAGCCACTATTCGCCGAAGCGCTTAGTACCAAAGGGATTCCTGATCCAGAATTAATGATAAGAACGAGCGGAGAGCATCGAATAAGTAATTTCTTACTCTTTCAGTTGGCTTATGCGGAACTCTATTTTACTAACACTCGTTGGCCGGACTTCAGAAAGCCACATTTAATAGAAGCAATCCTGGACTACCAGTCTAGGGAACGCAGATTTGGTAAAACCAGTGCTCAGATTACTTCAAATGAAGAAAATAAATAATGTGTTATTTTCTCCTTTTTAACAAAGACTTTGAAATAATACGAGTAATTTGCGACACTTTTAAAATCATAAATTTTAGCCCCACCAGCAGATGCAGAAATTGACCCAATTTATCATAGGATTATTATCGGTACTTGTATTATCGTCGACTTGTTTTGCTCAGGATATTCCTGTGAAAGATTCAGTTTCTCAGATTAATGTAAAGTTGCTGGGTATTTACAATCAAAAAGCGCCTGCCAAATACAAGATAAGATCTATCAAAGTAGTTGGCAATCAGTTTTTTGATGAAAGTTTATTATTGTCTTTATCCACTTTAAATATTGGAGACGAAGTACAAATTCCTGGTGGCGACAACTTTGCTAAAGCGATTCATAAATTAATGGGTCAAAATTATTTTAGCGATGTAAGTGTTTATATCACCGATTTAAAAGACAAAGAAATTGACCTTGAAATAAATGTTACAGAGCGTCCAAGATTATCTCGTTTTGATTTGACCGGTGTTCGTAAATCTGAAAAAGATGAGTTGTCAGGAAAGACAGGTTTAACTCCCAATAGAGTTATTACAGAAAACATGAAGATCACAGCTATTGAAGGAATTAAAAAGTATTATGCTGAAAAAGGTTTTCAAGACGTAAGTGTTATCATTAAAGAACAAAAAGATGCTGTAAGAAAAAATAACTTAGTGCTGGAATTTGTAGTTGACAGAGGTCCTAAAGTTAGAATCAATAATATTAATATTGGTGGCAATCAAATAGAAGAAGTAAAGCTAAAGAAAAGCTTGAAAGAGATTCATGAGAAGTCTAGAATGACTTTATTTCCTATTAATGATAAGCCAGTAATTGTAAAAACGAATCCTTATTCTTTTGAGCAATATTTAAAAGAGAAGGGTTATTTAACTTTTACGAAAACAAGAAAGATCTTAAATCCTTATGTACGTATTAAACTTTCTTCTGCAAAGTTTAATGTAAAGAAGTACGATGAGAGTAAGGACAACTTATTAAACTACTATAATTCATTAGGCTATAGAGACGCTGTAATTGAGAAGGATACAGTATATCATAATGCGGTAGGTAATTTAAATGTTGACATACAATTAAAAGAAGGTAAGCGCTATTATTTTGGAAATATTACTTGGAGAGGAAATACAAAATATTCTGATTCTTTACTTACTAGTGTATTGAATATTAAAAAAGGAGACATTTACAATCGTGAGATTTTATATAACAAATTGGGTAAAACTCCAACAGCCGAAGGTGGTGATGTAAGTGGACAATACCAAGACGATGGTTATTTATTCTTCCGAATAGATCCAATTGAAACTGCAGTGTATAATGATACTATCGATTTTGAAATAAGATTAATGGAAGGTCCACAAGCTACTGTTAAAACCATTCGAATTGCAGGTAACGAAAAAACAAAAGATTTTGTAATTCGTCGTGAAATTAGAACCATTCCAGGTGATAAGTTTAGCCGTTCTTTATTGATTCGTTCTCAACGTGAAATTGCGCAGTTAAATTATTTCGATCAAGAGAAAATAAAAATCGACCCAATCCCAAATCCTGAAGACGGAACTGTGGATATTAATTATGGAGTGGAGGAAAAATCAAGTGATCAATTAGAATTGAGTGCTGGATGGGGTGGGTATATTGGATTGACTGGAACATTAGGTGTTACTTTCAACAACTTCTCTTCTAAAAACTTATTTAAAAAATCTGCCTGGGATCCATTACCAATGGGAGATGGTCAAAAATTATCTTTACGTGTTCAAAGTAATGGTAAAGCATTTAGATCTACCAACTTGTCATTTACAGAACCTTGGTTTGGTGGTATAAAAAGAAACTCTTTAACGGTAAGTGTATATAATACTAAATATGGTCAAAGCTATGATTTGGTAACTGGGTTATACAATCCGAATGCTGCTGATTCAAGATACATTTCTACAACAGGCGCAACGGTTTCTTTCGCTCGTCAATTAGCATGGCCGGACGATTATTTCTCTTTTAGTACAGGTCTTAATTATACTAGGTACACTTTAAAGAACTATGCTATTGATCCATATAATTTGCCTAATTTCCAAAATGGAATTGTAAATAACCTAAATATTAAGTTTGCATTACAAAGAACTTCCATTGACCAACCTTTGTTTCCAAGAACAGGATCTACTTTCTTATTAAGTGCACAAATCACTCCGCCGTATTCTTTATTTGATCCAAATTTTGGTTCAAAAGCAAATCCTTATGAATTGTTAGAGTATCATAAGTGGAGATTTAATGGAGAATGGTATGTTCCATTAGGCAAGCCAGCTGGAGAAGATCATAACAAACAATTTGTATTAAAATTTGCAGCCAAGTTTGGTTACTTAGGGAAATATAATAGTGATTTAAAAATCTCTCCATTTGAGCGGTTCCAATTAGGAGATGCAGGTTTAAGTAATCAGTTTGCTTTATTAGGGTATGATATTATTGCACAAAGAGGTTATCCTGTGTATGAGTCGTCAAATCCTAAAATCAACCCTGACCAACAATCGTCTAAGCAAAAGTTCACTATGTTTAATAAATATGCGGTAGAACTTAGATACCCATTGAGTTTAGCTGCTAGTAGCACTATTTATGCATTAACGTTTTTTGAAGCTGCAAACGGTTGGTATAGCATGAAGGACTATAATCCATTTAATTTACGTCGTTCAGTTGGTATAGGTATGCGTTTCTATTTACCTATGTTTGGTTTATTAGGGTTTGACTATGGTGTAGGTTTAGATAGATTAAATGGAACGAATTCATTAAAAGATGCAGGTAGATTTACCTTCATGTTAGGATACGAGCCAGAATAAAAATATAGATTCATAACTCATTTTAAATTTATCAATATGAAATTCAACAAATTTAGCCTAGTAGTATTGGTGCTGTTACTTTCAGTTTTTACAGTCCAAGCCCAAAGCCGATATGCTGTAATTAACACAAAATATATTCTAGATAAAATTCCAGAATATAAAGAGGCAGATAAAAAATTGAAAGTTTTAGGCGATCAATGGCAGTCAGAAATCGACGACAAGCAAATGGTGTTGGATAAAATGTATAAAAACTACGAAGCGGAACAGTTTATGTTGTCCGACGATTTAAAAAAGAAAAGAGAGGATGAATTATTTGCGAAAGAAAAAGAACTTAGAGATTTGCAAAAGAAACGCTTTGGATATGAGGGGGATTTGTTTAAAGAAAGACAAAAATTAGTTAAACCAATCCAGGACAAAGTCTATAATGCAGTACAAAAAATGGCTACCGCTCGTTCGTATGATTTCATTTTGGATAAAAGTGAAGGAATAACCATTATATTTGCAGACCCTAAATTGGACAAAAGCGACGACGTTTTAAAAGAATTAGGGATTAATAATTAAGAACAAACACAACAAAAAAAATAGATTCTATGAAAAAAGGTTTACTAGTTGCAGCGATTTTATTAGTTGCAGTATCTTTTACAAACAGTGCTTCTGCACAAACTAAGATTGGTTATTTTGATGATCAAAGTGTAATTGCTTTGTTCCCAGGTATCCAAGAAAAATTAGACACAGTTTTACAATCTTATGCTAAAGATTCTTTACAAGACGAGTATAACTATACATTAAAGGATTATCAAGTTAAGGACAGTATTTTTAAAAGAGATTCAGTTGATTTGTCTAAAAGACCTAAGGCTTTACAAATGGCTACAGACGACTTAAATCGTTTAAAATATAAGTTGATCAACTGGCAAACTTACCAACAAGAAGCGATGCAACAAAAGCAAGAGCAATTGTTGTTGCCATACAGACAAAAAATTGCTGCTGCTTTAAGTGAAGTAGTTGCTGAAAACAAATACACAATGGTTTTAAAGGCTGAGTCTTTATCTCCATATGCACAACCTTCTATTGCAGACAACTTAACAATTCGTGTTGCAATGAAATTGAAACTAGCTTTACCTAAAGAGGTAGAAGAAGCTTTCAAAGCTGCAACTGGTGGCGCTCCTGCAAAAGCAGCTCCAGCTAAAAAAGGATAATATTTAATAAATAATATTTTTAGTAAGAACCTCGTTGTTATGCAACGAGGTTCTTAGTTTTACAGCAGAAAGCAAATAACTTAATTATGGCAGCGCCTATTGGGGTTTTTGATAGTGGATATGGTGGACTCACCATTTTAAAAGCATTGAAGGAGCAATTGCCTCATCATGACTTTATCTATTTGGGAGACAATGCACGTGCACCTTATGGAACACGATCTTTTGAAACGGTATATCAATATACATTGGAAGCAGTTAATTGGTTTTTTGATCAAGGCTGTGAATTAGTTATTTTGGCATGTAATACTGCTTCGGCAAAAGCGCTTAGAAATATTCAACAATTAGATTTGCCTAAAATGGCGCCTGGCAAAAGAGTGCTTGGAGTAATTCGTCCGTCAAGTGAAGTGTTGGGTACTTATTCTAAAACACATGAAGTGGGTATTTTGGGTACCACTGGAACAATACAGAGTAATAGTTATCCCATTGAATTAGCTAAATTTTATCCCGAGCTAAAAGTATTTCAACAAGCTTGTCCAATGTGGGTGCCATTAATTGAAAACGGCGAGTTTGATAAACCCGGGGCAGACTATTTTGTAGTTCAGTACCTTAATGAGCTTTTTAGCCAATCTAAGCGTATTGATACGGTCTTACTTGCATGTACTCATTATCCTTTATTGGAGGCTAAAATCAAAGCACATGTGCCAGGAGGAGTTAAAATTATAGCTCAAGGAGACATAATTGCCCATAGTTTGGTCAAATACTTGCAAAATCACCCCAAAATAGACGAAAAATGTAGCAAAAACAGTCAAATGACTTTTTTCACTACTGACAATGCGGAAACCTTCGAAAAACAGGCCAGTTTGTTCTTTGGCCAAAAAATTGAGGCAAATCATACAGATTTAGCTTAGAAATTCAAAAAATACCCTATTTTTGCCGTCCTTTCACAGGTAGTGGTATGGTGACTGCTATTGAACGTGGAAACAATATTAGCGAACTAAGTAAGTAAAACAAACAAGATGAAAAGAACCTTCCAACCTCATAAACGTCGTCGTAAATCAGTTCATGGTTTCCGTAAGCGTATGGAATCTGCTAATGGTCGTAAAGTATTAGCAAGTCGCCGTAAGAAAGGACGTAAGAAACTAACTGTATCTAGCGAGAAAGGATTAAAATAATTTAATCACTCTGCATAGAAACTTATAATTTTAAAGTCCTCCCGAATTATCGAGAGGACTTTTTTAATGTCTAGTATTAATAATTTATTTATTGCCAAAGGTTTTTACATATCAAAAAAAGGATAAGCTAAAAAGCAGAAAGCAAATGCAATTTTTGTTTTCTAATGGGCATGCTATTACTAATTTCCCAGTAAGATTAATTTATACCATTCAAGAACACCCTGATACTCCAGAAGGTATACTGAATGTAGGTGTTGGCGCTCCTAGTAGAACTTTTAGAAAGGCAGTAGCTCGTAATAGAGTGAAACGTTTATTGAGAGAGGGCTATCGTTTAGAAAAGCCTGCATTTGAAAAATTGGTACAGATAAAAAATAAACAAGTAGCTGTATTTTTTTTATATACCGACTTGAATGTGCTAACTCAAAAAGAAATTCAAGCAAAAATTCAATTGTTGCTTGCTAAGTTGGCTGTTAAAATAAATGCAATCAATTTATCTAATGAAGTCACTACTTAAAAAAATCATCTCCTTTCCCTTCATTGCTTTAATACGTTTTTATCAATACGTACTCTCTCCTTATTTAGGTGGAAGTAAATGTAGATTTACTCCAACTTGTTCTCAATACACCGCTCAGGCTATACAAAAGTTTGGCCCCATAAAAGGTATTCTTCTTGGGGCCAAACGATTAAGTAAATGTCATCCAAAGGGAGGTCATGGGTATGATCCTGTTCCTTAGATATATTTATTTTGCAGCAGCTAAACGATCAGCAATTACTGACCAGTTCACTACATTCCAGAAAGCAGCTAAATAGTCAGCTCTTCTGTTTTGATATTTTAAATAGTAAGCGTGCTCCCAAACATCAGCACCTAAGATTGGAGTTCCTTTTACTTCTGCAACGTCCATCAAAGGATTGTCTTGATTTGGAGTAGAGCTAATTTCTAATTTACCGTCTTTCACTAATAACCAAGCCCAGCCACTTCCAAAACGAGTCATACCAGCGTTTGCAAACTTCTCTTTGAAAGCATCAAAGCTTCCAAAAGCAGCAGTGATAGCATCAGCTAATGCTCCAGTTGGAACGCCACCAGCATTTGGTGCTAAGCTTGCCCAAAAGAAAGAGTGATTCCAGTGACCACCACCATTATTTCTAACAGCAGGGCTAATAGTACCAGCAACGGCTACTAATTCTTCCAAACTTTTTCCTTCATTAGGAGTACCAGCAATCGCTTTGTTTAAATTGTCAACGTATGCTTGATGGTGTTTGCCATGGTGAATTTGCATGGTTAAAGTATCAAAATGAGGCTCTAATGCCTCGTGTGCATAGGGTAATGCAGGTAATGTAAATGACATATTTTTTTATTTAATTGTTTCTTAATTAAGAAACCAAAATTACACCCCTTTATGCTGATTTAAACGAGTGGAATCTTTTTTTTCCAAAAATAGAAACAAATTTAATAAATAGGTAAACATAGAACCTCGTAGCCGACTTCAGTTCTTGCTGCGGAGGCCTAGAGGTTGCTATGTTTAACTATGATAAGGGATTTATCTTTTAGCTCGAAAAAAGGATTGCATAATTGCGGCACATTCTTCTTGCAACACCCCTCCAATAATTGTGGTGGAAGGATGGAATGGATTTTTTTCGGTAACGCGCCTATAACTGTTTTTTTCGTCACTCGCTCCAAAAACAATATGGCCAATTTTGTTCCAATATAAAGCGCCTGCACACATAAGGCAGGGCTCCACTGTTACGTATAGGGTAGCGTCGGTTAAATACTTTTCTTGTAAGCTTTCACAGGCACTGGTAATAGCTAGGATTTCAGCATGTGCTGTTACATCCTTTAATAGCTGTACCTGATTATGTCCCTTGGCAATTATTTTTCCATGCATAACTACAACTGCACCAACAGGTACTTCATCAACGTCAAAGGCCCTCTGTGCTTGCACGAGGGCCTGACGCATAAAATGTTCATGATCGGGGGTCATCTTTCTATAACTTTTGAATACGAATATTTCTATATGACACTTGGTTTCCATGATCTTGTAAACCAATATGTCCAGTAAATACTTTTCCAAAGTCAGGAGATTCTCCTTTTGAAAATTTACTATTCTTAATTAAGTTGGTCCAGTTTGCATCACCTAGTGCAGTGGTAACAGTAGTAATACCATTTAATTTTAGAGTCAATGTACCCTTTTCATTAATAATATCTACTAAGTTCCAGTCTCCAACTGGTTTTGTAGCACCTTCCACACCAGCTACTAAGTCATATAAATTAGCAGCTCTATGTTTATATATTTTTGCATCCGGATGACCGTCATTATCTAATACTTGCATTTCTGGACCTGTATACCAAATATGATCATATTTTTTTGGATCGTCTTGTACAAAAAAGATAATACCACTATTTCCATTCTTTGAAATCTTCCACTCTAACTGTAAATGAAAATCATTAAAACTTTCATTGGAAACAATATCTCCACCACCTTTTAATTGAGAAGATTCTTTATTTAAAGGATTCAACACTATTGCACCGTCTACTACCTGCCAAGCTTCTCCTACAACGTCTTTGCCATAAGTATGCCAGCCGTTGGTAGTTTTTCCGTCAAATAAAGAAATCCATTTGTCTTGTGCATTGGTTTGAATACAAACAAATGTGGTTACAAGGGCAAGCAAGAGTGTTTTCATAAGAAATCGTTTTTGTTTTTTAAGTTTAAATATTCAAACTTATTTTTTTAAAAGTAATACATATTTAACCATCGCTTCAGCATCTTCTTCTTTGATTTGTGGATGCGGAGTCATTGGGATAGCACCCCATACACCTGCACCACCCTTAATCACTTTGGCAGCTAACATTTTGATATTCTCTTCGTTGTTCTCATATTTTGCAGCTACGTCTTTGTAAGCAGGTCCAATATTCTTCTCACTTGTTTTATGACAAGTTAAACAATCACTTCCCGCTACCAATGCTAAACCTTTTTGATAATCAGGGTTAGCTGATAAATCATTTGCTGCTGTAGCCGCTGGTGCTGCTGTTTCTTCAGTTGTTTTTTTCTCTGTTCCGCCGCCACATGCCATTAATAAGACAACTGCTGCTAATGTTCCTAATACCTTTTTCATAATCTAATTTTTAAAAGTTTGTTATTCAATTTCTAAGCGCTCGTTTTATTTTAGAAGTCTTTATTGGTTCTTAAAGTCCTAATATTTTTTTATTAAATGCTTCGTCCGATCCTGTATTCGCAAAATCATCAAATGCTTTTTCTGTCACTTTGATAATATTGTTTTGAATAAATATAGCACCTTCGGCAGCACCCACTTCTGGATGTTTTAAGCAACATTCCCATTCCATGACTGCCCAACCTTTATAGTCATATGCAGCCAACTTGCTAAAGATACTTTTAAAATCAACCTGACCATCACCTAAAGATCTGAATCTTCCAGCACGGTCAATCCAATTTTGGTAACCACCATAAACACCTTGTTTTGCACTTGGGTTAAATTCAGCATCTTTTACATGGAACATTTTAATTCGCTCATGATAAATGTCAATGAATCCTTTATAATCCATGCATTGTAATACTAAATGTGATGGGTCATATAATAGACATGCTCTTGGATGTTGATTTACTTTATCCAAAAACATTTCATAGGAAACTCCATCGTGCAAGTCTTCTCCTGGATGAATCTCATAACATAAGTCAACACCTACTTTATCAAACTCATTTAAAATTGGCAACCATCTTTTGCCTAATTCTGTAAAACCAGTTTCCACTAATCCTGCCGGACGTTGTGGCCAAGGATATACCGTATGCCATAATAAAGCACCACTAAAAGTGGCATGTGCATTGAGTCCTAAGTTTTGAGATGCTTTTGCTGCGTACTTTAATTGTTGTATCGCCCATTCGCTTCTTGCTTTTGGATTACCATGCACTTCTTTAGGTGCAAATCCGTCAAACTGTGCGTCATAAGCAGGGTGTACCGCAATAAGCTGTCCTTGTAAATGCGTAGACAATTCTGTAATTTCTAATCCTGCTGCATTCACGATTCCTTTTATTTCGTCTGCATAAGTTTTACTTTCTGCCGCTTTTTGTAAGTCAATACATCTTGGATCCCAACTTGGAATTTGCACTCCTTTGAAACCTAGGCCTGCAGCCCATTTGCAAATACTTTCTAAAGTATTAAAAGGGGCTTCGTCTCCTAAAAACTGTGCTAAAAATATAGCGGGTCCTTTTACTGTTGTCATTATTTTATTTTTATAGGAGCGTTAATTAAAAAGTATTAGGTGTCCATTTTTGATCTGAATGTGCAGACAATACTACATTATCAATAAATGCCATACCTCTTAATCCATCCTCTACTCCTGGGAAATCTAACATAGCTTCAGTTGGAGTTGTGCCGTCTATTTTACAACCTAAGGTTAAAGCAAAGTTGCGGTAGATATTGGCAAATGCTTCTAAATATCCTTCTGGATGTCCTGCTGGAGTGCGGCAATTATGGGAAGCAATGCTTGATAAATGGGCACTACCCGCTCTTAATATTTGAGCAGGTTGGTCTAGCCATTTTACAATTAATGAATTGGGTTCGTGTTGGAACCATTCTATACCACCTAGTTCTCCGTAAACTCTTATTTTTAAAGCATTCTCTTCCCCTGCAGCCACCTGAGATGCCATTAATACGCCCTTTGCACCATTGTCAAATTTCAACATTACAGCTCCGTCGTCATCCATTACACGGCCTTCCACCAATGTATTTAATTCAGCACAGATATCTGTAATTTTTGCACCAGTTATGTATTCAGCTAAATGTGCAGCATGTGTTCCAATGTCGCCCATTACAGAACTCTTGCCTGATTTTTTTGGGTCTGTTCTCCAAGCAGCTTGCGCATTGCCTTCTCTTTCAGAAAGCTTACTTAACCAACCTTGAGGATATTCCACCCAAACCTTACGAATTTTACCCAATTTGCCTTCTTTCACCATTGCTTTAGCTTGCTTCACCATTGGGTATCCTGAGTAAGTATGCGTCAAACAAAGTGTCAACCCTGTTTCTTGTAATTTTTGCTTTAATTGTTTTGCTTCGTCTAATGAAAAAGTAATAGGCTTTTCAATAACCACATTAAAACCATGATCCAATGCCATCATTGCAGGAGCAAAATGCGCAAAATTGGGTGTCACTATGGTAACAAAATCAATACGCTTGTCTGCTGGCAAAGCCGCTTCGGCCTTGATCATTTCGTCGTATGTTAAATAAGTTCTATCTTTTGGTAAGAATAATGCTTCACCAGAGGCAACGGCAATTTCAGGGTTGATACTTAATGCACCACAACTCAATTCAATCAATCCATCCATATTGGCAGCGAGTCTGTGAATGGCGCCTATAAAAGCGTCTTTACCTCCACCTACCATGCCCATGCGTAATTTTCTATTCATTTTAAAGGTTTTTTTAGCTTGCAAAATCGTTTTATTGTGTCACAATAACACTTTAGGGATTACCCTCAAGCAATTTCCTTATAATTTCTTAAAAAACACCATTTTTAGAATAAAAATATTTCAAAAGATTACAAATTAAATTTACATTTATACACTCATTCAAGATTGTATTGCCATGCCGAACTTAGTTAACAGACGTAAGCTTATTAAGCAAGTATTGTCAGGATCTGCCGCACTCGCTGCAGGTGTTGCTATTCCAAAAAATGTGATGGCGGCTTTTGACAAAAATCAAATTGCAAATACTAATTTAAAAGGCAATATTAATCATTCAGTTTGCAGATGGTGCTTTAGCGAAATTCCATTAGAAGAACTTTGTAAAGCAGTTAAGCAAATAGGCTTTGGTGCCATTGATTTATTAAAACCGAATGAGTGGCCTATTGCAAAACAATATGGATTGTATAGTTCAATGTGTTATACCGCTGGTGAGACTAGTTTAACCAAGGGTTGGAATGATTTAAAAAATCATGATTGGTTGGTGAAAGATTATTTAGAAGGGATTGAATTAGTGGCTGCTGCTGGATATAAAAATTTAATTTGTTTTGCAGGTAATAGAAACGGAATGGACGACGAAACAGGTTTAAATAACTGCGTTACTGGTTTAAAAAAAATTATGCCATTAGCTGAAGCCAAAGGCGTTACCATTCAAATTGAATTATTCAATTCAAGAATTGATCATAAGGATTATATGGGAGACAAGTCTGCATGGGGTATTGAACTTTGTAAGCGCTTAGGTTCACCTAATTTTAAAATATTGTTTGATATTTATCATATGCAAATTGACGAGGGCGATATTATTCGTTCTATTCAAAATAATCATCAATATTTTGGCCACTATCATACAGCGGGAGTGCCGGGAAGACATGAAATTGACGACACACAGGAATTAAATTATCCGGCTATCATGCGTGCTATAAAAGCATCAGGATATACGGGTTATGTAGCACATGAGTTTATTCCGACACATACAGATCATTTAGCTTCTTTACAACAAGCAGTAACAATCTGTGACATTTAAAAAATCGAATTCAACTTTTTATAATAAACTATAACACTTATAAATTTTAAACAATGGCTGATCAACAACAGTATGACGCAATCGTAGTTGGCTCTGGAATTAGCGGCGGATGGGCTGCAAAAGAGTTAACAGAAAAAGGTTTAAAGGTTTTGATGTTAGAGCGTGGTAGAAATATCGAGCACATCAAAGATTATGTAAATGCAAATAAGGAAGCTTGGGATCATCCTCATCGCGGTGGAAGAACGCAAAAAATGATCGAAGACTATCCTGTTTTAAAACGTGATTATCCTTTGAACGAAACCAATTTAGATTATTGGTGCGTTGATAAAGAAAGTCCATACACTGAAACGAAGCGTTTTGATTGGTTTAGAGGATACCATGTAGGTGGTCGTTCTTTAATGTGGGGTCGTCAAAGTTACCGTTGGTCTGACTTGGATTTTGAAGCCAATGGCAAAGAAGGTGTGGGTGTTGATTGGCCTGTACGTTACAAGGAAATTGAACCATGGTACGACTATGTAGAAAAGTTTGCAGGTATTAGTGGTAACCGTGATGGTTTGGCAGTGTTGCCGGACGGTCAATTTTTACCTCCAATGGACTTGACTTGCGTAGAGAAAGACGTTGCTGCAAGATTAAAAGATGTTTATAAAGGAAGTCGTCATTTGATTATTGGACGTACTGCTAATATTACCGTTCCTCATGGTGGTCGCCCAGGTTGTCAGTTTAGAAATAAGTGTTGGTTGGGTTGTCCATTCGGAGGATATTTTAGTACACAGTCTTCTACTTTACCAGCGGCTATGGCAACAGGTAATTTGACTTTAAGACCTTGGAGTATTGTTACTGAAATTAAATATGATAAAGATAAAAAGCGTGCAACTGGCGTAACTGTTTTAGACGCTGAAACTAATAAGACTATTGAGTATAAAGCAAAAATCATTTTTGTAAATGCATCTACTTTAAATAGTACTTGGTTATTGATGAACTCTGCTACCGACGTTTGGGAAGGTGGATTGGGTAGTAGTAGTGATGCTTTAGGTAAAAACTTAATGGATCACCATTTAGGTATTGGTGCTGGTGGAACTGTGGAAGGATTTGAAGATCAATACACTTTCGGACGTCGTGCAAATGGCTTCTATATTCCTCGTTATAGAAACGTTGGAACTGATAAGCGTGATTATTTACGTGGATTTGGTTACCAAGGTGGTGGTACAAGACAAGGATGGCAGCATGAAGTTGCTGAATTTAGCATTGGTGGTGATTTCAAAGACGCTATGACTGAACCAGGTGGATGGACTATTGGTATGGGTGGCTTTGGTGAAATGTTACCAGATCCAACTAATAAAGTAACCTTGGACAAAACAGTAAAAGACAAGTGGGGATTAAACGTCTTGAATATTGATTGTGAATTGAAAGACAACGAAAAGAAAATGCGTAAAGATATCATCGTTGATGCACAAGAAATGTTAGAAAGAGTAGGCGTTAAAAACGTAAAAGCACGTGAAGGTGACGGTACTCCTGGTCGTGGAATTCACGAAATGGGTACAGCTCGTATGGGTAGAGATCCTAAAACTTCTGTATTGAACGGAAACAATCAGGTTTGGGATGCGCCTAACGTATTTGTTACTGACGGTGCGTTTATGGCAAGTGCTTCTTGCGTAAACCCTTCTTTAACTTATATGGCGTTTACTGCTAGAGCGGTTGACTTTGCTGTAAGTGAATTGAAAAAAGGAAACTTATAATTGCGCTAATTATTAAATTTTAAATAATAATATTATGATGAATAGAAGAGAAGCCTTATCAAGAGTTGCCATCATTATGGGTGGAACTGTTTTAGGTGCAGAAGCATTTTTATCTGGTTGCAAAACTGCAACTACAGGTATTACTTTTACAAAAGAGAATATTTCTTTTTTAAACGAAGTAGCTGAAACTATTTTACCTGCTACTAAAACACCAGGAGCTAAAGAAGCTAAAGTGGGTGAGTTTATGCAAGTAATGGTAACAGATTGTTACGAAGCAAAAGATCAAACCATTTTTATGGAAGGTTTGAAAAAATTAGACGAAGCGTCTACTAAATTAAATGGTAAGTCCTTCATGGACGCAGACGCTAAAGGTCGCCATGATTTATTAGTAGCTTTAGACAAAGAAGCTAAGGATTATCAAGCTGCTGCAAAGCCAGAAGATCCTAAACATTATTTCACAATGTTCAAGCAGTTAACACTTACAGGATTCTTTACATCCGAAGTGGGAGCTACTAAAGCATTAAGATATGTAGCTGTTCCAGGTAAATTTGAAGGTTCAGTTCCATATGTTAAGGGTGAAAAAGCTTGGGCAACCTCTTAAGAAAAGTTTAAATCATATTTTATGAATAATTCAAGAAGAAGTTTTCTTCGAAACTCAGCATTAGCTGGACTTGCAATGAGTATGCCTTTTCGTAATGAATTATTAGCCATGGCTAATAAACAAAACAAATTTGGTATTCAATTGTGGTCTGTAAAAGACGCTTTAGCGAAAGACCCAGTTGCTGTTTTAAAACATTTAGCGGCGAGTGGCTATAAGCAAATAGAAAGCTTTGAAGGCGCTAAAGGTATTTTCTGGGGCATGAAAAACACGGAGTTCAAAAAAACTTTAGATGGTTTAGGAATGAAAATGGTTTCAGCACATTGTGATACTTCAAAAGACTTTGATCGTAAATCAGCAGAAGCTGCTGAAATTGGAATGAAGTATTTGATATGTCCATATAAAGGAGCACAAAAATCAATAGATGATTTCAAGCATTTTGCGGACGAGTTTAATACTAGTGGAGACATTGCTCAAAAACATGGTATTCGTTTTGCTTACCATAATCATGATTATTCTTTTGTGAATATGAATGGGGAAGTACCTCAGGACATCATGATTGAGTTAACGAATCCAGCAACAGTAGATTTTGAAATGGATATGTATTGGACCATTGCAGCTGGAGTAGATCCAATTGCGTACATGAAAAAATTTCCTAACCGTTTCAAATTAGTACACGTTAAGGATTTGGTTAAAACCAATACTGCAGAAGGGCATGAGTCTTGTGTAATTGGCAAGGGTACTATTGACTATAAAACATTATTACCTAAGGTTGCAAAACAAGGAGTGGAATACTTTATTGTTGAGCAAGAAGCTTATACAGGAACCAATGAGTTAGACGCTGCAAAAGACGATGCAGCTTATATGAAAACATTGACTTGGTAATACAAGTTTTTGATAAAAGCAATGGCCTCCAATTCGGAGGCCATTGCTTTTTAGTATTATCCTAATTTCAAAAACTGTTTAATAAATTAGTGCTTACTTACTTCAATCAAATCAGTCGTTTTAATAATGGTACTTAGCGCAGTATATAATGCTTCTAAATGTTGAACCGTATTAAAAGCATTAATAGAGTATCTCATATAAATGTCGTCCCCTTGACGCATAATTGGAATCTCAATATTAAACTCTTTGTATAATTTTCTTTGTAATACTTCGGGCTCCTTGGTTTTAATAGGAATGCTTATCATTTGTCCTATCCACTCATTTGTTAATGGACTTATTGGCTGGGTTCCTAATAACGCATAAAATATGGGGGCATTCGCTAAAACCATTTCATGACATTTTTTAGATACGGCTGGCCAATTGTTTTCGTGCATGAATATGATACTCATAGTAACTGCTAAAAATGCAGAGAAGTCTCTAGTACCAATCATTTGATGATAATCTAAAAAGGTGGATTCCGAAGGCTTTGCTGCTTTATATCCCCAGCTTACTACTAGGGGCTCGCATAAATGTTGAACGCTTTTGTGCGCGTATAAAAAGCTAGCACCTTTTGGAGCCATCATCCATTTATGACAAGCGCCAACATAAAAGTCTACTTGTAATTCATTGATTCTTAAATCTACATGGGCAGGTGCATGGGCTCCGTCAATTATAGTAATCAAACCCTTTGATTTCGCAATTTCACATATTTCTTTAACAGGAAATATTAATGCAGTAGCACTGGTAATATGACTAATAAAAATAGCTTTTGTTTTTGGAGTTAAGCCTTTAAAGAAGTCCTCAATGAATTGCTCCTTAGTTGTAATAGGTAAATTTATCTTCTGTCTTTTATATATCGCTTTTTTCTTTTCACAATAATAATCCCAGGTTCTATCACAAGCGCCATATTCAATATCGGTTGCTAATATTTCATCTCCTGCTTCTAAAGGGAAGCTTTTTGCAATAATGTTTATTCCAAAGGAAGGGTTGGTAACATATACTAAATCGTCCTTGTCGTCGCAATGAATAAATTTTGCCAAAGCAGCTCTGGAAGTTGATAAATATTCAGGACCGTCAAATGCAATAAATTGTACGGGCTCTGCCTCTAATACTTTTTGCCATTGTTGGTAATAATCAAACACGGGTTTAGGCGTTGCCCCAAAGGATCCGAAATTTAAAAAATTAATATCTTTTCTTAATAAAAACTGACTTGCTAAATTTTCCATAATTTATCTATTAGTGCTAACTACTTTTTATAAAATATTTTCTATTCATGAAGATACGCTTTTAATAAATTGGAGTTGATATTCAAAAAAGGTATGTTATAAAAATAGAATTCAAAAAGTAAGGGATAAAAAAAATCCCTCCCGATAAATCGAGAGGGACTGTAAATAAACAAGTCGAATATTTTATATTAAACGCCCAATGACCAACCGTCACGATACGTTCTTTTCACGAACTGATTCGCTGGATCGAAATTGGTAATCTTCATATTTGGTCCATCCCATAATAATTGAATATTACGGCCTGGGTAAGTACTTAATCCTTTTTTGTCATTCACTTTAACATCATAACTTCTAATAGCTAAGTTGCCCATTAATACAGACTCTGTTAAAGGCCCTGCAATATCAAAATGAGAACTTAACATTTTTGCTTCTCTACTTCCTGGCCCTGCAATACAAGCTTCCACCCATGCTGCATAATGACCTTCGGCACCTCCTTTAACTCTTTCAATTATTTGAGGCACTTTGGTAGTACTTGTTAAATTGGTAGGTAATAACTGAGGATTCACTCCATAAGTGCCTGCCATCATTTTTCCCTTAGTTCCTTCAAAAATTACACCATTACCACCATCACCCATCACTTCATTAGGTCCTAATTCAGCTGGTCTTTCAGGTTGAATTCCGCCATCCATCCAATGTAATTTAATGTCTGGTTTACCATTTTGACCTTTGAAAGTTAAAATAATATGAGACGACATTGGTCCACTGTCTGGTGCGTTTAGTCTCTGCCAAGGTGCAGTGTATCTTGTTGCAACACTACATTCAGCAGCAATAGGGTATCCTAAACCTGCTACTGCAAATGCAGGAGCCATAATATGACAAGCCATATCACCTAATGCGCCGGTACCGTAATCCCACCATCCTCTCCAGTTAAACGGTAATAAGCCATCAAAATAATCTCTTTGTGGTGCGGTACCTAACCATAAGTCAAAATTCAATCCAGCTGGAATTGGTGAATTAGTAGTTGGACGCATAACACCTTGAGGCCATACTGGTCTGTCAGTGTAACAATAAATAGTATGAATGTCCCCAATTAAACCAGCTTGATGCCAGTCTTGTAACATACGTACACCGTCACCAGAAGAACCTTGGTTACCCATTTGAGTAACTACATTATGATCGTGTGCAGCTTTAGTCATCATACGTGCCTCGTAAATGTCATGTGCCATTGGCTTTTGAACATATACGTGCTTTTTTAATTGCATTGCAGCCATTGCTTGAACAGCGTGCATATGGTCTGGTGTTGAAACTGAAACAGCATCTATATGCTTTGCTTCTTTTTCTAACATCTCTCTATAGTCTGTGTATACTTTTGCTTTTGGATAACGCTCACGGCTTTTCGCTGTTTGACGCTCATCTACATCACATAAAAAAGCGATATCTGCTTTTCCACTATTGTAGAAGGACCATAAGTCACCTTCTCCTTTTCCACCGGCACCAATACCTGCAATTTGTAATTTATCGCTTGGGGCAATAAATCCTTTTCCACCTAATACGTGTCTTGGTAAGATATAAAAACCACCCATTGCAAGCGAGGCGTTTTTAATAAAATCTCTCCTAGAATTATCTGATTTTTTCTTGGACATAGCAATTCGTTAAAAGTTAATAATCGTTAATTAATGACTACGTTAAATTATAAAAAATTTAGCAATAAGGAGAATAATTTTTACGAGTGAACAATATCAGTATCGCTTTCGTTATTATAGCTTAAATTGCTTTATCATATTATTAATACCTGTTTTATGAATTCCTCCTTGCTGCAACTAAGACAATACTTTATGTCTGGTGCTACTCAAACCCTAGCTTTTAGATTATTACAACTTAATAGACTGAAAAAGGCTGTTTTAGAGTCAGAAAAAGCGTTAAATGAAGCATTATATGCCGATTTGAAAAAAACACCTGAGGAAGCTTGGGCTACCGAGATTGGCTTTTTCATGAATGAATTGAACTATACCATTGACCATATGAAATCTTGGATGCAGCCAACGTCAGTGCCTACCAATTTATTAAACCAACCGTCTAGCTGCTTTACTATTAGAGAACCATTAGGAGTGGTTTGTATTATTGGTCCTTGGAACTATCCATTTCAATTATTGTTTACACCATTAATTGGGGCCATTGCTGGAGGAAATTGCGTGGTACTTAAGCCTAGTGAATTTGCACCTGCTACGTCGAAAGTCATGCAGCAGATTATAAATTCTTTATTTCCAGATAATTATATTTTGTATGTAGAAGGAGAAGGTGCACAAGTATTACCTCCTATGTTCAGTGAATTTAGATTCGATCATATCTTCTATACTGGAAGTACCGAAGTGGGTAAAATTATTTACAAAGCAGCTGCTGAAAAATTAGTTCCAGTAACATTGGAATTAGGGGGCAAGAGTCCAGCCTTGATTGCTGCGGATGCCAATATGAGAGTGGCTGCCAGAAGAATTGCTACCACTAAGTTTTCTAATGCTGGTCAAATGTGTGTAGCACCTGATTATATTTTAGTACCAACTGCGTTTAAAGATGTTTTAATTGAAGAATTAATAAAAGCCATTCAGCAATTTTATGGTAAGGATGCAGCCAATACAGATGGGTATGGCAAAATAATTAATAATAAACAGTGGTCAAGATTGGTGCAATATTTTAACGATGGTAAAATTGTGTATGGTGGAAAGTCAGACGCGGCTACTTTATTTATTGAGCCAACCATTTTAACAGAAATTAAAGCAGATGCTAAAGTAATGCAGGACGAAATATTTGGTCCAATTTTACCTGTCATAACTTATGACAGTGAGGAAGAAGCATTGGAAATTATTAATCGTCATCCTAACCCATTAGCATTTTATGTTTTTACAAGTAATGAGGCAACACAGGATTATTGGTTAACTAAAGTGCCATCTGGAGGAGCTTGTGTAAATAATGCAAGTTGGCATCTGACGAATCATGCATTGCCCTTTGGTGGCAGGGGTTATAGCGGAATGGGTGGATATCATGGTAAGTCAAGTTTTGACACTTTCACGCATTTAAAAGCGGTTATGAAAACACCTACTTGGATAGACCCCGATTTAAAATATCCTCCTTATAAGGGCAAGGGTTGGTTGCTGAAAAAACTAATTGGATAATGCTTAAAAAAAATATTATGATAAAAATTGCCATTGCCATTGGTGTTTTAGTTGCTGCTACTTTGTTGATGAAACGAAAAGACATGTCTTATAAGCAGTCGGTCTTAAAAACACTGTATCCTGTTATAATGTGGTCCAGTAAGTCTAGTGGTAAAAAGCAAACTTTAATTAACCAACAAAATGTTGCTCCAATAATTTCATTTTACTCGTTAAAAATGAAAGACATTAATGGCAAGGACTTTAGCTTTGAACAATTTAAAGGAAAAAAAATAATGATAGTAAACACGGCAAGTGATTGTGGTTTTACTGGTCAATATGAGGCACTTGAAAAATTGTCTATACAATTTGCGGATAAATTAGTGGTCATTGGTTTTCCTTCTAATGATTTTAAAGAACAAGAAAAAGGGGGTAATGAAAACATTGCTGCTTTCTGTAAGAAGAATTATGGGGTTAGTTTTCCTTTAATGGAAAAATCAATTGTCATTAAAAAGAACCATCAAAACGAAGTGCATAAATGGTTATCCGACATGACCATTAATGGATGGTGTCATCAAGAGCCTGCTTGGAATTTTTGTAAGTATTTAATTAATGAGCAAGGAGTATTAACGCATTATTTCCCAATGACAGTGGACCCTTTAGCTGCTGAAGTGATTGCTGCAGTAGAGGCGAAATAATTTTAAAATTAGTAGGATAAAAAAATGAGTCCCGTTAGAGACTCATTTTTGCTAATTGATTGGACAATGTTCGTGATAATTTTCAAGCACAATATGTCCTGATTCAATCACCATGCCTTTATAAGTTTCTTTAATCTCATCTAATACCGCTTCAACTTCAGCTTGTTCTGTTATTGTTACTAATTTAGCACGGTACTCTTTAATATTAGGAAGGCCTCTTAAATAATTGGCATAATGTCTTCTCATTTCATTAATTCCAGCAACCGGTCCTTTCCATTCAAATGATTTTATCAAATGCTTTCTTGCTACTTCTACACGCTCTTCAATAGTAGGGTCAGCCATTCTTTGGCCTGTGGCTAAGAAATGTTTTATTTCTCTAAATATCCAAGGGTATCCAATTGCAGCTCGTCCAATCATGATTCCGTCAATGCCATATCTGTTTTTATATTCTAATGCTTTCTCTGGGGAATTAATGTCCCCATTCCCGAAAATTGGAATTTGAATTCTTGGGTCATTCTTAATTTCACCTATTAAAGTCCAGTCTGCTTCTCCCTTATACATTTGCATTCTTGTTCTACCATGAATTGCTAATGCTTTAATACCTACGTCTTGTAAACGTAAAGCTACTTCGTGAATATTTTTGGTTGACTCGTCCCAGCCTAATCTTGTCTTTACAGTAACCGGTAAGTTGGTACTTTTTACCACGGCTTCCGTTAATTTAACCATTAAGTCTAGGTCCTTCAAGACCCCAGCACCAGCACCTTTCATAGCCACTTTTTTAACTGGGCAACCAAAATTGATGTCTATCAAGTCCGGATTTACTGTGTCAACTATTTTAGTGCAAAGCGCCATTGCTTCCTCGTCTCCACCAAATATCTGTATTCCAATAGGGCGTTCATAGTCATAAATATCAAGCTTTTGCTTGCTTTTAATGGCATCACGAATAAGCCCCTCACTACTTATAAACTCAGTATACATGAGGTCTGCACCATTGTCTTTACACACTGCTCTAAATGGGGGATCACTTACATCCTCCATTGGAGCGAGTAATAAAGGAAAATCCGGTAATTGTATAGGACCTATAGAAACCATATGAATTCATTATCTTGCATCTAACCGATACGGTTGCAAAGGTACCAATAAATTGTATTTACATGGAGTCATCAGCGCATTCAATTTTTAATATGTCCCCTGGTTATAGAATGGCCTTATTTCTGGGTGCTACCGGCATAAGTATGATTTTAGGCGCGCTGATTAGTTTTTCCTTAGTGGCAGCCTATTTACATGTCCCTTTTAACCAATTGCAATCTATTATTTTAGATCCCGAAAATAGCAAGTTGGCTCAATTTGCCAACGGATTGGCTTCTATTATTGCATTTGGGCTCCCAAGTATTGCGGTAGCCATTTTTACCAAGGGGAAGCTTGCTCATAATATGGGTATGAATTGTAAACCTAAAAATGAACAAATTATATTAGTAGTCTTATTAGCCATAGCTGGTTTGTTTTTAAGTGGCGCATTAGGAGACCTAACAGACAAAATTCCAGTTACCTCAGGCATAAAAGCATGGGCGGATGGGTTGGAAGCACAATACAAACAGGCCTTAATGGCCATGACACAAATGAAGTCAGTATTAGATTTACTATATGCTATTATGGCTGTGGCATTAGTGCCGGCAATTGTGGAGGAATTATTTTTTAGAGCCAGCCTTCAAAAAATATTAATGGATTGGTCAGGGAAACCTTATATAGCAATTGTAGTTACTGCGATATTATTTAGTGCCTTTCATTTTTCTTATTTTGGCTTTTTGTCTAGAATGTCATTAGGTATTGTATTGGGTTGTATCTATTATTTTTCCAAAAGTATTTGGTTACCCATGTTAATGCACTTTATTAATAATGCAATTGGCATTACTGCTTTATATTTAGTGCGTGACGATCCTAAAAAAGTAGAAACCGTATTGGAAGGCAATCTTACTTACTATTGGGTTTTTGTTGCTATTATTGTAGTATATTTTTTATTGAAGCAATTAAAAAACAACTCAGAAAATGCAGGACTGGAAAAAAGTATTTAGTAGTACGCAATTAGCCACAGCTTCCATGGTAATGGGAATGCTCAATGAAAATGGCATAGCTGCTAAATTATTAAATAAACAAGACTCGTCTTTCGTTTTTTTAGGAAAAGTGGAAGTCTATGTTCAAGAAGCGCAATATGACTTAGCATTGCAAATAATTAATGAATTAAACCTAACAAGTGTAGAGCCTGATTAAAAAAGAGGTTTTATATTTTTTAAAAATGAATTTTAAATAAATAAGTATGGCGTTAAATTTTTCTGTGTTTAAAGTAAGAGCAATATCAGCAATAGTTTTTGCTGTTTTAATGATTGCAGGTTTGGTTTGGAATCAATGGACCTTTTTTGCTTTGTTCACTATTATACAATTTGGATGTTTATACGAATATCAAAAACTAATGGCTTTAATTTTTCCTTCCTACAAATTAATTGGATCAATTCATAGATGGAGTTTATTGGTTTTAGGAACTATAATGATGATGGTATTGGCGCCTGGTACATTAGGAATTAATGGACTAAGTATAAAATATATTGGCAATTACGCATTATATGTGGTGCTTGGATTAATGATTGCGTTTACAGCTTGGGATTTTATTAAAAATAAAGACAAGGGTATGGTATTACAAAATTTAGCCATCTCGTTTTTCGGATTGATTTATATACCAATGTGCTTATCTCTATTTTTCCAATTGAGAGCATTTATGGTGAGTACCTTTTTTATGGATTGGTCTTTTTCAATTCCATTATTAGTAATTGCTTCTATCTGGGTAAATGACACTATGGCTTATATTGTTGGGTCTTTTATAGGTAAAACTCCATTGTCTTCTATTTCTCCCAATAAAACTTGGGAAGGCACTATTGCGGGGATTGTGCTTTCTGTGTTATTGGTAACTAAGGTTTTGGGTATTTGGATACCTATTCAAGAGAAGTATATATTTATTATCAGTATTACTGCTAGTATTGCAGGTACTTTTGGAGATCTTTTTGAGAGTAAATTGAAAAGGCTAGCTGGAGTGAAAGACAGTGGTACTATGATGCCTGGTCATGGTGGTTTCTTAGATCGCTTTGATTCTATCTTATTTGCTGTTCCCTTTGTTTGGTTAATCCTTCAGATTCTGTTTTAGATGTTTTATCTTTGTCACTCAAAATAATAATATGACTATTCATAGAGAAGGTACCGCTACTATTTCATTAACTGCATTGGTAGTTGGGATTTTAAATATTGTCAATTTCTCTTACTTATTTCCAATCACCGCTGTAGGTGCTTGGGCCGTATTTACTATATTGCTAGGCTTATTTTTATTCATTGTTTCTTTCTTTAGAATGCCTAATAGAAAGTTAACTATAAATGATTCAGCAATAATAGCTCCTGCTGATGGCAAGGTGGTTGTGATTGAAGAAGTAGAACCAGATGAATTTTATAAAGAGCGAAGAATTCAATTAAGTGTATTCATGAGCCCAGCCAATGTGCATGTAAATAGAATGCCAATTGCGGGTAATATCATTTACAACAAATACCATCCAGGTAAATTTTTAGTGGCATGGCATCCCAAGTCTTCTACCGACAATGAACGATGGTCTGTGGTAGTAGAAAATGAGAAGGGAAGTATTTTATGTAAACAAATTGCTGGGGCTTTAGCAAGAAGAATTTGCAATTATGCAACTGTTGGGACAAAATATGACCAATGTGCGGAATATGGTTTTATAAAATTTGGAAGTAGAGTAGACTTATTATTACCTATTGGAACAAAAATTCATACTAAAATTGGAGATACCGTAAAAGGTGGAGTTACTATTTTAGCTTCTTGGTAATTATAAAATGTCTTCTAATTGTTTCAAGTGAGTGATAGTATAGGTTGCAGGAATAGTGGGTACTGCATTGATATGATTTACGAAAATAGTATCCATACCTATATTAATACCTCCTTGAATGTCGGCGGATTCATTATCACCAATCATAATACTTGATTCCACAGTGGCATTGGTTTTGCCCAAAGCGTATTCAAAAATGGCTTTATGTGGTTTTAAACTATTACTTGCCTCGGAGGTAATGACTTCAATAAAATAGGATTCTAAATTAGAGTTTTGAATTTTCTTAAACTGTACCGACTCAAATCCATTTGTTATTAAATGCATTTTATATCCCTTATTTTTCAGATAGTCAAGAATCTCAATAGTATAAGGAAATAGGTTTGTCTTATTGGGTAATATGTCTAAGTAATCAATGGACATTTGCTTGGCTAATTTTTCGTCTGCTACTTTAAAGTCAAGCAAGCTTAAATAGATACGCTTCCATCTCAATTCTTCTTGCTTAATAAACCCCTTTGTATATCGGTCCCATAAGCGATGATTGTGCATACTGTATTGGGTAAAATAGGCATCAAAATCTAGTATACCTAAGTTCTTGAGTTCATAGGTATCAAATAATTCTTGAATAGTTTCTTTTGAATTTAATTCAAAGTCCCAAATAGTATGATCTAAGTCAAAAAACAAATCTTTATAAGCCATGTGTGCATTTTATGAATTGCTAATTTACAATATTGCTTCTTATCTTTATCTAAATAATGGTGCAAATGCCATATTTAGCAACAATTATAGCAGTTTATGAATATTATAATCACAGGAGCTTCACAAGGAATAGGGTATGCCATTGCAGAAGCTTTTGCAAAAGCAGGATACAATTTGTTTTTATGCAGTAAAACACCCGCTAATATAAAAGCAGCAAGCGAACAATTAGCTGCAGCTTATCCTAATGCAACCATTTATTTCCAAGCCGCTGACTTATCTCAGAAAGAGCAATGTGTTAATTTTATCGATTGGTGTTTACAAAAGGGGAAGCCCCATATTTTAGTAAACAATGCAGGGTTTTTCCTGCCAGGTAATATTGCAGACGAAGCGGCAGAAACTTTAGAACAACAAATGGCTGCTAATTTATATTCCGCTTATCATACAACAAGAGCGGCATTACCTGCAATGATACAAAACGGCAATGGCCATATTTTTAATATATGCTCTATTGCATCCTTACAAGCTTATACAAATGGAGGTTCTTATAGTATTAGTAAATTTGCTTTATTAGGATTTTCTAAAAACTTGAGATTAGAATTAAAAGACAAGGGAATTAAAGTAACTGCGATTTGCCCAGGCGCTACTTATACGAATAGTTGGGCAGGCTCTGGAGTTGACCCAGAACGTATTATGGAAGCTAATGATATTGCTAAAATGATTTTTGCAGCAGCACATTTAAGTCCTCAGGCTGTGGTAGAAGATATTGTTATGCGACCGCAGTTGGGAGACTTGTAAATTATAGTTACCAATAATTCAAAGGCTTATAGCCTTTCCTCGCTATCTATTTCCTTAGTACTTTGATTAGTATGCGTAGTGGAGGAATTAGTGTCATTTTTCTGTGAAAACATTTCTCTAGCTTTTTTTGTAGCAGCTAATCTTTCTAAAACAACTTGTGCAATTAGTTTGCCAGCATCCTCGTTGGGGTGCTCCTGTAATATGTTTTTTAGCTTGGCTTCTGACACGTCTATTCGATACAATAGTTGTACCAATTTTGAAAAATCATTTTTAATTAATTCATTAATGGCTGTCTCTAAGTCGGGCACTGCCAATTTTTCTAAAGCTTGTAAATTGATTTCCATATAATTATTATTGTATGTCTTTTATAATGATACTATATGATGTCTTATGATATTAGGAGGTAATAATTTTCTAGTTAAACTTTTCTATCACGCCCAAACTAAACAAAGCAAAGTCATATTTCACTGGGTCTTTCGGATCTAAAGTTCGGCAATAATCTGTTAATTCTAATGCTGCTGTCCAATCTGTTTTAGGTCTTTTTAAAATACCCAATGCTCTTGAAACCCTGGCAACATGAACATCAATGGGAATAATGAGTTCCGAAGCTTTGATAGCTTTCCAAATACCAAAGTCAACGGCTTGTTCATCTTTTCTAATCATCCATCTTAAAAACATATTAAGCCTTTTACAGGTTGATCCGCTTTTAGGGCTTGACACATGTTTTTGAGTGCGCCTAGGAGCATCTTCTAAAGACATAAAATAAGTTTGAAAATGTGTTAATGCAGCTTCAACTGTTTTTAACTTTTCACCAGTAAATTGATTGGTAAAAAAGGCTGTTTCTAAACTTGTATGGGTACTATAATGATGCTTAAAGAATTCAACGCAATACAAGGCATCAGTATCATTAAAGGTTCGATGTACAAATCCCAACATTTTTTTCAAATCCTTAGTTTGGTGGTGTATACAAAATTCATATGGCGCATTGTCCATACGCGCTAATAATTCATTGCTCTTATTTATTATGGTAGTTCTATTGCCCCATGCAAAAATACTTGCAAAAAAAGCAGCAATCTCTATGTCTTGCTGCTTTTTAAACTGGTGTGGAATACAAATTGGGTCTTTTTCAATGAACTCAATTCTATTGTATTGCCTTAGTTTTTGATCCAATAATTTTTTTAATTCCTTATTCATTTTTAGTAACGCAGTTATCCAATGGCTTGAGCTAGATCTGCAATGATATCCTCAGCATCTTCTATACCAACGCTCAATCGAATTAAGCCGTCTGTTAAACCATTCGCTATTCTTTGTTCGCGAGGAATAGACGCATGGGTCATACTTGCAGGGTGATTAATTAAAGACTCTACACCACCTAAACTTTCGGCCAATGAAAATATTTTTGTACTTGATAATACTTTAGTTGCCGCAGCAACACTATCGTCTTTTAATGTAAAGCTCATCATACCACCAAAACCTCTCATTTGCTTTTTAGCAATAGCATGATTAGGATGGTCTTCAAATCCACACCAATATACTTTTGATACTTTTGGATGTTGACGTAAATAAGCAGCTACTTTTACTCCATTCTCACAATGTCTTTGCATTCTAACATGCAAGGTTTTGATACCTCTTAATACTAAAAAACAATCCTGTGGTCCAGGAACCGCGCCAGTGCTTTTTTGTATAAAATATAATTGATCTCTTAAGTCTTGGTCGTTCATTACTAAACAACCTTGAATCACATCACTATGGCCTCCTAGGTATTTAGTGGCAGAATGCATTACAATGGTAGCGCCATCGTCTAATGGGTTTTGTAAATAAGGAGAAGCAAAAGTATTATCTACACATACTATGCAATTATGCTTTTTACCAATTGCCGAAACGGCTGCAATATCCGTAATATTCATTAGCGGATTTGTAGGAGTCTCAATCCATATTAATTTTGTTGCTGCTGTGATAGCATTTGCTACATTGTCTGCATTAGAAGTATCTACATACACAAATTTGATTCCCATTTTCTCATGTACTTTCGAGAACAATCTATAAGTTCCTCCATACATATCATTTGCTGCAATTACTTCGTCACCCGGAACCAATAAACGTAACACTGCATCTGTGGCAGCCACCCCACTAGCAAAAGCTAGTCCAAATTTGCCATTTTCAATTACCGCAAATGCCTCTTCTAATGCGAATCTAGTTGGGTTTTGACTTCTTGCATATTCAAATCCCTTGTGCACCCCTGGTGCCGATTGAACATAAGTTGAAGTTTGATAAATAGGAGTCATGATGGCGCCCGTTGTTGGATCTGGATGTGCGCCTGCGTGTATGTATTTTGTTCCAAGATTATTTTTATGACTCATGATTATTATTTTATATTAACTTTTTTAAAAAGAATGAATTGTTTTTAATTAGTAGGTTCTTGTGATTTAATGCGTTTGTCAAATTTGTTTTTATTTGACTTGGTTGCCATTTTTGAACATGCGATAAGAGAATACGGTTGGAATAATAACCATGATGGCAGTAGCTATCATAAAGCAAATGAACCCTGCTTTAGAAGATAATGTGATTGTAGAAATGATTTGAAAAACACCTCCATATAACCAAAGCTTTCCAGCAATTTTGTGTGTTTCATTCCAATTGTCAACATTCTCCAATGTCCAAGGCAATTTAAATCCTGCAAAATAGTTTTGATGAATTTTAGGCATATACCACCCAATTGCAGAAAAACTTAAACCTATAAACGGCAACAATAATTTAGTAATATTGATGGTGTGATTGGTAGAAGAGAATGTGATAATTAAAGCAAGTAAGCTTAAAAATGCAACTAATCCTAATGCAAGTTTTTTAAACATTCCATCGTCTGCAGCTTGGTATCTTTTTGGGTCGAAATTTTTAATATTGGAAAGTAGGAAAAATGTAAATAATCCGGTAGCTGCCATAATCCCCGGTACAAGAAAAATACTGTCTTTCCCTCCAAATCCGTCTGCTTCCCCCTTTATATTAAAATGAATTGCGATAGTATCTGGTAAACTGGGGTATACATAAGCTGCATAACCAAAGGGAATAGCTAATAAAACAAGTGCTATCAATAGGTTAGGAGTAGTCTTTTTCATAATATTATTGGTTTCAAAAGGGATAAACTGTATTGTACCACAAGTTACTATTTATGCCTAAAAAAAATTACTTTTGCTTCAAATCAGAAAAAATGAGCAAAGGACCTATTTCTCAATTTATAGAGCATCAGTATAGACATTTCAATGCTGCAGCTTTGGTAGACGCCGCTAAGGGATATGAAACCCATTTATTAGAGGGCGGTAAAATGTTAGTTAGTTTGGCAGGTGCCATGAGTACTGCTGAATTAGGTATTAGTTTGGCTGAAATGATCCGTCAGGACAAAATCGCTATTATTAGTTGTACTGGAGCCAACTTAGAAGAAGACGTTATGAATTTGGTTGCACATAGTCACTATAAGCGCGTTCCAAACTATCGTGATTTAACGCCTCAAGACGAATGGGATTTATTAGAGAATCATTATAACCGTGTTACAGATACTTGTATTCCAGAGGAAGAAGCATTTAGACGATTACAAAAGCATATCGTGAAGTTTTGGAAAGAAGCGGAAGCGAAAGGCGAACGTTATTTTCCACATGAGTTCATGTATCAAGTGATTTTAAGTGGTGAGTTAGAGCAATACTATGAGATAGACCCTAAGGATAGCTGGATAGTTGCAGCTGCTAAAAAGAATATTCCAATTGTAGTACCAGGTTGGGAAGATAGTACTACTGGAAATATTTTTGCGAGCTATGTAATCAAAAATGAATTGAAGGCAAGTACTGTTAAGAATGGTATTGAATATATGGTGTACTTAACAGAATGGTATAGAGCAAATAGTGGTGGTAAAGGAGTTGGTTTCTTCCAAGTGGGTGGTGGAATTGCGGGAGATTTTCCAATCTGCGTTGTACCAATGATGTACCAAGACTTAGAATGGCATGACGTTCCTTTCTGGAGCTATTTCTGTCAAGTAAGTGATAGTACTACTTCTTATGGTTCTTATTCTGGAGCTGTACCGAATGAAAAAATCACATGGGGTAAATTAGATATTCATACACCTAAATTTATTGTGGAAAGTGATGCTACCATTGTAGTGCCTTTGATTTTCGCTTATATACTTGGTCAATAGCCCTTTATATATTTTATATTGAATCCCGGAGCAGCAACGCTTCGGGATTTTTTTTTATGCCTACAATTGTAAAGTCAGCGTCATATCATTCCTAGGCTCTCGTGTCGCATGCGCTGTACTTTTACTCAATTTTATGATTATTATTCTCATTAGACTTATCAGTTATGTTTGCTCAACTTCTTGTCTTACTAGTTACGCTTTGCTCCAAAGTTCGCTACGGAATAATATGACACTGCTTTTACTTGCGCTCAATAACATTAATATCAAATCTTTCAGAAGACGAACAACATCAACGTGCATCTTAATTCTGAACTTTGAGCCATAGCGTTAAAAAAATATTGAAGATAAGCGTTAAAAAAGTCAGCATGTCTGAGCACGAAGTGCGAGTTCTGACTTTTAGCTTATCGTAAATGGCGAGCGAGAAGAATGAGATGCATGTTGATGTTGGATATTTAGGTATTGGTATAATTAAAAATGCCCCAGTAAACTGAGGCATTTAAGAAAAATTATAAAGTGGAATTATCTTGCAGGCATGTTTAATTTCAAATCTCTTTTCAACATTCCATCTCTGTTTGCAATTTCTGCAGCAGTATAGTAAATCATTAAGACTCTTCTTTGCATTAAATCAAAATTGATTTTCTCAATAGTGTCTGTTGGTTTGTGATAGTCTGCTAATAACATACCGTCATAGAAGAACAATACAGGCACGCCTTTCTTTGCAAAATTATAGTGGTCGCTTCTATAATAAATAAAATTCTTATCGTTAGGGTCATCGTATTTGTAGTCCAATACTAATTTGCTAGATTGATTATTAGCTGCTTCATTAATAATAGGAAGCTCGGTACTTAATTTATCGTGTCCAATTACATACACATAATTTAACGAATCGGCTGTTAAGCGCTCTGTGTCTACACGTCCAACCATATCTGTATTTAAATCGGCAGTAGTTTTATCCATTGGAAATAAAGGGTGTTCGGAATAATAGTCAGATCCTAACAAACCTTTTTCTTCACCACTTACAATTAGAAACACAATGGTTCTTCTTGGTGCTTTTCCTTTTTTAGCTGCAGTAGCAAAAGCTTCTGCCATTTGCATAACACTTACTGTACCTGATCCGTCATCGTCTGCACCGTACCAAATAACATCGCCTTTTTTACCTAAGTGGTCGTAGTGGGAAGACAATACAAGATACTCGTCTTTCAAATCGGTACCCGGAATTACACCTACCACATTACTACTTTCTAAATTATTTACCACTTTGGTAGCAACCAAGTTAATAGCAGTTGTGTAGCGGCCTTTTGCAGTATTCGTACCTAAGATAGTAGCTCCTACTTCTTTAGAAATAGTTGCTAATACAAATCCCTTATTGGTATTCGGTCGAATATACTGTCCACCTTTTATTGTTGTTGCATTCTTGCGTGGGAAATCTGCTGAGATAATAAATAAACCTGCAGCACCTTTAGCTATGGCATTTTTCATTTTTGACATTGGAGAAGCAGGGTTGGCATTATATGCACGATTACCACCAGGGCCCATTGTTGGCACACCAGTTTCTGCACCTTCCAATACTACTACTAATTTTCCTTGTACGTCTAAACTAGCATAGTCATTAATTGCTTTTGTAGAATCAATTATTCCATAACCTGCAAAAACTACGTTTTCATAATTGAAGTTGCCAGAGCTTATTGTTGACAATGAAAAAGAAAAATCTTTATCCCATTCAAAACTACGACCATTCACTACTAATTTTTTTTCAGTCAACTCGTCCTGATACACAGGATATAGTTGTTGGTAGCTATTGCCATTACCTGGAAGCAATCCCATTTTTTTAAACTGAGACTCAATATAAGCAGCTGCGCGTTTCTGACCTGGGCTAGCTGTTTCACGACCCTCCATTTCTGCACTTGCAATAATTGAAAGTTTTTCTTTCAAGCCTTGTTGCGTAATAACGGTTCCAAATTGCTTTATCGCTTCTGCTTTTTGTGCGAAAGCCGTTAAACTCATAAAGGACAATAATAGTAGTACTAATTTTTTCATAGGTTAATTTTCATTATAATTATAGTATTAATAAATACTAACAAGCAATTTTATTTACTCTATTCTGATGTCGTCCACCTTCAAAAGCGGTTTCCATAAATTTTGTAATCATCTCTTTTGCTAGTTCAATGGATACATATCTAGCAGGGATACATATCATATTTGCATCATTATGTAAACGTGTTAATTCTGCAATCTCTGTCTCCCAACATAAGCCTGCTCTAATACCTGCATGTTTATTGGCTGTCATGGCAACCCCATTAGCACTACCACAAAACAGTATTCCAAAGCTTGCTTCTCCAGTTTCAACACTGCTAGCAGTAGGATGTGCAAAGTCTGGGTAGTCTACAGAATCTGTATTATATGTTCCAAAATCTTTCACTGTAAATCCCTTTTCCTCTAACCAGGTTTTCACTTGATTTTTAAAATCAATTCCTGCATGGTCTGCACCCATGGCAATAGGCTTACTTGCGTCAAATACAAATGACATATGGTTTATTTTAAGTTGTAGAAATTGAATTTATAAAAGCTATTTATTAATCCCATTCTTCATCAGCTTGCTTAACAGACTTATGTGCCCATTTTGAAACAAGGATACTAAATTCAAATAAAGTATACAATGGAATGAATACAATAGTTTGGCTATACCAGTCTGGACTTGGGGTAATAAATGCAGCAACAATTAAAATCACAACTACTGCATATTTTCTTGTTGTTGTTAAAAACTTAGGAGTGATTAATCCAATCTTAGTTAATAAAAACACGATTACAGGCATTTCAAATGCAATACCACAACCTAATATCAAGTTGGTCAGATTGTCTAAATAATCTGCAAATGTTGGTATAGTAGTAATTGTTCCCTTAGTGCCTAGTTGGAAACTTGCCAAGAAGTTAAATGTAAATGGTCCTAGAACAAAAAATCCAAATGCAGCACCTAAGAAGAAAAAGAAGGAAACAAAGAATATCATAAACTTAGTGTTCTTCAATTCCTTTTCCTTTAAAGCTGGTTTAACAAAAGACCATACCTGCCAAAATACAAACGGAAAAGCTACAATGATTCCACCTACAAAGGACATGCTAATACTGCTCAAAAATTGACCACCAAATGTGGTACTTTGTAAAGTTACTTTTACAGGAGGCATACATAGTGAATCCCCTAAGTGTAAATAATGGCTCAAATTACAAAAAGCACGGTAGGTAATAAAGTCTGGATAAATTGGACCCATAATCACATTGTCCATTACCCAGTCTCTGTAAATAAATATAACTAAAGTGGTAATTAAAATAGCGCCTAATGAACGAACTATAGTACCTCTTAAAACCTCTAAATGATCAATGAAAGACATTTCTGAACCTTCATTTTTATTGAATCTATCAAATATTGCCATGTGCTTGTGAATGAGGAATAAAGTTAAGGCTTATAGGGGAAAATAGGAGGCACAATTAGTAAAAATATGCCTAGTGGATTCTTATTTTAACTTTCTCAATTCTAGTATCACTTACTGCCAGTATTTCGGCATCAAAATGTGCTAAATGTATCACCTGCCTAATTTTAGGGATGGCTTCGTATTTATGAATTAAGTAGCCACTTAAGGTTTCTGCCTTGTCTGCCGAAAAGTCTATACCATATTTTTCATATAAGTAATCTAATTCCAAACGGCCACTAAATACGTATTCTGTTTCAGACAGTTTCTTTTCTAAAAATTCCTGTTCATCATACTCGTCGTCAATTTCGCCAAATATCTCTTCCAAGACGTCTTCCATAGTTACAATGCCGGCAGTTCCCCCAAATTCGTCCACTACCCAAGCAATACTTTTTCTCTTTTTGGAGAAAAGATTAATTAAGTCTGCAGCATTCATACTTTCTGGAACTAACAAAATGGGATGTAATACCTGTGCTAAATTGCTTGGCTTTTTAAACAAATCTAATTGGTGTACATATCCCACAATAGAATCTAATGTTTCTTCGTAAACAATTAGTTTGCTCAGCTTAGTTTCTACAAATATTTTTTGAAGTTCGTTAATGGAGGTGGTTAATTCTACACCTACAATTTCTGTCCTAGGCACCAAACATTCTCTGATTTTAATATCTGGCAAGCTTAAGGCATTTTCAAATAAATCAGTATTTAGGTCTTGCTGTTGTTGCTGGTCTTTGGTTTGTTGCACAAAATGAGCTAGATCTACTTTGGTGAAAGCTTCTTTTTTATTCACCATTTTCACTTGTAATATATTGCCTAAAAACCACTGTGCTAAATTCACCAATACAATGGTCAGTGGTCTAAATAAAATATGAAAAAAATGTGCTAATGGCGCGAAAGTGCTTATCATGGAAGCCGCTCTGGCTTTGAATATAGCTTTAGGAATTAATTCTCCAACCAATAAAATTACTATAGTAGAAAGTATTGTGTTGCCTAATAATATACTATAAGGTCCAAGATTTAATTTAGTCCATAAGTATTTATCTAATAATTCCTCAAATAAAATGCCAAATACTACTAAAGAAATATTTAATCCAATTAAACAGGTTCCAATAAATTGGGTAGGGGCTTCTAAGAATTTTGAAATGATAATGCCGGCACGACTGCCTTGTTTTTTCTTTAATTCTAAACTAAGTCGGTTGGCACTTACAAATCCAATTTCATAGCCCGAAAAGAAGCCGATTAAAATAAGAGATGCTATTATTGCGAAAACCATACACTAAAGTTAATTAAAAAATATTGGTTGTGGCCTACCACTCTGGCATTACTGGTTTGCTTTCTATGATTCCTTCAATTTGCTCCATTATCTCAGACGTTAATAAGGCTGCAGTATCTAGGGCTGTTAAATTATCTAGTAATTGTGCTTTACTAGTAGCTCCTAAAATAGCAGTGCTCACATTGGGATTTTTAATACACCAAGCAATACTCAGTGAAGCGGTACTTACCTTCAATGCTTTTGCCAAGGCCCCCAATTGTTGTACTCTTTTTATTTTGTCCTGCATTACCCATCTATCTCTTAACCATTCGAATCCTTCTATTTGAAATCTGGATCCGTCGGGGATACCATCATTGTATTTTCCTGTTAACATACCAGCTGCAAGTGGGCTCCAAATAGTAGTACCCATTCCTTGATTCTTAAATATTTGTAAGTACTCATTGTCTACTTTTGCACGTTCAAACATATTGTATTGAGGCTGTTCCATGGAAGGCCCAATAAGTCGATACTCAGCGGCAACACGATGTGCTTCCATTATTTCTACACCACTCCATTCGCTAGTACCCCAGTATAAAATTTTGCCTTGTTGAATTAAAGTGTTCATAGTTTGAACTACTTCTTCAATAGGAGTTGTTTTGTCTGGTCTGTGACAAAAGTATAAATCCAAATAATCAGTTTGCATTCTTTGTAATGCTTCATGACATGCTTCTGTCAAATGCTTTCTACTTAATCCAGTTTGATTTGGCTTATTTGCTTTTCCTCTTGATCCAAAATATGCTTTCGACGAAAGTACAATAGAAGTTCGATCCCATTTTTTCATATTCAAAATTCGCCCCATCATTTTTTCACTTTCGCCTTCTGCATATCCTTCAGCATTGTCGAAAAAATTAACGCCAGCGTCATAGGCTATTCCCATTAATTCGTCGGCGATACGGTCATCAATTTGTTTATGAAAAGTAACCCAACTACCAAAGCTCAACGCGCTTAATTGAAGCCCGGATTTACCCATATTTCTGTATTCCATAAATGTGATATTTATTAAGGATGTAATGAACTACTGTCGCTAATTATAGCAAAGCTATTAGATTGCGGCTTAAAAATTTTAATGTCTGTTAGATTTTGATTAGCTTCTAAGCCAAGTCCGTATATTTTTGATATTGGATTATGTTGTTTCACTATCACTTCTTTGTCTGTGTGAAATTTACTTGTAATTTGGTCCCAATACATTTCCTTACACCAAAGTGTATCCCCTAGAATATTATAAACAACTACATCATCTTTTAAAAACACTTTATTTTCCGACTCAATATAGTGCGCATACTTGGCAGTTAGTTTACTTTCCACTTTGGCACTATCCTTGTAAAAATCTACTTTAATAGATTTAGGAAATTCTATCATCCTTCCACTGTCCTGTAAATATTTGTTCATAATTGGAGCAGTCAGTTTGGCACTTAACTTTCCGCCGTTACTAATATAAATTGCTACGTCTTTACCAATATCAACGCCTCCAACTTTAGAACCTAGTGCTTTAACATCATTCACGTTGTTTTCACAAGACTCCATAAAAAAGCAGCTACTGATTCCAGTAACTGCTAGTATTAAAAATGTATTAAGTTTCCTATTAATCATATTTACGTTTATTAAACCACACATCGCTTAAGCTGTATCCAAGTGTGAACTGCATAAAACTCTCTTTAAAGTTATTTACACTAGTTCCTCTTTGTCCCACTTGCAAAGCTAAATTGATAATGGTAAACTGATAGTCATAAGAACGATATTTTCTTACCGGTAAACCAAGTCCTAAAGTAAATCCACTCACTTTTAGTCCATTATTATCTATGTTAACATAATCTTTCCCTGTAAAGAATCCAGCTCTATATATTACAGTTGACCAATAGCTATCAAAAGCATAAGGGTCTGGGTTATATTGAAGACCTGTTCTAAACATATAAGAATTTGTCAATTGGTCTTGTTTGCCATAAAACTGGTACTTATTTTTCCATGCAGCTTGGTTCATTTCAAATCCTAATACCCATTCGTCATAAGAACCTCTTGCAACTGTTTGCTTTTTGTGAAATGCAATAGCGCCTGAAATCATTGAAGGTATTTTGATAGTTCCTGGATGATCTACTGTTGACAAAGCGGTGTCTAAAGGAACTTCTGCGGCAGCAAGGTAGGTACCTATAGATCTTGTAATATCTTGTTTACCAGATAAGCTCTGATCTAAAGCATAAGTAGCGCCATAGCTTATTGCATATTCTGTTTTCTCTTTAGTTAATGGATGATCCACTTTTTTTATTGGGAACTCACCTAATAAACCAATCTTTAAAAAAGCACCACCAAAATGAGTACTTGTCATAGACTTAGATTGATAGAAATAAGCCGTGTCGGTACTATAAGTAATTGTCTTTATTGTTTCAATGTCTTTTCTTCCAAAATTATATCCTGTATTTATACCTAGACTTGCGTATTTCCAAGCTTTTCCAATTCCAATAAATAACTGATTAAGTCCGCCATCACCCTTGTAGTTATTTTTTATAGAATCTCCAGTGCTTAATTTTAAATACTCATTTACAGAGTAATTAATACTTGTTATAGGTTGTAATCCAAAAGCAAATCCAATTTTCTTCTCTTTGCTAATAGGCACTCCAATAGTTAAATAATTAGGAATTAAATAAGTTGACTTTTCACTGCCTGAAGGATTTCCTCTTTTTAAAGTAGTCTGATTTAAGTTCAATCCTAAATCGAATGTGGTCATAAAAATATTTCCGTAAGATGCAGGGTTATTGAAATTGATACTTTGTCCATAACTACCATTCATGCCAGCTGTATAAGCAGTAGTAAAACCACCCATACCTTGGCTAGTAGCATTTTGACTATTTAAGTTTTCATTTCCCAAGCCATATCTAGAAAATGGGGAATTAATTTGGGCTGTCGATGGGGTTAAAAAACAAACTAAAACTAAGAGAGTGGTTAACCTAATTATTTTTTTCGCTAATAGCATATAATCCTTTAAATATTAAATTTTGGTCGGCAAATATCCTCTTTTTTAAGTGAGGTACAAAATAACTAAGGTCGCCCCCGGTTAATAGCACGTTAAAGTTCCCGTATTTTTCTTCATAAGCAGCAATAATACCGTCTATTTCTGCTGCAATGCCAAGAATTACACCACTTAACATATTGGTTTTAGTGTCATATCCAATCAAACTGAACTCATTGGAAGGGGTAATTAGGGGTAAAAGTGCAGTTTGCTCATGCATGGCTTTAAATCTCATTTGCATGCCTGGGGAAATACTGCCTCCTAAAAATTCCTGTCTATTGCTTATAAAGTTGAATGTAATGCAGGTTCCCATTGAAATAACCAAATTATGCTGTGCTGGATAAAGGTGTACCACAGCGGCACAAAGCGCCAATCGATCTGCACCAATGGTCTCGGGTTTGCCTACCGGGGTAGTAAAGTTTATTTTAGTATGGGGGCCTAATAGGTGAAATTGGGTCTTTTGCGCCAATAAGTCTTCAATAGCTTTGTCATGATGCATAACAGAGGACAAAATAGATTTATCGGGTCCCCATTTTGCAAGCAATGCTGATATACTTTCTACACTAGCATTTTCTAAAACACATACTTCAACCAACTCCTTTTCTTTAAAAATGGCAGCCTTGAAACGGGTATTCCCAAAATCAAAACAAATGGTTACAGACATATCAATACTTGAGTTTCAAAATTAACTGCTTTAAATCAAAGTTTACTTAAAACAATAGGCAAGTTGCAAAAGTTTTCGGTTATTTGAGCTACTAAATAACCCCCCAAATGAAGATAGCAGGATTCACCATCATAAAAAATGCAGTAGTTAATGACTTTCCAATTGTGGAAGCCATTCGATCTATTTTGCCTGTGGTGGATGAAATGATTGTTTTAATTGGAGATTCAACAGACGAAACAATTGCATTGATTGAGTCGATAGGGGATCCAAAAATTAAAATATATCATTCAGTTTGGGACAAGAATTTGAGAAAAGGCGGCACTGTCCTAGCCGTAGAAACAGACAAGGCGTTTCAATTAATTGACGATTCTTTTACTTGGGCTTTTTATATTCAAGGTGACGAAGTAGTACATGAAAAATATCATCCAGCAATTTTAGAAGCATGTAATAAATATGCAGACGACACCGCGGTGCAAGGTCTTTTGTTTAATTATAAACATTTTTTTGGTACTTATGACTATGTAGGGGATAGTAGAAAATGGTACGCACATGAAACTAGAATTATTAGAAATAATAAAAAAATTAGCGCTTATCGTGATGCACAAGGATTTAGGATTGGGAATGCTAAATTGCCTGTAGCGGCTATTAATGCTAGCATTTACCACTATGGCTGGGTTAAAAGTCCGGAACAAATGCGTAAAAAACAAAAAGAGAGTAGTGTGTTTTGGAATGACGATTCGCAGATGGAAAAAATAATTACTAGCCCAGACTATTATGATTTTTCAGGATTTGATTCCTTAGAAAAATTTAAAGAAACACATCCGACAGTAATGTTAGATCGAATTAAAAAGAAAAACTGGGTGATTGATTTAGATATTTCAAAAAAGCAATTCTCTCTAAAAAATAAGCTACTATACTATTTTGAAAAGTGGACTGGTATACGTCCCTTTGATTTTAAAAATCATAAAATAATTAGACCTTAATGCTTTTTGATTTAAAAAATATTACCAGCGGGGTTGCAAAAGGGGATTTTCTTTTGTTGGCCAAAGCATTGACTAGTGTTGAAAATAAAAAAGAAGGCGTTATTACTTTCTTGGAAAGCCTTGCTCCTTCCAATGCTCCTATAATAGGAATTACGGGCCCTCCAGGAGCGGGAAAAAGCACGCTAATTGCTACCTTAATTGGTGCTTGGGTTGACAATGGTAAGAAGGTTGCAGTCTTGTCGGTGGATCCGTCTTCTCCCTTTCATCAAGGAGCAATTTTGGGTGATCGTATAAGAATGAAAGACTGGTATTTGAACCCCAATGTATTTATCAGGTCCTTGGCTTCTAGGGGTCATTTAGGCGGGCTAAATAGCTCTATGATTGAAATGACCACCCTTTTACAAGCGGTTGGGTTTGATTATATTCTGGTAGAAACTGTAGGCGTAGGGCAGTCTGAGGTGGAAGTAGCGGCTTTGGCAGACACCACTATCGTGGTTTTGGTGCCAGAAGCGGGGGATGAAGTTCAAATGATGAAAGCTGGACTGATGGAAATTGCTGATTTATTTGTAGTTAATAAGGCAGACAGACCCGATGCGGCAACTTTTGCCAACCATATTCAGAAAATGGTAATGGACAACCATACAAGTCATTGGTCTCCTGTTGTTTTGAAAACAGTAGCCACTCAAAATATTGGAATTACTGAACTAATTAATGCTATTCATACGCATCAAGAAAACATACAAAACGTTCAACGTAAAAAGAAATTGATGCTGAATAAAGCGATTCAATTAATAATGGCAGATAAAATTAAAAGTATTGACGAGCGAATTATTGAGGAAAAATTAACCATAGCATTGGCTAATCCACACTTTAATATTTTCGAATTCGCGAAGCAGTTTTTTAATACCTAACTGCAAGATGGTTATCCCTATTGGCTCTTACGCCATCTGTAAATGATATAACCCATAATGCCAAATGGCATAGCTGCCAAGTATAAGATACCTGCGTTGAATCCTCTTCCTGCTTCTTCTCCAATTTGTGCTGCAGTTTTAGTACAAATTGCACATTGCGCAAAAGTACTTGCAGTTAAGCAGAGCGACAGAATGAATAAAAAGAATTTTTGTTTCATGTGCTAAATATAAACGTATAAAAAAACCCCGAGCGTTCGGGGATCTTTATACAAATCTTAAGCGCTTGCTTTAGTTGTTTTTGGTGCAGTAGCTGCTGCAGGCTTTGGTGCCGTAGAAGCTGTTTTGTGTGGTCTGCTTACACCGAAAGATCCCATGAATCTTTTTCCTTTAGCTGTTTTTTTATCTCCTCTTCCCATGATGTTGTTATTTAGTTAAATGTGAATTGACTGCAAAAATAAAAAAACCCCTTGAATATAAGTATATCCGAGGGGTTTTATTTCAAATTAGTTTTTTAGAACTATAATTTGCCGCTCAATTCTTTACCAGCCTTGAATTTAGCAACTTTTTTAGCTTTGATCTTGATTGTAGCACCAGTTTGTGGGTTACGACCAGTTCTTGCAGCACGCTTAGATACTGAAAAAGTACCAAAACCTACTAAAGTTACTTTATCGCCTTTTTTCAATGCTTTTGTAACTGCTTCGATAAAAGCGTCTAAAGCTGCATTAGCTTGTGTTTTTGGGCACTCTACTGCGTCAGCAATGTGTGCAATTAATTCTGCTTTGTTCATGATGTGTTTTTTATAGTTTAAACGATAGACAAATTTATTAGGTTTTATGAAACGAAAAAATATTTTGATAGTTTTTTTTCACATTATTTTTCCACTAAAACCCTTAAATAGTAAGGTTTTCATCGAAAATGAGCTTTGTCATAGTTTTTATAGAATTCGCCTTGTAGTAATTGAACCCTTGATTTTATTGAGTTTCAGGGCATATTTTTCTGAAATCTACTGCTATGGCGGCTTTCAAGCGCCTAAGTATCCACAATCAATTCACAATTTGCATAAAAGAGGTAAAATGAAAACATTGCTCCCCCCATGTATTATGTAATGTGTGGATGAGTGTAGTTGCATGCACAGATTGATAAGTTTCTAGGCTTTCAGGGCTTTTGGCAAATAATTGCAAGGTATAAGTAGGTGCTTGTGTAGGGTCCACTTCTAATTGATAAAATCGACTCTCTGAAAAACAATCAGTAGCTAAAAAACTGGGGATGAATTGTTCTTGCATCCATGCAATCCAAATAGGCTCTACAGCTGGTTCAATTTGGAAACTAATATTACATACTTTCATATTATAGTATTGACTTATTTTTTTAGTTCAATTAAAATGGGACAATGGTCACTATGCTTTACGTCAGGCAATATGTCTGCATTTTTTATTTTGTCACCTAAGGTTTCAGTAACACATAAATAATCAATACGCCAACCTTTATTTTGTAATCTTACTGTAGGGAAGCGTTGACTCCACCAAGAGTATGCATGTAATTTTTCAGGGTGTACTTTTCTAAAACTATCTATCCAACCATTATCTAAAAATTGATCCATCCAGTCTCTTTCAGCTGGCAAGAATCCAGAAGATTTTTTATTTCCTTTAGGGTCATGAATGTCTACTTCTTTGTGTGCAATATTATAATCCCCAGCTACAATAATATTGGGTCTTTCTTTTCTTAATACTTCTAACCATGCTGCAAACTCTTTTAACCACTGGTATTTATATGTTTGCCTAAGATCACCGCTGGTTCCAGAAGGGAAGTAGGCATTGATTATTGTTAAATCACCTAAGTCAACTCTTACCACTCGACCTTCTGAGTCACTCATGCCATGTCCGTTTCCATACACAATATTAGTAGGCTTTTGCTTGCTAAAAATGGCCACCCCACTATATCCTTTTTTTTCTGCAGGATACCATGCAACATGATAGCCCAATGAAGTAAATAGTGCTAAATCAATATCGGTTGAACTTGCTTTAGTTTCTTGAACACATAAAACATCCACTGGGTATTCCGTTAGCCATTCGATTAATCCTTTTTTTATGGCAGCTCTGATACCATTTACATTATAACTTACAATACGCATATTTACTTAGTTTAAAGAGGGCATTTGAAATAATTCACTATTACTAAACAGGATTAAAAAATTCAAATAGTCGTCTGTAATATTGTTTGGTATTAAAACCATTTGAGTAGGTAGTTTATCTCCTTGAATGATACAAGTAATTTGATCATCAATAAATATGGTTTTCAAATTCGCATCATAATTAACTAAAATACTGAATTTGCTATTTTTAAAAACACCGCTTATAAACTTATTAGCCGTGATATAATGTCTTTTGAAGCTAGTTCCTAAGTCAAATTTTTCGGTAGAATCATAGCCATTGTATAACTCATTGGGGTTGGCCCATTTGTCTGCCAGGGTATAATTTTCAGCTACAGTAAATTTTCCAACTTGTAAATCATTGCAATAAATTTTATTTAGCGTATCACTTAAAAATGTAATAGGATTGGCGCTTTCCTCTTCAAATGAGGCTTTTTCATTAAATGCAATAAATGACTCAATGCCATAGTCTATGTTATTGCGCACGTCTCTTAATGGTTGATAGATTTGGTAATATTCATTTTTACTATTTTTATTAGCAGCTCTTATAGCATTGCTAATAGCGGTAAATGGATAATTTGTAGACTTGTCTTTTAAATTTATTTTTTGTGTGACTGCGCTAGTGGTTCTCAGTAATTGGTTGTTTCCCTGAATGGTGAATGACATAAAACCCTTAGTAGTATCAATACTGATTCTTGGTGTTTTATGTACATAGGGCATCCATAAATTGTCTGTAGCATATAACATGGTAGCTCTGGCAAGTAAATAACTCATGTCTGCAGTGCCAGGGGTAATTTGTGCTATTCCTTTAGACAATGCAGTAAACATATTTATTGGACTACTTAATGGAAATGCAATTGGATATCCTATGCCCAGCGTTTGGGTTTGTCCTATACGCATTAAAACGGTCTTTTTAAATATTGCCTTTCTATCTTGATCAAATATGGAACAGGTAACAAACCAAATAGTTTTCACACTGTCTTTTTCAATTTCAGGAAGTTCTAATAAGCCATTTCGGTAAGCTATATTAGGTTCCATTTCGTATAATTCTACATAAGCGTGATAAGGGATTTGTCTAGATCTACTCCAATTGATTTCAATTTTCCCTAACTGACTGGTTTTATTAAAATTCAGTAAAGTTGGTTCTAATTCAGCCGCTCTCTCCAACTTAAGAGATTTAAATATACCCATATCCAAAGCTTCCAAAATGAGGCGTTTATTTTGCGTGTTCAAATGCCAATAACTTGCATTAGGTAAAATATTAGAATAAGCCTGTATGGTTTCTACCGCAACTTTGGTTTGGGCATTGGTTTGTGAGCTTAAACAAAGTATTAAAACGACTATTAGATATAATTTCTGCTTCATGATTTGTTATAAAATACAAATTCAAATTTAACTATTTTAAGCTACTCTGCTTCATAATTTATTTTAACTTTAGACGATTGAAATTGTTAATTTTTTATGACTATGAATACGGACACCCAGAAAAGCAATAAACGACGCATTATACCAGCAGTAAAGTCTTATGGTTTAGAAGGACCCAAATCAAGATTACATGAATTAAGGTATGCCATTGATATATTTGTTCAATTTATTAAAGGATTTAGAGCACTGCATTTTATTGGACCATGTATTACTGTATTTGGATCTGCCAGATTTAAGGAAGATCATCCGTTTTATATTTTAGCTAGAGAGATGGGGAAGAAAATTGCAGAAGCTGGTTTTGCAACTATCACAGGTGGTGGTCCCGGTATAATGGAAGCTGCTAATAGAGGGGCTTTTGAAAACAATGGAAAGTCGATAGGCTGTAATATTAAACTTCCTTATGAACAATTACCTAATCCCTATGTACATAATTCTATTACAATTGATTTTTTCTTTGTCCGTAAAGTTTTATTAGTAAAATATTCATACGCTTTTGTGATTATGCCTGGTGGCTTTGGTACGCAGGATGAATTTTTTGAAACGCTCACTTTAATTCAAACCAAAGTGATTAAGAATTTCCCAATTGTAGTTATGGGAAAGGACTATTATGAACCCTTCCAACATTGGATGGAACATATGATTACGGGCGGGACTATTTCACCCGAGGATAAAAAATTTATATTATTCACTGACGATACAGAAGAAGCCATTAACTATATAAAAAATTATATGGGCTCCAACTATAAAGCTAAAAAACATAAGCGTTTATGGTGGTTATTGGAGAAGTAGGATATTATTAATCAATAACTGGCTGTAACCAACGTGTAATATATTCCATACTTTGCTTCTTTCTTTTTGCATAGTCGATTACCTGATCCTGCTGTATTTTACCAAGTCCAAAATATTGACTTTGTGCATTTGCAAAATACCAACCACAAACACTAGATGCTGGATACATAGCTAAGCTTTCTGTTAATGTAATACCAGTATGCTTTTCTGCGTCTAATAATTCAAATAAACTATACTTCTCTGTATGGTCTGGACAAGCTGGGTAGCCTGGTGCGGGACGAATACCAACATAATTTTCTTTGATTAATTCCTCATTACCTAATTGCTCGTCCTTCGCATATCCCCAGAACTCAGTCCTAGTTTTAGCGTGTAAGTATTCAGCAAAAGCTTCTGCTAAACGGTCTGCCAATGCCTGTAAAATAATTTTATTATAATCGTCTAATTGTTCTTCAAAGGCTTTGATGTGTTTTTCTATACCATGTATGGTCACTGCGAAAGCGCCTATATAGTCTTTTTTATTTTCGGTTGTTGGACAGATAAAATCTGCTAAAGAAAAATTAGGTTGTCCTGCTGCTTTTTTAGCTTGTTGTCTTAAAAAGTGTAATTCAACTTGCTGGTCTCCATTTTGCAAAAGTAGATCATCGCCATTGGAACTTGCTGGCCAGAATCCAACTGCACCTTTTGCTGTCAACCATTTTTCTTTTATAATAGTATCTAATAAAGCCCTTGCGTCATTGTATAATTTAGTCGCTACTTCACCTACTTTTTCGTCTGTTAAGATGGCTGGAAAATTACCATGTAATTCCCAAGCAATAAAAAATGGTTTCCAATCTATATAATCAACTAATACAGACAAGTCATTTATTTCAATGCCTTTATTTCCTGTAAAAATAGGACTTACTGCCTCAAATTTTTTCCAGTCAATTGGCATTTTATTTTTCAATGCTTCTTGATAAGGCAATGATTGCTTTGTCGTTTTCTTATTATCAAAGTCAGTTTTTAATTGTACATAGGCTGCTTCTAATTCTGCTAGGAATGGTGCTTTCTGATCCTTGTTTAATAAAGATCCTGCAACGGTTACACTTCTAGAGGCATCTAATACATGAATTACGCCATCATTATATTCTGGCGCAATTTTTACTGCAGTATGCATTCTACTAGTGGTGGCACCCCCAATCATTAATGGGATAGTCATTCCACGACGCTTCATCTCTTTAGCAATATGTACCATCTCGTCTAAAGAAGGCGTAATTAATCCACTTAATCCTATAATATCTACTTCGTGCTTCACCGCTTCTGCTAATATTTTATCAGCAGGTACCATCACGCCAATATCTATAATTTCATATCCATTACAACCCAACACTACGCCTACAATATTTTTACCAATATCATGTACATCTCCTTTAACGGTAGCTAATAAAATTTTAGCAGGACCTTTTGATTTTCCACCTGGTGTAGCAGAAGCTAATTTCAACCTTTCTTTCTCTGCTTCAATAAATGGGGTTAATACTGCAACACTTTTTTTCATCACACGGGCGCTTTTCACTACCTGTGGTAAAAACATTTTACCCGCTCCAAATAAATCACCCACTTGATTCATGCCTGCCATTAAAGGGCCTTCTATTACTTCCAATGGCGCACTATATTGTAATCTTGCTTCTTCTGTGTCTGCATCAATATAATCAGTGATACCATTTATTAAAGAGTGCGCTAATCTTTCTTCAACGGTGCCTGAACGCCAAGCTAATTTTATATTATCCTCATCGGCTACTCTGCCTGCGTCAGCTCCTTTTGCTTTTACAGCATCAGCAAATTGAATAAGCGCTTCTGTAGCTTCATTATTATCATTGTTTCTATTCAAAATTACATCCTCACATAAATTGCGAAGGGTAGGTTCAATTTCATCATATATTTCTAATTGCCCAGCGTTTACAATACCCATGTCCATACCAGCTTTGATAGCATAGTATAAGAATACGGCATGAATGGCTTCTCTAACTGCGTCATTGCCTCTAAAGGAGAAAGACACATTCGACACACCTCCGCTAACTTTTGCTAAAGGCATTTTTTGTTTTATAATTCTTGTCGCCTCAATAAAGTCAACAGCATAATTATTATGTTCCTCAATTCCTGTTGCAATAGCAAAAATATTAGGATCAAAAATAATATCCTGTGGATCAAATCCTACTTGTTCAACTAATATTTTATAAGCACGCTCGCAAATTTCAATTTTCCTGTCTTTGGTATCAGCTTGTCCCACTTCGTCAAAAGCCATTACAATCACAGCTGCACCATAGGCTTTACAAATATGTGCTTGTTCAATAAATTTCGCTTCCCCCTCTTTCATAGAAATAGAGTTGACAATACATTTACCTTGAACACATTTCAATCCCGCTTCGATAATTTCAAATTTCGAACTATCAATCATGATTGGAATACGTGCAATATCTGGCTCGCTTTGTAATAAGTTTAAATATGTAGTCATGGCTTTAACGCCTTCTAATAAAGCGTCATCCATGTTTACATCAATAATTTGTGCTCCACTTTCCACTTGTTGTCTTGCAACAGACAAAGCTTCCTCGTATAAATTTTCTCTAATTAGTCGAGCAAATTTTTTAGATCCTGTTACGTTGGTTCTTTCTCCTACATTTACAAAATTAGTTTCAGGACGAATTACTAATGGTTCTAATCCGGCTAATCTTAAATAAGGTTTGATATGTATTAGTTCGCTCATGATATTATCTCTAATGATATTAAATTGTGGTATCTACTATTGGTAAAGCTCTTGGTGTTATGCTTCTAACATTATCAGCCATATGTTTAATATGGTCTGGTGTGGTACCGCAACAACCTCCAACAATATTTACAAAATTATTTTTCGCCCATTCTTCTATGAAGTGCGCTGTTTGATGTGGTGCTTCGTCATATTCTCCCATGGCATTTGGTAAACCTGCATTAGGATAAGCAGAAGTATAACAAGTAGCAATTTGTGAAAGCTCTTCAATATGACTTCTCATGTCCTGTGCGCCTAATGCACAGTTTAGTCCAACACTTAATGGATTGGCATGCGCCACAGAAGTATAAAATGCTTCTAATGTTTGTCCACTTAATGTTCTTCCAGATGCATCGGTAATGGTTCCACTTATCATTATAGGTAGTTCCGCCTTTCCGATTTTTCTATAATATTCTTTGATGGCGAATATGGCAGCTTTGGCATTTAAAGTATCAAAAATAGTTTCTACTAATAATACATCTACTCCTGCATCGTCCAATCCTTTAATTTGTTCCGTATAAGCAGCAACCACTTCGTCAAATGTAACTGCTCTGAATCCTGGATTATTGACATCAGGGGATAAGCTCAAGGTTTTATTTAATGGTCCAATAGATCCTGCAATATATTTTTCAGAAGCATTGGGATGCTTTGACTTGTATTGGTTAATAGCTTCTCTCACACATTTAGCTGCAGCAACATTTAATTCATAGGCTAATTCCTGCATGTCATAATCTGCCATAGCAATGGAAGTACTACTAAATGTATTAGTCTCTATAATGTCTGCACCTGCTTCTAAATATTGTAAATGGATACCAGTTATAATTGCTGGTTGGGTAATGCATAATAAATCATTATTACCCTTAAGGTCTGACGGCCAATTGGCAAATCTTTCTCCTCGGTAATCTTGTTCTGTTAATTTATGGCGTTGAATCATGGTACCCATGGCACCATCAATAACCAAAATTCTTTTTTTTAACGACTCTTGTATTGACATAATTATTTTTTTATGCAACATCCAAAAGAGTACAAAGAATCTAATAATAAAGCGGGGTCGATATATAGTGTATCGTTTATTAGTTCTTTTTATCCTGTCGGATGGCAGGTTGAACAATAAACAAATCCACCTGCAATGCGGTGCAAAGTTAGTATACTAATAGCTTGTAGCCAAATTAAGGGACTACTGATAAGTTGCGGTAACGTCTATATTTATTTTGTCTGCAACCATTTTGATCAATACCCCGCCAATTCCAAAATCTTTTAAAGTAACGGTGAATCTAGCGGAAGCTTTTGGAACACCACCTACGATTTCAATTATTCCAGTGGTTTGCATTGTTTTATTAACGCCATGTACTTGCATATTGCCTGTTACTGTAATAGGATATTTGCCGTCTTTTTTAAAATTCACGGTACTGAAATTGGTAATCTGACCATTGAATATAGCTCTTGGAAATTTATCGCTCTCAATATATTCTTCATTAAAATGCTCCTGCATTTTCTCCATATCAAATTTGAAATCTTTGGCAAGCATTATGAAACTCAATTTACCATTGGATTCTAGACGACTCACTGCATTTTTATTTACAGCATCAATATCGTCATCGTCCACGGCTCTAAAGTGAACTACTGCCGCTTTTGTACTATAGTTTTGTTGGGCTTGTAAACTTGTGTTGCTTATAATAAAAAGAACAGCAAGCATGGAAAGTAGCTTTTTCATATATCAGTGTTTAAACATCAAAATTAAATAAAACTTATTAAATATCCTATTTTATATATTGTTGAATAGGCTGTCTATTGGAAATACTTTTACCTAGAGTCATTTCGTCAGCATATTCTAATTCCCCTCCAAAAGCAATACCTCTAGCAATGGTAGTAATACGGCAAGAGGCACCTGCCAGCTTTTTTTGAATATAATAAATTGTCGTATCTCCTTGAATAGTAGGGTTTAACGCAAAAACCAACTCAACCACCTGGTCATTTTTGATGCGTTCTAATAAGGGCTCAATAGTTAATTGGTCAGGTCCAATACCATCTAATGGGGAGATAATCCCGCCCAGCACATGGTAAGTGCCATTATATTGTTGTGTATTTTCAATGGCAATGACGTCTCTTATATTTTCGACCACACAAATGGTATCCTTTGCTCTTCCAGAATTCGCGCAGATGGAGCAAATAGTACCATCACTAATATTATAGCATCTCTGACAAAACTGTATTTCCTTTCTCATTTTTGTCAAAGTCTCTCCAAAATGAGTTGTTACTTGTATATCCTGCTTCAATAAATGTAGTACCAAACGTAATGCAGTTTTCTTACCAATACCCGGAAGTTTGGCAAATTCTGCCACTGCATTTTCAAGTAAGGTAGAAGGTAATTGCATAAAAATTTGTGAAGTGTAAAATTACTTGTTTATCACCACATTAAACTCATTATCCCAATTGGACTTAATGTTGATAGTGGTTCCAATAAGTCTAATATGTTCAGGTTGTTTTCTAATTTTCCCAAATTTTCCGGTATCCCATTTGCCGTTATTGTTATCGTCTTCTAAAATTTTTAAAATAAAATCTCCAGGTAAAATTTTAGGAATTCTTATAAGGGACTGAGTAATAGGGAAACTATATTTTACTTTATCGTCTTGTGTAAAAAGTAGTACTGGATTTTTAATTTGTTGAAATCCACTCAATCTAATTAAAACAGCGCCGTACGCTGCTTCTGATTTGGTAATAAACTTAAGGGTATCAGATTTCTGAATAGTATTAAAGCTACTATCGTATATAGATCCTTTTGGAATGATTAAATGAAATTTTGTTTGTTCCTCCCACGCATATTTAACAAAGACATTTCGACTTGCACTGTCTAAGCTAATCGCAAATCCGGTTAATGGCTTGTTATTTGTGTCACAAAGTAATATAGGGAAACTGTCATTTATTTTTATAGGACTATCGAATGCTAGTTGTAAAGGATTTAATAAATCTTGATCTCCTCCTCCTTCCAATATTTTGGAGTACTTTAATACAGCGCTTTTTGCTTTAGCAATTTTGGATCCTTGACTAGCTATCGCTTTTTTTGCATCTGATTTTTTATACGCTTGAAACGCATATAGATTCTGTGTATCTGTGATGGCAGTAACTTGTATTGGGCTATCTAAAAAGGCAACTAATTTGGTGCTATCGTCATACTTTTTATTATAGTCATTAGGTAATACAAAAACTTGGAAGGACTGATAAGGTAAAAACTTAAATTCAAATTTCCCTTTTCCGTTTATTTTACTATAATATTGCGGACTATTTTTATAAATAGCAGTGTCATTATTGATTGGATGAAGTACTACAATCAAAGTGCTATCTACAAGACCTGTCTCTGCAATACGTACATTCCCACTAAATCTTCCAGTATCAATATGATTCCCTGTACTAAAAACATAGGTATAGTTTTTAGCAATATTTCCTTCGTTCACGTCTCTTATAGCATTGCCAAATTGCAAACTATAAGTTGTGTTGGGTAATAAACTGTCATTAATTCTAATTCTTATTGCATTCAATCTTGAATCTATTAATGGGGTAGTTTTAATACTTGGTGAAATGATAAAATTGGTTTGTAAGTCGGTTGTATTGATATACTCACTAAATACCAATTGGATTTCTTTTGGTTTAATACCAGTGGTTGAATCCTTTGGTCTCGCAATAGCTAAATAGGGGGGAATGGTATCCCTTGGTCCACCAACAGGGGGCACAATATTCGCACAGCCCACCGCTAATTGTAATACATAAATAAAAAGGGATCCAATTGCTATTTTTCGGAGATTCAAGGTATACTTCATATAGGGTACAAAATTACTAGTTTTTTTCGTCTTCTTCTGAATCAGCTTGGATATCGTGTAAAGCAACTGCTAGTTCATTCGTTTTTACAAAATTGCACCAGTGACAGTCCTCCTTGCCGCAACCAGTATAGAAGTCTTTATTTTGTATTTTACCCCAAACCATTTGAATTTGTTGACTTACCGTAGTCATGTCTGCCTCGGTTATGGTAATGGCAATTTTTTCAAATTCTTTTTTCTTATTGGGTTCTACAAAGTCAAATTCGGCGCTACTTACCTGCCAATTTTTTGGATGATGGTTTAGTAATATTTTATAAAACACAGCCTGTCTCCAATAATCACCGCCGTCTGGATTTTTTTCATTGGGCCCTTTTAGTTTCTCTCTTGCATTGTCAATATTTCCAGTTTTATAATCAATCACAATTACTTCCTTTCCATTAAATTCAATTTTATCTATTGCTCCTTTTAATGGAATGTCTTTAACTACCACATTATTAATTCTGTATTCTGTTGTTACTACTTTGTTCCAATCGTTCACATAAAAATCATAGTAATTGATTAATACTGTTTCACCCAATTCTATTCTGTCTTTAAATTCTTGTTTGGTAAATGCTTCTCTATGCCTTTTCATGTAGTATTCAAAGTCTTGTATTAAGCTTTGTTTATCTGGGAATACATTATTTGAATCTTGCATTTTTCTAAAGAGCTTATTCAATGCGTCATGTATAGCAGACCCAAATGTAGTGGCTTCAGACTTTCCAGAAGGGACACGGATTAAACTATTATAATAAAAGTGTAGGGGACATTTTAAATAATTATTCAATGCAGTTACATTCATTGCAAACTTTTCTAGTTTGGGTTGAATAAAATCGGCTTCTAATTGTTCAATAGCAGGTCTTTGGGTGCTTTGTAAGCGAAGCAACTTATATTGTATTTTAATAGACGCTTCAATTGTTTTTTGTACAATTAACCCCTCTTTCCCTTCTAGTAATTCCACCAAGAATTGACTTGGTTCTGTTTCCTTTCCATCTGACTTGTATTTACTAAAGGAGATAGTTAAATGTTTTTTAGCTCTTGTAATTGCAACATAAAATAATCTTCTTAATTCTTCTTTGTCGTCTGCATGTTCTAAAGTACTCAATACAGTGTCAGGTAATTTGTATCCTGCACTCGCAGTACTCCTTTTCTTTTCCCAATATTGTGCATTCGTTCCTGCTAAAAATACATGGGTAAATTCTAATCCCTTACTGCCATGAGTGGTTAGCAAGTTTACACCTGCCTCGCTGCCAGTAGTAATAGGCAAAGGCAAACGTATTTCTTCTCGCTTCATTAAGCGTAACATGTCTACTAAGTCCTTTAAGTTTAAACTTGGTTTTCGATGGGTTTCGTCTTTGATAAAATCAAAAAAGTGAGTCACCATGTCCAAGGCTTCTGCTTTATTATCCCCACTAAGTATGGATTGTATGATGCCGGTCTTTTGTAGTATTTGTTCAATTAAATTCAATAAAGTTACATTCGGAACCTGACCAATTAAGTCTTCTAAAACGCGAACTGCTTTTGCTACATTTTCTAATCCGCCTTTTGCAAATAAGTCGGTTTGTACTTCCTGCGTCTTATCTACTAATACTTTTCTAAATGTATTTTCTGGGGCACCATATTTTAATTGATTGGCTTCAACGGTAAGCATAGCAATAGTAATAGGGGATATCTGCCACCATTTAAAATGCAAAATTTCAAATAATATATTAGCTCCTTCATTTGGTTGATCCCATTCGCAAGCTAGATAATCCAGTATTTTTAATATTTGCTGAATCAATGTTTGGTCAAACAAATTCGCAGTACGACGGCTATAAATTGGTATATTTTTTTGTTGCAAAAAATGTGCAATTTCTGTTCCGTATTTATTTTCTTTAAATAATACTGCAATTTCTTTAGGAGCTACACCTTGCGAAATTAATTGGGTTACTTGTTCTGCAATGTCCATCATTTCTTCCTGTGGATCATTGTATTGAATAATATTAGGAGCGTTATTGAGCAATTTGTTTTCTGGTAATGCTGCAATTAAATTTTTGGATAGCCCTTCTATTTTGTTAATTAATCTTTCCTGGTTTTGATTAATTACTTGGGTAGATGCGTCTAGTATTGGCTGTGTAGAACGATAGTTGTTTTCTAAAACAATATTCACAATATCGTCTTTGTATTGTTTCTGAAAATGCAACATGTTCTCTACGTTTGCCCCCTGGAATCTAAATATACTTTGGTCATCATCTCCCACTACAAATAAATTGGGTTGTTCCCAATAGTTCACCAACAATTGTACTAATTCATTTTGGGTTCCACTAGTGTCTTGAAACTCGTCTACTAGTATATATAAATAACGTTCCTGGTATTGCGCTAGTAAGTTTTTATTTTCTTTAAATGCATTAATAACCCAGTTAATCATATCATCAAAGTCATATCTACTATGGTCTTTCATGAGCTGTTGATAGCTGTCAAATGAAATTACTGCTGCTTTTAATTTTTCCATTTTCTCCAATTCCACATCCACTAAGCCCTGCTTTAAATCACCTGCTTCAAATTGCTTATACTTTCTTTTATATACAAATTCATCCCTTAAAGGAATCTCTTTAATGTATTGGTCTATTTGGGTAGTCAAATAAGGAACATTCCAACCTTCCTTTTTCATGGCACTAAACAATTTGCTTAGATTACCCATTTCATAATATACATCCCCTCGGTATCTCTTTAGTGGATTTTTTTTATCAAATTGATCTATCAGCTTTTTAAGTAATTCTATTTTTTCTAATTCTGAAATGGGATCCAAGCTTGGTTTCTCAAATAAAGAAAGATTGTCCTGAATGATGTCATTACAAAAAGAGTGAAAAGTAGAAATGTTTACTTTGTAGGCAGCTGTTCCAATAAAGTCCATCAGACGCTTGCGCATGGCAATAGCACCAGCGTCGGTATAGGTTAAACAAAGTATGTTGTCGGGAGCAGTGTCTGTTTCCAATAATATTTTACCAATGCGCGCTCCTAGTATTTGCGTTTTACCGGTTCCGGGTCCTGCAATTACCATTACGGGGCCTTCAATGGTGTCTACTGCAATTTTTTGTTGTTCATTTAAACCTTCATAAACGGCATCAAATGCCTTTTGCTGCTCCATTTTGCTAATCATGGGATAAAATTAATGGCTTTATGGCTAAATCCTACAACAAAAACCTACTTAGCTTGTTATAATAGTATGTCAAAAGTATATACCCTCCATACGTATCAAGAAATGCCTATCTCCTTAACGGAAGCATGGGATTTTTTTAGCAGTCCAGCCAATTTGGCTAAAATTACCCCAAGTCATATGGGGTTCAATATTATTAGTAAGCACCATGGTGAAAAAATGTATCCTGGTCAAATTATAGAATACACCGTTTCTCCCGTTTTGAACGTCCCAATGTATTGGATGACCGAGATCACGCATGTGGAAGAAGGTAAGTATTTTGTTGACGAACAACGCTTTGGCCCCTATAGCCTTTGGCATCATCAGCATCATTTCAAGGAAATTCCTGGTGGAGTCGCTATGGAAGACATTGTACATTACAAAATCCCATTGGGCTTTTTAGGGGATATTGCCAATAGCTTGTTCATTAAAAACCAACTTAAAGACATTTTCGATTTTAGGGTTAAAGCCATTGAAGAAAAATGGGGGACTTACAAGCCGTAGTTTTCAAAAAATATTTTTAAAATAGTTGCCGCCAAATCATATAGTTCTGTTAAAAAGCGTAAACTTTGCTTCTCATTTATTCATTTCATGGCACAAACATCTGGTGGACACGCGCACAAACTTTCTGTCGCAGGGTTATTAGTTACTTTAGGAATTATATATGGCGACATTGGAACTTCTCCATTATATGTGTTTAGCACTATCATAAATCATAAAGTAATCACAGAACAATTAATTTATGGTGCCATTTCTTGTGTGTTTTGGACGCTAACTTTACAAACAACTTTCAAATATGTTTTTCTAACGCTTAGAGCAGATAATAGAGGGGAGGGTGGTATCTTTTCTTTGTTTGCATTAATTCGTCGCTACGTAAAATGGATTTATATACCCGCAATTGTAGGCGCAGCCATGTTATTAGCGGATGGTATGATAACTCCACCCGTTTCTGTTTCCTCCGCAATTGAAGGGTTGGCCGGTATTAAAGGGTTAGAGAAAGTGATAGTACCTGGCAATAATTTGACTGTAGGTATTGTATTAACTATAATTTCTCTTCTTTTTTTCTTTCAACGTTTTGGTACAAAAATTATTGGATTTGCATTTGGGCCAATTATGTTGATGTGGTTTTCTATGATTTTGATTTTAGGTTTGATACAAGTTGTCGGAAATTTTTCCATACTTAAAGCGTTGAATCCTTATTATGGGTTAGACTTATTGATAAATTACCCTAAAGGATTTTGGCTTTTAGGAGCGGTGTTTTTATGTACTACAGGTGCGGAGGCATTATATAGTGATTTAGGGCATTGTGGCCGTAAAAATATTCAGGTAAGTTGGATGTTTGTGAAATTCGCCTTGGTGATGAGTTATATGGGACAGGGTGCATGGTTATTAAATCATGTTGGGACTGTTTCAAACGGGATTAACCCCTTCTTTGAGATTATGCCACACTGGTTTTTGTTAATAGGTATTGGTATAGCTACCATTGCAACAATTATTGCTAGTCAAGCATTAATTAGTGGATCATTCACATTAATTAACGAAGCTATTAGTTTGAATTTCTGGCCACGTGTTACAGTTAAATTCCCTACCGATCAAAAAGGGCAAATTTATATTCCAAGCTTAAATTTAATATTGTGGGTAGGATGTGTAACGATGCTACTCTACTTTAGAAAGAGTGAGCATATGCTAGCGGCTTATGGATTCTCAATCATAATCACAATGATTATGACCACTGTATTAATTAATTTTTATTTATTAAATGTTAGAAGGTGGAGTCAGCCAGTGGTTGCATTAATTGTTTCTATTTTTAGTATAGTTGAAATTTCTTTCTTTATAGCTAACGTAGTGAAGATCAAAGAAAGTTATATCACTTTTGTATTTTCTTTAAGTATGATTTTTGTGATGATGATTTGGCATCGTGCACGAAAAATCACCAATCGTTATTTGGACTTTGTGAAACTAAAAGATTATTTAACTCCATTAGTTGATTTGAGCGCAGACAAGGATATTCCGAAGTATGCGACTCATTTGGTTTATTTAACAAAGGCTAATAACTATCGTGAAATTGAGCATCGTATTATTGACTCTATATTAAATCGTAAGCCAAAACGTGCTGATATTTATTGGTTTATTCATATTGACAGAACCGATTCTCCATATGGAATGGAATATTCAATTCGTGAATTAGTGGACGATAAAGTCATGAGAGTTGACTTTAAAATTGGTTTCAGAATACAACCTCGCATTAATATTTGCTTTAAGAAAGTAATGCAAGAATTGAATGAATGTCAAGAACTTGGCATCTACAGCAAATACGAATCTTTAAAGAGTAAAGACTTCCATACAGATATCACTTATGTTATTATTGAAAGCTTCTTCTCTATCGAAAATGAATTAACATTCAGAGAGGACTTTATTATGGATGCCTACTTTAATATTAAGCAATTAGCTCAGAGCGATCAAAAAGCATTTGGATTAGACAATGACATGACAGTGGTAGAACATGTTCCCTTAATTATTAATTCCAATCAAAGTATTAATTTAAAACGGATATTCGATTAATTCAAATTAAGGAATTAAAATGTAATCACTTATTTGATTTTGCATCCCAATAGCAACTATCCAATATTGATTATTAGCCTTTCTAATGACTCCTAATGCGTTTAAATTAATTATTTTGGCATCAGCTGGAATCATAGTAGCTACTGAAAATTGGCCTGCTTGTTTCTGAATAATGGCATATGCTTTTAATGGCTTTGTGCCTGCAGTCCCAATTTGATAAGTTTGCCCACCAGTCTTTATGATGGTTGGGTTTTCCATTTGATATTGTGGTAAAACAGAAGGAAGTATTGCAGGGTTTATATAATAGTGTTGCTGTAAACTATCATTCCAGCCATTTGCATTGTTTTTAAAACTACTACTACTAAAATAGACACTACCTCCAGTATTAGGTAAGGACCTTAGTTTATTTATTTGATAAGGTATTTCATTTGGATTTTTCCAAGCTGCATTAGAACCTGCGCGGTAAATGCCATGACCTATATATAATTGCTTACCAAAAGCATTGTCATTCCACCATTGAACTAATTCATCATAGTCTGCTAGATTGTGTCCATGTTCCCAATACAATTGCGGTACTACATAGTCAATCCAGCCCTTTTGAAGCCATAACAAGATATCCGCATATAATTCATCATAGTTTGTTACGCCTGCTTTTGTAACGCTACCTCTTGGGTCTTTGGATTTATTTCTCCAAACGCCAAATGGACTAATCCCAAATTGTACCGCTGCTTTTGTTTGGTGAATGGTTGCACTTAGTTGTCTTATAATACTATCGCAATTGCTTCTTCTCCAATCTTCTTTATTTAAGCCTCTTGGATTTTTTAAATAAGCAGCTTGGTCTGGAAATTCTTTTCCTGGAATTTTATAAGGATAAAAATAGTCATCCATATGAATGGCATCAATCTCATATCTACTAACAATGTCTTTAACTACTCTATTTGTAAACTGCCAAACTTCGGGTATGCCTGGATTAAAATATTTTTTATCTCCATAAGTCAAAAACCATTCTGGATGAATCTTGGTAATATGTGTTAAAGCAACACTTGATTTATTTACATTGAAAACTGCTCTGTAAGGATTAATCCACGCATGAAATTCCATTCCTCTTTTATGGGTCTCTTCTATCATAAAAGCTAATGGGTCATAAAATGGACTTGGTGCTACACCTTGCTTGCCCATTAAATATTCACTCCAAGGCTCTAAGGCAGAAGGGTAAAGTGCGTCTCCGGAGGGGCGTATCTGCATCACAATGGCATTCATGCCATTTCTTTGATGCCTATCTAATAAGTCAATAAATTCTGATTTCTGATCGGCATTACTTAAGCCTCTTTTACTTGGCCAATCAATATTTTCAACTGTAGCAATCCAAACTCCTCTAAATTCAAATACATTTTTATCGTTCTTGCTTGGCTGTGCTTTAGCCAATAAAAAAAATCCCACTAAAAGTAGGGTACTGATAATTCGCTTTGTCATTCCCATATGTTATTTGTCTAATTGCGTGCGCAATTTGTCTAAAATTTGATTTAGCGTTGCGGCTTCTTTTTCACTCACACCCATTAATATTTCGTCAATTTGTGTGTTGAATTTATCTAACGAGTCTACCAATTGGTGTCCTTTTTTGGAAAGGGTAATATCAACTAATCGCTTATCTTTTTCACAAGAGTTTTTATCTACAAATCCTTTAACTACTAGTCTATCTACAATTCTACTTGTATCACTCATCTTATCTAACATGCGTGCCCTAATTTGCAGGGTACTTAAAGGCTTATCTGAACCGCGAAGAATTCTTAAAATATTATATTGTTGATGCGTAATTTCTTCATTAGACAGCACACGGCCAATTTGTTCATTGAGCCAATTAGCCGTAAAAATGATATTGATAGCCATCTTCTGGTATTCATTTCTAAAACTAGACTGTTGTATATCCTGTTCAATACCCATTATCTATTTTTTAGTTTTTTTATCCATTCAAATAAAGGCAATGCTATTAATGCGCCAATAGCGTCTGCTAACATATCTGCTATTTCAAAGCCTCTTGTAGGTACATAATACTTTTGGTAAAATTCCATTCCTATGCCATACAAAATACATAGCAGTATTGTGTATGCCTTAGCCCTAGTGGTTTTGAAAAAAGCAATGGACGATTTTTCGTAATAAAACAAGAAGGAGAAAACCAATGAAGCAAATAAAATAATATGCACTATTTTATCAATAGGAAAACTGCTTTCTTGTTTTGGGAATTTACTTCCTGGTAAACTCAGTAAAAAAAAGACAATTCCTATTTCGGCAATCACCCAAAGTTTTCTTTTCATTGATAAACTAAATTAGTGCACCAACTTTGCGTAGTCTTCGCTAGACAATAAAGCGTCCACATCGGCAACATTATTGACAGTTACTTTAACCATCCATCCTGCACCATAAGGATCCGTGTTTACTAATTCTGGTTGTCCTGCTAATGCCGGATTAACTTCTGCAACAGTTCCTGCAATAGGTAAAAACAAATCACTTACTGTTTTTACAGCTTCTACTGTTCCAAATACGGCTTCTGCAGCTAAGCTAGTTCCTACTGTATTAATATCAACATATACAATATCTCCTAATTCACTTTGAGCGAAATCTGTAATACCGATAGTGGCAGTATTACCTTCTACTTTAATCCATTCGTGATCCTTTGTGTAACGTAAGTCTGCTGGGAATTGCATATGTTAATTTTTAATTGTTGCAAAGATTCATAAAAAACACTAAAAAACCAATCTGCTAGAACTGATTATTGTCAAAATACAATAAAATATGGTCCTTTAAAAAGGCTTCCTGCTCTATCATATTCATAACGGGCAGGTTTTGGAGCTGTTTAAAATGCGGCCAGCCCTCCTGATCCTTGCCTTCTACCAAATAATAGCCACTAGACGTCAATATAGTACATATAGCTACATGCATTAGGTCTTGTTTCTGCTCCTTACTTATTTTTTCCTGGGATAAGCCTGTCTCCTGAAGGCCTATTAAAAACAAAATGGCCTCTACGTCTGGTTTTTTACCAAAGCGATCCATTAGTTTTTTCTCCAAATTCCACCATCTGCTCTGAAAATCGTCTGCTACCGATGCCATAATCACTGTTTTTCATTTTATCAAGCAAAGGTAGGGGATATCGATGCGTTCACCGTCTGTTTGATTATCTTTGCCAAAATTATTTGACATGTTACAGGTAAGTTATTTGCGTCAAAACGCTGAATTGGCTAAAAAGAAGTTGGCTATCAAACATTTCGCTAATCTTGATTTAGTAGATACCGTGATTGCGATGGACGACGAAAGAAAGTTATTGCAAGCTGGTTTTGACGATATTCAGTCTAAAGTAAACGCAGCGTCTAAGGAAATTGGAGGCTTAATGGCTAAAGGAGAGAAAGACAAGGCGGAAGCTTTGAAAAATTCAGTTTCAGATTGGAAGAAAGAACTTGAGCCGTTAAAAATTAAAATGGGGGAGGTGGAAACAGTATTGCAACAAACTATTGTGCAATTCCCGAATCTACCTCATGAGCTTGTTCCTATAGGTAAGACACCGGAGGAAAATGAAGTGGTTAAAGTGGCTGGGACTATCCCCACTTTACATGAAGGCGCAAAACCTCATTGGGATTTAATTAAACAATATAATTTAGTGGACTTTGAAACTGGTGCAAAAATAACTGGAAGCGGATTTCCTTTATATATTGGCAAGGGTGCAAAGTTCCAAAGAACCCTAGTGCAGTATTTTTTAGATTTTAATACAGCTGCAGGATATACTGAATATTTGCCACCATTTATGGTAAACGCGGCTTCCGCTTTTGCCACTGGTCAATTGCCAGACAAAGAAGGACAAATGTATCACGCTACCGAAGACGATTTTTATTTAATACCAACAGCCGAAGTGCCTGTAACGAATGTTTTTCGCGATACGATCTTAAAGGATTCAGATTTGCCAATTCAAATGACTGCTTATTCACCATGTTTTAGACGAGAGGCTGGAAGTTTTGGCAAGGACGTTAGAGGTTTGAACAGAGTACATCAATTTGAAAAAGTGGAAATCATTCAAATTGTACATCCTGATAAGAGCGACGAAGTGTTAAATGAAATGGTAGCACACGTTGAGAATTTATTAATTAGCTTAGGGCTACCTTATAGAATATTAAGATTGTGTGGTGGAGATATGGGATTCGCTTCTGCTATTACTTATGACTTTGAAGTATATAGTGCTGCGCAAGAAAAATGGTTGGAAGTGAGTAGTGTATCCAATTTCCAAGCATACCAAACCTATAGAATGAAGTGCAGGTTTAAAGATGCAGAAGGTAAAACACAATTCGCGCATTCATTAAATGGTAGTTCTTTAGCCTTACCAAGAATTTACGCTGCTATTGTAGAGAACTATCAAACAGCTACTGGTATTGCGATTCCAAAAGCATTACAAAGCTATTTTGGGTCTGACACTTTAGTTTAAAGCATAAAAAAGGGTCACTCAATTGAGTGACCCTTTTTTTATAGAATAAATTAATTGAATTAATTAAAATTTTGAGAATCTAACACCCAGAGTGTAGGGGAAAAATTTCAAGTCGCTTACATTTTCATCAAATAAGTTAGTGCGACTATAACTGCCATAGATATGGAAAGTTCCTATGCCTATTTCGCCAATAGTGGCAAGACGCCAATTGTTCAGGTTAAATGTTCCATTGTATTTTTCTTTACCTCTTTCCTCGCTTATTTGTTTGTTTCTTGCTTTAAGTAAATAACCAGCACTCATACCAATACTTCCATTCAAGCCATGTTTAGAACCGGGATTGGTGTTGAAATTGAGTTGTACCGGCACTGTTAAATATTTTACGAATAATTTGTTTTTAGAAAAACTAATGTCATCCATTTTAATCTTTGCAGGTATGTCGTTTCTAAAACTAACGGGTTGCTCAAATCTTAAATTAAACATTTCTAAACCTATAGCATAGTTTAAATTAAGAAAGTGTTTACTGAGATTCACTTGCTGCTTTATAAACCAAACATTCACATTGCTTGATTTTAAATTATTTAATTTTAGCTGATTAGCTGTTGGAATACTTGCCGCAATATTAGGTGTATAATAGGCGGTATAAGTGTTTGCAGGTGTTTCATTTTGATAATTGGCAAATCCTAAATCCCATTCAAAATAACTAGTAGAAATATTAGATACTTGTTTGGTTTTATTATTTCGTTCAAAACTTAATTGAATAGGACTCCCAATTTTACGAAATTCTTTAACACTTGACTTGTTGGAGTCAACAGGATTTTCGATAGTAGATTTAATAATTACCATTTTGCCAACTCTCACAGTGTCATTTTGAGCTATAGCATTTAATGCAAGTCCCCATCCAATTAAAAGTAAAAATGTTTGCTTCATTGTGGTATTATTAGAAATTACTAAATCTTAATCCAATAGAGAAAGGATAATTAAATTGTTTTGACAATTTGCTATCATACAAATTGGTTACACTAGCAGAAGCATAAAGTTTTATAGAACCAACTCCAACTTCTCCAATTCCGGCAACTTGAAAGTCATTCAAATTAAAATTGCCATTGTATTTTTCTTTAGTACCGCTAATTTGTTTGTTACGAGAATTTAATAAGTAACCAAAACTCAATCCAGCACTAGCATTTAAGCCTCTTTTGTTGTCTGACTTTGGATGGTAATTTAACTGTACAGGGATAGTTAAATAGTTGACAAATAACTTGTCTTTTTTAAATGTCTTATTGTCAAGATATACAAAACTTGCTCCATCATTTCTAAAGCTAATGGGTTGTTCGAATCTGAAATTATACATTTGCAATCCTATACCATATTTTAAATTAAAATTAGGGTTCTTTAATTTCATTTTTTGTTGAACAATCCACAAGTTAAAATTGCTTGATCTGGCATTGTTTAATCTAAAACTCTTATTACTTAAAGCTGCTCCAGTTGCTGGTCTCACAAATGAAGGGTCATATTTATAGTTGGTAGCATCGTAATAATTTGCAAAGCCAAGGTCCATAGTAAACCATTTGGTAGTCTTCGATTTCTTAACCCCCTTTATTCTTTCAATTTTAATTTGCGTATTTTTAAAATCGCCTCTTTCAATCATGGACTGCCAGTCTTTTTTCTCAGTAGGGTTCTGCGCCTTAATAATTAATAAACTTCCAATTTTAATGGTATCCTGATTCACGGCAATCAAAGTATCTTTTTGTGCATTTACTCCAAAAGCAATTAGCATGCTAAGTACGGGTAAGATAATTTTTTTCATAGTGCTTGTATTATTGTTTGTCTGATTTATTTCTTTTAAATAATGCGTTTATTCTTCTAGTAAAGCCTCTGATTTTATCACTATCAATTTCTATACTACTTATGTAAATTACGCGGTCTGATTCATTTGTATTTATTTCTTCAAAGCTTTCAGCTAGGCTGGCATTTTGAATTACTGGCAAATGCTCGGCATCCTTGTTAATTTGCTCTTTGTCTACACCTGCCACTGCCTCGTTTGTTTCTGTAGCTTCAGTTACTTGTGTTGTATTATTGATTAGGGTATTTTTAGTATCAACTAGTGTATGTGTATTGCTCGCAATTATAGTATTCACTATCCCTTTAGAAGGAGTTTCGAATGTTTGAGTATTGTTATTTCCTTTAACCTTAACTGAACCATTATTATTTGCAACAAGCAATTGACTTGGTTGATTGGCAATTAATTTCTGTGCTACTGAAGCAATACCTACACTTTTAGTTTCAGCAATTGAATTAGTTGCGGATAGGATAACTGCTTGGTCTTTATTTACAATAAACTTTATAGCGGTTCCTATTGTCAAGATAAATAAGGCGGCTATAGCGCTATAGCGAAACAGATTTCGATTCCATAAGGACAGCGTTGAAGTATCTAAAGCAGCTGATTCCATTGAAACAACGGAAGCAGCTTCGGTTCTATATAAACTTTTCTTAAAATCAAGGTCTAATGATGCATTCATTTCCGCTAGTCTATACAAAAGTGCTTTGTCTTCATATGAAATAGGCTCGGGTTGTAGTACTACTTTTTGTAAATCATTTAAAGCTACTGCATATTTTGGATCCGACTTTACAAAACGTTCCACTGCTAGCCTTTCTGAATGACTCAGTTGATTGTCGATATAAGACAATAAATAGGTTTCGTATGTATTTTGGTTCAGTTCCATTTAAGCACTTACTTTTTCAAGGTGTACTAATTTATTTTTTAACTGTAATCTAGCCCTGTGTAAATATACTTTTACTTGACTTTCAGACAAGCTCATAATTTCACCAATTTCTTGATAGCTATAGCCTTCATAGTCTTTTAATAGCACTAAACTTTTTTGGGTAGGATTAAGTTCGTTAATTGCTTGTAATAATAATTGCTTTAATTCACCATCTTTTTGATAGGTACTATGATTGTTAACTGTTTCAAAATCTTCAGTAGTAATCATCTTAGCTCCTTGTCTCAGGTGATCAATCATTTGATGATAAGCAACGGTAAACAGATAGGACTTAATTTTTAGTGAATCTACAGCACCACGGTTTACCCATAATTTCTCAAAAGCAGTTTGGACAATATCCCTAGCGTCTTCTTGATGCCTGATATTTTTTACAATAAAGCGGTACACCCCGTCGGCGTATAAGTCTACAGCATTATTATATTCTTTATCAGTCATTCCTTTAAATTGGCTATTTGTACGTATAACGCAGTAGGAATCTAAATGTTACAGTCTTAGCTTAATAATTAATAATCTGCTCCTCGATATGCTCAGGAAGCACTCTCCACTCGTATTGTTGGTTTCTTAACTGTGGCTCAAATCCACCTTCTTTAATGGCTTCTTGAATTGATTTATAGGTGAAGCGATGGGGAGCACCAGCGGCACTAACCACATTTTCCTCCAACATAATACTTCCAAAGTCATTAGCACCAGCTTGTAAACAAACCTGAGCAGTTGCCTTACCTACGGTTAACCAACTAGCTTGAATATTTTTAATATTGGGCAACATGATACGGCTAATAGCTATCATTCTAATATACTCCTCGGTAGACGTTAAGGTTTGAATACCTCTCAACTTTGATAATAATGTATCCACTCCTTGGAAGGTCCAAGGAATAAATGCTAAGAAACCTTTTGCTCCTTCAGGTTTTTTATCCTGCACTTCACGTATTCTAATTAAGTGAATAAATCTTTCTTCCAAAGTTTCAACATGACCAAACATCATGGTAGCACTTGTTGTAATATTTAATTGGTGTGCCGCTGCCATTACGTCTAACCATTCGTCTGCTCCACATTTTCCATTGGACACCAAGCGTCTTACACGGTCTACTAATATCTCCGCACCTGCACCTGGTAAGGAATCCATACCTGCTTCTTGTAATGCTTTTAATACTTCTGTATGTGTATAACCACCCAGTTTTGCGATATGTGCAATTTCCGGGGGCCCTAGTGTGTGTAATTTAATATCAGGAAATTCTGATTTTATTTGTCTAAATAAATTGCTATAAAAATCTAATCCTAATTCAGGATGGTGCCCGCCTTGTAATAATAATTGATCACCTCCCCATGCAATAGTTTCTTTAATTTTTACTCTATAGGTGTCCATTTCTGTAATGTAGGCTTCGGCATGTCCTGGGATTCTATAAAAATTACAAAATTTACAGTTAGCTATACAAACATTTGTGGTATTTAAATTTCTATCAATCTGCCAAGTCACTTTACCATGAGGGACTTGTATTTTTCTAAGTTCGTCTGCTACATAGCTAAGTTCGGCCAAAGGTGCGTTTTCAAATAAAAACATACCTTCTTCTTTTGTTAAGTACTCAAAATTCAGTGCCTTTTTATATAATTCGTCTAATTGCATAACATGGTATTTAAGAAGCACAAAGTTAATATATCTAGTATACAATGATTTGACTAATTTTGACCCTTCTATGATACAATTTGAAAGATTCCAATTAGCCAATGGCTTGAAAGTGCTGGTACATCCAGATACCAGTACGCCTATGGCCGTAGTAAATGTTTTATATAATGTGGGTGCTAAGGACGAAAGTCCAAACAAAACTGGGTTTGCTCATTTATTTGAACATCTTATGTTTGGCGGAAGCATTAATATTCCTGTATATGACGAGCCCTTGCAAAGAGCTGGGGGAGAAAATAATGCGTATACCACAAACGATTTAACCAATTATTATTGTCAATTGCCTGCTGAAAACCTGGAGACCGCTTTTTGGTTAGAGAGTGATAGAATGTTGTCTTTAGCGTTTAGTGAGAAGAGTTTGGAAGTGCAACGTAAAGTGGTATGTGAGGAATTCAAAGAACATTATATTAATAAGCCTTACGGTGATGCTTGGCATAAAATGCGCACATTAGCATATACAACGCATCCCTACAAATGGATGACCATTGGGGCTTCCTTGGATCATGTGGAACAGGCTTCCATGCAAGACGTTAAGGATTTCTTCTTTAAATTTTATAGACCTAATAATGCCATTTTAGTGGTTACAGGGAATGTAACATTAGAACAAGTAAAAGCCTTATCTGAAAAATGGTTTGGCCCTATTCCAGCAGGAGAGGCTTATGTACGCAATTTGCCGGTAGAGCCTAAGCAAGATAAAAGTAGAACATTGGATGTTCGTGCAGACGTACCCATGGACATGTTAATGATGACATGGCATATGGGCGGGCGTTTTGACGCGGGGTATCATGCTACCGATTTGTTGACTGAAGTTTTAGGAGGTGGGGCTAGTTCAAGATTATATGAGCAGTTAATTAAAGTAAAACAAATATTTTCTTCCATTGAGTGTTTTCATTTTGGAACGGTTGACCCAGGGTTATTAGTGATTGAAGGAAAATTAGTGAAGGGAGTGAGTATGTCAGTTGCGGAGAAAGCAGTGTTAGAGGAAGTAGAATTAATAAAAAATACATTGTTAGAAGAGAAAGAAGTGCAGAAAGTGATCAACAAAACTGAGAGCATGATTTGTTTTGAAGACATGAGTATTATGAATCGCGCACATAGCTTAGCATTTTATGAATTATTAGGAGATGGAGCATTGATGAATACGGAGTTGGCAAAATATCAAGCAGTTACTCCTGAATTAATTCAGTCTACCGCGCGTGAAATTTTCCAAGACAATAACAGAAACACTTTATACTATTATAGCAAATCATAAATTATGGTATTAGATAGAAATACGGCCCCTTATATCAAAGACGCCATAGATTTTGACATTCAATTAAAGCCTTATCAAAAATTCGTTTTAGATAATGGAGTAGAAGTGTATGGCTATGAGGGTGGAGCTGAGGAAGTAATGATGATGGAGATGGTCTTTTTTGCAGGTAACAGCTATGAAAAAAAGAACTGGGTAGCTGCTGCTACCAATTTTTTGTTGAAAAATGGAACTAGTACAAAGTCTGCTTTTGAAATAAATGATGCTTTTGAATTTTATGGAGCATATTTAAATAGAACCTGTTACAATGAAACTTCAACAATCAGTTTACACTGCTTAACAAAATATTTCAAAGATGTAATTGCGAATGTGAGTGAATTGGTTGCAGATGCTAGTTTTCCAGAAAAAGAACTAGAAATTTATAAGCAAAATCAGATTCAACGATTAACCTTGAATTTAAAGAAGGGGGACTTTATTGCGAATCGTTTAATTGACGAATATTTATTTGGTATTGAACATCCTTATGGCAAATATTCAACCGAGATAGATTTTAATAAATTAACTCGCGAAGACTTAGTTGATTTTTATAACACTTATTATAAGGAAGGAAAGTGTATTATTTTTATGGCGGGAAAATTTCCTAGTAATATGCAATCCTTACTGAATAAGTATATTGGGGCATTGCCATTAAATAAAAAAGAAATTACAGAAATCACACATCCTATTATTTCAGCGACTGAAAAAAAATATAGTATTGTAAACGATGCTGCATCTGTTCAAGGCTCTATTCGTATAGCAAGACATTTTCCTAATAGACATCATCCTGATTTTGCACCTACACAAGTATTGAATAATATTTTCGGAGGATTTTTTGGTTCCCGTTTAATGAGTAATATTAGAGAGGACAAAGGATATACTTATGGCATTCATAGTTATTTGCAAAATCATGTACAAGCCTGTGCATGGTTAATTAGTACGGATGCAGGCAAAGATGTTTGTAGAGCTACAATTGACGAAGTGTATAAAGAGATGGCCATTTTAAGAAATGAATTAGTAGATAAAGAAGAGTTGCATTTAGTGAAAAATTATATGTTAGGTTCTCTTTTGGGAGACTTAGATGGACCTTTTCAAATTATTGGACGTTGGAAAACTTATATCTTAAACGGATTGACGGAAGAATACTTTTATAATACCATTCAAACCGTAAGAAGCATTCAACCGGAAGCGTTAAAAGCCTTGGCAAATAAGTACTTAAAAGAGGAGGATTTTTACGAGTTAGTAGTGTTTTAAGCTACCATTCATCATTTCTGTTTGTCGCTCTTATAATTTTATTATCCCTAAATTATTGTAAATCAATAATTTAGGGATTTTTATTTACCATTCTATTAAATTATCTAGTACTTGGTGATACATAGTACCTTAAACTCCCTTAGCTTTGTCTTATAAATTAAAGTTATGGATATTCAAAACACACAAAGTCAAATGCGCAAGGGCGTATTGGAGTTTTGCATATTGTCCATCATTCAACAAGGGGAGGTTTATCCAAGTGATATTGTTGACAAAATGAAAGCGGCCAATTTGCAAATTTTAGAAGGAACCTTATATCCTTTATTGACAAGACTTAAAAATGCGGGTCTATTAAACTACAGATGGGTGGAAAGTATTAGTGGTCCCCCAAGAAAATATTTTGTTATGACAGAGGCTGGCAATGAAGCATTTGCTGTTTTATTAAGAACCTGGAATGACATGGCAGGAGCTGTAAATCAGTTAACGCAAAATAGTAACCCCATTTCTACAACAGAAGCACAAGCTTCTTAAATATATATTTTATGAACAAAGTAATTAATATCAATTTTCAAGGACGTATTCTTCCAATAGAAGAAATGGCCTACGAGATGTTGAAACAATATATTGAAAGCCTACGCAACTACTTTCAAAATGAAGAAGGACGTGATGAAATCATTAATGATATTGAATGTCGTATTGCTGAATTATGTGAAGACAAATTAAAGAAAGGGGAAGTTTGCATTGACCAATCTGCTATCAATCTAATTATTGCTAGTATTGGACGCCCTGCTGATTTTGAAGCACAGGATGGCTTTGAAGCAAATACAACCACTTCGGATACTGCCAATAATAATAAGACGCATACTGAAGGGAACGAGTGGTCATCAACCCATCAAAAACGCTTATATCGTGATGAAAAAAACAAAGTATTAGGAGGAGTTTGTAGTGGTATTGCTAACTATTTTAATATTGATCCATTAGTAGTAAGAATTCTTTGGATATTTTTAATTGGAATTAATATTTTAGGATATTTAATTTTATGGATTGCAGTTCCAAGTTCTTCTGTAAAAGAAGTAGGTGGTCCTAAAAAGCGTTTATTTAGAGACGTTGATAATAAAATTATTGGAGGAGTTTGTGCTGGACTTTCAAAGTATTTCGGACTTCAAGTTTGGATTATTAGAATTCTATTTTTAATTCCATTCATTAGATTCGTTGTTAATTTTAGACATGTTCATTTATTTCAATTCTGGGAGTTCCCTGATTTTCCAAATTTTTTAGATCTTACATTTAGCCCGGGCGCCATTTTTGTATATATTATTTTATGGTTGGTTTTGCCAGAAGCTAAGACCAGTGCGGATAAATTAGAAATGATAGGAGAGAAAGTGGACTTGAATAGTATTAAAAATACCATTCAAAATGATATGGAAGGATTTAGTAAAAGAGCACAAACATGGGGTAGTGAATTTTATAAAAAAAACCAAGGGACGAATGACAAGAAGGAAGACAATAATGCCACAAATAAGGAGGAATATTATGTAGCTCCAGAAAGAAATAAGGGTTGTTTGCATTTTGTTGGAAGAGCTATTACTATTTCGATTAAAGTTTTTGTATATTTTGTTTTAGGTATTATACTTATTTCTTTATTAGCTGCTTTGTTTGGAATAGGGGTTGCAACAACCGGCTTATTGCCATTGAAAAAATTCATTTTAGAGGACGGCTTACAAACTGCTTCATTTATTGGCACTATTATTTTATTTATATGGGTACCAGTAATTGGGATAGTATCTGCTATAGTTAGAAAAATAGCTGGTTATAAAAAATCAAATATCTGGGTGAGGTCAAGCTTTATTGCTTTGTGGGTATTGGGTTGGATTTGTCTTTTCTACTTTATTAGTAGTATAGGAAACAGCTTCTCTAAACACAATCAACCAACTGAATCTGCCATTTCTTTAAGCAAACCAGGAGTCGACTTTTTAGAAGTAACAGCTACTCCTAAAATGAAATATTATGAAGAAAAATGGTTTCATATTGAACCTTTTAATTTTTATGATGAAGACACAGTGTATGTTCGAAATTTAAAAATTCGTATTGTACAATCTAAGACAGATAGTTTTGAAGTAAAATATGTTACCATGAGTAATGGTAGCAGCGTAAATGAAGCAAATGCTTTAGCTAAAAAAATCAATTTCGGCATTACGCAACAAGACAGTTTAATATTCTTGGACAGGGGGATTGCCATTACTAAGCAGGATATGTTTAGAAACCAACATATAATAATGACTATTGCAGTACCTATTGGTAAGCGTATTAAAATCACCAATAAGGGTTGGTCACAAACCAATCTTAATGTTAAAGTGAACCATCGTGGAATACAAGCTGAAACCATTGATAATTTAGGAAGAACCAATTGGGTAGACGAATGGGATGAAAATTGGGATAATGAATCTTATTCTTTTGAAAGAGGGGTGGAATACAGAATGACTGCCACAGGTTTAGAGAAAATAAAAATAGATGACGATGCCATAGAGCATAATGACAATGATGACAGCCCTACCGATATGGAGTCAAGGTTAGAGGAACTTAAAAAAGAAAGAGAAGAATTAGAAAATAACTTACATAAGTCTAGAGAAGAGAAACAAAAGGAGCTGGATAAAATTGATCGTGCTTTAAAGAACAAAGCTGGCGAGAAAGCTACCGACAAAATCAGTGCTGAGGTATCAAAGAAGTCAAATCTAAATCAATTGCCAGATGCTGTTTCTAAATTAGGTGATTTGCATTGGGTGTTGGAAAGGTTCACTTACTAAACCTGATTTTATTACTTGTTTTAATTTGAATATAATTTTGTGAACAAAAGCGCCCTTTCTGTAAAAGAAGGGGCGCTTTTATTTACCTTTGAGCAAAATTAAAAAAGATGAGTGAAGTATTAAATACCCCATTTACGGCTAAACATATTGCGTTAGGTGCTAAAATGGCTCCATTTGCAGGTTATAATATGCCAATTAGCTATACTGGTATTAATGACGAGCATGCTGCGGTAAGAAACCATGCCGGGGTTTTTGATGTAAGTCATATGGGTGAATTTATTTTAAGAGGACCAGATGCCTTGGACTTGATTCAAAGAGTGACTTCAAATGACGCTTCTGTTTTAGAAGACGGTAAAGCACAGTATAGTTGCTTGCCGAACACTACAGGTGGAATTGTAGACGACTTATTGGTGTACTGTGTTGAAAAAAACAAAGTATACATGTTAGTGGTGAATGCGTCTAATATCGAAAAAGATTGGAATTGGATTAGTAGTTATAATACCAAGGGTGTTGAAATGCATAATATTAGTCCAAAGACAGCATTACTTGCAGTGCAAGGACCCAAGGCAACTCAGATTGTACAAAAATTGACACAGATGGATGTGTTAAATATGCCATATTATAGTTTTGCAAAAGGAAAGCTATTGGATATAGATAATGTATTAATTAGTGCAACAGGATATACAGGTTCAGGTGGTGTGGAGATTTATTTTGAGGATGAAAATGACAATGCTAACAAAGTTTGGGATGCATTATTTGAAGCAGGTGCTGAATTTGGAATTAAGCCAATTGGATTGGGTGCTAGAGATACCTTAAGATTAGAAATGGGATTCTGTTTATATGGTAATGATATTGATGATACCACTAGCCCAATTGAAGCAGGATTAGGATGGGTTACTAAGTTTACAAAAGAGTTTACTAATGCTGCTGCTTTAAAAGCTCAAAAAGAAAATGGAGTTGCAAAAAAATTGGTTGGATTTGAAATGATTGACCGCGGAATACCTCGTCACTATTATATTATTAAGGATGCTGCAGGTAACGAAATAGGGGCGGTCACATCAGGTACACAAGGTCCAACATTAGGGAAAGCAATAGGAATGGGATATGTAGCAACGGAACACGCTAAATTAGGAACTGAAATTTTTATTGATATAAGAAATGTTTTGGTAAAAGCGAAAGTGGTGAAATTTCCTTTTAAGTAAAATAAATATTACTAAATAGTTTTATACAAGGGGCTTTCGGGCCCCTTTTTTTGTGGAATAAACACTTTAAAATGATGTTATAACTAAATGCAATTTTGTATTCAACCAAAAATTAAAACTATGAAAGCAATTAAAAACAAAGTGCAATTAATTGGACATCTGGGTGCTGCTCCCGAAATTAAATTGTATGACGAAAACAAGAAATTAGCCAATTTAAGTATTGCAGTCAATGATCGTTACAAAAATGCAAAGGGGGAATGGATAGACGAAACACAATGGTTCAATTTAGTCGCTTGGTCTAAATTAGCAAATTATGCAGAACTGTATTTGTTCAAAGGCTCGGAAGTGGCTATAGAAGGGCGTATTGTAAATAAGTCTTATACGGACAAGAACCTGGTAAAAAGAGTCAATACAGAAATTGTGGTCTCTGAAATTTTATTATTAAACAAGCCAAAAGAGCAGGCTTAAACACTTATAAAATTATCCTATGTTGTATCTTTGCAGTTATGAGTACTTCAAATAATAAACCAAGTTTACATACCATTTTAACACCTCAACTACTAGACCTTTATGATGTAAAGGATAGTATTGTTGTGATTATTGACGTTTTTAGAGCCACTTCTACAATGGCTACTGCTTTGCATAATGGAGCAACTAAAATCATACCTGTTGATTCAGCAGAACAATGTATAGAAATGGGAAAACAAACTGGAGGCATTACTGCAGGGGAAAGAGACGGTAAAATCATTCCGGGATTATCTTATGGCAATTCGCCTTCAGAATATCCAAGGTCCTTTATTGAAAATAAAACCCTTGTTATTACTACTACCAATGGTACTAAATTATTGCATATGGCCTTAAAGCAAGGCGCTAAGGAAGTAATTACTGGCTCTTTCCCTAATTTAACTAGAGTGGTAGATTATTTGAAACAACAAAAAGCACCAGTAATTTTAGGATGTTCTGGTTGGAAAAATAGGTTTAATATAGAAGATGCATTGTTTGCCGGGGCAGTTATTGAAGCCATTAAAGACGAATTTACTATTCATTGTGATAGTAGTTTCATGGCCAATCAATTATATAATCAACATAAAAATAATTTACCAGAATATATTAAAACGGTTACCCATTGGCATCGTTTGGCAGCCTATGGCTTAGAAGCGGATATGTTATACTGTATTTCTCAGGACACGGCCCCTTCTTTACCCATTTTTGAAAATGGATCTTTGGTGAATAGGATTATGTAAATAGCCCACAATTCCGTACATTTGCAAATTGCCCTTTTCAAAGGGTAATTCTTATTTATTATGGCATTACCCTATTTAGTAAAACACATCTACAGTTATGGCACCGAAGAGGTTATCCGCAGGGGTAAACGTATTTTCGCGCTAAAAAATATTGAACTTGTAAAATTTGATCCTTTAATTGGCAGTATTCATTGTCGTGTCAAAGACGACGGTTATAGCACCTATTATAAAGTAACTATTGAAAATTTTACGAATGCAGCAACCTTATCTTTAAGATGTGGTTGTCCGTATAATTTATCTGAAGTATGTAGACATAAAGCAGCTGCTTTATTCTTCATTCAGGATTTATTAGACAAAAATTTATTAGACTATCAAGCGGCTTCTTATAAAACAACGCATACTTTATTAAGAGCAAAAGTGCTAGATTTAAAGACCATTCGTATGCTTTGTTCAAAGTTTACATTTGAAAAAGCAGAGGAAACTTTAAAAACCATTCGACCACATATTACTTTTAGTGAAAACGAAAAAGTAGTTGCCGAGATGGACGAGAATGGGAAAACACATCATATTATTATTCAAAAAAATGAGGAGCGTTTCTTTGATACTTCTTGTGATTGTTTGACAGAAACCGAATACCCACTTTGTTTACATAAGACTGTTTTATTATTACAATTATTTCAACTTAAAGGGTCAGACTATTTTGAAACAATACGTAATTGGGATAGAGAGAAAAATAAGTTATTGGCATTGTATGGCTATTCATTACAAGACAATCTTAAAGATAAATTTGAATTTACCTATCATGAAGGGAAGCCTTACCTGAAGGTTTTAGATATGTCTATTCAAAAAGTAGATGGCTCAGGGTCCAATACCAGTAAGTATTCTGACAAATACGATCAGCCTGCAGCAGAATTAGTGAAAAGGAAAATGCCAATGCGTCCATTGCCATTGCCAGATGTAATGGATGATGACGAAGAGGAAGTAGAGACCAAAATTACGGAGCGATTTGGATTAGTTATGCAACATCATCCAACTGAGTATCCATATATTAGTTTTAATGTAATTAAGGGAGAAGTAAATGAGGAAGGCACTGCGTTTGTAAGTAAGGTGGAAAAAGTGGACATCATGAAGTTGGTGATCCCTAATTTAATTAATGAAGAAGATAAAATTTTATTACAATTAATTAGAAAGTTACAGCCTGCTGAAATGACTAAGTACTTGAATAAGAATTCTCCTTTTCAAGGCATATGGGATACTATAGTACATACTGACGAAGCAAGTTTACCAGAAGAAACGAAAGAATTAATTCAAGAATATTTACATCCTAAAATTGATAAGGTTTGGAAGGACCTTTCTGAACATCCTTTCAATTTCTTTATTCCGCATAACAAACCTTTCACTACAGCTAATATCCAAAAAGCAGACCTGGTGTATACAACCATCCAGCCTAGCTTTAAGGTAGAAAAAGCAGACGGTAAGTATATTGTGTATGCGCAAGTTATTTTACCAAATGGACAAGTTGCCATTGAGGACAATCACGCAAAGTCTCATTTTATTTTTCAAAATCAACATCAGTTTTTTGCGTGGAAAAATGCAGAGGACTTGAATTGGGTGGAGAAGTTTATGCCAAAAGGATTTCATGAAGTTTCCTTCTCTGACTGGCCTAAATACTTGCAAACAACAATGCTGCCTATTGCTAAAAAATATGCAGTAGAGTTTGATCAAATATTACAAGAAAAAATAAAAGGAGTCACTCCTACTTTGCAAATTTTCTTGAAAGAGAATAATGATTATCTATTCTTTGAACCTTTATTTGTGTACAATGATATTATTGTAAACAAGGACGACAAGCCTTATGTGATTCAACAGGTAGGAGATAAAATTGTAGTATTAGAAAGAGATTTAGCGTCTGAAAGACAATTGATGAATGTAATTGAACAATTGCATTCTGGCTTTGTACGACCTAATGAAGGCAATGTATTGGCGTTAAAGGGGGCAGAAGTATTAAAGAACAATTGGTTTTTCTTATTCATTGACACTTTAAAAGAACGTCAAATACCATTATTTGGTACAGAGTATTTAAAGCAGTTTAAATTCAATACTGCTAAGCCTGCTACAAGATTATACATTAGTAGTAACACAGATTGGTTTGATGCTAAAGTAGACATTTCTTTTGGTGACCAGAAAGTGAGTATCCAGGACATCAAGAACATGCTGAATAATAAGCAACAGTTTATACCATTAAAAGACGGAAGCTTGGGCGTATTGCCAGAAGCTTGGTTGAATAAATATTCTTTATTATTTAAAGTGGGAGATGGTCAAACTGATACTTTGAAATTAAGCAAGTATCACTTTTCTGTTTTAGATGAATTGTATCAACAAAGAGATGAAGAAGAATTAATATTTCAATTGGAAGGCAAGTATGAAAATATTAGAGAAAAATATACCATTTCCAATATAGATCCTCCTGCACATTTATCACCAATTCTAAGACCTTATCAAGTTAGTGGTTTCCAGTGGTTGAACTATTTGAATGAAGTTCAATGGGGCGGTATATTAGCGGATGACATGGGATTGGGTAAAACCATCCAAACCTTGTCATTCCTTCAGCACTTAAAAGAGAAAAATGGCAAATTATTAGCATTGGTTGTTTGTCCTACTACTTTGTTATTTAACTGGCAGAATGAATTGAAGAAATTTACGCCTTCATTGACTTTCCAAATACATCATGGTGGTTCAAGAATCAAAAAGAATTTAGGAGACGGTCAGGTAGAAGTTATTATAACCACTTATGGTACTTTAAGAAGTGATATCAAAATGTTCTCAGAGATCAATTTTGATTATGTAATTCTAGATGAAAGTCAGGCGATTAAAAACCCGGCGAGTAAAGTAACAAAGGCGGCTAGTTTATTAAAGGCAACTAACCGTTTATGTTTGAGTGGTACCCCATTACAGAATAATACATTTGATATTTATGCTCAAATGAACTTTTTGAATCCAGGTATGCTTGGATCGGTAGAGTTCTTTAAACATAATTTCTCCATGCCTATTGACAAGTTTGACGAGAAAGAGCAAAAAGAACATTTAAGAAAATTTGTATTCCCTTTTATATTAAGAAGAACTAAGGAGCAGGTTGCAAAAGACTTGCCAGAGAAACAAGAAATGGTATTGTATTGTGAAATGGGAGACGCACAAAGAAAAATATACGAAGCTTATAGAAACGATTATCGTGATAAGTTAATTGGAATGGTAGAGGAGAAAGGAATTCAAAAATCTCAATTATCTATTTTACAAGGCTTAATGAAATTGCGTCAAATATGTGATAGTCCTGCGATTTTAAAAGACGAAGCATATCCAAATGAATCAGTTAAACTAACAGAACTAATTAGAGAGATTACTGAAAATATCGGTGATCATAAAGCTTTAGTATTCTCTCAATTCTTAGGAATGCTTGGATTGATTAGAGCAGAACTAACTCGTTTAGGAATTGAATACGAATACTTTGATGGAGGAAGTACTATTCAAGAAAGAGAACGCGCCATTGAGAAATTCCAAAACGAATCAAGCTGTCGCGTGTTTTTAATCTCACTAAAAGCGGGAGGAGTTGGACTAAACTTAACAGCAGCAGACTATGTATACATTGTTGACCCTTGGTGGAATCCAGCAGTAGAGCAACAAGCTATTGACAGAACGCATCGCATTGGTCAAACTAAAAATATTTTCGCTTATCGAATGATCTGTAATGATACTGTAGAAGATAAAATATTAAAACTACAAGACCGTAAAAGATCTTTGGCTAAAGACCTTATTTCAGACGAGGATGGTTTTGTAAAATCATTAACGAAGGAAGATATTAATTACCTGTTTAGTTAGGATCACTATACTAAGTAGCTATTATAGCTATAAAAAAAGAGTTCCAATTTGGAACTCTTTTTTGTTTTATGAAACTTACTTACTTTTTATTTTAATTCTGCTGCAGCAATATTTGCTTTCGGGTTTTTTAAAAATTCATTCTTACACTCAGTAGAACAAAATCCTAAAACTTTATTTTCATAATGTGCGGTGTCACTAATTCCTGCAGTTACAGGCATGCCACAGGTAGGGTCTTTTTTATTGTCAACTAGTTTGACATCATAAGTTTTTTCAGCAGTATCTAATGTACTAACTGAAGTATCGGTACTGGCAGTATTTGCTTTTTGTTCAGTAGCACTAGTCCCACAAGCTGCTAAAAATAAAATACAAGATGCGCTAAAACTGATTAGGAATAATTTTCTCATAATTGGGTTTTTACGGTTGACGTTAAAACAAATTTACGATCTATTGCGGTCATCAAAAAACTAACAAGTATTATTATTTGCACTTTTGGTGTTAACATTTACTCTTGAACCCAAATTATAGGCCTATTTAGGCCTAAATTGTCTATTTAATTGCCTACTTTTACTATCTCATTCCTCAACAGGAAATTATAAATGAAACAGGAAACCTTACATATCTTATCGACACATGCAATTTCTGCATCTGTTCCTGTTATGAACAGCCCTATCAGGTTGCCCCAGTTGGGTAGATCTTTCTACCGACGTGGATTCTGATAGGACGAGCAATTGGCACTTGCCCCTATCAGTGGAAAAAGCCCCGAAATTGTCTTTTGAAGCCAGAAGTGTCATTTTTTTAAATTTTATCTATCATTGGAACAGAAAATCATAGTACGTGTAGCCCATAGTGGCGATATTTCATATGCTAATGCCATCACAGACGAGATGGAGTCTTCAGCAAAGGCAAGAGGAACAGGAATTGCTAAAAGAAGTCCAGCATATGTTGCACAAAAAATTGAAGAAGGTAAAGCAGTAATTGCGCATACCGAGGACGGGACATGGGTTGGCTTTTGTTATATAGAAGCTTGGCAGCATGGTCAGTTTGTGGCGAATAGTGGACTTATAGTTGCTCCTCCATTTAGAAAAACAGGGATTGCAAAAAAAATCAAACAGACTATTTTCCAATTGTCAAGAGAGAAATATCCAACTGCTAAAATATTTGGATTGACAACAGGATTAGCGGTTATGAAAATCAATAGTGAATTGGGGTACGAGCCTGTTACTTACAGTGAATTAACGGACGACGAAGAATTTTGGGCTGGCTGTAAGAACTGTGTGAATTATGAAATTTTAATGAGCAAGGATCGAAAAAATTGTATGTGTACTGCTATGTTATATGAGCCAAAGAGTTTACATACACCAGATCAAGTGGAAGCGGAATTTAAAAATAAGTCTAAACTATATGAGCGTTTTATGAAAATAAAACAAAGCAAATTATTGAACTGGTTTAGAAAAAAATAAATATTATGGAAAAAGTAGTTTTAGGTTTTAGTGGTGGATTAGACACTACGTTTTGTGTGAAGTATTTGACAGAAGACAAAGGTTTAGAAGTACATAGCGTAGTGGTAAATACAGGGGGCTTTACCGAGGAAGAATTAAAAAAAGTAGAAGCACATGCTTATGCTTTGGGTGTAAAAACGCATACCACAGTGGATGCCGTAAAAGGTTATTACGACAGCATTATTAAATACTTAATTTATGGTAACGTTTTAAAGAACAATACTTACCCATTAAGTGTGAGCGCAGAACGTTTAAGTCAAGCCTTACATATTGCAGCGCATGTTAAAAAAATGGATGCTAAATTGGTTGCACATGGAAGTACTGGTGCTGGAAATGACCAGGTTCGCTTTGATATGATATTTCAAATTATGATTCCTGGCGTTGAAATTTTGACACCTATTCGAGATTTACAATTAAGTAGAGAAGCGGAGATTGAATATTTGAAAGGTAAAGGGGTTGCAATGAATTTTGAAAAGGCAGCCTATTCTATAAATAAAGGTTTGTGGGGTACTAGTGTAGGTGGTAAGGAAACATTGAATTCAAAAGGAATGCTACCGGAAGCTGCATGGCCAACACAAATGACAAAAGAAGGTCAAGAAGAAGAATTAGTAATTGGATTTGAGAAAGGAGAAATCAAAACAGTTAATAAAAAAACATTTGAGCATCCAACTCAAGCTATTCAATATATACAATCTATAGTAGGGCCTTATGGTATTGGAAGAGATATCCATGTAGGAGATACTATTATTGGGATTAAAGGTCGTGTGGGTTTTGAAGCAGCAGCTCCAATGGTAATATTAAAAGCGCATCATGCATTAGAGAAACATGTACTTACAAAATGGCAATTATCTTGGAAGGATCAAATAGCACAGTTTTATGGTAACTGGTTGCATGAGGGTCAAATTTTAGATCCTGTAATGCGTGATATGGAAGCTTACCTTACAAGTTCTCAAGAGCAGGTAACAGGAGATGTTTTTATTCATTTAAATCCATACCGTTTTCAAGTAATTGGAATTGAATCTCCAAATGACTTGATGAGTGCAAAGTTTGGTAAGTACGGCGAAATGAATACAGGATGGACAGGAGCGGATGTTAGAGGGTTTACAAAAATATTTGGCAATCAAACCAGTATATTTCATCACATTAAGGAATCAAATAAATAAACTAAGATGCAACAAATTAATATTGGTATTGTTGGTGGAGCAGGCTATACAGGTGGTGAATTACTACGTGTTTTATTGCGTCATCCAAATGCTAACATTAAATTTGTGCATAGTACTAGTAGTGCTGGTGAATTAGTGAGTAAAGTGCATGCAGATTTAGTAGGAGACACTCATTTAGTATTCACTGGGGAATTAAATCAAGATATTGATGTATTGTTTTTATGTGTAGGTCATGGTGATGCTAAAAAGTTTTTAGCTGCTAACGAAATAAAATCAACAGTTAAAATTATTGACCTATCTCAGGACTTTAGATTGACTGCGCATCATAGTATTGGAGAAAGAAAATTCATTTATGGATTACCGGAATTGCATAAAGAAGCAATTCAAACTGCACAAAATATTGCGAACCCTGGTTGTTTCGCAACAGCTATTCAATTGGGATTATTGCCTTTAGCACAAAAAGGTATTTTAGGAGACGTTTATACTACAGGCATAACTGGTTCTACAGGTGCGGGACAAGGCTTAAGTGCCACAAGTCATTTTAGCTGGAGGGCCAATAATATACAAGCATATAAAACACTGCAACATCAACACTTGCATGAAATAGAGCAAAGCTTACATCAGTTGCAAGGCAATAGTAATGCAGCATTGAATTTTGTACCTTGGAGAGGTGATTTCACAAGAGGTATTTTTGTTACTTCTGTAATTACAACGAATGAGACTTTGGAAAGTTTATATGATTTATACGAGACTTTTTATGACTGGCATCCTTTTACACATGTAAGTAAAAATAATATTGATCTAAAGCAGGTAGTGAATACGAATAAATGTTTAATTCATTTAGAACAGCAGGGAAATAAAGTGGCGATACATTCTGTAATAGACAATTTATTAAAAGGGGCAGTGGGACAGGCGGTTCAAAATATGAACTTATTATTTGGGCTTACTGAAACAATGGGCTTACAATTAAAAGCCAACTATTTTTAAATGATCAAACAAATGGCCTACTTAAATTGGCTCATTTATAAATAATAAATTAAAACTAAAAAATCTCTAATGTCTTTATTCAACGTATATCCTTTAAACCCTATTGCTATTACAAAAGCTGCTGGCAGCCGCGTATGGGATGACAAAGGACAGGAGTATTTAGACATGTATGGTGGGCATGCTGTAATTAGTATTGGACATACACAACCACATTGGGTAAAACGCATAGTGGATCAATTACATGCGATCGCTTTTTATTCGAACTCTGTAATCATGCCAATTCAAGAGGAATTAGCAACAGCATTGAATGAAATAAGTAGTAAAAAAGATTTTCAATTATTCTTATGTAATAGTGGTGCAGAAGCCAATGAGAATGCTTTGAAATTAGCTTCATTTCATACTGGCCGAAAAAAAATTATTGCGTTTAAAAAATCATTTCACGGAAGAACTTCTTTAGCTGTTGCCGCAACAGATAATTCAAGTATTATCGCACCTGTAAATGAAACAGATAATATTATATTCTTACCATTAAATGACATTGTTGCTTTGCAAGCTTGTTTTGCGACACAGGGTTCTGAAATTGCTGCCGTAATTATTGAAGGAATACAAGGGGTAGCCGGAATTCATGAAGCAACTGATATTTTCTTACAAGCTATTAGAAAAGCTTGTGATGAATTTGGTGCGGTTTATATAGCGGATAGTGTGCAATGTGGTTATGGTAGAACTGGACAGTTTTTTGCACATGACCACGCAGGTGTGAATGCAGATATTTATTCAATGGCAAAAGGAATGGGTAATGGTTTCCCAATTGGAGGAATATTAATTGCGCCACATATTCAACCAAAGTTTGGCATGTTAGGTACCACGTTTGGAGGGAATCCATTAGCATGTGCAGCAGCATTGGCTGTGATTGAAGTAATGCAAAAAGATCAATTAATTAAAGCGGCAGGCGAGAAAGGTGCCTATTTAATAAATGCATTAAGAAACACAACGGGTGTGAAAGTAGTAAGAGGCAGAGGTTTGATGATTGGATTTGAAATGGAAGATCATTTACAAGACCTAAAGAAGGTTTTATTAAATGATTTTAAAATATTTACGGGTGAAGCAAAGCCCAATGTGATACGTTTACTTCCTTCTTTAGCAATTTCGATGGAAGACATTAATTTATTTTTAACCGGGTTGAATGGAGCGATTCAACAAATGACGCAAAAGAAAGATTAAGCGAATGAAGCAGTTTATTTCAGTGAAGGATGTAAATGATATTAATACATTAGTAAAAAGAGCTTTGGCCTATAAAGCGGACCCGCTAATTGATAAAACTTTAGGGGCTAATAAAAGAATTGGTTTACTATTTTTAAATCCAAGTTTAAGAACAAGACTTAGTACACAATTGGCTGCGCAAAATTTAGGTATGGAGCCAATCGTGTTTAATGTGGACAAAGAGGGCTGGGCTTTAGAATTTACAGAAGGGGCCATTATGAATGGAACAACAGTGGAACATATTAAGGACGCTGCTCCCATTTTGGGTAACTATTTCGATGTTTTGTGTATTCGTACTTTCCCAAGTTTGCAGAACAGGGAAGACGATTATGCAGAAAAAATTATACATCAATTTATAAAGCATGCTGCTATTCCAGTTATTAGTTTAGAGTCTGCTACATTACATCCTTTACAGTCTTTAACGGATTTGATTACTATTAATGAGTCATTGACAGAAAGTAAAATATTAAATAAGAAGCCTAAAGTGGTTTTAACATGGGCTCCACATATCAAACCAATACCGCAATGCGTGGCTAATAGTTTTAGTGAGTGGATGACTACATGGGGAGAAGCAGATTTTGTAATTACGCATCCAGAAGGGTATGAGCTTTCAGAAGATTACACCAAAGGAGCAACTATAACAAACAATCAGGAAGCAGCGTTGAAAGATGCTGATTTTGTATATGTAAAAAACTGGAGTAGCTTTAAAGAATATGGAAAAGTTACATGTACTGACGAAAATTGGATGTTGACTAATGCAAAATTAGCCAATTCCAATAATGCCAAAGTAATGCACTGTTTGCCAGTACGTCGTAATGTGGAGTTAAGTGATGAAGTATTAGATGGAGCAAATAGTTTGGTTACAAAAGAAGCATCGAATAGAGTGTGGGCTGCTCAGGCAGTTTTGGCGGAGATTTTAGAAACATTGAATAAAAAATAAAAGTTGATAATGTATTAAAGTACATAATCTTCAAATTTAAAATAAACAGTTGCAAATAACTGCTTAAAGTATGGAACCATTATACGTCATTAAAATAGGGGGTAATATTGTTGACAATCCAGCATTGTTAACTGAATGCCTACAAGCTTTTGCTACCATAAAGGGGCAGGCTATTTTAGTGCACGGCGGTGGAAAATTAGCCACCAATTTAGCAACAACAATGGGTGTGGAACAGACAATGATTGAAGGCAGAAGAATTACAGATGAAGCAACTTTAAAAATTGTGACCATGGTGTATGCCGGATACATCAATAAAAATATAGTGGCACAGTTGCAAGGGATAGGTGTAAAGGCAATTGGATTAACAGGAGTTGACGGTAATTTAATACAAGCGCATAAAAGAGTAAATGCTTCAATAGATTATGGTTATGTAGGAGATGTTGATAAAGTAAATGTTGATTTAATTCAATTACTAGTTTCCAATAATAATAGATTAGTTATTGCCCCAATTACCCATGACGGTAATGGACAATTATTGAATACGAATGCGGATACCATTGCTCAAAGTATTGCAACTGCTTTGGCAGCTATCTACAATGTGCATTTGATATATGGTTTTGAAAAGGAAGGGGTTTTAGTGGATATTAACAACCCCAGTTCAGTCATAGCAAAAATCGATAGACCCAGTTACGCCAAACTTAAAGAAGATAAAGTCATCTTCGAAGGAATGGTACCCAAAATCGACAATGCGTATTTAGCCTTAGACGGTGGTGTACAATCAGTCATCATTGGTAAGGCAGAAAAAATGAATGAATTAATTAACGGTACCGCTGGTACTACAATCAAAATCTAATGTCACACAATAATTACATTAAAGAAAATATAGAAACAATAAAAGCGCTTCAAAAAGACGCTATCAATTTATTAAAAACACTAATAGCAATACCTTCATTTAGTAAAGAGGAACACGAAACTGCTTCTATTATTGAGCTTTTTCTAAAAGAACATGGTATTAAAACGGATCGAATTAAAAATAATATCTGGGCTACTAACTTGCATTTTGATGCAAATAAAAAATCTATTTTATTAAATTCTCATCATGATACAGTAAAACCTAATAAAGGATACAGTTTTGAACCATTTAGTCCATTTGAACACGATGGTAAAATATACGGATTGGGTAGTAATGATGCTGGAGGATGTTTAGTGAGTTTGATTGCTACATTTTTGTTCTATCATGATAAAAAGGACTTGCCATATAATATAGTGTTAGTAGCTTCTGCTGAGGAAGAAATTTCTGGGCATGATGGAATCGAATTGGCTTTGCAATTTATTCCAGCTATCGAATTTGGCATAGTAGGGGAGCCAACATTATTAGAAATGGCCATTGCTGAAAGAGGGTTGATGGTTTTGGATGTGGTGGCAACTGGTAAAGCTGGACACGCTGCAAGAGAGGAAGGGGAAAATGCACTTTATAAAATCCTGCCGGACCTTGATTGGTTTAGATCGTATCAATTTGAAAAAGTTTCAGAATTATTGGGTGCGGTGAAAATGACGGTAACTGTAATTGAGACGGATAATAAACAACATAATGTAGTTCCATCTACCTGTAAGATGGTAGTGGATGTTCGTGTGAATGAGTTATATAGTTTTGAAGAAATATTAGTAACTATTGGTAAGCACGTGGGTGCTACAGTGACGCCTCGTAGTGTAAGAATGAGGTCCACTGGCATTGCATTAGACCATCCAGTAGTTAAAGCTGGTTTAACATTGGGTAAAGGTTATTATGGATCTGTAACTACCTCCGACAAGGCTTTAATGAAATTCCCAACCTTAAAAATGGGACCTGGAGATTCTGCAAGAAGTCATACCGCAGATGAATATATTTTTATAAACGAAATAGAGGAAGGAATTGTGACCTATATTGAATTACTTGAAAACATTTTTAAATTATGAGCAAGCTTTGGCAAAAGAACAGTAAAGTAGCAACAGCTGTTGAAAAATTCACCATTGGTAATGACCAAGCCATGGATAAGTACTTAGCTGCTTATGATGTGCTAGGTTCTATTGCACATACTACCATGTTGTCTGAAGTAGGCTTGCTTACTAAGGAAGAACAAGTGCAACTTAAAGCTGCCTTAGTTGAGATTTATCAAACTATACAAAAAGGAGATTTTAATTTAGAGGAAGGAGTAGAAGACATTCATTCTCAAGTTGAAATGCTATTAACTGCTAAATTGGGGGATATTGGTAAAAAAATTCATAGCGCAAGAAGTAGAAATGATCAAGTTTTAGTAGACATAAAATTATTCTTACGTGCGGAAATAATTTCACTTACAACTTCTGTTGAAACCTTATTTAAATTATTACAGGAAAAAAGTGAAGCACATAAGTCTGACTTATTACCTGGCTATACTCATTTACAATTAGCTATGCCATCTTCTTTCGGTTTATGGCTAGGTGCGTATGCGGAAAGTTTAGTGGACGACATGACCATGTTACAAGCTGCCTACAAAGTGGTGAATAAAAACCCCTTAGGTTCTGCAGCAGGCTATGGTTCTTCATTTCCTATTAATAGAACTAGAACAACAGAACTATTAGGATTCGATACACTCAATTTTAATGTAGTATATGCTCAAATGGGAAGAGGTAAGGCAGAGCGTGTAACTGCTATGGCGATGGCTAATATTGCAGACACACTTTCAAGATTAAGTATGGATGCCTGTTTGTTTTTAAATCAAAATTTTGGTTTTATTAGTTTTCCAGAAGAATTAACGACAGGTTCTAGTATCATGCCGCATAAAAAAAATCCAGACGTTTTTGAGTTAATACGATCTTACTGTAATCGTATTAAAGCATTGCCTAATGAAATCATGATGATGACCACTAATTTGCCTTCTGGTTATCATCGCGATTTACAATTATTAAAAGAACATTTATTCCCAGCATTTACGCAATTAAAAAATTGTATTGAAATGGCATGCTTGATGATAGAGAATATGCATGTTAAAAAGGATTTGTTGGAAGACCCTAAGTACCAATTTTTATTTAGTGTAGAGGAAGTTAATAAATTAGTTAATGCCGGCACACCATTTAGAGATGCCTATAAACAAGTGGGTTTGGCAATTGAAGCAGGAAATTTCACCTATTCTACACAGTTAGCACATACGCATGAAGGCAGTATAGGGAATCTTTGTACCGCACAAATAGCGTCCGAAATGAAGAAGGTATTGGATAGTATGGAAATTGTTAAAGTTGACAAACAAATTCAGTTATTATTAAATATCTAATGTATTTTTGGCGACTTAATAAATTCTATATTTTAAAAGAGATACTATGAAAAAAGGGATTTTAATATTTGCATTTCTAGGAGCATTAGTTACCGTGCAGGCACAAACAAAAACTGCAGTAGGTAAACCTATTACTAAGCCTAAATTAGCTATAACTTATAGTGCTGCACAGGCTTTAAAAACAACCAAAGACAGCGCATCTTATGCTTTAGGATATAGAATTGCACAAAGCATGAAAGGTCAAGGATTGCAAGACATTAGCATGTCATTATTTGAAAAAGGATTTGCTGCCGGTGTTCAATCTAAATCAGTAATACCAGACAGTTTATTAGACATTTGCATTAAAACATACCAAGATAAAATGAGTACAGAAAAAATCGCTGCCAACCGTGCAGCAGGCGCTGAATTTTTAGCTGCGAATGCTAAAAGACCAGGAGTTGTTCGATTAACGAATGGCTTACAATATGAAGTAATAGTTGCTGGTACAGATACCGCAAAACCTACTTTAAAAAATACAGTAAGATGTCATTACCATGGCACTTTAATTAACGGAACTGTGTTTGATAGTTCTGTTCAAAGAGGAGAGCCTATCAGTTTCCCTTTAAATGGAGTAATTAAGGGATGGCAAGAAGCATTGCAGTTAATGACAGTTGGAAGTAAGTGGAAATTGTATATCCCATCTGAATTAGCTTATGGCGAACGTTCTGCTGGTGCCTTAATTGGACCTGGATCTACTTTGATATTTGAAGTAGAATTATTAGGAATTAACTAATATAGTCGGTTATAAAAGGACACCCTGAACATTCCAATGTTCAGGGTGTTTTATTTAATATAATGTGGTAATTTTGGACTTCTATAAACAAATAGTATGAAGCAAATAGTTAGTTCGATTGTATTGATAGTAATGGTGGCTTTTGGTTGTACACCTAATAATGTAAAATCAGACCCAGCTATTGCTAAAGTATTAGATAGTGCTGGTTTACAAGGAACATTTGCATTATTGGAAAATGGAACCGAATTATTTACAATCCATAATTTGTCCAGCTATAAGGATTCTGCTTATGCTCCATTGAATAGCTTTTTTGTTGTACCTGCTTTAGTAGGCATTGACAAGGGTTTTATCACGCATGATAGTAGTACTTGGGTAGCTATGGACTCTACTGGAACCTATAGCCAATTGATTCAAAAAATTGGAAGAACTGAAATCATGAAAACTATTGACTCTTTACATTATGGGAAGGGAATTGTGAGCGCACAACTAGATAGTTTTTGGTTCGATAATTCTTTAAATATTACAGCAGACGAGCAATTGGGCTTGATTAAGAAATTATATTTTAATGAATTGTATTTTCAAAAGCGATCTCAAGAAATTTTTAAAAAAATGATTCTTAAGGAAGATAATGCAAATTATAAATTGAGTTATATAGCAGCAGCTGACGCTACTCAAAATAATGCATGTTGGATAATAGGTTATGTTGAAGAGAATAAACATCCATTCTTTTTCGTGTTACATACTAATGCTAAAAGTAATTTAGGAATACTTAATAAAAATGTTCAAGCTTTAAAGTCTATTTTGACACAACAAGGCTTTTTAAAAGGAGTGCGCTAATTATGCAACAATATTGTAATTCTCTTACCGCGTATCAGCGATTCATTACCCGTGAAGTAAAAGTGGGTAATCTAACTATTGGAGGAGGCAATCCAATAAGAGTTCAAACTATGACAACAACGGACACTATGGATACTGATAAAACAGTGGCTCAGGTGATTCAATGTATTGAAGCTGGTGCAGAGCTGGTTAGGATTACTGCCCCAAGTAAGAAAGAAGCAGATAATTTAGCAAATATAAAAGCATCACTAAGAGCGAAGGGTTATGATACACCTTTGGTTGCTGATATTCACTTTACTCCAAATGCTGCAGAAATTGCAGCGACCATAGTTGAAAAAGTGAGGGTGAATCCAGGTAACTATGTAGACAAAAAGAAATTTGAACAAATTGAATATACGGACGAAGAATATATAGAAGAAATAGAACGTATTAGAGAGCGATTTTCTCCATTAGTATTAATTTGTAAAGCAAATGGCACTGCCATGCGTATTGGAACGAATCATGGATCATTGAGTGACCGTATTATGAGCAGGTATGGAGATACTGCCAATGGTATGGTGGAAAGTGCGATGGAATTTTTGCGTATTGCAAGAAGCTTGGATTATCATCAGATCATATTAAGTATGAAATCTAGTAATCCTCAAGTAATGGTGCAGGCTTATCGTTTATTATTACAACAAATGCAGCACGAATTTGGGGAATCTTATCCTTTACATTTAGGTGTTACAGAAGCGGGAGATGGGGAGGACGGCCGTATTAAAAGTGCTATTGGAATTGGAACATTATTAGAAGACGGAATTGGTGATACAATAAGAGTGAGTCTAACAGAAGACCCAGAATTAGAAATACCAGTTTGTAAGGATATTGTAAAAAGATATAATAATAGAGCAATACAAAATTCTAATTCTATTCTTCCAATTGAAAAATTGACCTATAGTCCATTTGAATATAAAAGAAGACATACCAATAACATTGGGAATATTGGAGGTACTCATGTGCCAGTAGTCATTGCCGATATTAACCGTATTGAAAATATAAGCCCAGCTACCCTTATTGCAATTGGTTATACCTATAATGAAATCACGGATAAATGGAATATTGCGGATGCTGCGGCAGACTATGTATATACAGGGTCACAGCATTTGAACTTTGATTTACCAGGAACCCTTAGCGTTATCATAAACCAAGCAAATTGGGAACCTAATTTAGGGGAACAAAAATATTTCCCATTATTTAACGCCTCTGAATTTTTAGGAACTGCCAAAAAAAGCAGTACTATTAATTTTGTAATGGTTGACTGCTATAGTACCAACTCAACTATTTCAGACGATGAGTTAATGTCAATAGCCAAAGACCCTACCGTAGTATTTTGTTTAGGTAGTTCTTTAGTAAATGCAATGCCAGCGGTGAGAAGAATGGTTGTTAAGTTGATGGAATTGCAAATAGAAACGCCAGTAATTTTAATGACACAGAGCAATTGGATAAGTACTGATGAACATTTAATTCATTTTGCTACTGAAACTGGAGCTTTGTTCTTGGATGGCATGGGAGATGGTATATTTTTAGAAGTTTCAAATGAAGTGTATAAAACTGCAACAACCGGTACGAATGAAATGGGCCAAGTGTCTGGTAGAAATTATGTAAATAATACTTCTATCGAGCAATTTTTAAACGCTACAAGTTTTGGAATTTTACAGGCAACAAGAACTAGAATTTCTAAGACAGAATATATTTCTTGTCCAAGTTGCGGACGAACACTTTTCGAGTTACAAGAGACTACTGCAAAAATTAGAAAAGTTACGAATCACTTGAAAGGGCTTAAAATAGCTATTATGGGATGTATTGTTAATGGTCCAGGAGAAATGGCAGATGCGGATTTTGGATATGTGGGAAGTGGTGTTGGGAAAATCACACTTTACAAGGGTAAAGAAGTAATGAAGCGAAATATTGATAGTGCGATTGCTGTAGATGAATTAATAAAATTATTAAAAGAAAACGATGCTTGGGTTGATCCCCAATAGCAGCAGTAATCCTAATATCATGTATACAATTTTTTATAGTCTTTTTTATGTAATCTCTTTAATACCTTGGAAGATATTTTATTTGATTAGTGACTTTATTGCTTTTTTATTGCAACATGTTATAAGATATAGGGTAGACGTTGTTAAACGTAATTTAGAAATTGCATTCCCAAATAAATCAGAATCAGAAAGAAAAAAAATTGCCTCGGAGTTCTACCAACAATTTACAGACTCGTTTGTTGAGACTATAAAACTTTTATCAATGTCGACTAAGAGTTTTGAAAAGAGGTTTACTTCAAATGTGGAAGTGCTAAATAATTTACATGCAACAGGACAAAGCGTTCAAATTATGGCGGGCCATTTTTTTAACTGGGAGTTCGCTAATTGGGGTATCGCAAAATATAGTAAGTATCCATTTATTGTAGTGTACATGCCTTTAGGAAATCGTTTTTTTGACAAAATGATTTTGGATATGCGAGCTAGATATGGAAGTATCATGATTCCTGCTACTAATTTCAAGAATCAGTTTCATCAATATGCTAGTAAAGGTAATTATGCAATGGCATTGGCCGCAGATCAAAACCCAGGAAACCCTATGTCCGCTTTTTGGGTTCCGTTTTTTGGACAACCTACACCATTTGTAAAAGGTCCCGAAAAAGGCGCAAAGTTAAATAATACTGCACAAGTATTTGTCCATTTTTACAGAACTAGTAGAGGGCATTATCATTCAGAATATGAGATAATGACAACTTCTCCAAACTACTTTAAAGACGGGCAATTGACGGCTTTATATGTAAAAACATTAGAAGAGAAAATAAAACAACAGCCGTCTAATTATTTATGGAGTCACCGACGTTGGAAATATACATTTGAAGCTGAGAAGCACAGTAAGTTATTAGTTTCTAATAACTAGATATCTAATATATCGTCTGATTTTTTAGGCGCTTTTAATTTGTCAAACTTGAATTTATCTTTCAAAAATTGAACTGCTTCCCAGCCATCGTTCACGATTCTATTATTATGTATTCCTTGCTTTTTTAATATAGTGGATGCAATACTCGCATCTTCTCCATTATCACTAATAATATAAATATTAAAATGTTCGTCTAATTCTGACATACTTCCAGGGTCAGCTAATTCAACTAATGGCAAACTAATGGAACTCTTGATATGACTATCTTGATATTGGTCTTCTGTTCTTACGTCCAGTATCATTAGGTATTCGTCAAATGGAATATCCATAGCTAATTCGTCAACGTCAACATCAATTAAGATATCAAATTTCTTTTCTGCTTGAATCCAGGATTCAAATCCACCTTGCAAAACTCCTTTAATATTGCTAAAACCTAGCTTCTCAAAAATAGTCAGTGCTTCTTGCTCAGCTCCATTAGGAGCTATTAAAATAATAGGACTATCTAGTTGTATAAACCCCATAGCAATTAATTTACCTATTTGATGTTTAGGTGAATGAATTGAATTAGGCACATAGCCCTGTTTTAAGTCGTCCAGTGTTCTAGTATCTAATACTATAACTTGATCTTCTTTTAATAGCTCCTGGAATTGTTCAATGGATAATAACATTTGTAAAATTTACCCTACTAATTGTTCAACAAATTGATTTACTTGCTCTAAACGTGTGTAGTCTACTTGGTAAAAAATAAATTTTCCTTCACGAATTGTTACAACGATACCTGCTCTTCTTAAAATAGCCAAATGTTGCGAAGCAACAGATTGTTCTAATCTAAGTTTTACATAAATTTCAGTAACTGTCATTTTTTGATGCTCGTCTATTAGCTTCAAAATTTGCTGACGTAATTTGTGGTTTAAGGCTCTTAGAATCATTGCAGCTTTTTTGCTATGCAACAAATCCACTTTCAAAGGCGCTTTGCCATTTGCAAGTTGTAATACGGGTAATGATTGGTTCATGACAATAAAAGTATTGGGGGTTAAGAACTAAAATTGCATTACAAAGTTAAGACATAATGTCTAAATATGTATATTTTCGTAATATATTATGCTTTCGATGTACATTTTTCCTAAAACCGTCAATGAACTTTAATTTACCTTAATTTCTATACTTATTTCATAAAGAAGTCCTTAATGTAAGCTGGACTTGCGTATGCAAGGTTTTCGAATGATTGACTATTATATTTTTCTATGGCTAATGCTATACAATCTTCAATTTGATAATGATTGTCAATAAAATGTAAAAGTGGATGCGTCAATAAGTCTTTTGTTTTTGCAGCACCTGATCCTATACAATATACGGGGCCATTTGAAATACATTGTTCAAGAAAAGCAGTATCTAAAATAATTGCCTGTTCTGGTAAAATGATATCCAGTGACTGATTAAATAGGGCACCAAATACTTCCATCCTTCTAGCATCAATCATTGCAAAAATTTGGAATGAAGTTTCAATGTTATTATTATCGGTAATAATTTTTTTGGCAGCATTTGCAAGTAAGGACAAAGTGGATAATCCAATTAAAGGCTTGTTTAACGCATAGGCAATACCCTTGGCACTAGAAAGTCCAACTCTTAGCCCGGTATAGCTTCCAGGACCCATGGTTACCACTACTGCATCTATAGTTTGTAAAGAAATATGATTTGTACTGCAAATTGAAGCAATTGCTTCTTGAACAAATTGGGCATGGGTATTGGATATATTGTTTTCCGCTATCCCTAATACCTCATTGTTATTGGTTATTGCGACAAACGCCTTTTCACCTGCTGTGTCTATATGTAGTAAAATTGCCAAAGTATTTGATTGTTTTGCAAAAATAGGTTGGTCAAGTGATAGAAAAACAAGAAATTGCAATTCTTAATTAAATATTATGCCAAAACAGATCATTGAATCAAAAAAAGTACCTGCACCTATCGGACCTTATAGCCAAGGAGTCATTGCAAATGGCTTTTTCTTTGCTAGTGGACAAGTAGCTTTTGACCCAGCTACAGGTGAATTAGTATTGTCAGATATTAAATCGGAGACAAAGCAAGTGATGGAAAATATCCAATCATTATTAGAAGCTGCCAACTTAGGCTTTGCGAATGTGGTGAAAACTACCATATTTCTAAGTGACATGGCACTTTTTGCACAAGTAAATGAAGTGTACGGATCTTATTTTACAAGCAATTTTCCAGCTCGTGAAACGGTTGCTGTAAAAACATTGCCTAGAAATGTAAATGTTGAAATTAGCATTACTGCAGTTATTGAATTATAATCTGGTAACTAGTTTTTAAGATAAATGTATCATGGGGTTTCACATAGTGAAGCCCCATTTTATTATTAAAACAGTTAGGAACACCGCTAAGATTTTCTATTGCTACACTTTTCCGATTGTCAGGGGTGTAGATTTGTAAATAAGGATAGTTCATTTCGGGATGCACTATTAATTTGAATTTTACATTCTCTAATATGCAATATGGATGAATGGGGTCAAGTATATAGCAACTATCTAAATGAATCTCGGACAAATTCTTACCCTTATCAAATTCTGTATTTGTTTGTATTACTCCTGTTGGTAATAAGTCATTGTTATATTCTATTTTACCGACATTAGTGAATTGCAAAGTATTGGACTCGATTGTGTCATCTAATTTAAAATAAGGATGCCATCCGTCCATCATTGGAATTTCTTGATGGGAATTATTCGTAATGACAGTTTGAATGGAAACTTTATTTTCAATTGTAATAGTCCATATTAATTGAATGGTATAAGGAAAAGGATATCCTCTATCAGTACCTAAATATGCATGTTTTAAGATTACACTTGCTTCTAAATCATTACTAGTTGTTGATTCGATTTCATATATGGCATCATAAATGATACCGTGAAGAGCATGTGCCCCAAGGTAAAATTTGTCAATAGTATATTCCTGTCCTAAGTGCGCATACTTTCCATTTTGCAGCCTGCATGAAAAAGGGCTCATTTTGCCACTTTTAAACCCATTCATTTCAAAATTTTCCCATCCATTTGAGAAATCATTGCCGTCAATGAATTCATGGTTTGTTTTTTCATTTTGTAGTTTCCAGCTATTCAAAAGGCCGCCTTGGGTACAGATAGTTATTTGAATTCCATTCTTAGGATGGCGAATAATGATCTCCTTGAATTTTGATATAGGTTTAACAATTATTTCAAACGACATAATGCTTGGTTTAAATGGTAAATCAAAACTATTCTATTAACTTTGAAACATAAAAATAATATATGCGTCATTGTATTTTTTTGGGATTACTATTGTCGAGTTTTGCAGGCTGGGGACAGACTTTGCCTAAATATGACAGCACTATGAAAATAGGTAAATCCGGATATCGCATATCTTGTATTAATAAAGCTACAGACAGAAATATTTTAAATATTAGACCTATCGGTTTTAAGCCAGAAGTAAGAGAAGTTTCTCTTGAATTGAAGGGGCGTGTTACTAATGCGGAAATTGATGATTTAAATATGGATGGTTTCCCTGATATTGTAATTTACATTTTAGATAAAGACGGTAGATCAACTATTCTAAGTGTTAGTTCTCAAGAGAATGAAAGATTAATTCCCATATTCTTTCCTGATATCACCAACGACATGGTATTAAGCAAGGGATATCGTGGTAAAGATGAATTTAAATTAGTGGAAGGAATTTTATTTAGAAAGTTCCCAGTTTTTGAAGCTGACACAGCCATTAAAATTCCTACTAATAAAGTAAGGCAAATTTTGTATCGTGTAGTACAAGGAGAGCGTGATTCATGGAAGTTCAAGTCCTTTAAGATCTTTGATACGCCTATTAACTAGCGTCCTTTAGTAATTACAATTTTACCAATTCCTTTTTCGTTACCTGTATCGTCTCTTACAAAAACAAGATAGATGCCAGTTGCTGGTTTATTACCCTCATATGTTTTTCCATTCCATACTCCTTGTCCACCTAGTGCCCTTGTTTGAAAAATCAACTTCCCATTTAAGTCAGTAATTTTCACAATTGCATTTTCTATCAAACCTCTAATACTAATCATTCCATTATAATCTGGAGCTACCGGATTGGGAAAAATAGAAATTGTATTTTGTAAATTACTTCCTTTAGTAGCAGTCCCTCTATAGCTTACCATTTGATTAGCACTCATAAAAAACACTTCGCCAGAGATTGGAGCAATTATAATTTGAAAGACAGTGTCATTTGGAAGTGGGCTATTTTTTTGCGTAAAATGTGCTAATATATCATAGCCATCGGAACTCAAAAGCCAGACTCCGTTATTTGTGCCAATCCATTTTCTATTGGCGCCGTCAACTGCCATGGTATTGATGGTTTCCTTTTGGAATAAATATCCATTAAAGCCGTTATTACTTAGTGTTGGAATGAATGCATTACAAGCTTCCTTAGTAAGGTCGCCACATTGAAAAATACCAATACCATTATCTGTGCCAACCCATATAGATCCAGTAGCGTCTTCTACAATGCTTGTTACTTTTGAACTTGGAAGATTCCCATTATTACTACTTGTACTAAGTTGTTTCCAAATGGCAGTTGGAAAATAATTGGCAGATTGATACACATAAATTCCTTGATTATTAGGTGCAATTATCCATGCTTGTTCTTGTTGATTTACAATCATTTTATGCAATCCAGAAAAAGAGAAATTAGCAGGAGCAGCAATACTTGTCCAATTATTATTTTGTTGTTGGATAAGCCCTTGTTGGTCTTGTAAGGCCCATCCGTTTCCAGATTTGGAAAAGTCAATAGCAGTAATAGTTCCATTATGATTGTTTAAAATAATAGATTCTGTTTTTTGAAAATCTGAACTAACATGTATTAATTGATTTACGCCTCCCATCCAGTAACTGCCGTCCTTTGGATTAACAGCACTTGAATTCAGTAAAGGTAGCTTTACACTGTTTATTTGGGTGTAATGATGCCAGCCAGATTCATTGTACACACCGAATCCATTATTATTGCCATAGGGTGTAATGAAGTTTGATTCATCAATTGCTACATTTCCATTGATAGTATAACGAGGTCCACCAATATTAATCCAAGTATTTTTATTGGCATGTGCTAATAATCCATTTACTGTATCTGCAACCCATAAATTAGTTCCGTCTTCAAGTATATCAAATGGCGCTATTAATTCAGTACTATCTATGAGGCTATTAGTAGTATAGTCTGTGTTTATGCGTAGTATGTTGCCTTTATTATTATACTGCGTGGCAAGTAATAATCCGGTTTTATCATTACTTAATTTTTGAATATTACCATTTGGATAGTTTAGCAAGGCAATTGTCTGACTTGACTTGAAAATTTGATGCATATTGTATAAATACATTTCGCCATTGTAATTATGCAATTTAGTAAGCCCTAAACCATTAAAGCTTGATTTGTTTTGCCATTGGTTATTGACAATCCAATTATTTTTTAAAGGACATATCATTAATCCATTTTCAGTTAATGCATATATGCTGTCATTTAAAACAGCACATTGATAAGTAACTGCATTTTGTCTATTATTATTAGGGAACCAAGTATCTTTTATTTCATGTTGTATTAGGTCAAGCACAACGATTCCAAAACTAGTAGAGAGAAATGCCCAGTTACCTTGAATATATATATGATTAATTTTTTTGGAAGCATATAAATTTGACAAGGTTAAGTCATTTATTAGATATACTTGGTCTCCTTGTTTAATATCGATACTACTATTATTGTACGCAATAATTAATTGAGATTGAATTTTATCCCATGCAATTTGAGTGACTCCAACTTCATGCAACCCATTTGACTTTCCAAGGAAGTCAACTTCATTCGATTTATTTAATGTAAATACCTGATGTTTACTTGCAACATATAATTGGTCCCCCATGACCAGTTGTTGCACATTATAATTTGAATATTGCTCTCTCCATTGACCTATGCCACCTAATTTGTTTTGTGCATTACAATACAATGCAATTAAACAAAAAAACAGGGTTAGGTTACGAATTTTCATAAGACTAATTTAGTGCGCTATAGATGGCTTCTTGAATTTTAGGTCTTAAGTTAAGCGTACTAAAAACTTTATTGTCTCTTGTTGGGAATACTCTATTTGACAAGAAAATATATAATAAGTCATGTTCAGGGTCGGCCCAAACGCAAGTGCCAGTGAAGCCAGTGTGGCCGAATGTACTAGGGGAGGGACTTAAACTTGGATAAGGGTCCTTGGAATGCGCGTTGTCTTTTTCTGGCTTATCGAAGCCTAATCCCCTTCTGCTATTTTGTGTATTATATGCTGTGTAAGTTTTAACAGTTGCTGGCTTTAAATACTGCACTCCTTCCCAGTTTCCTTTGTTTAAAAGCATTAGATAAAGTTTAGCTAGGTCAGTAGCATTACTAAACAATCCCGCATGTCCAGCAACACCACCCATAGTGGAAGCTCCTTCGTCGTGAACTGATCCTTGAATTAACTCATGTCTAAAATAATCGTCCACCTCGGTAGCGGCAATGTTTTGAATTGCTGTTTTTTGTAGTGGCAAAAATCCAGTACTGTGCATATTAAGTGGTCTGTAAAATTGCTGTGTCGTGTAATCGTTTAAACTCATGCCTGTAACTTGTTCCACAATTAATCCTAGAAATATAAAGTCATTATCGCTATAAATATATTTTCCAGCGTCGGTAACAGGGCTTCTCAATATTTTATTTTGTATCGTGTCTGTCCAGCTATTCAATAAGTATTTGGAAGGACTTACCATTTTTTGATGCGTTAAGTCTGCTACTGTACTTATTGTTCCTGGGATAAACTTCCCATCCTTTTGTAATAATGCTTCATAAAATTTTATATAGGGATATAAGCCAGCTTGGTGTAATAATAAATCTCTTAAACTTATAGCAGCTTTTGCATTCCCTCTCACCCATGGGAGGTAGTCTCCAATTGTTTTATCAATATTTACTTTCCCCTCGTCTACTAATTTCATAATTGAGACTGTAGTGGCGCTTACTTTGGTTACGGAAGCTAAGTCATAAACAGTTTGTTCAGTTACAGGTTCACTGCCAGCTCCTGCAATATGACCATAAGATTTATTGAACACTATTTCACTGTTCTTCGCAACTAATACTTGACAACCTGGTATTGCATTTTTTTGAATCGCATCTGCTACAATGGAGTCAATTACATTCAGCTTATTAATATCAATCCCTATTGCCTTTTTTTTTTCAAGCGAGGGTGCTATCACATTGCCGCTATCTCCAATGCCTTCTTGCAGTGTAGGCGATACTGTTACAGGTAATTTTCCTGCCGCTTCTTGCTTTCCTTGAAGCCAATTGTAAACCGCTTTCTGAGTATATTCATTGTCCTCATAAGCGAATAAAATATTATTAATATTTGAAAAATTGGCAACAGCATAAGGATTTCCCATTATTAAATGTGTCCAATTTTCATGTCCAGGACTGTTTAAAAAATTTAGGATGCTTTGGGGAATTTCGAATTGGCTAGCAGGACGTCTGTTATAATTATGAAGTCCAATAATTACTTGGTCATAGCCTGTAAGACTTTTTTGTAAAGCCAATAATTTTGATTCATCTGTTCCGTCAAAGTACAATACAGTTACATTAGTTAGATTCGACAAAGTACTTGTCAAATAGTTAGGTTTATTGATATTTAAAGCGATATACACTGTTTTCTTTGTAGCACTTAAAATTGAATTCGTAGTAGGTCTTATAAAAGTCAAAGCCTGAGCTGACATTTGAGCTTTAAGTGTACCAACAGATTTATTTAAGTCGTTAACAATATTGGTAGTATCTATTGTTTCAATTTTATTTAATCCGTGTTTGTATTTTGCAGCTAATATTTTTTTAACTCTTGCATTAATATCTTTTCTAGATAATCTATGTGCTCTAATTGCTTTTCTTACACTTTGTATTGACTGTCCAATATCTCCTGGCAAACATAGCATATCATTTCCCGCCAAAATTGCTTGAACATTTGCTTCCCCTTCGGGATAATAATTACTAATTGCTTTCATATCAAGCGCGTCAGTAACAGTGATACCTTTAAAACCTAATTCTGTTTTTAATAATCCATTAACCGCCTTTGCAGAAAGGGACGTAGGTCTTTTTGCAGCACTGTCTATTGCTGGTACCGACAAATGTGCCACCATAATAGACTCCACACCTGCTGCTATCAAAGCTCTAAATGGCACCAGCTCTAGTGAATCTAATTCGGCTCTGGATTTATTTATTACAGGAATATCTTTATGAGAATCTACTGATACGTCACCATGACCTGGGAAATGTTTTGCAGTGGCCATAACGCCATTGTCCTGCAATCCTTTCATGTAGGCGATACCGTAGTCAATTACAGTTTGTTTATTTTGTCCAAAACTTCGATCATTAATAACTGGGTTAGCAGGATTATTATTAATGTCAATGTCTGGCGCATAGTCAACTTGTATGCCTAATCTCTTACATTGTTCAGCAATGGCTACGCCCATTTGGTATACTAAATTGCTGGAAGGCATTGCTCCTAATAATAATTGTCTAGGAAACATGTCCACGCTATCTAAACGCATGCCAACTCCCCATTCCCCGTCAATAGTGATTAATAAAGGTGTTTTAGCAATGGCTTGATAATTGTTGGTTTGGATGGCTTGTCTAACTGGGCCACCTTGAAAAAAGCATAAACCTCCAATATCATATTTTTTAATTAAATCAGCTAGTGAATCAATTTTTTTATTGTCCCAATTACTATGGGCTCTAAGTACCATTAACTGGGCAATTTTTTCATTTAATGAAAGTGCATGAAATTGTTTTTTTACCCATTTTTTTTCGGCTTTCGTTTGTGCAAAAAGGTTTGCGTTTAAACTAATGATAGCTATTAATATGTATATACTTTTTTTCATAACAAGTAAGATGCTTTGGTATTGCAATTTAAGGATAAAAAAAAGCTTACCCGTTAAAGGATAAGCTTTTTTGTGTCTTAGTGTATAAGATATAAATTTATTTAGTTGACTTCTTCACTTTTGGTTCCTTTACTTCCTTTACTTCTTTAACTTCTTTTGCTTCAGGTGCTTCTGTTGCTTCGGTCTCTTCGTCGTCAGTTGGTAAAACTGGTTCAATATTATTCTTCTTGATTTGTGCAAACCATTTAACCATTTTCTTCATGTCGCTAGCATAAACACGCTCAAAGTCTAAATTAGGGAAAGCTTTTTTGAAATAAGCAGTAACTGCTTTAGGATCCTTGTCGTCAGGAAGTGCTTCTTTAGACTTGCCCATAGCAATAAATACTTCTGCTAAGAATACATTATCACGAGTAGTGTATACTTCTATACTTTCTAAATGAGAGAACTGGTGTGCTCTAGAACTGATGAACTGAGTCGTGTTATTTTCCAAAGATCTAGCAATGGCACCGTCATTTTTGCTAGTTAATAATTCAAATAAGCCAGACATGCCAGAGACAGAGATTAAATTACTGTATTCCATAAGTTCTATTTCGTTTTTTTACAGCCGCAAATTACTGAAAAACCCTCAATTTTCATTTTTTAAACTACCTTTGTTTATCATTAAAAATCAAGCTTATGCCCGGTTTTGAATTTTTTGGAGAAGAAGAAAGAAAAGAAGTAAATGAGGTCTTAGAGACCGGCATTTTAATGCGTTATGGTTTCGATGGCCCAAGAAAGGGTATTTGGAAATCAAAAGAACTAGAACAAGCCATTTGTAACACATTTGGTACACAATACGCACAACTAACATCAAGTGGTACTGCGGCTTTAACTACTGCAATGGCAGCATTGGGCGTTGGAGCTGGGGACGAGGTTATTATGCCTGCTTTTACCTTTGTGGCTAGTTTTGAAGCAATTTTAAGCATGGGTGCAGTTCCTGTTTTGGTGGATATTGACGAAACCTTGACTTTGGCACCTGCAGCGGTTAAAGCAGCAATCACAAGTCGAACTAAATGTATTATGCCGGTTCATATGTGCGGAAGCATGGCAGACCTAGATGCTTTAAAAGCAATTTGCGATGAACACAATTTAATATTATTAGAAGACGCCTGCCAAAGTATTGGTGGAACCTATAAGGGGAAAGCGCTTGGAACTATTGGACATGCAGGCACTTTCTCTTTTGATTTTGTAAAAACAATTACTTGTGGTGAAGGTGGGGTGGTTATGACGAATAATCAAGATGTCTATACCAAAGCGGATGCATTTACAGACCATGGACATGATCATTTGGGCGTAGACAGAGGAGCAGATTTACACCCAATGTTAGGATATAATTTTAGAATTAGCGAGTTACATGCTGCTGTTGGTTTAGCACAAATTAGAAAGTTAGATACTTTCTTAGCAATACAAAAAAAGAACAATCATATTTTAAGAACTTATATGGAACAAGTGCCTGGCATTAGTTTCAGAGTAGTTCCAGATCCAGCAGGAGACAGTGCCAGCTTTTTGTCTTGGTTCTTACCCTCCAAAGAAAAAATGGAGACAGCTATTGAAGCGTTAAAAGCAGCAGGTATTTTTGCAGGTAATTTTTATTGGTTTGCAAATAACTGGCATTATATTAAAAAGTGGGATCATCTTAAAAATGTGAATAGTTTGTACCCTCTTAATGAAGCACAGCAAACAGCACTTAAAAAATTACAAACTACTTCTTTTGAAGCAAGTGATGCTATAATGGCTAGATGTGTTTCTACAGCAATTAGTTTAACTTGGACTGAGGAACAAGTGCATGCCAAAGGAGCACAGTTTTTAAAGGTTTTAAAGGAAGCTCTTTCCTAAAAGTTTATAACTATGTCACTAGGGCAGTCACTGCAACAAAGGCAATTACAAAGGTTGTCACCTCAACAAATTCAATTAATGAAATTGTTGCAAATTCCTTCTGCGCAAATTGAACAGCGAGTTAAGGAGGAATTAGAAGAGAACCCTGCATTAGAAGTGAATGTAGATTTGTTGGATGCCGAAATGGATAAATCTTCCGACGAAATCAACGACGATTTATTGTCCGATTTAGGAGAGGAGGAAGAAGTGCCCGTTGATGAATATGAGATGAGTAATGAAGAATTAGGAGATTACAATTATGATGACGACGGGGATATTGCAGACTATAAAACCAAGGACGACTATTATCCAGAATTAGATAATGATAAAGTGATTCCAATTAAAGCAGAAGCTAGTTTGCACGAGCTACTGATGGATCAGCTTAGTATGCTTGCATTAGAAGACACTTCCTATAAAATTGCAGAACAAATAATTGGCAGCCTTGACGATGATGGCTACTTAAGAAGAGAGTTAAGGTCCATTGCGGACGACTTAGCTTTCAAACAAAGCATGTGGGTGGAGGAGAAGCAGATAGAATCTGTTTTAAGAAAAATTCAAGCTTTTGATCCGGCTGGTATTGCTGCACGTAATTTACAAGAATGTTTACTATTGCAATTAAAAAGAAAAGAGGAAGAGAATGCAAATGCGTTTCACGATGCTAAAGAATTAGCTAGTTTTGAAAATAGAAAATTAGCAATATTGGTTATTGAAAAGTACTTTGAAGAATTTACTCGTAAGCATTATGATAAAATACAAAAGAGTCTACATATTGATGATGCAGGTTTAAAAGAAGTATTGCATCAAATTTTAGCATTAAATCCGAAGCCTGGAGCTGAGACGTCGAAATTGAATGAAGCCGAAATGTATATCATTCCAGACTTCACTGTAATTATAAATAATACTAAATTAGAACTCACTTTAAATAGTCGCAATGCACCCCCATTAATGATTAGCGACGACTATAAAATGATGTTGAAGGAATATGAGGGAGGTAAAAAGCAGGACAAGGCGCAAAAAGAAGCTGTATTTTTCATAAAGCAGAAAATAGATTCGGCGAAATGGTTTATCGAAATGATCCTGCAAAGGCAGCAAACATTATTGTTAACCATGAATGCTATATTAGTTCATCAAGATTCATTTTTTATGAGTGGTGATACTACGCAGCTAAGACCAATGATACTAAAAGATATTGCGGAGAAAACAGGATTGGATGTTTCTACCGTAAGCCGGGTTGCAAATAGTAAGTATGTTCAAACTGAATTCGGCACGTTCTTACTTAAGTACTTCTTTAGCGAGTCTTTAACTACAGACTCCGGGGAGGAAGTAAGTACAAAAGAAGTAAAGGCAATTCTTCAAGAGTTAATTCAACAGGAAGACAAGCATAAGCCATTGAGTGATGACGAATTAACAGAACAGCTTCAAGAAAAGGGATACAATATTGCGAGAAGAACGGTTGCGAAGTATAGAGAACTATTGAATATCCCAGTTGCAAGACTAAGAAAAGAATTATAAATAAAGCCAAATAATTACATGGAAAATACACAGCCTTCTTTTTTAAAATATATTGGTCAATTTATTTCTTATATTTTCCATCCCTTATTCATTCCGACTTATTTCATGTTGTACCTTATGACTATAGTTCCTTATGAATTCATAGGCATTACGGAATGGCAATTAAAAATGCGTCTATTTAGCGTTTTTTGGTTAACTGCATTTTTCCCAGCTTTTGCAGTGTTTTTAATGTGGAGGTTAAAACTAAATACGAGTATCTTCTTAAGAACTCAAAAAGAGCGGATCATTCCCTATGTAATCACCATGTTTTTTTACTGGTGGATGTATTATTTAAGTAGAAATTTTACAGACCAACCTATCGCATTAAAGTTTTTCTACTTTGGAATTTTTATAGCAAGTGCTGTTGGGTTAATAGTAAATAATTTTATGAAAGTAAGTTTACATACCATGGGAGTTAGTGGTTTATTGACAGCGGTGATTATGGTTGGCTTTCATTATCCCATTAACAATGTCATTTGGTCAATGTTAGCAATTCTTATTGCAGCAATTGTAACAAGTGCAAGAATGCTTGTAAGTGATCATACTCGAAAAGAATTAATTGTTGGTTTTATAATTGGAATAACAACACAGCTAGCAGCTTATTTGTGGGTTATTTAATATTTAAATTACACGTTTATGTGGTATCGTTTAGGTCAATATATTGTTAAGTATAGACGAACGTCTTTGTTGGTTTTAGCAATTGCTACTGTAATAATGGGTTATTTTGCAAGCCAGATTAAGTTGAGCTATGAATTTACAAAAGCCATACCTGAGAATAATGAGAAATATATAATCTATAAAAAATTTGTACAACAGTTTGGCGTAGACGGAACAACAATGGTGATAGGTTTTCAGACAGATAAATTATATACACCTGCCGTATTTAATGCCATGCAGGATTTACAAGTTTCCATTAAGTCAATTGCGGGTGTCACTGAAGTACTAGGTGTGCCAAGTGCTTATAATATTATCAAAGACAGTGTGGAGTCCAAGTTTAATGTTCAAAAAGTTTTTAATACACCTTATACAAATGACAGTGCATTACTAGTAGATAAAAATAAATTTGAACAACTTCCTTTTTATAAAAATTTATTATACAATCCTGATAGCAGTTCCTATATCATGGCAGTAAGCTTTATCCCAGATTCTATAAATAGTGGATCCAGGACGCGTATTATAAAAACCCTAGAATCAAAGCTTGCTATTTTTCAGCAAAAAACTGCACTTACATTGCATGTTAGCGGACTTCCGTATATAAGAACCATTTTAGCTGAGCGCATTAAAAAAGAGATGCTTTGGTTTTTAATCGGTTCCCTTTTATTATGTGCTATAACTTTATTATTATTCTTCAGGTCTTTCTCTGCTATGCTATTAAGTTTGGCTGTTGTGGCAATGGGCGTAATTTGGAGCTTTGGCACAATGGTTTTATTAGGTCAGAAAATAACTTTACTAACGGCCTTAATACCGCCATTGATTGTAGTTATTGGTATTCCTAATTGTATATACTTTTTGAATAAGTATCATACTTCATTTAAGGAAACACTTGACAAAGAAAAAGCGATTGTTCAAATGGTAGGAAGAATGGGTATTGTAACTTTGTTTTGTAATATCACTGCTGCCATTGGCTTCTTTGTATTTGCATTTACAAAGAGCCCTTTGTTAAAAGAGTTTGGATGGGTTTCTGGATTGAATATTATGGCATTGTTTTTTATTAGTTTATTTTTCATCCCACCTGTTCTTACTTATTTGCAACCACCTCAGCCCAATCATGTCAAATATTTAGATAATAAATTTTTAGAACGTGTATTAGTTAGAATTGAAAAATGGACATTTGATCATACTAGATGGGTGTTTGGAATTACAATAGTATTGGTTATAGTATCAAGTGTGGGATTAGCGAAAATCAAAAAAGAAGCTTTTATTGTTGACGACTTACCTAAGAAAGATAAATTATATACCGACTTAAAATGGTTTGAGCAAAACGCGGGGGGAGTAATGCCACTAGAAATAGTGATAGACACTAAGAAAAAAAATGGACTTACTCGAAGTTTGAAGCCATTAGAACAAATAGAACAATTGCATGAATTCTTAATTGCACAGCCTGAATTGGGAAAGCCTATTGGATTAATGGAGGGTATAAAATTTGCAAAGCAAGCATTTTACGACGGAGATAGTTTGGCTTATACCATTCCTACTGGAACTGAAATGGCATTTATTGGACCATTCTTAAGTCCTAAAAAAGACACCAATCAAAAAACTGAAACAGCAAAATCTGTAAATAAAGGACCTACAGCCTTGCTTAGTAAGTTTATAGATGCTGATAAAAAGGCAACTAGAATTAGTGTAAATATGAAAGATATAGGTAGTGCAAAATTGCCTGCTTTTTTGAATAGAATTGACAGTGCAACGAATGCATTATTTGATAGTACTAAATACCATGTAGAAATTACTGGTAGTAGTGTTACTTTTTTGGAGGGCAGTAATTTTATAGTGAGAGGTTTAGGGGAGTCTATATTTTGGGCATTTCTTTTAATAGCTGTTTGTATGATCTTCTTATTTAGGTCCTTCCCTATATTAATGTGTTCATTAATACCTAATATTATCCCACTACTTATTACTGCTGGCATTATGGGCTGGGTGGGTATTTCATTAAAACCTTCTACAGTATTGGTATTTAGTGTGGCATTGGGGATAGCTATAGACGTCACAATACGCTTCTTAGTAAACTATAAACAAGAACTACCCCATTTAAACTATCAAGTTAATAGTACCCTTGTACAAACAATCAGACATACAGGAATTAGTATCATTTACACTTCACTAGTTTTAGTAGCTGGCTTTGTAATATTTTGTTTTAGTGATTTTGGAGGGACCAAGGCTTTAGGTTGGTTAACTTCCTTAACGCTAGTAGTAAGTACTTTGACCAATTTAGTATTACTACCAGCACTTATAAAAACATTCATCAAACAACGATAAATTTTATTCCAAAAGAAAAGCTCCTACGAAATAGGAGCTTTTCTTTTGGAATAAGTCACTTAATTATTTTAATGCTATCTAATTATTTATTTTAACACGGTTTCAAGCGTAGCCAATAAAGCGGGACCTCTTAATTCTTTCCCAATAATTTTTCCAGTAGGGTCTATCAAAACATTAAAGGGGATCCCTTCAATTTGATAAGCACTCACTACTACACTTTCCCATTTTTTAAGATCACTTACATGTTGCCAGTTAAGTTTATCTTCTTTTATAGCGTCTAGCCAGCTTGCTTTGTCATCGTCTAAAGAGACACCAAATACTGTGAAATTCTTCTTTTTATATTTTTCAAATGCAGCAACTACATTTGGGTTTTCTCCTCTACAAGGGCCACACCAGCTAGCCCAGAAATCCACCAATACATATTTTCCTTTTAAGCTACTTAGTGTGATGATATTGCCATTCACGTCTTGTAAGGCAATTTCGGGAGCCATTTCGCCAATTGCGATAGGGCCTGCTTTTACATTAGACTGAACCTGAGAGTTTAGTATATTCACAAATTGTACCAAAGGTTCTGCTTTTGTTTTTTCTGCAGCAGCTTTTGCTAATGCCAATACTTTAGCAGACTCCATGGATCTAATACTTAAGCCTAATGCATAATAAATAAAGGCAGGGCTTGTAGCTTTATTGATAGAAGCTTCTATGAATTGATTTAAGTCATTAATCTTTTCTGTCTTCTGTTTTTGAACCCAAAAAATAGTACTGTCTTTAGCTTTTTGTTTTTGTAAATAGTCTAGATTATATAAAGTAGCAAAAATGGAAGAATCTTTCTTTCTATAAGTAGTTAAAAATCCAAGTAATTCAGTGCTGTTTTTTGACCCTTTAATAGTATAAGATTGATAATCATTTGCGTCCGCATTGATTTGAATATTATCCTCGTCATTAATAAAAATAATTTCTAAATCTTTTTCTGTAGCAATTCTGTAAATGCCTTCTTGCTTAGCAATAAAGTCAAAACTGTATTTGCCATCATCTTTTAAGGTAATAGAGTCTAATGTTACAATAGACTTTCCTCCATAAGGAACTTCTTGTAATAATAGTTTTTGGGTAGTTGCGTGTGTTATGGTTCCAGAAACATTATAGCGTGATTCTTTGTCTTTGTTATTACAACTACTTGTAATGAACATAATGGCAACAATGCTTATTTTTAATACTTTATTAATCATGGTAAAATTTTATTGTGATAATTTTTGTTCTAATAACTGTGTGGTAATTTTTGGGTCTGCTTGGCCTTTACTTAATTTTTTGACTTCTCCAACAAATAAGCCAATTAACCCTTTTTTACCTTTTTTATATTCTGCTACTTTTTCTGGGTTTGCTATTAACACTTGATCTACCCAGTTAGTGATTTCTTCAGCTGAATTACTTTGTAATAAATTATTAGTGGTTGCAAACTCAAGTGGGTTTTGCGGATTAGCTATGATACCCTTTAATACTTTACTTGAAGCAACAGAAAAGCTTAATTGATTGGTTTCTACTAAGTCTAATAAGCTTGTTAAATGGGGTAGTAATGGTATTAGTTGAGCATAGCTGGAATTGGACTCGTTTAAATATTCTCTTATAGGACCCAATATCCAATTAATGGCCGCTTTATAATGCGTTGTTTGTGTTGTCCATAAAGTATAAAAGTCCGCCTCTTGTTTGTTTTCTCCCATTTGGTCTACATCATAATCTGATAAGCCATATTTGCTTTTCCATTCTATTTTTAAAGCATTAGGGAGCAATGGTAAGGATGCTTTAATTTCATTAATATAATCGTCGGTTAAATGGAAGGGTGCTAAATCGGGGTCGGGAAAATAGCGATAGTCATTGGCATCTTCCTTATCTCTTATTGAAAACGTAGTATCATTGTCGGCGTTAAAACTTCTAGTTTGTTGAATGATAGTTTCTCCATTTTCAACCATATCAATTAATCTTTCAATCTCATATTCAATGGCCTTTTTGATATTGCGTATGGAGTTCAAATTTTTAACTTCTACTCTAGTTCCTAATTGTGTTGCCCCTTTAAGTCTTACAGAAATATTAGCATCACATCTTAAGCTTCCTTCTTCCATATTCCCATCACATATATCTAACCATCTTACTATTTTTCTTACTTCAGAGACATATAAGAATGCTTCCTCTGCACTATGAATACAAGGTTCTGTGACAATTTCTATTAGAGGGGTTCCAGCTCTATTCAAGTCTATAAAAGTATCAGTAGGAGAAAGGTCATGTATGCTCTTTCCTGCGTCTTCTTCTAAATGAATACGATTAAGTATCACTTCAATTTCTTTCCCATTTAACTGAATGGGAACTTTACCTCCAACACAAATTGGAGTTGTGTGTTGTGAAATTTGATAACCCTTTGGCAAGTCAGGGTAGAAGTAATTTTTTCTTGCGAAATAATTATTTTTTTCAATTGCACAGTTGCAAGCTAATCCCATTTTTATTGCATAAGCAACTGCTGTTGCATTGGTCTTAGGTAATGTACCAGGATGACCTAATGTAATAGGACTAACATGTGTATTGGGTGCTGCTCCAAAACTGGTTGCGTCGCCACAAAACAATTTGCTTTGAGTAGCCAATTGCGCATGAATCTCTAATCCTATAACAGCTTCATATTTGTCCAAATTTGCCATAGGGCAAAAGTACTAATTAATGGGCCTCTAGCATAAAAAAGCCCTTCGATTTGTATTTCGAAGGGCTAGGATTAATTACAATTCAATAAAACACTTATAAATCGGCAGTTTTTAGCTTTTTAGGAAGTTTAACTTCAATTGTTTTAGCTATTCCGTCTCTTTTAATACCAAATTTCAATATTTGTCCAGCTTCAAAATATTCCCATTTCAAATCTGTTACTTCTTTTACTTCTGATTTGTCCAATGAAACTATAATATCATTCACTTTGAATCCAGCTTTCTCTGCTGGAGAACCAGGCATGATTGTTTTAACTTTAACCCCATCGTTGGATTCCAGGTCTTCAATTGAAATACCTAGTTTAGGCTTTTTTATATCACCAATGATACCTTCCATGTCGGGCATATTAGGCATTCTAAAATTGAAATTTTTATCTCCCATTTTATTTCTAAAATTCGGACGGTCTATGTCTCCTGGAATATTGAAATTAAAATATTGCGCTTTAGGGGTGTTTTTATTTTTCGCTAATTGCGCAGTTAGCTTTAATTCTTTACCCGCTCTTAAATACTTGATAGTTACCTTGTCTTCAGCATTTAATTTACCTACTGCATCATATAAATCCTTTGGCCCCTTGATACTAGTCTCATTCAATTTAGTAATAATATCATTTTTTTTAAGCCCTGCTTTTTCTGCAGGACTTCCCTCACTTACTTCATTTACTATTGCACCTAAATCATTTTCTGCAGTTATGACACCAAGGAAAGCCTTGTTGGGCAATGGTGGTGGCGGAGGAGCCATTAAGTTGAATTGATCGTCTCCCATTATATTGTCTAATCCCTCAAGCTCATTTAATTCATCTAAAGTATCTTTAGATTGTCCATTATGGTCATTTGTAATGATCCTCATTTTTCCTAATTTTTTCAATCTTGGATCGTTCTTATCTGCTTCTTTACCATTAATTATTACTTTATCACCGTCTACTAAAATGGTAAGATTGATAGTGGTATCTATTAATTGGGGAGATTTTTTTGTGACAATTTTATTCTCAATTTTAACCTCTTGACTCATAACTTGAGTTTGTCCAACTAATGTGCTTAACATTACTATTGTTGCAATTTGCTTTATCATAAAATGTATTTAGTACGAAATTATTTGTAAAACAAAATTAAGAAAAAAACTGAACTACGAAACAATTCGGAAATGTTAAATTTTTGAAAAACTGGTTCATTAGCAAATAAAAAAAGCATCTTTATTTTACTAAAGATGCCTTGATTTTCAATGTTTTATGCTTTATAACATTGCTTTTACAGCAGATATTACTTGTTCTAATTGGCTAATGTCTTGGCCTCCAGCAGTTGCTAATGTGGGTTGACCACCGCCACCGCCTTTAATTAATGGAGCTATTTTTTCTTTAATAATTTGTGGTGCCTGCCAGTTCTTTGAGCTTACAAGGCTATCACTAATTGCTAAAGCAACGGTCGCTTTCTCGCCAACAGCAGCAGTTAGTACAACAACGGAACAAGTATGAATTGTTCCAAGTAATTGTGCTAGTTTTTTCAAATTCTCTGCACTGCTTAATGTTAAGTTTAAACCTAAAAATTCAACATCATTAATAGAAACAAATGATTTACTATAGGTTTCAAATAATTCATTAACTAATAAAGCTTCTTGGCTTTCTAATTTTTTAGCAAATTCTTTCTGAGTCGTTTGAAGTTCCACTATAGAGTCATTTAAAGTATCCACTGAAGAATTTTCATTCCATTCAGGGGCTTTAAATGAGGTGTTTAATTTAACAGCGATGCTTGCACATGCTTCTGTTAATTGCACAATTTGTTTATGTAATTTTTCCTTGACTTCTGTTATGTATAATATAGCTGCATCACCTACTACCGCTTCTATTCTTCTAACACCCGCTGCTACAGAGGATTCTGACTTTAATAGGAATGCTCCAATTTCTCCTGTATGACCTACATGTGTACCGCCGCATAGTTCAATAGAGTAATTTGGATCCATTACTACTACTCTAACTTTATCACCATATTTTTCTCCAAATAAAGCCATAGCACCTAATGCAATGGCTTCGTCCTTGCTCATTTCTTTAATAACTACAGGAACATTCTCTTTAATTTTTTCATTGACCACTTTCTCTACTGCTATAATTTCTTCAGCTGTCATTTTAGCAAAATGAGAAAAGTCAAAACGTAATTGTTCTGCGTTCACTAAACTTCCTTTCTGTGCAACATGCTTCCCTAAAATATTTCTAAGTGCAGCATGTAATAAGTGTGTAGCAGAATGGTGAATAGTGGTATTGATTCTGTGTGTGCTATTCACTGCAACTTTAACAGTATGTCCAATTACATTAGGTAAAGTATCTGTAAAGTGTATGAACAAATTATTTTCTTTTTTAGTATCTGTAACCTCTATCTGAGTGCCGTCTTCGAACTCAAATAGCCCCTTGTCGCCAACCTGACCGCCACTTTCTGCATAAAAAGGGGTAACAGCTAATACCCATTGGTAGGCTTCCTTTCCTTTTGCTTTTACATTTCTATATTTTACAATTTTGGTAGTAGCGGTGGTTTCAGTATACCCTATAAATTTGGTTTCTTCGTCTTCACCTACTTGAATCCAGTCTCCTGTATCAATCGCAGTAGCTGCACGACTTCTATTTTTTTGCTGTTGCATTTCTTTCTCAAAGCCAGCTTCATCAACTTCTAAATAATTCTCTATAGCGATTAATCTAGTTAAGTCTACAGGGAATCCAAAAGTATCAAATAGCTCAAATACCAATTTACCTTCTATTGTTTGACCTTTTTTATGGGTGCTAATTATATCATCCATACGCTTTAAGCCCTTCTCTAAGGTTCTTAAAAAACCTTCTTCCTCTTCTTTTACAACCTTACTAACAAATTCTAATTGGCCATTTAATTCTGGGAATACATTTTCAAATTGTTTTGCTAATAAAGGCATTAATTGATGAAGCAAAGGTTGTTTGTAATCCAAATAAGAATAGTAGTATCTAACAGCTCTTCTCAAAATTCTTCTTATAACATATCCTGCTCCAGTATTAGCAGGTAATTGTCCGTCTGCAATTGTAAATGCAATAGCACGTATATGGTCCGCAATTACTCTGAAAGCAACGGCTTGTTTACTATCACTAAAGTCATAAGTTTGACCTGTAATATTTGCAACAGCATTAATGGTACCAGTAAATACATCTGTATCATAATTGCTTTTCTTATTTTGAATTACGCGTACCAATCTTTCAAAGCCCATGCCTGTATCAACATGCTTATTGGGTAAGGGTTCTAGGCTTCCATCTTTTTTACGGTTGTATTGAATAAATACATTGTTCCAAATTTCAATTACTTGTGGGTGATCTTTGTTTACTAAATCTCTTCCTGGAATTTGCGCAATCTCTTCTTCAGATCTCATATCCACATGAATCTCACTACAAGGACCACAAGGACCTGTGTCGCCCATCTCCCAGAAATTATCTTTCTTATTCCCGAATATGATTTTTTCTTCGGGTACCCATTTTTTCCATTCTTTTAATGCTTCACTAGACTGTGGTAAACTTTCAGAAGCGTCTCCTTCAAAAACAGTAACGTATAATTTCTTTGGATCAATTTTATATACTTTAGTTAATAATTCCCAGCTCCATTCTATCGCCTCCCCTTTAAAGTAATCTCCAAAACTCCAGTTGCCTAACATTTCAAACATGGTATGATGATAAGTGTCAACACCCACTTCTTCCAAGTCATTATGTTTTCCACTTACACGTAGACATTTTTGAGTATCCGCAATTCTACTATGAGCAGGAGTCTGATTTCCTAAGAAATAGTCTTTAAACTGATTCATACCTGCATTTGTAAATAGTAATGTAGGGTCATTCTTCACAACAATAGGTGCTGATGGCACAATTGCGTGGCCTTTAGAAGCAAAAAAGTCTAAAAACTGTTGTCTTATTTCTGAGCTGTTCATCATGGGTCTGAATTTTAAGCGATGTTCTTCTTTAAAAAGCTATATTTGTAAGGTTTTTAAAGACCTCAAAGGTAAGGAAATGAGGCCTTTTTTAGCGCTATTGGACCCAATAATCATGCATAACAGATGAAGAAAATTAAATATTTCTTTAATACCCATACACTACGATTTGAAAAAGTCGAAGTTCCCCTTAGAGTGCGCTTATTGCAACTATTTGGATATGTGGCTGCATCTATTGTAACTGGCATTGTAATTGTAATTATCATGTTCCAGTATATTGACTCCCCAAAAGAAAAGCTATTGCGTCAGCAAAATGACTCTTATAAAGAAAGTTATAGTGTAATACAAGAAAGGGTGAAGCAATTAGAACTTCAGATGAACGAATTAGAAAGTCGAGATAATGAAGTGTACAGATCTATATTTGAGGCGGATCCCATTCCAGATAGTGCTAGAGTAAAGGAAATGGAGGCTAAGAAAGAGGTGAACTTAATACAAAATTTATCAAATATTGACTTGTTGAAAAATATGCAAGGGCAATTAAATAATTTGAGTTTAAGGATGTCTTTTCAAACAAATTCCTTTGTTGAGATTACCACAATGGTTAAGAATAAAGAAAAATTACTTAGAGCCATACCTGCTATTCAGCCTGTTAGTAATAAAAATTTAAATAGGGTAGCGTCTGGTTTTGGTTATAGAATTGATCCTTTATATAAAGACTATCGTTTACATGCAGGACTAGACTTTGCTGCCCCAGTGGGTACCCCTATTTACGCAACATCGGATGGGGTAGTGCAAATAGCTGGATTTAATACTGACGGTTACGGAAATAAAGTAGTTATAAATCACGGGTATGGTTATCAAACCCTTTATGGTCATATGGTTCGTGTTAAAGTGAGATCAGGACAGACTGTTAAGCGAGGAGAAGTCATTGGGTATGTGGGTAGCACAGGTAAAAGTACTGGACCCCATTGCCATTATGAAGTTATTAAGAGAGGGGCGAAAGTAGACCCTGTTTATTATTTCTATAATGATTTAACACCTGCGCAATTTGATAGAATGTTGAAAGCTGCTGCAGCGAATAAGCAAAGTTTAGATTAATGAAGCGCAAGAAAATTACTATATTTTTAGTGGGTGCTTTTATAATCTTGTATGATAAATTTTATTTGCGCCATTATGTCCATCTGCCTGTTCAGTTTAATCTTGCTAAGGACGTAGCGCCTAATTTAATAAGTGCTTTTATTTTTCCATTCTGTGCAGACTTATTCTTTAAACGTTGGATACGCTTAACGCATAAGAAAATGGTATTTCAAGTATGTTTAGCAGGCTTGATATTTATGATTGGAAATGAATTGGCTCAGCTATTCCCCATTTTTAGACGCACGTTTGACATGTATGATATTCTTTTCTCTTTTATAGGAATCAGTTTTGGGTATCTAGTTTATACCAAGTGGTTTATTGTTGAAGTGGCGCCAAAGGTTAGCTACTATGATCCGCAATAATATTCCAAATCCCATTTATTTTTTTGAATAGCAAAGTAAAGTGACCTTCCAGGTCCCCAACAGTTCTTGTTAAATGCCATTTACCTATAATAAAATAATGAGTTTCACCCATTGGATTTATACTTATAATATCAAACTGCAGCTGTCCCATATGACTTTTGTCTGGGTAATTTTTTTTATAATTATCCAAGGTTTTATTATAGCCATAAGTGATTCCCTTCTTGCCAATAAATACAAGGCTGTCGTTTTGCCAATAGCCTACCATAAAGGAATTCAGGTCTCCTTTATTCCAAGCTGTTATTTGATTTGATAGCGTTTTTTGAATGGATTGTATGTCGCTATTTTGCCCGGAAGCAATATGGCTAAATGCAATAAATAAAATTATAAATATTCGTTTCATAATATGAATTGGGGTTGAATCTATTTTGAGAATAACTGTATATTATAAAGTTGGTTCATATTGGGATACTGTGGAATGAAAAGTTAAGATAAATAAATAAAACTCCCTAATTTGTGCCATGTCTTATAAGTCACATTTAAAAAAGGATCTAAAAATGGCGTCGCTATTAAAAGCGGATGACCATATTTTAAAACGTAGAAAAAACACTGCAATTCGATTAATTGCCAGTATTATTAGCCAGCAATTAAGTACCAAAGTAGCTAAAATTATTTTTCTTAGATTCTTGGATTTGTATGAAGCCAAAGAGCCTAGTTGCGAACAGGTAATAGCAACAGCCCCTGAAACATTAAGAGCAATAGGATTAAGTAATTCAAAAGTTGCTTATGTTCAAAATGTAGCACATTTCTTTTTAGCAGAAAAAATAACGGACAAGCAGTTGTATAAGATGGATCCGGAATCCGTTATTGAATTATTGACTCAGATAAAAGGAGTTGGAAGATGGACAGTGGAGATGTTATTGATGTTCAGCTTAGGTCATGAAAATGTGTTCGCGGTGGACGACTTGGGTATTCAGCAAGCAATGATAAAATTGTACAATATCAAGTATGAGACCAAAAAAGAATTACAAACTAAAATGTTAGCTAAAGCTGAAAAATGGGCTCCTTATAAAACCTATGCTTGTTTACATTTATGGGAATGGAAGGACACCAAAGCGCCAGTCTAAGTAAAAATAGTATCCTAATTTAAATTACCTTATATAAAGTATTAAGCTGAATTTCTAGCTGCATTGATAATTCCAAACATGGTTCTTGTTAAAAGTTTTTCGTAAGAAGCTTTTGATTCAGCTTCCATAATTTCATTTTGAACTTTACTTAATGCATATTGCTGAATTGTCAACAATGGTAATACAATACGGTCTCTTAATAAAATAGAATGTTTGCCAACGGGATCTGTCTCCATTAAACTAGTCGCTCCACTTAATTCAAGATATAACTGAGTTGTTAATTGAAACTCTTCCTTAATACTATTCCAAATGGCTTTGTATTCGGGGTCAGTGTCAATGTATTTAGTAATAGCAAAATTTGATTTTACCATACTCATCATGCTATTGTCAACTAAGGTCCTGAAAAAAGATATATTATTAAATAGGGACTGTACTTCTTTCCATAATCCCTTTTCTTTTAAAACTTGTAATGCAGTACCAACTCCATAATAACCAGGTACATTTTGCTTTAACTGACTCCAGCTTCCAACAAATGGAATAGCTCTAAGGTCTTCAAATTTTAAAGTATTGCCTCCACCTCTTTTAGCAGGTCTACTAGCGATATTACTTTTACTATAAAAATTTAAGGGGCTAAACTTTTGAAGGTATGGTAGGAATAGTGGATTTTCTTTAAGTTGCTGATAAGACGCATAACTTATATCCCCCAGGGATTCTAGGATAAGTCGGTCTTGTTCTGAAAGTTGTAATTTGGTATCAGCGAATAGTTCATGGCTCACTCCCGCACTAACCATTTGTTCTAAATTATATTGAGCAGACTGGATGGTTCCAAAATTAGAAGTAATAGTTTGCCCTTGAACAGTTAATTGAATTTCTTCATTTTCAATTTGATTGCCCATGGATGCATAAAATTGATGTGTTTTACCTCCGCCTCTTGAAGGAGGGCCTCCTCGACCATCAAAAAACTTAACTATAATTTTATGCTTTCTTGAAATACTGGTTAGTACTTCTTTGGCTTTATAAATCCCCCAATTAGCCTGCAAATAGCCGCCATCTTTAGTGCCATCACTAAATCCGAGCATGATTGGTTGCTGTTGCCTACGTGCTTGCAAATGACTTGCATATATTGGGTGGTTATACAAGCTATCCATAACTCCTTCCGAAGCCTTTAGGTCGTCAATGGTTTCAAAAAGTGGGACAATGTCAACTGTTTTAATTTGTTCATCAAACCCGCATAATCTAAATAGCGCATACAATTCCATCACATTAACCGCAGTTTGACAATTGCTAATTACATAACGATGGCAACCAGCTTCGCCATTCATTTTTTGTACCTCTTTAATTGCATAAATGCTTTCTAAAGTGTCTCTTGTAATAGTTTCTTTAAAATCAACTGGATTCACTTGTCCTTGTACTGAATTTAAAATTGACATTTTTTCTGTTCCAGACAATTCAGCATAATTACTTGGTAATATACTTTTTCCTGTAGCTTCTTCAATTTGTGCATTTACATCTAGTAATACTTTAAGATGTATACGACTGTCTTGTCTAATATCTAAAGAAGCAAAGTGTGTACCAAATATTTTTACTTTATTAAGAACGCTTTCTAATTTATTTAAATACAAAGAATGATTTTCTTCGATTAGTTTTTTTCTAATAATAGTTAGACATTCTATTAGCTCTTCCTGCCTTATTGGTTGACTGTCTTCTGGCCTAAAAACGTTTTCATATAAGGAAGCTTCTAAAGAATTTAATAAAACGTCTACTCCAGTGAAAGTGAGCTTGCGCTTTAGTTTACGAATATCTCTATAATAACAAACTATAATACTACTTCTTAAAAACTGTGCCACTTTCAAAGTGGTTGCAGCATTCACAAATGGATTCCCGTCTCTGTCGCCTCCTGGCCAGAAGCCCAATTCAATAAATGGGTTGTTCCCATCAAATTCATTATCAAATACCTCTTGAATAATAGTGTTATAAATATTACCAATGGAGTGATAAAATACATTTTCCAAATACCACATCAAATTCTGTGCTTCGTCGGTAGGACTAGGTTGCTTTTTATTGAAAAAAGGGGTTAATCCTAATTGTTGAATGTATTGATTAATGGTATTGTAGTCATTTTTCCCAATAGCATCTCCCATGTCATGAATAATACCTAATACATTCGCAGGATAAAACTGGGTAGGATGTGCGGTTAAAACAATTCTTACCTTAAAGTCCTTTAGTTTATTTTTTAATGCCTGTGTTTTTCCAGTAAAATTGGCTTCTCTTATTAATGCTTTTAAACTACCTGTTCCTTCAATATCATTGACACTTGTAAATGCGGCGTCTTCAATGGCATCAAATAAAACAACTTGTCTTTCCATGTATTGAACATACTTAAACAAGTGATCAATTTTTTCTTTCTCGGTTAGTACCTCCGTATGTTGCTTAAAAAAATAGTCTATAATTTCTACCGGAGATTTTCCTTTTGCAAATCCTTCCTCACAGGTTTGTAGCATAATAGGTAATAAGGCACCTACATTTGCGATTCCTGAATAAGGTAGTGCGGCAAATAAACTATTGTAAATAATATATTTGTCAGACACATTTCTTCTAAATTGAACTGAATAATTGTTGCTTGAGTTTGCCATAATCTTGTATTAAAGATACAGAAAAAATGACATGGTCCCATGAAAGCCTTGCTAGTATTGGTTCCTAATGAATGTTTGTTTTAGACAGTCTTGCATGGGGTGTAATTGGGAAACTGGATATCATGATAAAAAGCGAAGTTCCATTGTTCAATTTTGCCTAATTCCCACCATAATTGCCTCCACTCCATAGATTTTTTGCCATCCATATCGTATTTGGCTACAAACTTAGACTTCATTTGTTGTAATTGAGGAGCAACGTCTGCTCCAAAAAATACAGTTTCGTTTTGCTCTTTAATCCAGCAGGCCTGGTGAAACTTGCAATGTCCAGCAGTCATTTGATAATGAATCAGATTGTCAATAGTTCCATGGTCGTCTTCCAACCATTCAACGCCACTAAAGGATTCCAAAATAGCTATTTGCTCTGCTATATAAGAGGAGCTTGGTTCGCTCATAGCGTATTCGAATTCTCTTTTCTGAATATAATATTTTGCATAAGGAAAACTCACAAAACGCTCTTGATGAGTAGGGTGGACATAGGTCATACCCCCAGCATGGTCCTTATGTAAATGGCTCATGAATACTTTAGTTACAGAAGAAGGGTCAATGCCAATTGCCATCAAATTAGCATGAATTTGTAAAATGCCAGCATTATTAAAATAGCCTAAACCAGTATCAAGTAAAATGATATCATTGTCTGTGACAACAACAAAAGGTTGAATTTCCACTAGGATACTACCTTTTGGACGTAGTTGTAGGTTTTCGGTATTGGTATTAAATGGAACAAACACTTTGGTTTGATCAATTGTAAAACTACCTTCTGATAAAGGGTAAATGCGCATGTTGCAAAAATAGGTATTAACGAAGCACCATTTGCCTGTCAGCGTCTAATCTTAATAAAATAAAAACGAGTACTGTGAAAGTAAGTAGGGAGGATCCGCCATAACTAATAAGCGGTAATGGGATCCCAACAACAGGGAATAATCCAATAGTCATACTAATATTTACTGCAATATGAAAAAAGAAGATACCCACTACACTATAAGCGTATACTCTTGAAAAAGTACTTCTTTGTCTTTCTGCAATACGCACTAGTCTGAAAAGAAAAAACAAGTATAGTCCTAAAAAGGTGAATGTTCCAACAAATCCAAATGCTTCTCCTAGTGAAGTGAATATAAAATCGGTATGTTGTTCTGGTACATATTTTCCTCTGGTTTGAGTGCCTTTCAAAAAGCCTCTTCCCCAGAATCCGCCAGACCCTATTGCAATCTTACTTTGCTTTACATTATAATCATCTGGCTTTCTGCTTTTTTTACTACCTGCGGCCACTGCAGATTTTTCATTCATATTACAATCATACTCTTTACCCACCATGCTGTAAATACGAGTACTCTGATAACATTCTAATACATTATTGAAAATATAAGGAACAGCAAATCTGACAGTCCCTGAACATACCACCCAAATAGCTACTACAATCAGTATGGTATTTTTATTACGTTTAAATCTTTTGATTAAAACAATGATTATGATTGCTGCAATAACTGTTAATATAATAGCTAATAAAACAGGGTCTAGCAACAATGTTGCAATAACCAAAATAGCGAAAGAAAGTAAAATAATAAGTATGGCTGGCGGTAAACCCTCTCTGTACATAGCAAAAATAAAAGCACTATAAACCAATGCTAAGCCTAACTCATGTTGCATGATAGATAAAATGGCAGGCAGCGCAATCATAATTCCAGCTGTCAAATGAGATTTTAACTTTGTAAAATCTGTTTCAGGCTTTGAAATAAACTTAGCCAATACAAGTGCGGTAAAAATTTTACATAATTCTGCAGGTTGTAAATTAAAGCCTGCTGCAACGGGGATCCAACTTTTTGAACCGTTTATATTTTTTCCTAATACAAAAGTGGCAAGCATTAATAATATGCCTGCTCCATAAGAAACATTTGCTAACGCAGTAAATACTTTACTGTCCATGAGTAAAATGAAAATACCTATAAAGGAACAAAAAATAGCAAAATAAAATTGTTTACTATAGTTGGTCTTAGCTGTTATAAAAGATGTGCCCCAGCTTGCATTGGGATTGTATTCTACCATATATATGCACAAAATACCTATAGCCACCATCAATAGATATAGCAGGATCACCGCAAGATCGGTTCCCTTAGAAAAATTATTTTGATTAGATGTGGTTGACATTAGATTTTATAAGTGCTTTCTTTTTTATGGATGCTTTCTTTTTAACGGCCCCTTTTTTAAGGACAATTTTTTTCTGCTTATTATCAATATTTAGTGCACTGTCTTTATTCGGTTTAGGTTTTACTGGAGGTAAAGCAGGCGCCCCGGATTTAATACTAGTGTCCTTTTTTAAAGTGTCAACTGGTTTTGTTACTATTGGCGTTTCTCCAGATATCATCTCCATATCCCAAACGTCTGACAATTCATCATTATTGTATTCTAATGGCGCTAAATAGGCAGATTTATTATTTCTAACATACCAGTCTTTTATAGCTTGTGGCAATAAATCCACTTTCTCTAAATTGTCAGCTTTCAATTTACTTTCTGCAGTTAAACTGTCGTTTAAATATTGCTCCATCATTAACCCAGCAATAGGTCCGGCCCAAGTGGCTCCGTATCCTGCATTTTCAACAATCACTGCTACTGCTATTTTTGGGTTGTCTTTAGGTGCAAAACATACAAATAAGGAGTGGTTTTTCCCGTGTGGATTTTGTGCTGTACCTGTTTTTGCACAATACTCGTGCCCTGGTACTTTGATAAATGCAGCGGTACCATATACGGTTACGTCGTGCATCCCTTCTTTAATTATTTTAAAATAGGGGTTAGGAATACTAGTTACTTTTTGCTTAGTACGATATTTTTCCATCAACTCAGATTCTTGCTCAGACTCTTCTTCTATACTATCTACAAAGTGAGGCGTAATATAATATCCGTCATTTGCTATAAATGCCATGCTATTGGCTAATTGTAATGGAGTGGCTGTCATTCTATCTTGTCCAATTCCTAATGTTAGCATGTAACAGCTATTCCAATACTTAGGGTTTCCAAAATCTTTATTATAAGCTGCGGTGTCTGGAATATTTGCTTTGTTTTCACTTGGCAAGTCAATTCCTAATTTTCTACCTAAGCCAAATCCATTTACATATTCTTTCCACTTTAAATAGCCAGTTTTAGCATTGTGATATTTTGGATTATCAATGGCCATTCTAAACACTTGCAAAAAGTAGGAGTTACAGGAGTTGGCTAATGCTAATTGTAAATTGGCAGCGTGTCCTGGATTATGATGCTCACATTTTCTTGGATCACCGCAAGCTGCATAAGATCCATAACAGTTATAGCCATAGGAAGGAGTGATTAAACCCTCGTCTAATGCAATTAAGGCACCTAGGGGTTTGAAAGTAGAGCCAGGAGGGTACTGTCCTTTAATAGCGCGATTATAGATAGGTCTAGCAGTGTCCATTAGTAATCTGCCAATAGTTTTTCTTCTCTGACTACCAGTTAATAAATTAGGATTATATCCAGGGCTAGATGCCATTGCAATTACACCCCCCGTTTTAGGATTTATAGCAACCGCACTTCCAACTTTATTCGTTAATAATTTTTCAGCTAATTGCTGCACTTGTACATCAATGCTAGTATATAAATTCTTGCCTGCAATTGCTAAAGTGTCAAACTCTCCTTTTTCATAAGCACTTTGAATTTTCCCTTTATTGTCTCTTAAAAATCTTTTGACACCTCGTTGCCCCATTAAAATAGATTCGTATTGTTTTTCTAGTCCAGTCATTCCAGCATAATCGCCCATCTCATAACCTTCGTCTTCATGCTTTTGTAAAAAGTTCACGTCTACTTCTGCAACATAACCTAATACATGGGCTGCTGTGTTATAGGGGTAATTACGTATGGATCTTTCTGATAAAGAGAATCCAGGGAATCGGTATAAATTTTCAGTTAACTGTGCATATAATTCAGGAGAAAGAAAAGGTTCAAAAACTCCAGCCTTAACTCTTGAGTTTTTAATGATCACTTCTATCATTCTTTTACTGAACTCTTCTTTACTAATTTTCAATATATCACATAGGGTAGTTGTGTCTACTCCTTTTGCTTCATTTGGTATTACTACTAAATCGTAACTAATACTATTCTCCAATAAAGCTCTTTTCTTTCGGTCGTAAATAATTCCTCTATCGGGGTAAATAATTTTCCTAAAGATGGCATTGTTGTCTGCCGCTAATTTATATTTATTAGATATAATTTGTAAACTAATAAGTTGCCCAACTAGAATTACAAAAATGACTCCAATTATAATTTGAATGATACCACCACGGTTCGAATTGTATAGTGCCATGAATTATCTTTTAAGCTTTCTTCTGTTCATAATAAGCTCAGTCAAGAAAATCAATAATAAGCTCATTAAACTTGTAGTAATAACTTTTCCAATAAAATAGGTAAAGTTCCCAAACTGAAGCCATTCAAGCAATACTAAATAAAAGTGATGTACAAAAGTTAACACAAAAACATAAATAAAATAAGGACCCCATCCCATTGAACCAATGCTGGGCTCTTTATTAACTTCTTCGGAAGCTTCTTGAGCTAACAATAAATTTAGCACGGTAGGTCTTAGATAACCAAGAAGTGTGCAAGCCGCTGCATGTAAGCCTGGCGTGTTTGTGAATAAATCAAGACTATATCCAAAAACAAAACCAACTAAGGTCATTGTAATTCTATTGGTACCAAATGGCAACCATAACAAGAATAGGAAATAGATATAAGGTGTGATGAATTGGTGCAATGGGGGCACTTCATTCAAAATGATTATTTGTATCAATAAAAACAATACAAAGCGAATGGTATTTTTTAAAATATTATTCATTCTTAATATCGTTTTGTTCTACTAATTTTTGTTCAGCCATTCTTCTATTCTCCACTAAATACACATATTCTAAATTGAAAAAATTAGTAGAAGACTTTACACTTAACGTTAAAAAATTACTTGATGGGTCTTGAATCACTTTTACTACTTTTCCTATCATTAACTGAGCAGGAAAATTAGAAGAGTAAGGACTTGTTAAAACCGTGTCTCCAATTTTGGGTATAGCACTCTTGGATATATTTTTTAATGTTAGTATATCTGGATCAGCGCCATCCCATTCTATACTACCAGCTATTCTATTTCGCTTCAACATAGCACTTACTTTGCTATTGCGATGCAATAAACTCATTATTTTACTATAGTTCTCATTCACGTCCACCACAATTCCTACAATACTCCCTTCTGGACTAATAACTGCCATGTCTTTTTTAACCCCTTGAAGAGAACCTCTTTCCACTGTAATATAGTTCTTCTGTAAAGTGAAAGTGCTACCCACGACTTTTGCTGGATAATAATAAAACTTTCTAATTTTCTCTAGACTATCCTTTCTTAAAATTAAAGTACCTGATTTTTTTGTAGTGTCGAAGGGCACAAAGTTTTGAGCCAATTCATTTCTTAAAGTAATATTCTCAGCAACTAATTTTGCATTGGTTGTTTTCAAGTCAAAAAAGTAAGAGAATCTATTGTAGTATCCATTTATATTTCCTGCTACTTGATTATTCCAGCCGCTAAAAAAAGTCTCATGTGACTTGCTATAGGTAGATAGCATTACCAATGACACAATTTGTAGTATCAGAAAACTAAAAAAAGTAAAATTTTGTCGTATGAAACCAATGATATTCTTCAAAGGTGATATGCTTTATTTTATTACCTCATGATGAATGGGAAGCGCTGATAATTCTTTAACGCAATACCTGTTCCACGAACTACACTCTTTAATGGATCGTCAGCAACATGTACTGGCAATTTAATTTTTGCACTCAATCTTTTATCAAGACCGCGTAATAAAGATCCACCACCTGTAATGTATAATCCTCTTCTATAAATATCAGCAGCTAATTCTGGAGGCGTTGTTTCCAATGCTTTTAAAATAGCTTCTTCAATTTTAAAAATGCTTTTATCTAATGCTTCTGCAACTTCTTGATAAGACACCATGATTTGCTTAGGAATGCCTGTTACCAAGTCTCTTCCGTTTACTGGCATGTCGTCAGGAGGGTTGTCTAAATCTTTTAAAGCGGCACCTACGTGAATTTTAATTTGCTCCGCAGTACGCTCTCCAACTAATAAACTATGATAACGTCTTAATGCTTCCATAATGTCAGCAGTAAATTCATCACCACCAATACGAATACTTTGATCACAAACAATACCTGCTAATGCGATAACGGTAATGCCTGTTGTTCCACCTCCGATATCAATAATCATATTTCCAACTGGCTCTTCCACATCGATACCAATACCTAATGCAGCAGCCATAGGTTCGTGAATCATATAAACTTCTTTTGCACCAGCTTGTTCAGCACTATCACGCACAGCTCTTTTTTCCACCTCTGTAATAGAAGAAGGAATGCATATAACCATTCTCCAACTTGGAGGGAATAAAGGCTTCTTAGGATAAATCATTTTCATCAACTCACGAATCATTAATTCTGCAGCATTAAAGTCGGCAATTACACCGTCTTTTAATGGACGAATTGTTCTAATACTTTCGTGTGTTTTTTCATGCATCAATAAGGCTTTCTTGCCCACGCCCAAAACCTCTTTCATATTATTCCTATTTAAGGCAATAATTGAAGGTTCGTTTACTACTACTTCGTCATTGTGGATGATAAGTGTATTAGCGGTACCCAAGTCCATCGCAATTTCTTGAGTAAAAAAGTTAAATAATCCCATTATTCTTCAGTGTTTTAAAAATGCTAGTTGAATGATGCAAAAATCATCTAAAATCCTTGAACTACAAAGCTTTTTAATAAATGAATAGGAATAATTTTTGTTAAAAACTTTTACTTGAATTCAAAGCCAATATCATTTCTAAAATACATGCCTTCAAAATGGATATTTGTTAAAGCAGTTTTTGCCTTTTGAACTGCATCTTGGAGGTCATTTCCTTGAGAAGTTACAGTAAGTACACGGCCTCCTTTTGTTACCACTTGTTCTCCGTCAAATCCAGTCCCAGCTTGGAATACCTGAATTTGTGGTAATGCATTCGCAGTTTCAATTCCAGTAATTTTTAAATTTTTAGGATAGTTGCCAGGATAGCCAGCACTTACCGCCATAACAGTGGCAAAAGACCCCTCATAGTACTCAATATTTACATCTTCTAATGTACCATTATCGGTTGCTGCTAACAAACTCACTAAATCCGTTTGTAATCTAGGTAGAATAACTTCCGTTTCTGGGTCACCTAGCCTACAATTATATTCAATTACATAGGGTTCTCCACCACAATTCATTAATCCAAAAAATACAAAACCCTTATAAATCAAGTTTTCTTGTGCTAGTCCTTGAATAGTTGGGGCTATTATTTGTTTTTCCACTTTTGCCATAAAAGCTTCATCCATGAAAGGAACAGGGCTTACGCATCCCATTCCTCCAGTATTTAAGCCTGTATCACCCACTCCAATACGCTTGTAATCCTTGGCGTGACCTATAATTTGATAGTTTTTGCCGTCAGTAAGGGCGAAAACACTAACCTCAATTCCCTTTAAAAATTCCTCTATAACCACTTTAGAACTCGCATCCCCAAACTGCTTATTTTGGATCATTTCTTCAAAACTCACTAGTGCATCCGCATGCGTTTCGGCAATAATAACCCCTTTACCAGCCGCTAAACCATCTGCTTTTAGTACAATTGGTAAACTATGGGCTTTGATATAAGGAATTCCGTCCTCGTAATTATCTAATGTAAATTCGGCATAGCCCGCTGTTGGGATATGGTGCTTTTGCATGAAATGCTTGCTATAAGCTTTACTGCCCTCTAATTGCGCCGCTTCGGCTGATGGCCCAATCACATTAATATGCTGAGTGGACTCGTCTTTTGCGAAAAAATCATAAATACCTTTTACCAATGGTTCTTCTGGTCCAACCACAATCATGTCAATTGTATTGTCAATTGCAAATTGTTTTAGCGATGCAAAATCGTTACTATCTATAGCCACATTGGTTCCAATGCTTGCAGTACCTGGGTTACCAGGAGCAATATACAAGTTGTCACAATGATGACTTTTCGCCATTTTCCACGCCATTGCGTGTTCACGCCCTCCTCCACCTATTAGTAAAATATTCATAATTCAATTGATTGCTACACGAAAGTAAAATTTATTGAAGGTATTTTATTAATTTGGGTCAATTAAATAAACGAATACTTATGTCAACATCGACAATTAAGCATCCTAGGGGTTTGTATGTTTTGTTTGCAACTGAAATGTGGGAACGATTCAACTTTTATGGCATGCGTGCTATTTTGGTGTTGTTTTTAACCAAGGCCTTGCTTTTTGATAAAGTGTTTGCATCTCAGGTATACGGTAGTTATACTAGTTTGATTTATTTGACCCCTTTATTAGGAGGTTATATTGCTGACCGTTACTGGGGAAATAATAAGTCCATTATTGTTGGAGGACTCATGATGGCAATAGGAGAGTTTGTTTTATTTGGGTGTGGTCATTATTATCAAAATCCAGAAATTTCCTCTATTCTATTTTATGTTGGACTGGGTTGTATGATTTCAGGGAATGGTTTTTTCAAACCTAATATTTCAAGTTTAGTAGGTCAGTTATATGAAAAAGGGGATAAGAGAATAGACGCAGCATATACTATTTTTTATATGGGTATTAATACAGGAGGTGCTTTAGGACCTTTTGTATGTGGCTTTTTTGGGGACACAGGAAAATCAGGTGATTTTAAATGGGCGTTTTTTGCCGGAGGGGTAGCTATGTTATTGAGCGTGCTTACACAATGGCTTTTTCAAAAAAAGTATTTAAAAGATCCAAAAGGGAATCAATTAGGGGAAGCGCCTGCCAATGCACCAAAATGGTTTCAGAAATTACCAGTAATGGTTTTGTTTCTTTTTGTTTTATCCTTAATTACCATCGCGCTTGTATACATCGATATTAAAATTGTAAGTTATTTATTTTATTTATTGTTAGCCTGTATAACGCTAATAGCGGTGATTGTTTTTTCTGATAAAATATTATCTAAAATTGAAAAGCAAAAAGTACTAGTGATATTTGTAGTTTCCTTTTTTGTAGTTTTCTTCTGGAGTGCTTTCGAACAAGCAGGCGCAAGTTTAACTTTCTTTGCAGAAGAAAATACGCAAAGAGATTTAGGATGGTTTGTTGTTCCTTCTAGTTATTTTCAGTCACTGAATTCACTTTTTGTTGTAACATTAGCGCCATTAATGGCTTGGCTTTGGATTAAATTAGGAAAGCATGAACCATCGTCTCCTTATAAAATGGCCGCAGGATTATTTTTATTAGCATTAGGTTATTTATGGATAGCAACAGGCGTAAATGGAGTAGGTACTGGAGTAAAAGTGAGCATGATTTGGTTGATTGGAATGTATATGATGCATACTTTTGGAGAACTTTGTTTGTCTCCCATTGGGTTGTCTTTAGTGAATAAATTAGCTCCTGTTAAATTCGCTTCTTTACTAATGGCAGTATGGTTTACAGCCAATGCTTTTGCCAATAAATTAGCAGGAGTTTTTAGTGCGTTGTATCCAGAAAACGGAAAAACAACTGCATTCTTAGGCTATCAAATTGCCAACCTTCATGATTTCTTTATGTTCTTTGTTTTCATGGCAGGAATTGCTTCTGTTATTTTATTCTTCTTAGCTAAAAAGTTGAAAAATTTAATGGAACAGTAGGGGATTTTTTTTCTATAACTATATTTTATTATTACAGGGCTTGGCGTATCCCACTTTTTCTCTGTCGTGTCTTCTATTTTTAAAATGAAGGAATCGCAGAGCTTGGCATATCCCATCCTTCTCGGCTCGCCATGACGCTAAAAAATAATAAAATCAAACTAAAACTTAGAACTCGCACTTCGTGCTCAGACAGCTAAGTTTTAGTCGTTCGATTTTACAATTTTTTTTACGCTATGGCTCGAAGTTCAGGATTGGAATACGCCAAGCCTTGCGCTTTTGAATGTTTGATAATATAAAGAGTGAATAAAATAAACTACTCGCGAACTCTGAGACCTAGCGTTAAGAAAATGACCAAGTGCATCGTTAAAAATCGCGCATGTCTGAGCGCAGCGAGTTCGCGATTTTAGATGGACGCGGTCATTTTTAGCGGGCAGGTCGAACAGAGAGCGATAGTTTGTTTTATAAAGCTCTTTATTGAAGCAGAAGAAGACGCGAACGCGTCTGATGAAAGCGAACGCGTCTGATGAAAGCGAACGCGTCTGATGAAATTGTGGAAATAAAAAATCCCGAAAGCTTTGAAGCCATCGGGATTTGAGTTTTTTAGTTATGAGGTTTACAAAACGCCTCTTACAATTTCATCCACTACTGCAGGGTCTAATAAAGTAGAAGTATCACCTACGTTTTTCAATTCACCTTCGGCTACTTTTCTTAGAATGCGGCGCATAATTTTACCAGACCTTGTTTTAGGTAAACCTGAAACAAATTGAATTTTATCAGGTTTAGCAATGGGGCCAATGATTCTAGTAACTGTTTGTAAAATATCTCTTCTAATCATGTCTGCAGTGCCATGTGTATCCTGTCCATGGGAGCCAGTGTAAATTACATAAGCATAAATGCCCTGTCCTTTGATGTCATGAGGATAACCTACCACCGCACTTTCTACCACACCAGCATGCATATTAATTGCATTTTCCACTTCGGCAGTACCAATACGGTGTCCACTTACGTTTAATACATCATCTACACGACCGGTAATTCTAAACTGACCGTCTTCGGTTTTTAAAGCGCCGTCACCCGTAAAATATAAGTTCTCATATGTTGCAAAATAATTAGTTCGGCATCTTTCGTGGTCTCCGTAAGTAGTTCTCAAAATAGCAGGCCAAGGTTGTGTGATACATAAATTACCACGGAACAATCCGTCTTCCATTTCAGTTACTTCAATGCCTTTGTCATCTACTAAAATCCCTTTAACGCCAGGCATTGGATAAGTTGCCCATCCTGGTCTGCCTGGTGTAATTCCAGCCATATTGGATATTAAAATTCCTCCTGTTTCTGTTTGCCACCAAGTGTCAACAATAGGACATTTTTTCTTACCAATATTTTCGTCATACCAATGCCAAGCTTCTTCGTTTATAGGTTCGCCTACTGTTCCTAATACTTTCAAACTGCTCAAGTCATGGTCTTTAACTGGACCTAAACCAAAGCCCATTAGGGAACGAATTGCTGTTGGAGCAGTGTATAAAATATTTACTCTGAACTTGTCAATGATATCCCAGAAACGTCCAGCGTCAGGAAAAGTTGGAATACCCTCAAACATTAATGAAGTTCCGCCAGCACTTAATGGTCCGTAAATAATATAGCTATGTCCTGTAATCCAACCTACGTCAGCAGTACAGAAAAAGATATCATTAGGTTGATATTGAAATACGTTTACAAAAGTGTAGTTAGTATAAATCATATAGCCTGCAACACTATGTACAACTCCTTTTGGCTTGCCTGTTGAACCAGAAGTATATAAAATAAATAATGGATCTTCTGCATCCATTTGAACGGGTGCAACTAATGCTAGTCCTTGAGATTCTACTTTTTTAATTTCATCCTCCCACCAAACATCACGACCCTTAATCATGGAAACTGCGGTTCTGGTTCTAGTACAAACAATGACGCGTTTGATTGATTTGTTTCCAATTAACGCATCGTCTATTACTGACTTTAATGGAATGTCTTTTGCTCCTCTATAGGCGCCATCGCATGTTATTATGAATTCTGCTTTTGCATCTTCTAGGCGGTCTGCAATACTTTGAGCAGAAAATCCTCCAAAAATAACACTATGTATTGCACCAATTCTAGCACAAGCTAAAACAGCAATAGTTAATTCAGGAATCATTCCCATGTATAAACAAACACGATCTCCTTTTTGAACGCCATTGTTTAATAACACTTGCGCAAATTGACAAACTTTTAAATGTAATTGTTTGTAAGTGATTATACGGTGATGTTCTTCTGGGTCATTAGGTTCCCAAATAAGTGCAGGAGTATCACCATTTTTTTCTAAATGTCGGTCCAGGCAATTTTCTGTAATATTTAATTTACCTCCTTTAAACCATTCAATTTTCGGGTCTTTGAAATTCCAATCTAATGCAGTATCCCATTTTTTACTCCAGGTAAAATTCTCGGCAATCTCAGTCCAGAAGGCTGCTGGATTTTCAATACTTTGCTTGTAGGCTTCGTGATACGCTTCAAGACTTTTAATTTGGTAGGGATAGCTCATTATAATCGTTATAAAATGTGTACCACAATTTACATTTTTCAGTTTAAATATTTAACTTGAATAATTACTTGCTAAAAAATAAATTATGAATGGTACAAAACAACCCAGCAAAATTGCTTTCGTTATAGGAGCATCGTCGGTGGGAACCTTAATTGAATGGTATGATTTTTACATTTTTGGAATGTTGGCCACTATTTTATCAAAACAATTTTTCCCCGCAGATGCAGGAACAGCAGCTCTTTTAAGCACATTGGCAATTTTTGCAGCTGGATTTATTGTACGTCCATTTGGTGCATTGGTTTTTGGACGTTTAGGGGATTTGATTGGAAGAAAGCATACATTTTTACTGACATTAATCATAATGGGTGGTTCCACTTTTGCAATTGGTTTAGTGCCTGGTTTTAAAACTATTGGCTGGTTGGCACCCATTTTGGTTTTAATACTTAGATTATTACAAGGTTTGGCATTGGGAGGCGAGTATGGCGGGGCCGCAACCTATGTTGCCGAGCACGCTCCCGAGGGGCAAAGAGGTTTTTGGACTAGTTGGATACAGACTACTGCAACCTTAGGTTTGTTTTTGGCATTGGGTATCATTATTTTGATTCGTACAAATCAAGGCGTGGAGCAATTTAGCGCAGAATGGGGCGGATGGCGTTATCCATTTTGGATTTCAATTATACTAGTTGGTGTCTCTGTGTTGATAAGAATGAAAATGAGTGAGTCACCTATGTTTACAAAACTAAAGGCAGAGGGTAAAACTTCAACGAATCCTTTAAAAGAAAGTTTTGGACATAAGGCCAATTTCAAAATGGTTTTATTGGCTTTATTTGGAGCTGTGATGGGGCAGGGGGTAGTTTGGTATACAGGACAATTTTATGCGCAAAGTTTTATCGAGACGGTTTGTAAAATTGATTTTATACAATCACGAAATATTATGCTAATTGCCATTTTAATGGCAACTCCTTGTTTTGTATTATTTGGTTGGTTGAGTGATAAATTTGGAAGAAAGTGGATCATGTTAATTGGCATGTTGGCCGCTGTATTAACTTATAGGCCCATCTATCAAGAGTTTATAAATATTACTGCTGCAGCTAATCGCACACAAATTGTGGATCTAAGATTAACAAATACGATAACTGCATTTCCAATTATAGACGCAAAGGATAAAACTAAATTGTATATCAAACAACAGTCTGATACTACTTACCTAGATGGTTCTGTTTTTAAATATTTTAAAACAGATACTATGATTCTTAAGTCAGCAGTGGATGGCTCTAGGCCACTTACTTTGATCAATCCAGAAATGATAAAGTATAAATCACCTAAGCCAAATGTAGTGGTAGAAAAGACAATGGGGCGATCTGCTTATTGGGATATGATCTGGTTGGTGTTCATACAAATAGTATATGTAACAATGGTGTATGGTCCTATTGCTGCGTTTTTAGTAGAAATGTTCCCAACTAAAATTAGATATACTTCCATGTCTTTGCCTTATCATATTGGGAATGGAGTATTTGGCGGGTTGGTGCCGTTTTTAGGAACATTAATTGTAGAATTCACTAAATCACCTGCACATCCTAATGGAGATGTATTGGCTGGTTTATGGTATCCCATTGCGATTGCTGCTGTGTGTTTCGTAATTGGAGTTATTTATTTACAAAACAAAATAGACAAAGACGTAATGGATTAAATCGTAAACTCGATTTAATAAAGGATTCACGTATTTAAAATTAAATTTTTATGAATAAGATTAAGCAACTATTAGGCTATATATGGATGATCACCGCTCCTGCTATTATATGTTTTTTAGTGTACCAAGCAATTACGAAGATCAATACTGCTTCAGAGGCAACCAGATCCAATGTGATATTACAATGGGTGATAATTCTACTCATTTTTACACCTATATGTGTTGGCTTTTTTATTTTTGGAAAATATGCATCAGAAGACGCGTATGCGCATTTGCCATCGAACTCTGAAGAGCTTGAAGACTAGAAAATAAAATACAATTCATTTTAGTTAAGTACTTTTGGGTATGTCTTTAAATGTACATCAGGTTTCTAAAAAATATGACAAGCAAATTGCTGTTGATGCGATTTCTTTTTCAATAGATAAAGGAGAGGTCGTAGGCTTTTTGGGACCCAATGGAGCCGGCAAAAGCACTACCTTAAAGATGATAGCAGGTTTCTTAACACCTGACTCTGGTACTATTACCATCAATGGAATAGCTGTTGACAAAGACCCAATAGCGGCTAAAAAATTAATCGGTTATTTGCCGGAGTCAAATGCTTTGTACGAGGATTTATATGTAAAAGAATATTTACAATTTTTGGGTAAGATTCATCAAATCAATCAAATTCCAAAAAGAATAGATGCTGTAGTTGAGCAACTTGGATTAGGGCCAATGCAGCAAAAAAAAATAGGACAACTTTCCAAAGGATATAAACAAAGAGTGGGTATTGCTGCGGCTATTTTACATGAGCCCGCTTTGTTGTTATTAGACGAACCTACTTCAGGACTGGATCCGAATCAATTAATTGAAATTAGAAATGTAATAAAGTCATTAAGTACTAATGCAATGATTTTATTTTCAACACATATACTACACGAAGTTACTGCAATCTGTTCTAGTGTATTGGTATTGCATGAAGGGAAATTGGTTGCGAATGAACCCATTGAAACATTATTGCAACCTTTGACTAATAATTTACGGGTAAGTTTTGAAGATGATATAACTGCTTTCAGAGACCAATTAGGGGAACTTAATGCGTATGTGATTTCCATTGACAAACATCTGTTAGTACTAAAATTAGATGCTAATGTAGATATTAAGAAAAAAATAATGCAGTTCGCAATTGATAAAGGCTTGAATATACAGCGTTTGCAGACAGAAGAGGCGAGTTTAGAAGAAATCTTCAAATTGCTTACCCATTAAAAAAAAGGTGTAAATTGCAGTCTCGAATTTTAATATCATTATTGTAGAAAATAAATAATCAAACTATGAGTTACATTGTTGAAGTCAAAGCAAGACAAATTTTAGATAGCCGTGGAAATCCTACTGTTGAAGTAGACGTATTAACAGACGAAGGTGCTTTAGGCCGTGCTGCTGTTCCAAGTGGAGCAAGTACTGGTATTCATGAAGCAGCAGAATTAAGAGACAATGACAAGAAGAAATATGTAGGAAGAGGTGTTTTGAAAGCGGTTAAAAATGTAAACACTTCAATTGCTGATGCAATCACTGGATTTGATATTACAGCACAAGCTGCTATTGACCAAGTAATGATTGAATTAGACGGCACTCCAAATAAAAGCAAATTCGGTGCAAATGCAATTTTAGCAGTAAGTATGGCAGTAGCGAAAGCTGCAGCAGACGAAGCTAATCTTCCTTTATACAGATATATTGGTGGTACGAATGCAAGAACATTACCAATGCCAATGATGAATATCTTAAATGGTGGTGCACACGCAGATAATAAAATTGATTTTCAAGAGTTCATGATTATGCCAATTGGCGCTCCTAGCTTTAGCGAAGGATTACGTTGGGGAGTTGAAATTTTCCACCAATTAAAGAGCACTTTAAAAAAGAAAGGATATAGCACTAACGTTGGTGACGAAGGTGGTTTCGCTCCAAATATTCAAAGCAATGAAGAAGCTATTGAAACAGTATTAGAAGCTATTCAAGCGGCTGGTTATAAAGCAGGTTCTCAAATTGCAATTGCAATGGACGCTGCAAACAGTGAGTTGTGGAATGCTAAAAAGAAAAAATATGTTTTCCATAAGAGCTCTGGTAAAGAAATGAGTTCTGATCAATTAGTTAAATATTGGGAATCTTGGGTTAAGAAATACCCTATCGTTTCTATTGAGGATGGAATGGCTGAAGACGATTGGGCTGGTTGGAAAAACTTGACAGATACTATCGGTGCAAAATGCCAATTAGTTGGAGATGATTTATTCGTAACGAATGTTGATCGTTTACAAACTGGTATTGACAAGAAAATTGCAAATGGTTTATTAGTTAAAGTAAACCAAATTGGAACTTTGACTGAGACAATCAATGCTGTTAGCTTAGCACAACATAATGGATACAACACTATCATGTCTCACAGAAGTGGTGAAACAGAAGACACTACAATTGCTGACTTAGCAGTTGCATTGAACTGTGGTCAAATTAAGACTGGTTCTGCTTCTCGTACAGACCGTATGGCTAAATACAACCAATTAATCCGTATTGAAGAGCAATTAGGAGAAACTGGTGTATTCCCAACAAAAGGGAAATTGAAGTTTGGTAACAAATAGTCAATTCAATATCTCTTTGTGAGATAATATCATATTAAGAATGAGTCCTCAAAAGGGGCTCATTCTTTTTTTTGAGTATTAGTAGAACTATGTTAATTTTACTGCAATCAACGTTTATGTCAGCAGTAAAAAAAATCATTCCATTTATTACCAATCGTTATTTAATTGTAACATTAGCATTTGTGATATGGATGTTGTTTTTTGATCAACGAGATTTTTTCTTACAAAGAGAAAGAAGTGCTGAGTTGAAAAAAGTAGAAGCAGCTAAGAAATACTATCAGGACGAGATTAACAACACTAAAAGTCAATTAGAGAATTTACAAAATAATCCGGCTTCTATTGAGAAGTTTGCAAGAGAGCGATATTTATTAAGACGTGAAGGAGAAGAAGTTTATTTGTTTGAAGACAGCACAAAGACAGGTTCTGAAAATAAATAATTAATTCAAGACCGGCTTTACATGAAATTACAAGAACGTTATCAAAAAGTAATTGACTTTTTTCTAGAACATGTTCCAGTTGCAGAAACAGAACTGTCATACGAGAATCCATTTCAATTATTAGTTGCTGTTATTTTGTCTGCACAGTGCACCGACAAGCGTGTAAACCTTACTACACCTGCAATTTTCAAGCAATACCCAACACCACAAAAAATGTCAGAAGCTAGTTTTGACGACTTGTTTTTATTAATTAAAAGCATTTCTTATCCTAGTAATAAAACCAAGCATTTAATTGGCATGAGTCAAAAGCTCATACAGGATTATGCAAGTGAAGTGCCTATGACCGTAGAAGAATTAGTCACCCTGCCTGGAGTAGGAAGAAAAACGGCGAATGTAATTACGAGCGTTATTGACGAACAACCTAATATGGCGGTGGATACACATGTAAATAGATTAAGTAAAAGGATAGGCCTAGTCCCACAAACAGCAACAACACCATTGGCGGTAGAGAAAGCTTTAATCAAACGTATCCCCCCAGCTTTAGTTCATAAAGCACATCATTGGTTAATATTACATGGAAGATATGTGTGTACAGCAAGAAGCCCTAAATGCTCGGAATGCGGCATCAAGGGCTTCTGTAAATATTATGAAAAATTATAAGTACTTCTCAATCTCAGACACTAACTCGTGTTTAGTAATTGGCACACCCATAATTTTATTATATCCTTTTGCGTCTACAAAATACTGATCGCGGATAATTTTAATTAATTGACCATTATTAATTTCTGGAATTAAAATAGTTTCAAAATTTTTCAAAATGTCACCTAAGTTTTTAGGGAAAGGGCGCATATACTTAATATGAGCATGACTTACTTGCTTACCTTGACTTTGCAATTGCATAGCAGCACTCTTAATAGTACCATAAGTAGAACCCCATCCTAATACCAATACTTTACCTTTTTCTGCTCCGGTGTCAATAGTTTGTAAAGGAATATAATCTGCAATTTTAGCCACTTTAGCATCTCTCATTTTAATCATGAACTCATGGTTCTCTGAGTCGTAGCTAACATTACCCGTTTCGTGTTGTTTCTCTAAACCACCAATACGATGCTCTAATCCCGGTGTTCCAGGAACAGCCCAAGGTCTAGCTAATTTTTCATTACGCTTGTAGGGTAAGAATTTTGCTTCGCCTTCGTCTAATTCCGTTTTGAATTTTACTTCAATAGCTGGAATATCTGAAGCTTTAGGGAATTTCCAAGGTTCAGCACCATTGGCAATATAGCCGTCACTTAATAATATAACAGGAGTCATATGTTGTAAAGCAATTCTAACTGCTTCGTAAGCCATATGGAAACAGTCACTAGGTGTAGCTGCAGCAAGAACAGGAATTGGAGCTTCTCCATTTCGTCCGTAATACGCTTGCATTAAGTCACTTTGCTCTGTCTTAGTAGGTAAGCCAGTTGAAGGGCCTCCTCTTTGAATATTTACAATGACTAAAGGAATCTCTAACATAGTAGCCAAGCCAATAGCTTCTGTTTTTAATGCCATACCTGGTCCAGATGTAGTGGTTAAGCCAATGGCTCCACCATAACTTGCCCCAATAGCAGCTCCAATACCAGCAATTTCGTCCTCTGCTTGGAAAGTTTTTACCCCAAAGTTTTTATACTTACTCAATTCATGAAGTATATCAGTTGCAGGAGTAATTGGGTAAGACCCTAAAAATAAAGTCAAACCACTTTTTTGTGCAGCGGCCACTAATCCCATAGACAAAGCTTGGTTTCCCATAATACTTCTATAAGTACCTGGTTCCATTGTTGCTTTCTCTACCTTATATCTTGTGTTAAATAATTCAGTTGTTTCGCCATAGAAATAGCCTGCTTTTAAAACATCGATATTACTCTTTAGGATATTTTCTTTTTTACCAAATTTCTCTTTTAAGAAAGTTATAGTTGTATCTAAATCTCTATTGTATAACCAATAGATTAATCCTAATACAAACATGTTTTTCGCACGGTCTCTTTCTTTAACTCCTAATTCAGTGTGAGCGGCTAATGCTTCACGAGTTAATTTTGTTACGTCTACTTTAGTTAGGTCATAACTGTCTAAACTCCCGTCCTCTAAAGGGTTTACGCCGTCGGTATAAGCAGCAAGACGTAAATTTTTAGTATCAAAACCGTCAATATTTGCGATAATTTTTCCACCTTTTTTTAAGTTTTTTAAATTCACTTTTAAGGCAGCTGCATTCATCGCAACTAAAACATCACAAACATCACCTGGTGTATAAACTCTATCAGAACTAAAATGAAGTTGAAAACCACTCACTCCCGGAAGGGTTCCTATTGGAGCACGAATCTCTGCAGGGAAGTCAGGGAAAGTTGCTAAATCAATTCCTAATAATGCGGTGTTATTAGTAAACTGTTGACCTGTTAATTGCATCCCATCGCCACTATCTCCTGCGAATTTGATAACAACATCTTGTAATACAACGTCTTTTTGCATATGCATCAATTTGAGGGTAAAGTTACAGGTTACCCTGCCTAAAACCTTAATTATTTATAAGATTATTATCATATGTTGGCTACCTTTGCTGCTTCAATTTCAAGGTAAAATAATGATTGGCTTATTTTTTAACATATTGACCCAGGTCCTGTTTCTTTTAGTAGGGAATACCCAAAGGATGCTAACTCATTTGACAGCATCGCAGGCAACACCTGTTGCAATAGTGCAACAAAAAGAGCCAGAGTTAGCCGACAGTTTAGTTAAGCATATCTATTTAAGCTTTGACGACGGTCCTTTACCCGGCACTTCTAATTGCATTGATATATGTACGCAACAGAATGTAGCTGCTACTTTTTTTGAAGTTGCTTTTCATGAATCAAGAAGTAATTATGGGAAGCATTTATATCAAAGAATATTGAAAAATGACAGGTTGTTTGACATTGCAAACCATAGTTTTTCACATGCGTTTTTTGGGGACTATTTGGACTACTACCATCAGCCAGACTCAGCACTAGCGGACTTCAACAAAGCCAAATTTATACTGCAGCCCAAAAATAATTTAGTGCGTTTACCTGGAAACAATGCTTGGAATACGCAAGTCGAAAAAAGAGCAAGCGGCTTGGTACGCCCACTTGTACATAAACTAGACAGTACTGGATATAATGTGATAGGTTGGGATATGGAATGGCATTTTAATAAATCAGGAAGACCTGTGAATAGCCCAGAATATATTGTTTCATTGGCTGACAGCTTGTTTTTTTACAACAAAACCAAGACTAAAAACCATTTAGTAATTTTAATGCATGATGTGATGTTTAGAGCCCCAGCAGACTCTGTGAAATTGAATACCATGATTACGCTTTTAAAGCAAAGACCTGATTTTCGATTTAGAAAACTTACCAGCTACCCGAACTTGAAGAAATAAGCCGGGATTAACCTTTTTTTAAGGCAGCCAATTGGTTAATTACCTAAAGTATTTTGTATTTTTATAATAGAAAAATAAACATAATTATATGTCAGCATTTAAAACAGGGAATCCAACCTTAACGGAGAAAATTTTTGATAAGAGTATACATGAAACAGCAGGCGCTTTTGGGGTGATGAGTGTGCGCGGTACTATGAATAAATTTGGGTTTTTATTATTAATGGTGATGGCTTCTGCCATGTATAGTTGGAATTTATTTGCAGAAGGCAATACTGCTACTGTTACTATGTTAATGATTGGGGGTGCCATTGGAGGATTAGTACTTGCAATGGTTATGATGTTCAAGCCTAATTGGTCTGGCTATATAGCTCCTGCCTATGGTATTTTAGAGGGCTTATTTATTGGAGGCATTAGTGCTTACTTTAATCAAATGTTTGCCAAGACGCATCCTAATTTAGTATTACAAGCAGTAGGTTTAACATTGGGTGTTGCATTGTCTATGTTCTTGTTATATAATTTTAGAATCATAACAGTTACCAACAGATTACGTTCTATCATCATGTCTGCAACAATGGGTATTGGATTGTTTTATTTAATCACTTGGATCCTAGGCATGTTTGGAGTGAATATGGGATTTGCTTTTGATAATTCTCTTTTAAGTATTGGAATTAGTTTATTTGTGGTGGGTATTGCGGCAATGAATTTATTATTAGATTTTGATTCTATCGAAAGAGCTGCTGAAATGGGCGCTCCTAAATTCATGGAATGGTATAGTGCATTCGCTTTATTAGTAACTTTAGTGTGGTTATATTTAGAAATTTTAAAATTATTGAGTAAGCTAAGCTCAAGAGACTAATTTGTAATGGAATATCAACGAGGCAACTTGGAGAAGGAGCAACTGATTCATTTTTATCGTTCTATGGTTTGGCCAAGAATGATTGAAGAAAAAATGTTGGTATTATTACGTCAAGGAAAAATTAGCAAATGGTTTAGTGGTATTGGACAGGAAGCCATTTCGGTAGGTGCTACATTGGCAATGGATCCAACAGAATGGATCATGCCATTACACAGAAACTTAGGCGTTTTTACTGGACGTGATATGTCCTTGGTAGATATGTTCAAACAATGGCAGGGTGATAGAGATAGTTTTAGTAAAGCTAGAGAACGTAGCTTCCATTTTGGAAGTAAAGCACATCATATTTGTGGGATGATCTCCCATTTAGGACCACAGTTAGCTATTGCAGACGGTGTGGCATTGGCTTATCAGCAACGCGGTCAATTAAAAGCAACACTTGCATTTACAGGGGACGGCGGTACCAGCGAAGGGGATTTTCATGAAGCTTTGAATGTTGCAGCGGTTTGGAATTTACCTGTCATTTTTATTATTGAAAATAATGGATACGGATTAAGTACACCAACGAATGAACAATATGCATGTGATTATTTAGTGGACCGTGCCAAAGGATATGGAATGGAAGGCATTCGTATTGACGGTAATAATATTTTAGAAGTGTATGAAACAATAAAAGGTGTTAGAGAATATTGTATCAATAATCAAAAGCCTTATTTAATAGAGTGTACTACTTTTAGAATGCGTGGCCATGAGGAAGCAAGTGGCACCAAATATGTGCCACCTGCATTAATGGAGGAGTGGGCAAAGAAGGATCCTATTAAAAATTACGAAGCTTATTTAATTGCAGAAAAATTACTTACTGAAACGGAAGTAGAAAATATCCACGCTGAAATGAAAGCGCAGATAGAATCCGATTTAGCTAAAGCCATGGAGCCTGTGGATTTTACACCAACCATTGAAGCAGAATTAGCAGACGTTTTTGCACCTGCTATTGAAACAGGTGTAGTAACGTATGAAAATTTATTAAATATTGAGGAACAGTTTGAGGCCGGTACAACTAGCAATAAAAAATTCATACAAGCTATAAGTGAAGCTTTAAAGCAAACCATGGAACGCTATCCTGAAATGGTTATTATGGGTCAGGACATTGCAGAATATGGTGGTGCATTTAAGGTAACAGAAGGCTTTGTTGAATTATTCGGCAAACAAAGAGTTCGTAATACACCCATATGCGAGAGTGCAATTGTGGGAACCGCATTGGGATTAAGTTTAGAAGGAATCAAGTCGGTGATGGAAATGCAATTTGCGGATTTTGTAACGGTTGCATTTAATCAAATTGTAAATAATTTAGCGAAGCTCCATTACCGTTGGGGACAGAATGCCGACGTTGTAGTGCGTATGCCTACCGGCGGTGGCGTGGGTGCAGGTCCTTTTCACTCACAGTCAAATGAAGCCTGGTTTACACATGTGCCAGGATTAAAAGTGGTATATCCATCCAATCCTGCTGACGCAAAAGGATTATTAATAGCCGCTTTATTAGACCCGAACCCTGTTTTATTTTTTGAACATAAAGCCTTGTATCGACGAATAGAAGGAGCAGTTCCCAATGAATACTATCAAGTGCCTATTGGGAAAGCAGTAATGGTAAGTGAAGGAACGGAAGCTACTATTATTACTTATGGTATGGGTGTTTTATGGGCGAACGAATACCAATCAAATCATCCGGAGCGGTCATTGACTATTGTGGACTTAAGAAGTTTAGCGCCATTGGATTATGACACAATTCGCATGGCAGTTCAACAAACCGGCAAAGTACTTGTATTGCATGAAGACAATTTAACAGGAGGTATTGGCTCCGAAATTGCAGCATGGATTGCACAATATTGCTTTGAACATTTAGACGCCCCAGTAATGCGTTGCGCAAGTTTGGATACGCCTATACCATTCAATATGGAATTAGAAAAACAATATATGGCAAATGCTAGGTTAGACGAAATGATGCAGCAGTTGCTTAATTATTAGCTCGGTACACTCTTAAGAAATTTCCACCCAATATTTTTTTAATATCCTTATTAGAGTACCCTCTTGCGATTAATGCTTTAGTGAATTCAGGATAATCCAATACTGTTTTTAATTGCTTTGGTGCGGAATCTATTCCGTCAAAGTCGGAGCCTAGGCCAATATGGTCCACGCCAATTAATTTTACAATATGATCAAAGTGTTGCATTAATACTTCTAGGTCTGGTTTAATGGCGTCCGACTCTGCTTTATATTTGTCTGCTAATTGTCCTTGTGCATATTCTTGTTGAATGCCTGTTGCTAACATGGAATCTAATTCTGCTTTATGTGATTTTCTAAATTCGTTATTTCTTTTTAAAAAATTACTATCTACGAATCCTGAGAAAAAATTTAAACAAATCACGCCGCCATTTTTCCCAACAGCTAAAATCTGATCGTCTTTTAAATTTCTGGTCACTGGGCAAATACTATAAGCATTACTATGTGAAGCAATCACTGGTTTGGTAGTAGTATTTATGGCATCCCAAAAAGTAGCTTCCCCCACATGAGAAATGTCTACTATAATTCCTAGTTTATTCATGCGATGAATAATTTCTTTTCCAAAATCATTCAGCCCTTTATGACCAGTATATTTTGGATCTTTTTCGTCTGCATGAGAACTTGCCCAAGTAGGAGAATTATTCCAAGTAAGGGTCATATAGCGAACCCCTCTTTTATAAAATGTATCCAAGCGATTAATATCATCTTCCAACATATGGCCACCTTCTACACCATATTGTGCTACTAATTTTCCCGATTTCAACGCTTTTTGTATCTCCTTCCAATTCTTAGCAACTACCATTTTATCGGGATTGCGTGCCGCTACTGCGTCAATGGTGTCCATTTCTCTCATGGCCCAAGCATAAGGGTTTTGTTTCTCCCCGTCACACCAAATAGAAAACAATTGATAGTCCACGCCCCCTTGTTTGAATCTTTTTAAATCGGAATGGTTTATTCCTGTTAAGTCCTGGTCCAAGCTCACTTTTTTCTCAATACAAGCAGTCACAGCGTCATTATGCGTATCCACTAGAATTGATTTATAATGAATGGATTGTGCTTGTACGCTAGCTGAAATAAGGATACAAAGGCTTAGCAGGTATTTCATATGAAGGGATTGTTTTAATTCACAACTAAAATAACTATTTTTGCGCACAGAAAAACGACTATGTTAGATAAATTAGAAGCCATAAAAGCAAGATTCGACCAAGTAGGGGTGGCTTTGACCAATCCAGAGATTATTAATAATCAGTCAGAATTTGGCAAATACAGTAAGGAATACCGTTCATTAGAGCGTATTGTGATCCCATATGAGCGTTATGTGAAGGTTTTGGCAGAGCATAAATTTGCTAAAGAATCATTAAATGGAGACGACGCAGATATGCGTGAATTGGCTAAAATGGAGATGCCAGCCTTAGATGAAGAGAAAGATGCATTAGAAAAAGAGTTGACAAAACTATTAATTCCCAAAGACCCTCAGGACGATAAAAATGCGATTATTGAATTAAGAGCAGGAACAGGTGGAGATGAAGCAAGCTTGTTTGTGGGTGATTTATTGAATATGTACACTAGGTATTGCCAAAGAAAAGGATGGAAAGTGGCATTGATTGGAGAAAGTGAAGGATCGGTTGGTGGATACAAGGAAGTAATATTAGAAGTAACTGGAGAGGATGTATATGGTACTATGAAATTTGAAAGTGGGGTGCATCGTGTACAACGTGTACCAAGTACAGAGACACAGGGTAGAGTACATACTTCTGCGGCAACTGTGGCGGTAATGCCAGAAGCGGAGGAAGTGGATTTTGTATTAAATCCTGCTGACGTAAAAATGGAAACCTCACGAAGTGGTGGAGCGGGTGGACAGAACGTAAATAAAGTAGAAACTAAAGTACAGTTAACGCATATTCCAACAGGTACCGTAATTGTGTGTCAAACAGAACGTTCTCAGTTAGGTAACCGTGAGAAAGCAATGGGCATGATGCGTACTAAATTATTCGAGGAGCAAGTACGTAAACAAGAAGACGAGATTTCAAGACATCGTAAAACATTGGTTAGCACAGGAGACAGAAGTGCCAAGATTAGAACTTATAACTGGCCACAAGGACGCGTTACAGACCATAGAGTGAATGTTACTTCTTATAATTTGGATGCGGTAATAAACGGAGAGATTGAAGAATTTATTGAAGCATTGCAAATGGCCGAGAACGCAGAAAAAATGTTGGTACAGAATTAATCCGCCAAACTTTGTTCCCACTGCCATGCTGTGAGCATCATTTCGTCTAATCCGTATTTACATTGCCAGCCTAATTGATTCACTGCTTTATCATTATTAGCATATATAGAAACAATATCACCAGCCCTGCGTGGTCCTATTTCGTAATTTAATTTCACACCACTTACTTTCTCAAAAGCTTTGATAGCTTCTAATACCGTGATGCCATTACCTGTACCTAAATTAAAAACTTCGCAAGACTTTGGTTGATTGTTTTTAATAGAATATTGAATAGCCAAAGTATGTGCATGTGCAATATCACATACATGTATATAATCACGTATGCAACTTCCGTCGCGTGTGTCATAATCACTGCCGTGTACTTGCATCATAGGTAATTTACCAATAGCAGTTTGGGTAATTGCTGGCACTAAGTTTTGTGGACGACCAATTGGTAATTCTCCAATGGCAATTGAAGGATGCGCGCCTACTGGATTAAAATATCTTAATAATATAGTGGATAGTGGGTAAGTGAATGCTGTGTCTCTTACAATAGTTTCTCCCATTTGCTTGGTAGCGCCATAAGGAGAAGTTGCTGTTTGTAATGGAGTGTCTTCTGTAACAGGAATGGTTTCAGGATTTCCGTAAACAGTACAAGAGGAAGAGAATATAAAATGTTGTGCATTGTATTTGACTGCCATTTGTAATAAGTGAACCAGTGAGAATAAATTATTCTCATAATAGTCCAATGGTTTTTCAACAGATTCACCCACCGCTTTATAAGCTGCAAAATGAATAATTCCAGTAATGCCAGGATTTTCTTTAAATACTAATTCAGTAGCGGCTTTGTCGGTTAAATCAATTTTATAATTCTTGATTTTCTTTCCGGTAATCTGTTCAATACCCAATAAAGATTTGTCGGAAGCCCTTGATAAATTATCAACTGAAATTACATTAAAACCATGTTCTATTAAATCAACAATGGTATGAGCACCAATGAATCCACATCCGCCAGTAACTAAGATAGTTTGCATTAAAGAAATTTAGAATACAAAGAAACGAAAAAATAAGACACTAAGCTTTGCCTGCCAATGTAAATCCAACGGTAGTGCCCACGTTTACTTTACTTCTAATATGCATGGTCTCCTTATGCGCTTCTATAATATGTTTGCAAATAGCTAACCCAAGGCCGGTTCCGCCAATCTCTCTACTCCTAGCATCGTCGGTGCGATAAAAGCGCTCAAACAGCCTAGGAATATGCTCTTCTGCAATTCCAGCACCATTGTCACTTATCTCAATTAAGACTTTATTGTCTTCAATTTTGTAAACACTTGCAATGATCTCACCATCTATCTTGCCATACTTAATAGCATTAGCAATTACATTCACCAATACTTGATAGATTTTGTTCTTATCTGCAAAAACAGCAATCGGAGACTCAGATCCTTTTTTAATTTGGAAATGCGCTTGCTTCTGTTCCATTTGTATACCTAAATTATTGGCAGCTTCTGTTATGAGATCCTGTATAATAAAACTTTGTTTTAAGATAGGCTCTTTGTTAATTTCAAGATTCGTGATAATGTCTACGTCGTTCACTAGCTGCACTAGTCTTTGCACATTGGCCTGAGATTTTCGAATAAACTTTTGTGCAATTACTTCGTCTTCCATGGCACCGTCGCCAAGCAGTTCTAAGTAACCCTGTATGGAAAATATGGGTGTTTTAATTTCATGCGAAAGATTCTGTAAAAACTCTCGTCGAAAAGCTTCATTAGACTGAAGTTGCTTGATTTGTTCCGATTGTTGTTCCACCCATTTTTCAACGTCTGCTCTCACTTCGTCAATGCCTTTTTGAGGCAGAATGTATTTATTATAAGCTTCTTCTCTTTTGCTTGCTTTGGTTTGAGAAATAAGTTTGTAAATGAGCTTTATTTTTCGATAAATAAAACGTTCTAATATTTGATATACAAGAATATAAATTACAGCAAAACATAAAATAAAATAATACAATAAGACTTTTAAATCTCTAATTAAAACATAAGTGCTTATTGCAATTAAAAGAGATAGGATTAGCGCTGTAAAAACCGCTAATTGTTTAGGAGAAAAGTTTTTTTGTTCAAACATAGTTTAGCTGCTAAATGCTTAGCTATACGAAGTTATCTAATTCTTATTAATAATCGAATTTGTAACCAACCCCTTTTACGGTAGTGATACAATCAATGCCTAATTTAGAGCGAATTTTACGAATATGAACGTCAATAGTGCGGTCGCCCACAATCACGTCATTGCCCCAAACCTGTGACAAAATTTCGTTTCTTAAAAAAACACGACCAGCTTGTGCGGCTAATAAATACAATAACTCAAACTCTTTTTTTGCTAAGGAATGTGTTACACCATTTAAAGTAGTTTTATACTGAGCAGGGTCAATACTTAGGTCTTTAATTTGGACTATTTTATTTTCCGTACTTGTCGGTTGTATTCTTCTAAATAATGCAGTGATTCTACTTAATAAAACTTTAGGGCTAATGGGCTTACTTACAAAATCATCGCCTCCTAATTCAAGACCTTTAATATGAGAAGCTTCGTCGTTTAATGCAGTTAATAACACAATTAGAGTCTTATCAAATTGGGAATTGCTTCTTAAATATTCACAAACTTCAAAACCAGTTCGCTTGGGCATCATGATGTCAAGAATAATACAATCAGGTGTATGCAGTTTGGCTTTTTCAATAGCTTCACTACCGTCACTTGCAGTAATTACATCAAAGCCAGCTTTTTGTAAATGAAAACTGATTATCTCAATAATATCGGGTTCGTCGTCTGCAATTAATATTTTCATTTCTCTATTATCCATGTCTGTTGGATTGCTTCAAAATTAGTTTTAATAATTCAGAATGCACAGTTAGCAATGCATTATCAAATTGTTAAGCCTTTAGTATATGCTTAATATAAGGGTTTGCAGCTTTCTCTCTACCTAAAGTAGTAGCGGGGCCATGTCCAGAATAGATGGTCATAGTGTCCGGCAAGGGCAAAATTTGTTCTTTTATACTTTTAATTAAATCCAGCGGGTTACTGCCTGGCAGGTCGGTTCTACCAACTCCGTCTTTAAATATTAAGTCGCCCCCTATTAAAATGTCCTGTTTTGCATGATAAAAACAAACACTTCCCGGGGAATGGCCAGGTGTTAATAGTACTTCAAAAGCGTCTGTTCCAAAATGGATCATTTCTTTGTCTTCAATATATTGCACTTTTCCTGTATAAGGTTCACAGGGAACACCCCATCTAGCTCCACCTTCTGGTAATCTATCAATTACGATTTGTTCATTTTTGTGAAACAAAGCGGTAAGTCCATATTGCTCACTCACATAACTATTCCCAAATACATGATCTAAATGACAATGTGTATTCAACAATAATTTAGGTACTAGATTGTTTTCTATAATAAAATCAGTAAGGGTCTGCTTTTCCTGGTCAGTATAGCAACCTGGATCAATAATGATGGCTTCTTTAGCTTCATTGAATAGGATATAGGTATTTTCCTGAAAAGGATTAAAACAAAAAGACTTTATTGATAACATGGGGTTAAACTTTACTACAAAAATACAATCAAAATGACGAACGGTGACTAATGACACATTAAAAAAATAAAATATGAATTATCTTCGCGGAATGAAAATGAATTTGTGTTTGAAAGGATTTGTGTTATCATGCTTTTTAATGTCTAGTACTGTTGTTTTTTCGCAACAGGTATATCTTAAAGGAAAGGTGGCGGATCATCAAAGCGAAGAGCCATTGCCTTTTGTGTCTGTCTCCTTTGTGAAAGCTCAAAAAGGTGTCTTGACTGACTCTGCTGGCAATTTTATTTTGGCACAATCTATTTATGGCAATGCAGATACTTTGAAAATTCAAAGTGTAGGTTATATCTCCTTATTAATCCCAGTAATTAAGCTAAATGGCTTAGATATTGGCACAGTGCATTTATTTGTAGAAGCGCCCAAGCAGGAAGCAGTAGTAAAGTCCAAGTACAATAGGTCATTGTGGTTTTGGAGAAAAATAATGTCTAAAAAGGAACTGCATAATCCTGCTAATTTCGACAACTATACTTATGAATTATATAATAAGATGGAAGTGGATTTGAATAATGTTCAAAAAGACAAATTAGCCAAGAGTGCTTTAGTGAAACCTTTAGAATTTGTGTTTGACTTTATTGACACTTCCGAAACACATCAGGCATTCCTTCCAGTATACCTAACTGAAACTATTTCCGATTATTATAATCAGAAATCTCCAAGAAGAACTTTAGAAGTAATTAAAAAGACAAGAACTAATGGTATTGAAAATGAATCTATCATTAAAGAGTTAGGAGGTACTTATCAAAATATAAATATTTATAAAAATGTTATTCCAGTTTTTAATAAAGAGTTCATAAGTCCTTTTCATACCAATGCTGATACGTATTATAAATTCAAATTAGCGGACACTGCGTATTTAAATGGGAAAAGATTGGTGCATTTATTCTTCAAGCCTAAAGGAATTAATGAATTGACTTTTGACGGAGATTGTTGGGTGAATGATACCAGCTTTGCTATTCAAAAAATCACTTTAAGACCTTCTACTTTTGCCGACATTAATTTCCTTGAATCATTAACCATGATTCAAGAATTTAAAATAGTGAAGGACTCTGTATGGTTTTTGTCTAAAGACAGATTTGTAGCAGACTTTAGTCCAGGTAAAGGCATGTTAGGTATAAAAGGACGTAAAACAACTACTTATAAAAATGTGCTAATTAATGATACTGCAGTGGACTCTAGGATGGAGCATATTGTTAAGTCACCACAGGTTGATTTATTAAAAAATAGTAGTTCTAATGACGAAAGTGAATGGCAGGCATTAAGACATGAGCCATTAGCTAAAACTGAAAAAGCAGTGTATGCAATCTTAGACACTTTAAATAAGAACCGTACCTTTTTGTTTTATAAGGATGTGGCAGAATTTGCTGTAAAAGGAATTAAAGAAGTGGGAAATATCACCATTGGCCCTTGGTTTAATGTGTTGAGTTCGAATAAATGGGATGGTGTGCGACTAAGACTAGACGCTGCTACTAATACAGGGTTTAGTAAAAATTGGAATATTTATGGCTATGGTGCTTATGGTTTTCAGGATGAAAAATGGAAAGGCAAAATTGGTGTTACATATAGATTTAAAACCAGTCCATTAATTTATGTCCAAGCGGAAAGAAAATCGGATTTAGAATTCGGACAAGAATATTTTGATCAAATTAGTAATGACAATTTATTTGGAACTTTATTAAGACAAAAAAATATTCCCTTTAAGTTTCAACAACTAACGCAAAGTCAGTTTAGCTTTTTTCATGAGAATAATAAAGGCTTTCAATTTACTTGGGCCCTTGCAGACAAGTTGTATTTGCCATTGCTAAACCTACCTGTTATTGAAGGCCCTAATAACGAGCATTTACTACATGCAGCAGAAGCTAGTTTGGACTTCCGCTTTGCTTATCAAGAAAGATACCTGGAAAATAATTTTACCAGATTTGGATTTGGTAGTTTATACCCTGTGGTGGACATAAAGTATGCGCAGTCGTTTAAAAACGTGTTAGCTTCTGGCGCTGATTATAAAAAATTAAATATCACAATTAACGACGAATTGCCTATCACTCCTTATGGCAATATTGTATATGCAGTGTATGCTGGTAAAACATGGGGAACAGCTGCATATCCATATTTAGATATCATGCCAGGCAATGAAATGATGTATTATAATAAATATGCTTTCAACATGATGCGTAGATATGAATTTATAAGTGACGCTTATGTTGGAATGAATATTGAACATAAGATAGGGAAGGGCATTCTAAAATATATTCCACTCATTAAAAAAACAAAATGGAGACAGTTTTGGAGCGCCAAGGCGGTTGTAGGAAGCTTGTCTACTGAAAATAAAACATTGAATTTTATTCAAGACCATCCATTCAATTCATTACAATCTAAACCTTATTGTGAAGTGGGTACCGGCATTGAAAATATTGCACGATTCTTTAGGGTCGATTTTGTATGGAGACTTAAAAATGAGGAATTGAAAACTGCGACTCCTTCGTCGTTCGGAATATTTGGAAGTTTTAGAGTAACCTTATAGTTGGTTGCAAATATTTTTCACAATGGCAGGTCCTTCATAAATAAAGCCAGTCCAAATTTGCACCAAGTCTGCACCTGCATCAAATTTAGATTTAGCGTCCGCGCCAGTGAATACACCGCCGCTCGCTATAATTGGAATGCGGCCTTGAATACCCTTGTGTAAGTATTGCAATACAGCAGTTGATTTTCCAAGTAATGGTGCGCCACTTAATCCGCCAGCACCAATGGCATTTGCCTTCTCTACATTTTCTGTATTCAGCAAACTACGATCTAGTGTGGTATTGCTCGAAACCAATCCGTCTATTTTTACTTCATTGGTTAAAGCAATAATATCGTCTAGTGCAGACAGTTCTAAGTCGGGTGCAATTTTTAATAAAATGGGCTTATTTTTTTTATTGATATTTTGCAATTCACTAAACAATTTTCTTAGGGATTCTTTTTCTTGTAATTCACGAAGGCCAGGTGTATTGGGAGAACTCACATTCACTACAAAATAATCCACTACTTCTTCCAAGCCCTTAAAATTGATACAATAGTCTTTCCAAGCATCTATATTTTCAGTGACTTTATTTTTTCCAATATTACCTCCAATAATCATGGGTGAATTCGTTATTGCTTTTCTTTTTTTCAATCTTGTTGCAATGGCGTCCACGCCATCGTTATTAAATCCCATTCGATTAATTAATGCTTGTTGACTAGGTAGTCTAAATAATCTTGGCTTGGGATTGCCTGCCTGCGCTTTAGGGGTTACTGTCCCAATTTCTATAAACCCAAATCCCAACAATTCTAAAACGTCTAAATGTTCAGCGTTTTTATCAAAACCAGCACCCAATCCCACCGGGTTAGGAAAATGAAGACCCAATAGGTTTTTAGACAAGTCCTTACCTCGATATTGAAATTGATTCGCTATTTGCTGCTTTACAAAGGGAATACTCGCTGCAAAATGCAAGCCCTGCATGGACACATTATGCGCCGCTTCGGGAGGCAACAAGAAAAGGGTATTTCTTACTAAAGGGTATAACATGCCACAAATTTACAATGAAATATTTAGTTGCATAAACAACCTTTTAAAAAAATGACTACTTTTAGGTAAGATTCACCGAATCAATTAAAACCAATTGTATGCAAGAAGCTTATATCGTAGCGGGATTTAGAACGGCAATTACTAAAAGTAAGAAAGGCGGATTTAGATTTATGCGTTCAGATGATTTAGCTATTGAAGTAATTAAAGGATTGATGAAGTCTATGCCTGCACTAGACCCCTTATTAGTAGACGATGTGATTGTTGGAAATGCGGTTCCGGAAGCAGAGCAAGGATTACAATTTGGAAGAATGATTTCTGCAAAAGCATTAGGAATTGAAGTGCCAGGAATTACTATAAATAGATATTGCGCAAGTGGTTTAGAAAGTATTGCCATGGCCACTGCAAAAATAAGAACAGGTATGGCTGAATGTATTATTGCTGGTGGTACAGAGTCAATGAGTTTGGTCCCAACAGCAGGCTGGAAAACAGTTCCAGCGTATTCTATTAGTTCAGAAGAGCCGGATTTTTATTTGTCAATGGGCCTAACTGCAGAAGCAGTTGCGAATGAGTATAATGTAAGCAGAGCCGATCAAGATGCGTTCGCATTAGCCTCCCATCAAAAAGCAAAAGCAGCTATTGATAATGGTTATTTTAAGAAAGGAATTTTACCTATTGAAGTGTCGGAGACCTATGTGAATGAAAAAAATAAAAAAGCAACAAGATCTTATATAGTTGATACCGACGAAGGCGTAAGAGCAGAGACTACTTTGGAAGCATTAGCAAAATTGAAACCTGCTTTTGCAGTTAATGGATCGGTTACCGCAGGAAATTCGTCTCAAACAAGTGACGGTGCCAGTTTTGTAATTGTGATGAGTGAAAAATTAATGAATTCATTGGGGTTAAAACCTATTGGAAGGCTGGTGAATTGTGCATCTGCAGGGGTGCATCCAAGAATTATGGGCATTGGACCTGTGGCGGCAATTCCTAAAGTTTTGAAGCAAGCAGGGATGAACCTGGATCAAATTGATTTAATCGAACTAAACGAAGCCTTTGCGTCTCAGTCCTTAGCAGTAATAAGAACACTCAATTTAGATACCAATAAGGTAAACATAAACGGAGGCGCCATTGCATTAGGGCATCCTTTAGGCTGTACTGGTTCAAAACTTACTGTACAGATAATCAATGACTTAGAGCGATTAAACAAAAAATATGGTATTGTAACTGCCTGTGTAGGGGGTGGCCAGGGAATTGCTGGCATTATCGAAAAACTATAAATACTAACGGCCATCATTTTTTCTATAAAATAACCTAAAAATGCAGTAGCTTAGAACTTCATTATTTCAATAAGAAAATAAGCTAAATATGCGCGTATTCCTTCTAGGTACCATGATGGTGGCTTCTGTAATTACAGGTAGTCAGGTTCAGGCACAAAAGTCTAAGAAAGCAGCAGTTACACCTGTGGCAACTACTTCAAAAGTAGACATCAATAAAGTTTTTAAAAATTGGAAACCAAGAAATATTGGGCCCGCTTCAATGAGTGGTAGAGTTACTACTATTGACGTTGAAGTAGAGCATCCAAACAATATTTGGATTGGTGCTGCTAGTGGAGGTGTTTGGAAAACAGACAATAGCGGTGTGAGTTGGAAGCCTTTATTTGAAGAACAACCAATCATGAATATAGGAGCTTTAGCAATTCAACAATCAAATCCAAGTGTGGTATGGGTTGGAACTGGTGAAGGAAATCCAAGAAATTCAATCAGCATTGGAGAAGGTATTTATAAAACATTAGACGCGGGAAGAACTTGGAAGCGTATGGGTTTGGAGCAAACAAGAAATATACACAGAGTTATAGTGGATCCAACTAATCCTAATACGGTTTATGCAGGTGCTATAGGAAATCCTTATGGACAAAGCAAAAACAGAGGAGTTTACAAAACAACTGACGGTGGTGAAACATGGAATCAAATATTATATACCAATGACACAACGGGTGTGGGTGATATGATAATGGATCCAAAAAATCCTAATAAATTATTAGTTGCCATGTGGCATCATTATCGCAATCCTTATCATTTAGAAAGTGGTGGAAAAGGAAGTGGTATTTACATGACTATCGATGGCGGTAAGAACTTTATTAAATTAGGCAAAGAGCATGGTTTACCAGAAGGTAATTTAGGACGTGTAGGTATTGCAATTAGTAAGTCAAACCCAAATAGAGTTTACGCATTAGTAGAGTCTACAAAGAGTGGTTTATATAAGAGTGATGACGGTGGTTATTCATGGAAATTAGTAAATGGACAAAAGTCAATTGTTGACAATCGTCCTTTCTATTTTCAAGACATCATTTGTGATCCTTTAAATGAGAATACACTTTGGTATATTAGTCAAACAGTTCAAAAAAGTATTGACGGTGGAAAAAGCTTTGAAACTATTATTCCATATAGTGGTATTCACCCTGACCACCATGCGTTTTGGATTCATCCAACTGACAACAAATTTATTGTTGACGGAAACGACGGCGGTATAGGTATTACAAGAGACGGTGGTAAGACTTGGATGTTTGATGAGAAAATTCCAGTAGGACAATTTTATCATATCAATGTTGACAATGAAATTCCATACCATGTAATGGGTGGTATGCAAGACAATGGTTCTTGGAGAGGTCCTGCATATACAGCAACGCAAGGTGGTATCCGCAATTTTGATTGGGATAATTTATGGGGTGGAGATGGATTTGATGTGATGCCTGATCAAGAAGATGCTAATTGGGTATATGCAATGAGTCAAGGTGGTTCAGTAGGAAGATATAATACCAAAACAGGTGAGTCTTCTTTTATTAAACCTCCAGCACCAGACGCAAAAACATTATTACGTTTTAACTGGAACGCTGCAATCGCACAAGATCCATTCGATAAGAAAACAATTTATTTTGGCTCTCAATATTTACATAAGAGTACGAATAAAGGGGCTGCATGGTCTGTTATTTCTCCAGACTTAACAACTAATGATAGCGCTAAAATTGATCAAACCAATAATGGAGGTTTAAGTGTTGACATTACAGGAGCTGAAAATCATTGTACTATAATCTGTATTGCACCAAGTGCGGTACAAAAAGATTTAGTCTTTATTGGTACAGACGACGGAAATGTGCAATACACTGCCAACGGCGGAAAGTCTTGGACAAATATTACAGCGAACATAACAGGCTTACCTAAAGGTGCTTGGGTTCCACAAATAAGAACCTCTGCATACAATGCAAATGAAGTATTTGTTGTTGCTAATAATTATAGACAAGGTGATTTTGCTCCTTATATTTTTAGATCAACAGATTTAGGAAAAACTTGGACAAGAATTGTGGACGAGAAAAAAGTTACTGGTTATGCATTAACTATTTTACAAGATCCAACTGAGCCTAATTTGATTTTTGTAGGAACAGAGCAAGGTTTTTATGTAAGCTTAGATAATGCAGCCACTTTCCAACAATGGAAAAATGGGTATCCTTCTGTTTCAACCTATGACTTTGCAATTCAAGACAGAGAAGCGGATTTAGCGATTGCAACATTTGGAAGAAGCTTATGGGTATTAGACGACATTAGACCTTTAAGAAGATTGGCTAAGAACAAAGGAGAAACTCCTGGTTTCTTTATAAGTGCGCCTGCTGAGAATATTAATCTATCTATAAAGAACTCACCATACGAGTGGAGTACTTGGGGTATGTGGGATGCGCCAAACAGACCAACTGGTATACCGATTAGCATCTTCTTAAACGATACGTTGAAAAAAGTAAAAGTTCAAATTAAAGACTTGCAAGATTCTGTAATTAGAAACTTAAGCTTTAAAGTAGATTCTGGTTTAAACAGAAACTATTGGGGTTATGAGCAAAAAGGTAAGCGTGGAGCTGGTGCACCAAAAACTGGCGGTGGTGGAAGAAGAATGATGGATGAAGAAGGAGATGCTGGAGCTGGAAACGCAGACGACAAAGAATTCCCAGGAAGAGAAGTATTACCTGGAAAATATAAAATTGTAGTAATTGCGAACGACAAGAAGGACTCAACTTGGGTAGAAGTAAAAGCGGATCCTAGAATTGCAAGTGTAAACGAAGTGGTTTTGGCACAAGACGCTTACTCTGCAAAATTACAAGTGAGCAATGACAAGTTTAATGCGGCATTAGATCAAATAGAAGATGCGGAATTGATTTTAGCTGGATTAAAAGCGGAGTGGAAAGACAAAAAAGATAAAGGCGTTGATACTTTAAACAAAGCACATAAAGCGATTACTGAAAAAGTAAAAGGATTAAGAGAAATGATGTTTGGTAAAAAGCAGGAGAAACAAGGTTATGGTACCGTTCCTGTAATTACGCCAATCTCTATTATCCGAGCAGCTAATATGTTGATCAATGCAAAAAATACAATGCCAGGAGCACAGGAAGACAGGGCTATTGACAATGCAGCAATAGCGGCTGACAATGTAGCTGCTAAAGTGAATGCGTTCTTTGCAAAAGACTGGGCTGATTTCAGAAAATTAGTTGAAGCAAATCCGGTGAAAAAATTTAAGGAGATCGAAACCATCAAATAAATTAATAAGCCCTCTGTTAAAGGAGGGCTTATTTGTTAAATATAAATTTCAAAATATAAATCAAGCATATGAAAAGAGTCGTTTTTATGGCTGCTGCTATGGGTTCACTTTTTGTAGTGAATACAGCGACGGCGCAGAAAAAGAAATCAACAAGTACTACGTCAGCAACTGCTGCATTAGTAGCACAGGACCCCATTGTAAAAGCACAAAATTTTAGACTGGTTGGACCATTCAGAGGTGGCCGTGCTGCTGCAGGTGTAGGTTCTTATTCAGAATCCAATACTTTTTATATGGGTTCTACTGGTGGTGGTGTTTGGAAAACAACAGACGCTGGTACTAACTGGAAAAATATTTCAGACGGTTATTTTGGTGGAACTATTGGCGCTATTGCAATTGCTCCATCTAATGAGTCTATCGTATATGTAGGAGAGGGTGAGAATAGTATGCGTGGTAATGTGAGTGAAGGATTAGATGGTTTATGGAAATCAACAGACGACGGAAAGTCGTGGAAGAATATGGGCTTAAAAGAAGCAAGACATATTGTTCGTTTAATAGTTCATCCTAAAAATCCAGACATCGTATGGGCTGCTGTAATGGGTCATTTGTTTGGACCTAATGAAAATAGAGGTGTATTTAAAAGTACAGACGGTGGTGCTACTTGGAAAAAAGTATTATACGTGAATCCACAAACTGGTGCAAGTGATTTAATCATTGATCCAAGTAATCCAGATATTTTATATGCAGGTACTTGGCAGTTATTAAGAACTCCGTATAGTTTAGAAAGTGGTGGAGAAGGTTCTGCAATGTATAAGAGTACCGACGGTGGAGAGACTTGGACGAATATCAAAAACAACAAAGGATTACCTAAAGGTGTTTGGGGTATTGTAGGTATTGGTATTGCTAAATCTAATACAGACAAATTATATGCATTGGTTGAAAACAAAGACGGTGGATTATTTATGTCAGACGATGCAGGTAAAACTTGGGAACTAGTAACTAATGATAATAATATTCGTCAACGTGCTTGGTACTACTCAAAAGTATTTGTAGATCCATCAGACGAAAATAAAATATACTGTCCGAATGTAAACTTTATGGTTTCTTCAGACGGCGGTAAAACATTTAAAGGCGTTGCAACACCCCATGGTGATCACCATGACTTATGGATAGACCCTAAAAATCCAAAGCGTATGATTGTATTGGATGACGGTGGTGCACAAGTAAGTTTAGATGGCGCAAAATCTTGGAGTACCGTAAATAACCAACCAACTGTTCAAACTTATCGTTTAAGCACAGACAATAGTTTCCCTTATAGAATTTTAGGAGCACAACAAGATAATAGTGCTTACAGAATTAAGTCAAGTACTTATGGAGCATTTATTGGTGAATCAGATTTTGAAGTAACTGCTGGTGGTGAGAGTGGTTATATCGTAGCTGATCCAACAAATCCTGATATTGTATATGGTGGTTCTTATGGTGGGTTGATTAATAGATATGATCATAAGACAGGAGAAATGAGAGTGATTAATGTATGGCCTGATAATCCAATGGGTGCAGGTGCAGAAGCAATGAAGTATCGTTTCCAATGGAACGCGCCTATCTTCTTCTCTCCACATAATCCTAAAAAATTATATACTGCAGGTAATCGTTTATTTGCAACAGAAAACGAAGGTGCTAGCTGGACTAATTTATCTCCAGACTTAACAACCAACGACGCTGTAAAACAAAAAAGTTCTGGTGGACCAATCACGCAGGATAATACAGGAGTAGAATATTACTGTACTATTTTCACTGCAGCAGAGTCTCCGTTAGAAAAAGATTTATTATGGACAGGTAGTGATGACGGTGTGATTCAAGTAAGCAAGGACGGTGGTGCTAATTGGAAAAACGTAACTCCAAAAGACGCTCCAAAATGGATGATGTGGAATAGAGTAGAAATTGATCCAACAAGAAAAGGAACTGCTTATTTTGCAGGTACTAGATATAAACTAGACGATTTTGCTCCGTATATATATAAGACAACTGACTATGGTGAAACTTGGGAGAAAATCACAAATGGAATTAACCCAATGCATTTTACTAGAGCTATTGTAGCTAGTCCTAACAAAGCTGGTGTATTGTTTGCAGGTACTGAATATGGTTTATATGTATCTATTAATGACGGTAAGTCTTGGGAGCCATTCCAATTGAACCTTCCAATCACGCCAGTAACAGACTTGTTAATCCGCAACAATAATTTAATCGTGGCAACGCAAGGTAGAAGTGTTTATGTGTTGGATGATATTAGTTTTGTAGAGCATTTCCAAGCTGCTGCTGCCACTAAGGTTTTCCCAATTGCAAATACGTATAGAGTACCTCCACAAATTGGTGGTAGAAGAAGACGTGCTGCTTCAAGTGTTCCTGCTAATGTTGGCATCAACCCAACTAAAGGAGTTGTTATTAAATATTGGTTAGCAAGTTCTAATGACAGCACACAAGTGGATATTGCTATCATTGATGACCAAAAGAAAGTAATTAGAACTTATAGCTCTAAAGATAAAGGCGGTCCTGAAACAGAAGCTGGATTCCAACAATTTGCTTGGAATATGTATCATAAGGAATTGGAACAACCAGAGTCAACTTTGATTTTATGGAATGGTTCAACAAGTCCAGTACTAGCAGCTCCTGGTAAGTATACTGCGAAAGTAACTATCAATAAAGAAGCTGTTGAAATGCCTTTTGAAATTATAGCAGATCCTAATTTTAAAGTATCTAATGAGGACTTAAAAGCACAAGAGCAATTCTTATTACAAGTTGCAGGAAGCTTTGAGGAAATCATGAAAACTCTAAAAGGAATTAAAGAAATAAGAGCTCAAATTGGCACTTTACAGAAGAAGACTAAAGACAGTAGTTTCCAAAAGCAAGCTAAAGAAGTATTAGCTAGTTTAACTGCAGTAGAAGAAGCATTACACCAAACAAAAGCGAAGAGCGGACAGGATGTATTAAACTTCCCTATTCGTTTAGACGATAAAATGGCTGGTATATTCGAAAGTGCAGCTGCAGGATATGTTGCTCCAACTAAACAAGTTAAAGAAACGTATACTGAGTTAAAAGCACAAACAGAAATACAATTAAAGAAGTTTGAAACTATTAAACAAGAAGGGGTAAAAGCGTTGAATGATTCAGTTCATAAATTAGCAATACCAGTGATTGGTGGATAGTATTCCATTGTGCTACATAACTAAAAGCCCCCGAGTGTTAAAACATTAGGGGGCTTTTTATATTACTCAAAATCTTTGTACAATAAATATTTACGTCTTATAGTTTTAAACGCTTGCAATGCTGGTTGCCAGCTTGCGCGAATAGCAGTAGCCGAAACGCCTGCCTTAATTTGTTCCATTAAAATAGCGTTACCAGCTAGTTTATTAAAGTAATAATCTCTTGGCGTATTGCCTGTTGTATGAATGAAAAAAGAATCTTTATTGGGAAAGCTTTGATACATTTCAATAATTAAATCTAAGTCTATTTGTTGAGGGACTTTATTGTCCTTTGTCAAATCCCATCCATAACAAAGCTGCCCATACAATTTAGAACTCATGGCGCCAGGCCTTGCATTGGGCGTGAAGCTAAAAGTCTTATTAGGAATACTAGGGTGTCCAATATAGGAAAATGCATGTGCAGTACCACGTCCTTCACTCATACTAGTCCCTTCTACTAAACAGGTTGTAGCATAATGATATATAGCATTCATGTCTGGTAAATTAGGAGACGGTGCTATATTGAAAGTATAATAAGAGCGATGGTCGTAATTTTTACATGGAATAATAGTCAATGACAACGGGGCTAAAGCGTTGGAAGGTAGATGCTGCGCTTTAATTGCAAAACTATCTTGAATCCATTTTTCGCCAGCTAGCATTTTTGCATATTCACCAATCGTCATTCCATAAACCATTGGGACAGACTGCTTTCCTACAAAACTTGAAAATTGTTTATCCAAAACAGGGCCATCCACATAATGCCCATTGGGGTTAGGTCTGTCTAAAATTATCAAAGGCTTTTTATGCGCCCAGGCTGCTTCCATTAAATATTGCAAGGAAGAAATATAAGTGTAGAATCTGGTTCCTACATCTTGTATATCAAAAACTAAAACGTCAACATCTGCTAAGTCATTGGAATCTGGAACGTATTTTTTACCATACAGAGATACAATTTGGATTCCTGTTTTACTATCAATACCGTCATTCGTTTTCTCTCCTGCGTCTGCAGTACCTCTTAATCCATGTTCTGGAGTGAATACTTTTTGAATTCGTATACCACGGTGTAATAAGGTATCCAATAAGTGTACACCATTAATTACAGCGGTGTGGTTAGTAAAAATTCCAACTCTTTTGTTTTGTAAAATTGGAATGTATTGTTCCATTTGATAAGCGCCCGGTAAAATTGGTTCTGCAACCTGTGCTTCACTATTTGTTATAAAAAAACAAACAGCGGCAAAAAAGAATATTTTTTTCATAAGCTAGCTTAAATATTTACCTACAATAGGAACACGTCTTCCAACACCAAATGCTTTTGGTGAAACTCTTATAATAGGACAAAACTGATTTCGCTTGTATTCGTTATTATTAACCATCTTCAAAGTTCTGTCTACCAAAGCGGCGTCAAAACCTAAAGCTTTAATAACAGCAGGGTCGGCACGTTTTTCAATATATTGAAATAAAATCTGATCTAATACATCATATTCAGGTAAACTATCGCTGTCTTTTTGGTCAGGTCTAAGTTCTGCACTTGGCGCTTTGTCAATAATATTTTGCGGGATAATTGCTGAGTCGCGATTAATATATCTAGCTAACGCATATACTTGCATTTTGTAACAATCCCCTAATACGCCTAAGCCTCCGGCCATATCGCCATATAAAGTACCATAGCCAGTTGCCAATTCACTTTTATTAGATGTGTTTAATAAAACGTATCCTAATTTATTAGCAATCGCCATTAATATATTTCCTCTAGATCTGCTTTGAATATTTTCCTCTGCCAATGAAAAAGGTAAATCCTTAAAGATGGGCTTTAGTGTTGACAAGAAAGCTTCATACACTTCTTTGATGGCAATGATATCATAAGGATTGTCTAATTGCTTACTTAATTGTACCGCATCATTCACTGAATGCTCGGTGGAATAAGGGGAAGGCATTAAAATTGCATACACATTTTCTTTTCCTAATGCTTCAACAGCAATAGCCAATGTAACTGCAGAATCAATACCGCCGGAAGAACCTAGTATTGCTTTTTTGAAACCCATTTTAGTAAAATAATCTCTAACCCCTAAAACTAATGCTTGATACACTTGTTCAATATTTAATTCAGGCATTAATTTAATTGGATTCAATTCTTTACTTGGAACGCGAGCAGCAGGTTCTAATATGGGTGCATTAATAGTGCCGTCGTCATTGCATTCAAATATTTGCATCGCAGATTCGAACATAGGGAGTGCACCGCATAAATTTGCGTCTTTGTCAAATGCTAAAGAAGCGCCATCAAATACAATCTCTGTTTGACTGCCCACTGCATTGCAATAAAATAAAGGCTTCTTATACTTTAATACATTGGACTTGATAGTTGCTTTACGATCCTCGTCGTGTGTATAGTCAAAAGGAGAAGCACTTAGGTTTAATAAAATGTCTGGGTTTTGGTCCATCATTTTATCCATAGGGCAAATACGATACAATGGGTTGTCACCTAAGTTCCATATATCCTCACAAATAGTAATGGCTAATTTTTTCCCTTTAAAGTTTACAACTTTCCATTCGTCTGCAGGTTCGAAATATCTATTTTCATCAAACACGTCATAAGTAGGTAGAAGTGTTTTATGAATTTCAGCTACAATTTTTTGCTCGTATAAAAAGAAAGCGGCATTATATAAATCCTTTCCTTTAGCATTGGGATTACGTGCTGGACTTCCAATTAATACACCAATAGTATCAGCGGCTTGCTTGATAATTTCAACGCTCTCATAACATTTAGCTATAAAGTCGTTAAACTCTACAAAGTCTCTTGCGGGGTATCCGCAAACACTCATTTCGCTAAATAAAATAATATCAGCGCCTTGCTTTTTGGCGTCTTCAATGGCACATAAAATTTTATATGTGTTTTCTTCAAAATTGCCAATATGATAATTTTGTTGTGCTATGCAAATCTTCATGGGCCAAAGGTCGGTTTTTAACAGAAATAAACTCGCTTTTTTTGTACTTTCGGGTATGCGCTTATCCCTTTTTTATATTTTATTATTGCCTGTCTTATTTACTGCTTGTGCTACTAAGCCTACCGACCCTGCAAAAAATGCGGTAAAACTGTCTTTAAAAATAGAACGTTTCGATAGTAGTTTTTTTAACATGGACACTACTCAAATTGCAAAAGAGATCCATAAATTATATCAAATACATCCCTCATTTAGTGATGATTTTTTTAGACTTATTTTAATGACCAATCCATTAAAAGACACAGGGTCAATTAAAGCTTTTTATCGGGCTTATTTGCCCATTTATAAAGAGGCTAAAAAAATAAATGCGCCTGCAAAGGTTGAGCAGGATTTGGTTTCAGGGCTTTCTAGATTTCATTTTTATTTCCCTAATTATACAATGCCTTCACATATTATTTATTTTATTGGGCCTTTAGAAGGCTATGGGAATGTGATTACTAAAGAAGGAGTAGGAGTGGGTTTGCAAATGTATTTAGGTGCCAATGCTCCATGGTATTTTTCTGAACAAATTCAAACCATTTACCCTACTTATATTAGCAGAAAATTTGAACCAGCATATATTCCAGTGGTTGCTATTCAAAATATAGTAGACGATTTTGCTTCCTCTAAAGCCATTGGAAAAAATGTACTAACTAATATGATTGAAGCAGGTAAACGACAGTATATTATACAAAGCTGTTTGCCAGAAACCCCTGATAGCTTGCTTTGGGGCTATAATAACAAGCAGTTAGAGGCATTGAGAGCAGATGAAAATCAAATATGGTCATTTATAGTTAATCAAAAATTAATGTATAGTGTAGCGCAAAGAGATGTGCAAGACATAATGCATGAAGCTTCACATAATGACTACTTTGGAGAAGACATACCAGGTGATGTTGGACGATATATTGGGTACAAAATTGTAGCAGCTTGGGTGAATAAACAACCTGATAAAAATAAGTCTAATTTGCAATTTTTATTGAATACCCCGGCGGAACAGATATTTGAAGCAGCTAAGTATACTCCTTAGGATTTATTAGTTCAATTTAACTGGGGCAATCATTTTAAACGCTGGAATGTTTACATGAATAAGGTCTCTGGTTTCAATGTTTTCCATGGTATAATAACCTTGCATCTTACCCATCTCACTTTTCAAATGACATCCACTCACGTATTGATAATGTTTACCAGGCATAATTAATGGCTGAACACCCACAACGCCTTCTCCTTCTACCACTCTATGTTCGCTATTGCTATCAAAAACTTCCCAATAACGGCGTAGCAATTTAACAGGATAAGAATTGTGATTCCCAATGGTAATTCTGTAAGCAAACATGTATTCATTTTGCATAGGATTGCTATAATCTTTCTGAAAAAAGGTTTCAATGCTCACTTCAATTCCTTCTGAAATTTTGGATACCATATTCTTACTCATCTGTAGGGGCTTTGGCAGAGGATACTGCTGTATAAAATTAGGTTTTTTTAAACTGTTCATATAAAAATCATCCTAATTTTTCCAAAAGAGGTTGAAGTCGCGTAACTTAGCGAAAATCTGCATTTTGGCAGGTTTTATAGCTGTTTTTACTCCAAAAATTAAGAAAATGAAGATCGCAGTAGCAAAAGGTGATGGTATTGGCCCCGAAATCATGGAAGCAGTCATAGGCATTTTTGATGCTGCAAAAATTCCATTAACATATGAGGTAGTAGATATGGGTAAATGGGTATTTGACAAGGGGTTTAGTAATGGTATGACACCAGAAGCGAAGCAGACAATTGAGGACTTGGGTATTTTGTTCAAAGGTCCAATGGAAACGCCAAAAGGTAAGGGAGTTAAAAGTGTAAACGTTACTGCAAGAAAAACCTGGAACACTTACGCGAACGATAGAAAATTTCAAACATTAAGTGGAGTAGATACTGTATTTAGTAAAGCAGGTGTAAATATTGATTTGACAATTGTTAGAGAAAATATTGAAGATACTTACGGCGGAGTGGAACACATGCTTACACAGGACGTTGCAGTTGCAAGAAGATATATTACAAGAGGTGGAAGCGAGCAAGTGATTCGTTATGCTTTTGAGATGGCGAAAAAGAAAGGCGCTAGAAGAATTACTTGTGGCCACAAAGCAAACATCATGAAATTGACGGATGGTTTGTTTTTAGAAGTGTTCAATGAAATAGCAAAAGAATACCCTGAATTAAAAGCAGACGATATTATAGTGGATGACTTATGTATGAAATTAGTAAGTCGCCCCGATTTATTTGACGTTATAGTCTTAACAAATTTACAAGGTGATATTGTAAGTGACTTATGTGCTGGATTAGTTGGTGGGCTTGGATTTGCGCCTTCTTCAAATATTGGAGATCATATTTCAATTTTTGAAGCAGTACACGGAACAGCACCAGATATTGCAGGTAAAAACATTGCCAATCCCACTTCACTATTATTAAGTGGTTTAAGTATGTTACGTCATTTAGGATTAATGGAACAAGCTGTGATGGTTGAGAATGCATTATTGTTCACCTTAGAGTCTGGAATTCATACAGGCGACTTTGGAGATAAATCAATTCCTTCTGTAAATACCACTGTTTTTGCACAAGCTATTATTGACAACTTTGGACAAAAACCAAAGAATAATCCAAGACCAGCATTACCTAATTTTGATTTTATTCCAGCAGATTGTAGTTTAACTAGTAATCCTATGTTAGCTTATAAATCAACTGATAAACATACCGTTGTAGGAGTGGACTTCTTTATTGAAAGTACGGAACAACCTACTGTGATTGCTGATATATGTGGGAAGCATGTAACTGATAAGATCAAATTGGTAACTATTACCAATAGAGGTACTCAGGTTTGGCCAACAGGCTCTATTTTCACCAATTTAGTAAATCAATATTATTGTCGTTTTGAAACGGTTAATAATGCACCATTATCTCAGGATGAAATCATCCAATTATATAGTGCATTAGCTAAAGATTGTACTATTTGCTCTCTTGAATTGCTTAATATGTGGGCCGATAAAAAAGGCTACAGCTTGGCGCAAGGGCAGTAGTTAGACCTAATTTTAGCATTTGACCTTTATTTCCTCCCTATTTTGCTTAAAAACTGCAATTTTGGGTGGGAAAAAATACATTTTTGACGTAATTTCACGACTTAATTACAAATTAGCTTTTTACCTATGGCAGAAGTAATCTTAATGCCCCGTTTGAGTGATACAATGACCGAAGGTGTTATCGCGGCATGGCATAAAAAAGTGGGAGATACCGTTAAAAAAGGAGATTTATTAGCCGAAATTGAAACGGACAAAGCTACCATGGAATTGGAAAGCTATCAAGACGGCGTTTTATTACATATTGGAACTCCTCGTGGTGGTAAGTTACAAGTGAATGACTTGTTAGCCATCTTTGGAAAAGCGGGGGAAGATGTTTCTGCTTTAATCGCTCAGAACACAGGTGGTGCTGCGGCTCCAGCTGCTGTGGAAGCGCCAACGGCAGCTGCTACTCCAGCCCCTGTGGCTGCACCTGCTTCGGGTGTGGATTATTCAACAATGGAAGAAGTGGTGTTAATGCCACGTTTGAGTGATACCATGACAGAAGGGGTTATTGCTGGATGGCATAAAAAAGTTGGAGACACGGTTAAGAAGGGAGAAGTGTTAGCAGATATCGAAACTGATAAAGCTACCATGGAATTAGAATCTTATAAAGACGGCATATTATTATATCAAGGTGCACAAGCAGGAGAGAAGATTTTAGTGAATGACTTGTTATGTATCATTGGTCAATCAGGTATGGATATTGCTCCAATTGTTGCAGCGTTAAAGGGTCATGCAAATGCGCCAGCAACAGCAGCACCAGCACCAGCAGCAACTCCAGTTGCTGCAACTAGTTCAGCTCCTGTAGCAGCTACTGCGCCAGTAACAGCTGCGCAAGTAGTAAACGAAGGAAGAATTTTTGCCTCTCCTTTAGCAAAGAAAATAGCACAAGAAAAGGGGATTGATTTAAAATTTGTGAAAGGTACAGGAGAGAACGGAAGAATAACAAGAACAGATTTGGAAAATTATACGCCAAGCGCCGCGCCAGTAGCAGCGTCTGGAACTGCAGCTAATCAAGGGTTTGTGGCTTCAGGAACCGTAAGCTTTGTAGATACACCAGTATCTCAAATGCGTAAAGTAATTGCGAAACGTTTAAGCGAAAGTTTATTTACGGCTCCGCATTTTTACTTGACAATGAAGATCAATATGGACGCTGCCATTAAAGCACGTGCATTATTGAACGAAACTGCAACTGCTAAGATTAGTTTTAATGATATGATTGTGAAAGCAACTGCATTGTCATTAAAGCAACATCCAAAAGTAAATAGTAGTTGGATGGGAGATTTTATCCGTGAGAATCATCATGTGAATATTGGTATCGCTGTAGCAGTAGACGAAGGTTTATTAGTTCCGGTTTTACGTTTTGCAGACGGATTGTCTTTAACTCAAATCAGCGGATCTGTAAAAGAGTTTGCTAAAAAAGCAAAAGATAAAAAATTACAACCAGCAGATTGGGAAGGAAGCACGTTCACTATTTCTAATTTAGGTATGTTTGGTATAGATTCATTCACTGCAATTATCAATCCTCCAGACGCATGTATTTTAGCAATTGGTGGTATTGCACAAGAGCCAATAGTGAAAGGTGGTCAAGTGGTTCCAGGTAATGTTATGAACGTTACATTAAGTTGTGATCACCGTGTAGTGGACGGTGCAACTGGAGCTGCATTCTTACAAACTTTAAAGAGTTTGTTAGAAGAGCCTTTGAGAATGCTAGCGTAATATTTTAGCACTTAAGAAAATATAAGCGCTAAAATATTTTTACTATAATGATTTTTTCGAGGGCCCCCATAAACGAGGCCCTCGATTTTTTTTACTCAATATTAAATTTACTCAATATTAAAAAAGCCCGATCAATTTGATCGGGCTTTTTCTTTTTCATTAATTACTTAATCCAAATCGCAACCGATTGGTGCACCTGGAGGAATCACTACTGGCTTTGGTAAAATTACCGTGCCAGGGTTTTTAATTCTTTCAATAGCAAATTGATAATGTGCTTTATGTGCTATATCAGTTTTAGCGAATGCTTCTAATTTTGTTTTTAAAGACTGTAGACGGTCATGACAAATGCCACGCACTTCATAAGTGGCTTCTGTACTTTGACTTAACCCTATTAACCAGGTTAGTGTTTGTTGTTGCGTTTGCGCATGCACAGCACCAGCTAGGCCTGTAGGCGTTTTAGCATACCAAGTGTTTTGTAACACCGCGTCTAATACATTGTCAAATCCAATGGTATTAGCTCTTGCTTTATTTTGTACTAAACGGTTTGCTCTTTCTGTATTAAACAAAAATCCTAATTCAAAATCAGCCAATGCTTCTGCTGCACTTAGTGCATCAAAGCTCATTCCTGTTCTTTTGTCAAATAATTCTCCTACACCATAATACATTGGTGGACGTGGAGGAATTAGTGCTAAAATATTTTCAGGAATAGTAAGGGTGTTAGGAGACAAACAACTTACAGCAGCATCCAATGCTCTTTGTTGAATTGCATTTGCAAGAATGGTAGGCTTAATTTGATTAGCGTCACCTCTTACACTATAATTGTAGTTAATACCACCAATTAATTTAGTGACCGCTTCATATTGATATCTATGGTAATTATACAATGGTACTAATACGTCTTCTAATTTTGTTAGTGGTGTGCCATTAGGAACTGCATTTTCACTAAACTGCTCAATTGATTTTTTCCTTACCCCAATCACTTGTTGTAATCCTGCTACAGCGTCTCCATTATTATCCCATAAATGCGCATAAGGATGGAACCCACTAGCGGCTCTTGCATCCGCATCGGCAATAAATAATAATCCATTTTTAGAATTCTCTTCTAATAAAGTATTTAAAGCAGTCGCCTCATTGGTTCCTTTTGGGAAATCTTGATAACCGTAAGTGATAGCACGTTTGTCCCATGCACCTATTTCGTCCGTGTAAATTTTAGAAAAATCAACTTCTCCTTTATCATTTACAAAAACATTTGGATGCGGGTAGTCCATTACAGAAGCACGGTCGTTAAAACTTGACGCATAGTTATGTTGTAATCCTAAAGTATGTCCAACTTCATGTGCAGCTAATTGTCTTAGACGGTGCAATGCCGCTGTTTTCATTTTATCCGTAACGGGCTTTCCGTTAATATAAGGAGAAAGTAAAGCGGTAAATATTAAATAGTCCTGTCTTACTCTTAATGACCCTAAAGTAACTTGACCTTTAATAATTTCACCTGTTCTTGGGTCAGTTATAGAAGAACCATAACTCCAACCTCTTGTTGAACGATGTACCCAGTTAATCATATTATAACGAATGTCCATTGGATCTGCAGAATCGGGTAACACTTTTACTTGAAATGCATTTTTATAACCAGCAGCTTCATAAGCTTGATTCCACCATTTTGCGCCTTCTAATAAAGCAGTACGAATAGGCTCTGGTGTACCATTGTCTAAATAGTATATAATAGGTTCAACTGCTTCGCTTACTGCTGCAGTTGGATCTATTTTATTTAATCTATGTCTACTAATATACATTTTCTGAATAGGGTCTCCAATATCGGAACCGTAGTCAAAAAAGCTAATTCCAAAATAGCCACTTCTTACATCATAAGGTCTTGGTGTGTAATTATTATCAGGTAATGCCACAAAGCTATGGTGCATTCTAACCGTCAATGCTTCCGTTGAAGGTGCAATGGTTTGAATAAAACGACCAGCATCAGCCCCTCCTACAAAAGTTAAGGTTGCTTCAAACTCACTATTTTTAGGAAAGTTTTTTGTGTTAGCGGTATAAATTGCAGACCTGCCCTCATTTAAGGTGTAAGTCCCTTGTTTTAATCTTTTAATTCTATCCACAACTCCGTGCGCATCTCTTAGTAAAAAGGGGGTGGCGTCAATTAAGACGGTGTTGGCAGCATGGTCAGCTGGGTTTATTTCTTCAGCTTCTACTGGAAAACTAAATAGAATAGACTGAGCAAATGATTCGTTTACCGCTTTCTGTTCTCTTGGGTCATTACTAATTGCACGAAAATCGAAATTAGGTTGAACCATTAATATTTTTTTACCTACACGATTAAATGAAACAATACGACTGTCACCAATCTGACCTCTATCCAAGCCAATGTCATTAGATCCAAGTCCTGCAGGTAATGAATTTACATATAAGAATGGGCTGTTTAGTTTATCAATAGCAATATAAATTTTGCCCTGTGCATTGTCTATCCAATAATTGAAATAGCCGCTATGGTATTCCATGTTTTTTGTCTTTTCTGCAATAGTTGCATTTTGTGCTTGCAATGAAAAAGGCAATAATAAAAGGAGAAGAAATTTACGCATAAAAAAGAATTTAAATAAAAAAAATCCCGCTTTACTTTATTAGAGTGAGCGGGATTTTATCTTGAGTTATTTTAATTAAGCAGTTGGATTGCTTTCTGTAGTTGTTGGCTCAGTGAATAAAGTTTGAGGTACTGCTACCACTTCAACAGGAGCTGGAGTTGGCGCTGGTACTGCTTTCTTAGGAGCTACTTTTTTCTTAGGTGCTGCTTTTTTAGCAACAACAATTTTAACTGGAGCTACTACTTTCTTAGCAGGTGCTGCTTTTTTAGCAACAACTTTTTTAGAGGCAACTTTCTTTTTAGGAGCAGTTGCTTTTTTAGCTACTACTTTCTTAGCAGGTGCTTTTTTTGCTACTGCTTTTTTAGCTGCAACTTTTTTCTTAGGAGCAGTTGCTTTTTTAGCAACAACTTTCTTAGCAGTTGCTTTTTTTGCTACTGCTTTCTTAGCTGCAACTTTCTTTTTAGGAGCAGTTGCTTTTTTAGCAACAACTTTCTTAGCAGGTGCTTTTTTTGCTACAGCTTTTTTAGCTGCAACTTTTTTCTTAGGAGCAGTTGCTTTTTTAGCAACCACTTTCTTAGCAGGTGCTTTTTTTGCTACTGCTTTTTTAGCGGCAACTTTCTTCTTTGGAGCGGTTGCTTTCTTAGCAACAACTTTCTTAGCAGGTGCTGCTTTTTTCTTACTTGACTTAGCCATAATGGGTTATTTTTAAATTAATTAGTAAACTTGATTTTTATAAAATTACATCGTTTTATTGTAACAAAATAAAATCAATTTATTTTTTTAATAATAGTTTTGTAAAATGCAAAATTCAACTACCCTTGTTTTAGGTGCTTCACCAAACCCAGAGCGCTATAGCTTCTTAGCCACTTCCTTACTTCAGGAAAAAGGATATGCTGTTTATCCTCTTGGAATTAAAAACGGATATATAAATGACTTGCCAATTTTATTAGATTGGCCAAGTAAAGGGAGTATAGATACAGTGACTTTATATGTAGGGCCGGCGGGTCAGAAAGCTTATTATGACTCCATATTATCACTTTCTCCAAGACGTATCATTTTTAATCCTGGAACAGAAAACCCTGAATTAGAGCAACTTGCAAAAGAAAAAGGGATTCAAACTATGGAAGCCTGTACGCTAGTATTATTAAAAACGGGACAATACTAGATTGCTTATTAGCATTTATATTGCCCCCAACTTGACCTGTCTAGATTACGATATTGTATGGCTTCACTAACATGTGCTTCCTGTATGAATTCTACATTAGCTAAGTCGGCAATAGTTCTACTTACTTTTAAAATACGGTCAAATGCGCGCGCACTTAGTTGAAACTGTTCCATAGCGTTTTTTAAAAGGGCTTCTCCTTCAATACTAATGGTACAGTAAGATTTCAAATGTCTGCTTTGCATTTGTGAATTGGTGTAAATACCTGGTTCTTTTTGAAATCTTTGTAGTTGAATGCTCCTGGCTTTTTCTATCTTTTCTAAGGTTTCGCTGACAGTAATTTGTACAACTTCTTCCTTCTTATTCCTAAGGGCTTCATAGGATACTGGAACCACTTCCACTTGTAAGTCAATCCTGTCTAATAATGGCCCCGATATGCGATGCATATACCGCTGAATAGCTGTAGGGCTACAAGAGCAATCTTTTTGTGGATGATTGAAATAGCCACAGGGGCAAGGGTTCATAGCGGCAATGAGCATAAAACGCGCGGGAAATTGCAAGGTGGAATTTGCCCTTGCAATATTTACAATGCCTTCTTCCATGGGTTGTCGTAAAACCTCAATAGTGGCTCTATTGAATTCAGGAAGTTCATCTAAAAACAAAACACCATTATGCGCTAAGGAAATTTCACCTGGATGTGGAATGGAACCACCTCCAATTAATGCGATTGTTGTCAAAGAATGATGTGGCTGCCTGAAAGGTCTTGCTGTAATAAGTTCATTTTGTTTATTTAGTTTTCCTATAATACTATAAATTTTACTGGTCTCTAAAGCTTCATCTGGACTTAAAGAAGGAAGAATAGACAGGATACTCTTGGCTAGCATTGACTTTCCCGCTCCAGGTGGTCCAACCATAATCATATTATGGTTTCCAGCACTTGCAATTTCCAATGCTCTCTTGGCCTGAAACTGTCCTTTAATATCAGAAAACAGGGGTGCAATATCAGATAGCGTTGCACTGAAATGGGATTCAATATTGTCTGGCCTTACAGTTTTATTGGAGCTTATTGTATAGCTATTGGATGAGATGGCATAGTCCTCCGGATTTCTCAAGAAAGAAACTACTTCAGATAAATTTTCAAAACTAAATATCGATATAGCATTTACCATCGCTGCTTCTGCGGCATTTGATTTAGGGACAATTATACCCTTGTAGCCTTCTATCTTAGCTTGAATTGTCATTGCTAGAACACCTCTAATAGGATAAATTGTTCCGTCTAAACCTAATTCTCCCATTATAATATAGTCTTCGATTGGTAACTTATTTTGTAATTGCTCTGATGCAGCTAATACTCCGATTGTTATAGGAAGGTCAAAAGCAGCGCCTGTTTTTTTTAAATGGGCAGGAGATAGGTTCACCAATACTTTTGTTCTGGGCATCTGAAATCCGTTTGCTTTAATAGCACTTTCCGTTCTGTGTAAACTTTCTTTTACAGCACTGTCGGGCAGTCCCACAACACTATACCCTTGACCCATACTTACATTTACTTCAATGGTAATGGTGATGGCGTCAATGCCTACCAATGCAGACCCTTTTGTTTTTACAAGCATTTTTGCTTGAAATATAGTGGGGAATAATAATCAGAATTAGCGTATTTATACGCTATAAGTTTTCTAATAGATCCACAACGCCTTCGCGTTCTAGTATCAAATAGCCAATTCGGTCCTGACTAACGCCTTCTTTTAATTGATAATGAAATATCAATTCTTTTTGTTTTACCTGAGTCTCAAAATAGCTAAACTGAATGTTCTCGTACTTTGTAAGGCTTTCACTTATTTCATATAAATGGGTAGATAATATAAATAAACTTGACCTTGATTTTTGAAGCCCTTCAATTACTTTGATGCTACATTTCATAGCATCTTGAATATTGGTTCCTTTAAAAAGCTCGTCGATTAAAACACAATACTTTTTACCATCTTTAATTCTTTCTACTGTATTTTTTATTCTTTGTACTTCATTGAAAAAATAACTTTCCCCTTTTACTACATTGTCAGCGATAGTCAAATTAGTAATAAGTCCATCCATCACCGTCATCTCCATTTTTTTCGCAGGGGCGCCCATGCCAACATGTGCCAAGTATATCACAATACCTACCGTTTTAATAAAAGTGCTTTTGCCAGCCATATTGGCGCCGGTTAAGAACAAAAAATTATGATCTTGACTAAGTGTTAAGTTATTGCTAATGGGATTTGCTACTAACGGATGTGCTGCAGCGTCTATTTTTAAAATGGGTGTAGGACTGCTTATCCATGTAGGGAATTCAAATTGAAATTTTTGAATCGCAGTGGCCATGCTAAAATGCGCATCTAGTTCGTAAAAATATTGGAGTAGTTGTAAAGTGTTTTGTTTGTATTGATACATGAAGAAATAGCCCAATTGCAATATTTGCTGAGGGTCTGTTATTTTTTCATTGGTTCTTAATATAGCTAAATTAGGATGGTCTGTATATTTATGAATTCGCTGAACCAGACTCTTAATAGTACTATTAGTTTCTTCCTTTTCAAACACAGCCACCCATTGCATTAGGTGTTGAATGAAAATGCTTAAATGACCTACAGAGTATTCGATTAATGAATAGTCGGATCTATCCCAAAACTGATACCAGTAGGCCCCAGGCTTGCTAATTTGTACTGGAATATGTTTAAAGGAGGTCTCGAAAAATTTATCAATTACTAGTGCAGTCCCATTGGTGATTTTCATCGCATTTACAAACTCATAATGCTTAATGAATATAGCGATAGCTGATTGCCTGTTTTCAATATCGGTTAGAGTAGATAGGGGATGACTTAAATAACTATCAAATATATATTTACCTCCATTGGATTTACAAAAATTAAGATGAGAAGCTAATCCAATACTGTCTTCGTTGTCAAATAAGCCAATATCCTGCTGGGTGATTTTATCTACTTGCATAAACCTAAGTTAATACTTATCCTCTATTAAATAGAAGTCTATGTCCATTTTGAGATTCATCAAAAACTCCATTGTTATAAACCAATTGTCCATTTACAAATGTGGATTGTATTTGATAGGGGAATTGAGTGCCTTCCAAAGGACTCCATCCGCATTTGTATAATATATTTTCTTTGGTAATAGTATAGGGTGCTTCTTTTACCAATACTAGGTCGGCATGATATCCTTCTCTAATAAAACCTCGGTCTTTAATTTGGAAACAAATAGCAACAGCATGGCTCATTTTTTCTACCATTTTTTCCATACTCAATTTCCCTTCCTTTACATATTTCAACATTAAGAGTACACTATGTTGCACTAATGGAAGTCCTGCATGTGCATGCGCATAGTCTTCTTGTTTTTCCTCCCAGGTATGTGGTGCATGGTCGGTGGCAATAACGTCTAATTGATCATTTAATAGCCCTTCCCATAATGCTTTTCTGTGTTCTGGCGCTTTAATTGCTGGATTGCATTTAATCTGATTGCCCAATAATGCATAATCATTTGCCGTAAAATGTAAATGATGCACACAAACTTCGGCAGTTATTCTTTTGTCTGCTAAAGGTCTTAAATTAGAAAACAATTGTAATTCTTTTGCAGTACTTATATGAAGTATATGTAATCGCGCATCGAATTTTTTAGCTAATTGAATGGCTTTAAAGGAAGACTCAAAGCAAGCTTCTTCGTCTCTTATAACAGGATGGTCCGACGGTTCTAATACTTTCTTTACTGATTCTAGTGCTGCTCTATTTCTTTTTATAATTGCTTCTTCTTCACAGTGCGTGGCAATTAATAATTCAGAACGGCTAAATATATTTTCTAAAATTAGTGGGTTGTCGACTAGTAAATTTCCAGTAGAGGACCCCATAAATATTTTTACACCACAAACCTCATTCTTTTTGTCATTGGTTTTTAATACTTCTTCTAGATTTTCTTGAGAAGTACCCATGAAAAATGAGTAATTCGCTAAAGAATGCTGAGCGCCAATAGTATATTTAGCTTCTAATAATTCTTGCGTAAATACGGGAGGATTGGTGTTAGGCATTTCCATGAAACTTGTTACGCCACCTGCTACTGCTGCTTTTGCTTCGGTATAAATATTTGCTTTATGAGTAAGACCTGGTTCTCTAAAATGCACTTGGTCGTCAATAGCTCCTGGTAATAAAAAAAGTCCAGTAGCGTCTATTTCTTCTACTTTATAATCAACGCTTATATTGTTTGCTATTTTTTCAATACGTCCATTTTTGATAAGTAAATCACTTACTTGTGTTTTACCTTCATTTACAATTTGCGCATTTCGTATTAAATAGCTTTTCATAAACATTAGTTTTCAATATGAATAGTGAAATAAATATAATTGCTTGTTATTTTGTCTACACTATTTAAGATAACAGGAACGCCGTTACTAATGGTACTTGGCTTCTTTAAATCAAAAGCTCCGTAACTAAATTTGATCTCAGGGGAAATGGTTGCATAGCGAAGAATAAAACTTAATCCCAATCCCATTTCATAACCAATATCCATCTTATTTAGCATGGTTTTGGTGATAGTACCCTTGCCTGGATTGCTGCTATTATTAATTGTGACGGTGCTATTGCTAAAATCGTAATCAAATCTCCCGCCTACAAAAACATAATGACGCATCATGTCTCTATTATTAAAAAAGTCATAACGTTGTGATTCATATTTTAAGGCAAGTGGAAGATGAATTATGCTTGAATTGCCGTAAAGTTTATAAGTATTAGTATCATTTTTTAAATAATACTTTGCAATAGTGGGTGTACCTAAAAGTAACATGGGGTTAGCTCTTAGTAAAAGTCGTCCTTTTATTCTTAAAGTAGCAGAAAGACCCATGTTGAACATAGGTGTGGCATTGTAAAAAATAGAGTCAACTTGCTTTGCAGGAACGAATCTCGAAATAAAAGCTCTATTCCTATCATAGCCATAAAAGCTTTTTATGCCGCCAACGGAAATGCCCATCCAAAATTTTTCATATTCATGGTCGGGTTGAAATACTTCTCCTCTTTGCGCATTTAATTGAGAGCAAAGGCAAACTAATATGAATCCAAATACTATTTGCTTCCTACGTAAATACTGCATATGCCTAGGCTTAATTTTTGTTGTTTAACTTGCTGAAATCCTGCTTTTTCAAATACGGCTATAAAGTTGGCGCCTTCGGGAAATGCAATCACACTCTCGTTTAGGTAAGCATAAGCGTCCTTATTTCCAGAGAATAGTTTTCCAATAGTTGGCGTAATCCATTTCATATACAAGGTATAAATGGGTTTAAACCAAATACTAGTTGGCTGTGAAAATTCTAATACAACTAGTTTACTATTAGGCTGTAAAACTCTATAAATTTCAGAAAGCCCTTTCTCAAGGTCTGCAAAATTGCGTACTCCAAATGCCACCATGGCACCGTCGAAAGTATTGTCTTCAAAAGGAATGGCAGTACTGTCTCCTAACGATAAGGTAATCGTATCTGCTAATTTTTTTTGTGCAATTTTAATGCGACCATATTGCATCATACCTTCTGAAATATCTATCCCAGTTATTTTGCTCGGATGAATTTGCTTATAAGCCATTAAAGACATATCGGCAGTGCCCGTTGCAATGTCTAAAAGGTGGTTTATTTTTTTGTCACTTAAATAAGCGATTGCTTTTTTTCTCCAACCTTGATCAATACCTAGGCTTAAAAATCGGTTCAAAAAGTCATATTTTTTAGCAATAGAATCAAACATGCTAGCAACTTGTTCCTTTTTTGCAGCATTACTTTGGCTATATGGAACTATTTTATCGTGGGCGAATTGGCTCATGAGGCAAAGATATTGAATTTGTGGGTTATCTTCGCTGTGCATGAGAGCAAGGGTCTATAAATCTACAGGTAGCTGGTACTCGATCAAATCCGAGGAGGGCGTGTTTTATCAAGCCCGAATCAAGGGTATTGTAAAGCTAGACAATCGGTCTTCTACCAACCCAATTGCGGTTGGGGACTGGGTGGAGTATGAACTGGAAGATGCCGACCAAAAATCGGTCATGATTAACACCATTTTAGACAGACACAACTATGTAGCAAGACAATCCCCTCATAATAAAAGGCAGCAGCATATTATTGCTTCCAATTTGGATCAATCTATTTTGCTCGCTACTTTAAAATCTCCTAAAACATCTCAAGGCTTTATAGACCGTTTTTTAATCTCTTGTGAAGCTTTTCATATTCCAGCTGTTATCGTTTTTAACAAATCTGATATTTATGGGGAGCAGGAGATGGAAGTATACGAGACCATGAAAGAGATGTACGAAGCAATAGGGTATCAAGTTTTTTTAATTAGTATTGAAAATAAAACTGGATTAGATCCTATTCATGAAGTCATAAAAAATAAGACCACATTAGTGAGTGGCCATAGTGGTGTTGGAAAATCTTCTTTTATAAATTATTTATTTCCAGACTTGGACATTAACACACAGGAAGTAAGTGATTGGAGCGGTAAGGGTATGCATACTACTACTTTTGCGCAAATGTATGATTTGCCAACGGGTGGTTCAGTAATAGACACGCCAGGTATGCGTGAGTTAGGTTTAGCCAATATGGATAAAGAAGAATTAGCACAATACTTTCCTGAGATGCGTGCTAAAATGCATGGCTGTCAATTCAATAATTGTCAGCATATTAATGAGCCAGGATGTGCAGTAAAAGCAGCTGTTGAAAAAGGAATTATTTCGGAAGCTCGTTTTTTTAGCTACGTAGATTTATGGCATGGCATTGAGACTTTCAAATACTAGCAGGATTATTGCTTTGGAGCGTCATTATGCTCACTAAACCAAGAAGCATACTTTACATAATTATTTGAAATGCGATTAATCTCACCATGTATTAATTCCTCTGAAACCATTTTTACTTTTTTTGCGGGAACGCCTGCATAAATACTTCCAGCTTCCACTATAGTACCTTCCAAAACCACTGCTCCAGCAGCAATAATAGCATTGGAATGCACCACGCAAGCATCCATAACAATACTACCCATTCCAATTAAGACATTATCATGAATGGTGCAACCATGCACCATGGCATTATGGCCAATGGAAACATTATTGCCAATAGTAGTGGGATGTTTTTGATAAGTGCAATGAATAATGGCGCCGTCCTGAATATTTACTTTATACCCCATTTTGATAAAATGCACGTCTCCACGAATCACAGCATTGAACCAAACGGAGCAATCGTCGCCCATATTTACTTCGCCAACAATTGTGGCATTGGGTGCGATAAAACAATTTTCACCAAATTGAGGATGTTTTCCTTGAACTGCTAGTATGGTTGCCATAAAAATGCGACTTTTGTACCGCAATTTACTAGTAATGTCAAGAATAAACAATAGGCAACTTTTTTTTCAGCATCTCGCACAAACTTCAGACAAGCCAATTGGCATAGAAGTGGCGTCTGCAAAGGGTATTTACATTCACGACCTGCATGGTAAAGCTTTTGTGGATATGATTGCCGGATTTAGTGTTTGTAATATTGGGCATAGCCATCCAGACGTAATAAAAGCAATAAAGGAACAAGTGGATCAATATATGCATGTTATTGTTTACGGTGAATTCGTGCAAGCGCCACAAGTAAACTATGCCAAAACACTAACTGCTTTATTACCTAGTAATTTACAATCGGTGTATTTTACTAATAGTGGTGCAGAAGCTACCGAAGGCGCTATGAAATTGGCCAAGCGGGTGACTGGTCGAACTAGGATAGTCGCATTTGAAGGCGCTTATCATGGAAGTACCCAAGGTGCACTAAGTGTAATGGGAGACGAATATTTTAAAACAGCTTTCAGACCCTTGTTGCCCGATATTTTACATTTGCGTTATAATAATTTTGAAGACATTGAATTACTTGATCATACTGTTGCATGTGTTTTAGTAGAATTGGTGCAAGCAGAAACAGGGATCACTCCTGCTAATACAAAATGGATTCAAGCATTGAAATTAAAGTGCGAAGCTTTATGTGCACTTTTAATTGTGGACGAGATTCAATCTGGTTTTGGACGAACTGGTACTTTATTTGCTTTTGAACAATATGGAATTAGTCCCGACATTTTGTTGGTTGGAAAAGCATTAGGTGGTGGTTTGCCATTAGGTGCTTTTATTTCAGATACTAAAATGATGGGAACCTTAACCGAAAGCCCGGTACTTGGCCATATCACTACATTTGGAGGGAATCCAGTTTCCTGCGCTGCAGGATATGCGGCGCTTCAAGTATTACAAAATTCAGGGTGGATTCATGAAGTAACTGCAAAAGAAAAGTATTTAGTGGACCATATGATACATCCTGCCATTCAACAAAGAAATCATAAAGGTTTATGGATGTCTATACAGTTTAGCTCAGCAGCGCTTGCTAAAAAAATTGCAGCAGCTTGTGTGGCTAATGGTATTATAACAGACTGGTTCTTGTTTGCAGAAGATAGAATCAGAATTGCACCACCATTATGTATAACTATGGAGGAGTTGGCAATGGCAATTCAAAAAATAAAAGATAGTATTGATCAGTCAATTTAATTAGCAATCTCCTGTTCGGCAGTATTGTCTATACAATGCTTCATAAACTGGTATCACATGATGAATGTCAAATAAGCCTGCTTGCTTTAAAGCATTTTGCTTAAAAGTTTTCAATTTAGCATCGTCTTGTAATAATTCAATTGCTCTTTGACTCATAGTGGCTACGTCTCCAACAGGAGCGGTATAACCAGTAACGCCGTCAATATTAACTTCTCCTAAACCACCTGCGTCAGAACTAATTACAACAGCGCTTGCAGCCATAGCTTCCAAGGCAGCTAAACCAAAACTCTCATATTCAGACGGCAGTAAGAAGATATCACTCACTGCTAAAATTTCTTCCATTTGCTCTTGCTTCCCTAAAAAACGAACGTCTGCTTCAATACCATATTGTCTTGCTAAGTCCTCTGCAATAGGGCGTTCGGGGCCATCACCCACCATTAATAATTTAGCAGGTAAAGCTGCATGGATATTTTTAAATATATCCATTACATCGTCTATTCTTTTTATCTTTCTAAAGTTAGACGCGTGTACAATGATTTTTTCTTTATGCGGCGCAATGACTTGTCTAAATGCAGCCACAGGCTTTTTATCATAACGATGTAAGTCCACAAAGTTATTAATGACTTGTATATTTTTACGAATATCAAAATGCTTTAAAGTTTCTTGCTTTAAATTTTCTGATACGGCAGTGATGGCATCACTCTCGTTAATTGAAAAAGTAACTACGGGCTCATAAGTTTTATCACGACCTACTAAAGTAATATCGGTACCATGAAGTGTAGTAATTACAGGAACAGAGCGACCTGTTTTTTGCTTTACAATTTGTTTAGCAGTATAAGCAGCTGATGCATGCGGGATGGCATAATGCGCATGTATTAAATCCAAGTCATGGTTTAGAATAACGTCAACCATGGTACTTGCTAAAGCTAGTTCATAAGGAGGGTAGTCGAATAATGGATACGACGGAACACGTACTTCATGGTAAAATATATTAGCATGAAAGCCATTTAATCGAACCGGTTGTTGGTAGGTGATAAAATGTATCTCATGCCCTTTTTCTGCTAAGGCCTTACCCAGTTCTGTTGCCAAAACGCCACTACCACCAAATGTGGGATAACAAACAATTCCAATCTTCATTTTACTTACGTTGAATATGCAAATAACAACTAAATAATCAACAAAGTTTAATTATATTTAAGAAATATTATAAACGTAAAATAGCAGCTATGCGTAAATTTTTTCTATTCCTTTTTTGTATGCCTTTAATGGCTCAAGCCCAAGTGAATCAAGACAGTGTGACCATTAAAAAAATGGCAGACGAAATAATGACAAATGGCAAAGCTTATGATTTGTTAAGAGAGTTAACAAAAAAAATAGGAGGTCGTTTAGCGGGTTCTCCACAACAGCAAAATGCTGCAATTTGGGGTAAACGTAATATGGAAGCATTTAACCCAGATAAGGTTTTTATGCAGCCTTGTAAAACACCTAGTTGGCAAAGAGGCGGCAAGGACTTTGCTGCGATTGTAGGCATAAATGGAGTAGCTACTATTCAAAAGCTAGAAGTATTAGCACTAGGAAATTCAATGGGTTCTAATGGCTTATTAGAAGCAGAGGTTTTAGCAGTGGCTAATTTTAACGAACTAGAAAAGCGAAAGGACGAAGTAAAAGGTAAGATCGTATATTTCAATAGTGAATTTGATCCTACATTAATTCAAACATTTGGTGCTTATGGCGCTTCTGGTATTTATAGAAGGTCTGGTGCTAGCCGTGCAGCTAAATATGGCGCTGTAGGTATAATGATTCATTCTTTAAGTTCAGCTCCAGACAATGCGCCACATACGGGCACGATGGTGTATGACGAAACCTTGCCAAAAATTCCTGCAGTGGCTTTAGGTCCTGACGATGCAAAAGCTTTATATGCGCAAGCAAAAAAAGGAACGGTACGTGTTCAAATGCAAACCTATGGTTTCTTTTTGCCAGACGCAGACGAGAATAATGTGGTTGCTGAATTAAAAGGAACAGAACATCCAGAAGAAATAATTACTATTGGTGGTCACTTAGATAGTTGGGATGTGAATGAAGGTGCACATGATGATGGTGCTGGTATTGTACAAACTATGGAAATATTACGTACTATGAAAGCATTAAATTATCAACCTAAGCATACGATTCGTTTTGTATTATTTGCGAACGAAGAGAATGGTGGAAAGGGGGGTGCTAAATATGCCGAACTTGCAAAGTTGAATAAGGAAAAACATATTTTGGCATTGGAAAGTGATGAAGGTGGTTTTACACCAAGATCAATTGCAGTAAGTTGTTCTCCATCACAATTAGCGCGCTTCCAAACATGGACTCCTTTATTAAAGCCTTATGGAACGGAAGTTACCGCTGGTGGTGGTGGTGCAGACATTGGGCCATTAACTGGATATGATAAAACTGTTATTATGTCAAGCATGATTCCAGACAGTCAACGTTATTTTGATGTGCATCACGCAAAAACAGATGTATTTGAAAATGTAAATAAGCGTGAATTATTATTAGGCGCTGTAAACATTGCTGCATTTATTTATTTAGTAGATCAACGTGGAGTGAATTAATTTCTCCTTTATAAAATATATGGGCTTCAAGTTATTACAATTACAAAGCCCTAAACTAAAAAGCCTCGATTTTGTCGAGGCTTTTTAGTTTAACTATTTTTTGTATCAGTCGCTTTCGCAACTTCTGATTTATCTTGATAAGTTCATAGAACGCTCTTTGTATAAGGTTCTAAAATAAGGGTCTCTTAAGTCTTTGATAAAGCGGATCGCTTCTCCAGTACTCTTCATCTCTGGGCCTAATTCCTTGTTCACACCTGGGAATTTATCAAAACTAAATACAGGCTCTTTAATCGCATAGCCGTCTAGTTTTTTCTCCATTACAAAGTCGGTTAATTTAGCCGCACCTAACATCACTTTAGTAGCAATATTTAAATAAGGAATTTGATAAGCTTTTGCAATGAATGGAGTAGTTCTTGATGCTCTTGGATTGGCTTCAATCACAAATATTTTATCGTCTTTAATAGCGAACTGAATATTGATTAGTCCTCTAATATTTAAAGCTCTTGCAATTTTCTCGCTATAAAATTCCATAGTTTCTACAATCAATGGTGTTAAGTTAAATGCTGGTAATACCGCATTACTGTCTCCACTATGTATACCTGCTGGCTCAATATGTTCCATCACGCCCATCACGTGAAAATTCTCACCATCAAATATAGCGTCTACTTCTGCTTCTTGACAACGATCTAAGAAATGATCAATCAATATTTTATTATCTGGGATATGTTTTAAAATTCCTACTACTGCAGTTTCTACTTCTGCGTCGTTAATTACGATTCGCATTCTTTGTCCACCAATTACATAGCTAGGTCTTACTAGTACTGGATAACCCACTTGGTTCGCTACTTCGATAGCTTCGTCTGCGGTGTAAGCGGTACCATATTCAGGATAAGGAATATTTAATTCTTTTAATAAATCACTAAAGCGACCTCTGTCTTCTGCAATGTCTAAACTATCAAATGAAGTTCCTATAATTTTAATGCCTCTCTCTGACAAACGCTTGGCTAATTTCAATGCCGTTTGACCGCCTAGCTGAACAATCACACCTTCTGGTTGCTCTAATTCAATGATCTCCCAAAGATGCTCCCAATAAACTGGTTCGAAATATAATTTGTCGGCCATGTCAAAGTCGGTAGACACGGTTTCAGGATTACAGTTTACCATAATGGCTTCGTAACCTGCTTCCTTCACTGCTAATAATCCATGTACACAACAATAGTCAAATTCAATCCCTTGTCCAATACGATTAGGGCCGCTGCCTAATACGATAATTTTCTTCTTTTTAGATTGGATGGATTCGTTGGAATTTAGTTGGTTGCTCATATGTGTGAAATTGCGCAAAAATACGTCAGGGAAAGCATTTATCCGAATTTTTATAAAAGGGTTTTCCACTATCTATACTAACGGACGGTACAAAGCTCATCCCAGCGAGTGGTATAGCGTTTACTGCGCTTTTCACTGCGCATTTTCCAGTTCTTCTGAGTGCCAGTAGTCCCAAATTTGAGGATATCGCCTCGGTAAGCAGCATTCATATTGTCTATAACGTTCATTAGTTTTTTACGCCTTCCGTCTGCAGGGGCTACGAATAGATTGGTTTGCAAGGCAATATCCGGTACAAAATCAGTTAATATGATTCCCGCTTTTTTGTAGACAGCGCCGTCTTCAAATAAACTTCTCCCAATAGCCAGGGCTGCTTTAATAATATCGGGGGTGAGTTGGCTGGGGTTGTCTAGTTGGGCATAACCGCTTACCTGTCGGCCTCGGTTATAATGGGTGGCCTGTAAGTCAATGGCGGCTTTTTTTAATAAGAATACACTTACCCCCCGCGCCGCACTATGTTGCCTTCGTAATTTTTCTGTGGCCCTAGTGGCATAGGTAGCCAGGGCTTCCTCTATTTCCTGCCATTCGGTAACCTCTCTTCCAAACATACGAGTAGTGGCAATCATTTTTTTCTCAGTGCGTGGCGCTTGCATGCCATGACTTTTAAATCCTTTCAATTCTCTTATTAATCTCATTCCCACTACGCCTCCTAAAAAGCGTTTACCCCAATTGAGGTCCTTAATACTTAATGCATAAGCAGTATGAATACCATAGGTTTTTAATTTTTCACTATACTGAAAACCCACCCCCCAAATATCCTCCACAGGGGTATGTTGTAATGCTGCTTGTATTTTTTTAGTGCTGTCTAATATGACAATACAATTCTTTTGTACTTTATATTTTTTAGCTAATCGATTGGCTACTTTACTTAATACTTTATTAGGAGCTACACCAATAGAAACAGAAATGCCTGTCCAAGTTTCTATTTTATTTTTAAGTTGGGTGCAATAGTCTTGTAAAGTAGCAACAGGTACATGTGTTAAGTCTAAGAAGGCTTCGTCTACCGAATACACTTCTACACAGCCCGGTGGCAGCATGCTTCTCATGGTTTCCATAACACGCCAGCTTAGGTCTCCATACAAATGATAATTAGAAGAAAAAGTATGCACTTTATTTTTCTCAATCATATCCTTCGCCTGAAAATAGGGGATGGCCATACTAATGCCTAAGGTCTTGGCTTCGTCGGATCTTGAAACAATACAACCATCATTATTACTTAATACCACTACGGGCTGATGTAATAATTGTGGCTGAAATAATCTTTCACAAGAACAATAAAAACTATTGCAATCAACAATGGCTTGCACGGGTAGAAATTATAAATTATGAATCACATAAGTCACTACGCCCCAAGTGCGATACTCCGACAATTGCTCCACTTGAATGGTGCCGTATTTTTTATTTTCAGGAATCAGGGTTACACTATGTGTTTGCATTTGTAAACGACGCACTAAAAATTCACCATTCAATACCGCCACTACTACTTTGCCTGAAGCAGGGGGAATGCTTCTGTCCACAATTAAAGTATCCCCAATATGAATGCCCGCACCCAACATAGCGTCGCTATTTACCCTAAAGAAAAAAGTAGCTGGCTTATTGTGTATCAATTGCTCATTCAGGTCAATCCCTCTTTCCATAAAATCGTCCGAAGCTGCCCCAAACCCAGTGGCATTCGCCTGCACTACCTGGCTGGACTGGTAATTCTTGTTAATCTGCTGTGTCGCAATGCCTTCTCCTGGGTCTCTGTCTATAAATTCCATAAAACTAAATTAATTAGCAATATTAACTAAATAATTTAGTATTTCAATGATTATTTTCTCAGAAATTTAAACGGCTGATTTTATGCACATTAGAAAAACTTCGAACGCATAAGTTAAATAAATAGCTCTTTTTAAATAGGATATATTTATGGATGTTTCTGAATTAAGAAAATCAGTATAAATACGGAATCAGTGGCTTAGAATTAAGACTAATTTTAAAAAAAGTAGAAAAAAAACTATGAAGAAAATTCCATTGATTTTAATTATTTCAATTTTATTGGCCTCATGTCAAAAAAAAGATTTTATTCAGGAGAAGAATCTTACAACTTTAAATAGTGTAGAATTAAATAAAACTAACGCTATATTATTTATAGAAGATAAAAAAGTTAAGACACAAGCTATTTCTGAAGCATTGTTTATTGACACTGTAAAGTATAAGGCAGAATGGTCAAATGCAAGTAGTGAAAATTTAAATAGTTATTATGATATTCTATATGTTCCAATAAAATATAATGATAATAAAACAGGATTAGTTTTTTTTGATAGAAAAAGCTAATAATAGAATAGAAGAAGGGTATATATTAGAAACTAAAAACATTATAGTTGATGATATGTCTAAGTTAGTGGCAGGGTTTTATAGTAATAAGATGAATCCAATTACAGGTACACTAACTGCATATGATTTTAATAGTAAATTTAAGTGGGAGTTCGGGTATAAAGAAGGTCGGAGACTGTATAAAAAGCTAGCGCTTAAAAGTTATAATAGAGAAGTGGTTGTTAATTCTAATATTAAGTCAAACTCTTTAACAAAATCTAATGCATGTACTGAATTTTATTTGGTTACATATTGGGATGATGGTTCGGTTGATAGAACATACTTAAGTACGATTTGTGATAATCCGTATCCTTGTGAAGTCACTAGATATATTAGTCCATCAACCGAGTCGGCGGTTAAAGCATTTTGTACTGGTGGGGGCGGTTCTTCAGGGGGTGGATCTTCTATTACTAATATAAAAGAACGCATAACTGATCCATGTCTCAAATCCGTGGTGGATGTATTCTTGTCTGGAGCTTTTGATAATTCCGTAACTCAAATTTTAAAAAAATTTGGAATGAATGATAAAATTAATCTAACATTCATCCAAAATGATACGATTACAAGAAGCACAGACCACTCTCAGTTGATAGAGACTAAAACGGTATTTGCGCCCAATAGCGTTAATGATCAAATTATATACTTAAACTCATTAGCAATGTAGGAGTCTACTAAGGAATACAAAGCTAGCCGGATTATTCATGAAATTATACATGCAAATTTGAATTTAAAATCAAATTTTAGTCTAGATGAACAAACAATACAGCATTATGACATGTTGGAATTCTATATGGATAATATGGCAAACAGTTTGAAAACTTTCTATCCAAATTTAACTATGAAAGAGTGTTATTCTTTAAGTTTGGAGGGACTGGGCCCCAAAGTAAAAGAATCTGAATCATTTTTGCAATATCTGCAGAAAGTAGGACTCAATGTATTACAATACAGTACAGATAATTTTGCTAATTTAAGTGAACAACATAAAGTTGGCAATGATGGAGTAGGTACTAAATGTGTTTCAAATAATAATTATACACCTCCTACCCAAATTGGAGTTGAAATACCTTAACAAATCCAGTATGAAAATAATTTATTTAATCTTACTATTTAGCTTTTCACTTTTACCAATACTGTCAAATGCCCAAACTGACACAGTATATGAAAAGCATATGTATGAGTTTATCAATCAAATTCGATATAGCCAGTTTGACTATCCAAGAACAGATACTTTGCTTATTAGAAATTTTCTTTCTAATAAGTCCATGTTCTTAGCGGTTCCATTTGTGGCATTCAAAAAAAGTCATCCTAATTTTTTATCGGATACTGAAATCAATGAATTAATAGTACAATTTAATAACGACAGTATCCGATTTAATTTAAAAGAAAATAGAATTAAAAACGCTAAATTAATAAGTGATAGCGCTATTGAGATTTTGGATAAGGGTAATTTTAGAGAAAGATATTGCTCCTATTGGCAGTTTTCTAAACCATGTTTTGTAAGGAATTATACAATTTGTGCGTTCTCTTATGAAATATGTGATGAGCAAAGCACAATTCTTTATCAAAAAATAAATGATAAATGGTTGCGTGTATTTGAAATAGGGCGGCCATAGGTTGTAAACTTTTCTATGGATACTATTTTAATGTATTTCATAGTATACTTTAACAAAAATAGTATGAAAATAATTTATCTAATTTTACTATTTAGTATTTCACTTTTGCCAATATTATCAAAAGCCCAAACTGACACAGTATATGAAAAGCATATGTATGAGTTTATCAATCAAATTCGATATAGCCAGTTTGACTATCCAAGAACAGATACTTTGCTTATTAGAAATTTTCTTTCTAATAAGTCCATGTTTTCAGGTGTTTCATTTGTAGCAATCAAGAAAAGTCATCCTCATGTTTTATCTGAAGAAGAGTTTCATGAATTATCAAATCAATTCCATGACGATACTACTCGCTTTTGTTTAAAAGAAAATGGAATTGAAAAGTCGAAATTTATAAGTGATAATGCTGTTAGGAAATTGGAAAGCAGTCAAGAATTTAGAGAAAAATACTGCACCTATTGGAAAATTTCAAAACCTTGTTTTCTTAGAAATTATACTATTTGTGTATTTTCTTATACGATATGTGATTCGCAAAGTACGTTGCTTTATCAAAAAGTTAACGATAAATGGGTCTACGTAGCAAAATTAGGGGGCATAACAAATGATTACTAAATTATTCAACATTTGTAAGGCTCTATGGGCCAAATCTCTTATAGATCAGCGTTTTAGCTATATTTTGATCCGGGTAATTTTGTATATTGAGGTCTAATTGCATGCATATGTCAAAATTTTATATTGATCCTAATATTGCCAGAGCTAAAACCATTGATACTAGTTTTTATTTAGACCCTGCTTGTTTAGAAGCGTCGAAGGAAAAAATATTCGCGCCTAGTTGGCAATATATTGGACATACTGGTATGATTCCGAATGCAGGGGACGCGCATCCTATTAAATTTTTAGAAAACTATATTGACGAGCCCTTGGTGTTGACACGTGATGCAGAAGGCCATATACATTGCTTGTCCAACGTGTGTACGCACCGTGGAAACCTTATGGTATATGAGCCCTGCAGTGCACAAAAACATTTGCGTTGTAAATACCATGGACGTGCTTTTCATTTGGATGGAAAATTTATTTCTATGCCAGAATTTAAAGACGTAGAAAATTTTATTCCAGAGAATAATCATTTACATCATTTGAATTTATATCAATGGGGACCCTTATTATTTACGCAATTACAAAAAGGCTTGGGTCCTGAATTATTTTTTAGAGAGATGGAAACGCGTATTGGTTGGTTGCCTATTAATGAATTAAAATATGATGCAACAAGGTCCAATGATTATTATATAAAAGCCAATTGGGCATTGTATTGTGAGAACTATTTAGAAGGCTTCCATATTCCTTTTGTGCATCCAGGTTTAAATGCATTTTTAGATTTTAAAGGCTATTCCACAGAAGTATTTAAATATTCCAATTTGCAATTAGGTATTGCCAAGGACGATGAAAATTGTTTTGATACTCCGGCAGACCATCCAGATGCGGGTAAAAGAATTGCAGCCTATTATTATTGGGTATTCCCAAATATGATGTTCAATTTTTATCCTTGGGGATTGTCTTTAAATGTAATCACCCCTATCGATGCTAATAATACTAAAGTAAGTTTCTTAAGTTTTGTATATGATGCTTCAAAATTAGAGCAAGGCGCGGGAAGTGGCTTAGATACCGTAGAACAAGAGGATGAAGAAGTAGTGCAGTATGTGCAACAAGGGATACGCTCTCGCTTTTATCATTTTGGAAGATACGCAACGCAGCGCGAGCAAGGCACTCATCATTTTCACAGTTTGCTAGCGGAATTCATGAATCAATAAAAAGAACAGAAAATTTATCTGATTTATTTACTCCAATCAATAGCTACTGTCCAATCATTGCCTGCTTCAATATGATATTTAGCGGCAAAGCTTCCTTGATTCAGCGCAAAAGAAACATTCATTAAACTATTCAAATAGGCTAATGGTTTGTTTACCCCTACGGCGCCAAAAGTATTTTCAAAAGGCATAGTTCCTGTGTACACTAATTTTTGTAAATGATACATACGCACTTGTAATTCATTTTTAGCATGTGGGATATTCATAAATTTTTTCCAATAGGCTTGGTCAATATTGGTCCAGATATTTCCATATTGAATATCTAAAATTGAAATATTTCCTTTTAGGGTAGTTCCTGTTAAGCTTGCTTTTTGGAAAGATAAACTATGCACGGGCTCATTGCTTATTGCACCTACCTGCTCATAGCTTATGGTATGTGACGCTAGTCTTGCTGCGGTGTAAGCATATACATCACGTCCATGAAAAGTATAGGAAGCGCCGCTATTTTTTCTTCTATTTTTCACCTCGTCAATTTCACGAACGGAATCGATACCTAAAGAAAGCGCAATTAAAGTAAGCGTTCCATTATCCGGTGTTACAATAAAATGTCCAGTTTTTGTTTTTACCACTACCGACTTTCTTTCTGTGCCCACGCCAGGGTCTACCACCGAAACAAATACCGTTCCTGCAGGCCAGTAAGCCACTGTCTGGTCTAGACGATATGCAGCTTCCCAAATATTATATGCAGGTATATCATGTGTTAAATCGTAGAGTTTTAAATTAGCGTCTACACTACTCGCTACTCCTTTCATGGCAGACACCGCGCCGTCCTTGGTGCCAAAATCAGTTTGAAAAACCACAATGCCATTTTGCGACATTGCGGTCGCCACACTAAATAAAAAACTTACAATTAAAAGGAGCTGCTTCATGTTTACTGATTTATATAAATGTATTGCTTATTTAGAGTCAATCAAAGCGGTACAAAAAAAAGTCCCCCCAATTGGGAGGACTTAAAGTTATTCAAATAAATGAATCAATTAGAATTTGAAAGCTAATTTGGTGAAAATTCTTAAACCATTATAGCCCATTTGAACGCCATCCCAAGGACCTCCTGTTTCATTATCACCAGCCCACCATTTTGCTTGTGGGTTTACTGCGAAATCAGGGTGTACATTAAAGATATTGTCAGCGCCTAAAATTAAAGTAGCTGCTTTACATAGCTTAAGACTAGCGTAGACGTCGGTAGTGAACTTGCCTTTGTAGTTGAATATTTCTGGAACTAATGTGTTGCCAGTTTCGTCTGCGTCAGCTGGAACCATTGGGTTGATACCGTCTCCGTTCACACCAAACCCAGTCAAGGCTAAATTACCAAAGTAAGTAATTCTAGTACCTAAGCTAAATTTCTTGCTGGAATAGTCCAAACTGAAAGAATATTTAGATTCAGGTGCAGAAGCTTTTAAGAAATATTGCTCTCTGTCTGTAAAGAAAGTTTGCGCATTATATGTATTGGTATTCAATCCAGCAGGTACGTGAATATCGTCAATTGTGATGCCTTGGAAATTAGCAACGAATAAGAATTTTAATTTGTTATTGTTGTTAATTTTTAATTGGTAGTCAGCAACCACGTCCACTCCTGTATTAGTTGTGTTTACTGCATTTGCAAAGAACTGAGCAGTTGCAACACCCATGCTATTTAATTTAGACGTTAATGCTGTTGGTAAGCTAGCGTCAGATGCACTAAATAATCCAGACAATACTACGCGGTCTTTCATTTCGATAGAATAACCGTCTACTGTTAGAGAGAAACCTTTGAATGGTTTCCAAGTAAACCCTAAACTTTTATTAATAGAAGTCTCTTGTTTTAAAGAAGGGATGCCAGCTAATTTAGTAATAGCATCGTCGTTACGGGCTACTCTTGATTGCACTAATTGTCCTTGAGAGAATGACGTTAAAGTATTACTGAAATATTTTTGTTGTAAAGAAGGAGCACGGTAACCGGTACTCATAGATCCTCTAAAATTAAAATTATCGGTTAACTTATATCTGAATGAAGTTTTATAAGTTGCTACAGAACCAAAGTCAGAATAGTTCTCGCCTCTTACAGCAGCTGTTACTAATAATAAGTCACTAGGTGTAAACTCGAAATCAGCATAAGCGCCGCCTACAGTTCTTGAAGCTCTAACTCTGTCGTCAGGGCTGAATCCAGGAAAGCCTTGTGCGCCTGGTGCTTGCTCTAAACCGTTGCTGTTAGGGAAGGCGGCAAATGAAGCATATTCACCTTGAGAGATATTGTATTTTTCAGATCTTAACTCTGCACCAAAAGAAACTTTTAAACCACCTTTATTTACGGTACCAAATTGCTTAGTGGCATCTAAGTTGCTTGTATTTTGCATAAACTCAAATCCACCATCATTAAAACGTGTTTGAGTAGGGTTGCCAATATTAGATGCGTTGAAAGTGCCATTACCGTAATAATGAAAACCATTATAACCCATGGTATTGCTTAAATCAAAATCCCAACCAGATTCAGTTGTTTTAGTTAAGCCAGCAGCTAAAGACATATCCTTGATATTTGCTTGAATATGCGGGTTATAGCTAGTGTCGCCAGAACCAGAAGTAAACATAATGTCTCTTACATAGATCAAGTCTCCATTATTAGTTACCGGGAAACGAGCTGGCTTAGCTGACCAATTACGCGTATAAGCGTATGCGTCAGATTTTTTGCTATTCATACCACCAAATGCATAAAATTTAAACCCATTACTTAATGGTATTTCCATGTTCATCATAGTACCATAAGACTGCATTGAACCATCACCAAAACCTTGTCTCCAAGTATTCGTTGGTAATCCATCTGCTTTTGAGATATCAGAAGAAGCTGCTTGACGGAAAGTTTTTCCTTGGTCTAAGAAATCAAAAGAAAAATTCACAAAGCCACCTTTCTTACCAATATCAAAACCTCTATTAACACTTATTGATTGTGTAACTCCGTCAATTGGACGCGCTGTTAAATAATCATGGTTGTCTCTAAATTGGAAAGTATTAAATTTCTTATCTGCATAACCAGCAATACCAGTTACTATATTCCATTCTTTTGTGCTCTTTTTTAATACAACGTTCATAACACCTGCAATGGCGTCAGAACCATATTGAGCAGAGGCTCCGTCTCTTAAAATTTCAATTCTATCGACCGCAGATTCAGGAAATCCGTTTAAGTCAACTCCAGAACCACCACGACCTCTTGTTCCAAACAAGCCAACCAAAGCTGTGCTGTGTCGACGTTTGCCATTAACCAACACTAAAGTTTGGTCAGGGCCTAAACCTCTAAGTGTTCCTATATCAACGTGATCGGCACCGTCTGCGCCTGATTGTTTATTATAGTTAAATGAAGGCGCTACTGCATTTAAAGTAGAGGTTAAATCCATCTTAGCAGTATTAATCCCCACTTCAGTTAATTTAATTACATCAACAGGAACCGGTGATTCAATTTTTGCACGACCTGCGCCACGACTACCTACTAAAATCACATCCTGTAAATCGGATGTGCTCGTATTTAAAGTAACGTTTATAGTTGTAGCATTCGCGATTAGTTTTTTGGTATCAAAACCAACAAAGCTAAATTCTAAAACTTCATTCATGGATGCATTTATGGAGTAAGTACCATTCTTTTCAGAAATTGCATTTGTTTTAGAACTCACTGCTTTAATGGTAACACCTTCTAAAGCAGATCCTCTATTGTCTGTAATTCTTCCCTTAATATTTTGCTTTTGTGCAAATGAAGTAATTGTTAACAATGACAATAAAAAGATACTAAAATGAGTAGTTAGTTTTTTAATCATATAATTGTATTTGATATCAATTTAGTACTTTTTTGCGTTTATTGATTTATCCGCCATTATTAATTACTTTTAAAGCGCTTAAAACGTCATTTAACCCCTATGGAAGACAAAATAGAACAGATTAAAAATTTATATAACACGTTGAACCCTAAACCTTGGGATGCCGTTCAAAAAATTCCACAAAGTGGGGGTGATAGAGTATATTTTAGAATTATTCAGGGGAGTCAGTCTTGGATTGCCACTTATAACCTCAATTTAAAAGAAAACAAGACTTTTATA